>MTOX01000012.1 GCA_002011795.1 Nitrospirae bacterium JdFR-88
GTGGTGGGGGCCCTGAGCAGACAGGAGCTTTCCTCCCTCATAGAGAAGTACCTGGGGGAGTGGCGGCCTGCACCGCTGCCGGAAAGGCCCAGGTACCAAATTCCCCCGCCACTGAAGCGCACCATCCTGATAGAGCGGCCCCTGGAGCAGGCTACGGTGCTCATGGGCCATGTGGGGGTGAGGCGCTCAAACCCTGACATCTACGCCCTCAAGGTGATGAACTATGTGCTGGGCGGCGGGGGCTTTGCCTCAAGGCTCATGCGGAAGATAAGGGACGAGATGGGCCTGGCCTACGATGTGCACAGCTTCTTCAGCAGTAGGGCCGAGCCGGGGGTGTTCCAGATAGGGCTCCAGACCAAGAATCCTTCGGCCCGGCTGGCCATAGAGACGGTGCTCAAGGAGGTGCAAAGGCTTCGCACCGAGGAGGTAAGCTCCCAGGAGCTTGCAGACGCCAAGGCCTTCCTCATAGGGAGCTTTCCCAGGAGGCTCCAGACGATGCGCCGCATGGCCGACTTCCTGGCCTCGGTAGAGTTCTACGGCCTGGGGCTTCGGTACCCGGAGCGCTTCCGCCAGCTCATCGGCGCAGTAAGTGCCGAGGACATAAAGCGGGTGGCCAGGAAGTACCTGAGGCCCCAGGAGATGGTCCTGGCAGTGGTGGGCAACCTGAAGGAGGCCGGCCTGGATGAGCCCTGAGGAGCTGCTTCGGCGGGAGGCCTTCCTCCTGGNGTGGGAGCTCAGGGCCTTCTGGGGCGTGGCCCTCCTTTATGCCGTGGGGGCCCTGCTGGGGCTGTTTTACATCCTCACGGCCAAGGAGGCCCTGGGCAGGGCCCTTACCGGGCTGCTCTGGACGGGGCTACTGCTTCATGTGCTTCTTGTGGCCTTTAGGGCCTGGGAGGGGGGCAGGCCCCCTTTCCAGAACCTCTACGAGACCCTCAGCTGGTTTTCCGCCTCGGCGGTGCTGTGCTACCTCCTGGTTCAGGCCCGGTGGCGGGGGGTGCATGTGCCCGGGGCAGCGGTGGCGGCCATAGCGGCGGGGGCCTGCTTCTATGCCCTGCTGGGCCGCAGTCCCGAGCTGAGGCCCATTCCGCCGGCGCTGCAGAGCCCCTGGTATGTGTGGCACGTGGTGGTGGCCTTCCTGGCCTATGCGGTCTTCGTGGTGAGCTTTGCAGTGGAGCTGAGCCAGCTGCTTTGGGCCAGATGGTTTACCGCCAGGGGCAGGCTCTTCGGGCTTCCCCAGGAGGGGTTTTACCGCTACGCCCACCGCCTGGTGCTGTTCGGCTTCCCCATGCTGTCCTTCGCCATATTCTCCGGGGCTGCCTGGGCCGAGGAGGCCTGGGGGAGGTACTGGAGCTGGGACCCCAAGGAGGTCTGGTCCCTCATCACCTGGACGGTGTACGCCATGTACCTTCACTCAAAGGCGGTGCCCGCCTGGAGGCGCAACCTCAGCCCTGCGCTGAACATCCTGGGGTTCGTCTGCATGGTGATGACCTTCCTGGGGGTGAACTGGCTGGCAAAGCTCCTGGGCATACCGAGCCTTCATGCCTATGCGGTCTAGCCTTACCAGGACGCTTTCCTCCCTGAAGACCTCCCTCTACCTCATGGGGGCCATGACGGTGATGTTCGTCCTGGGCACGGTGTTTCCCCAGGGCATGGAGTATGAGAAATATGTGGAGGCCGGGGGCCGGGCCCCCGGGCTGGTCAAGGCCTTGGGGCTGCTTGACATCTTTGCCAGCCCGGNGTTTCTGGCCCTGGCGGCCCTTCTGTGCCTGAACCTCCTGGTGTGCATCCTGGAGAGACTGCGGGGCTACCTCAGGGTGAGGGCCAACGCCTGGGGGCTTTCCCCCCCGGAGAGGCTCCTGAGGCATCCCCATACCCTGGAGCTGGGGCCCCAGGGGCGCCTGGAGCAAACCTTGGAGAGGCTCTCCCGGCGGTTCAGGACCAGGCTTGCCGAGCCCCGAAGGTACGTGCTGGAGCGGGGCCTTCCCTACTGGTGGCTCAGCTGGCTTTACCACCTGGGCATAGTGGTGGCGGTGGCGGGCTTCCTGAGCACCTACCTGGCCGCCTTTGAGGGCACCGTGACCCTCTGGCAGGACGCCCAGAAGCCCGTGGAGATACAGCTCTGGGAGCCCGAGAGCCGTCTCAACCGCCTGCTCGCCCGCCTGGGGGGGGACATACCCCGGGAGAGGCCCGAGCGGAGCTTCAGGCTTCGGCTCCTGGAGTTCCGGACGGAGCACTACCAGGCCCTGGGACTTCAATACCCCCGGGACGGTCTCAGCCGCCTGGCCCTGGCCCTGGGAATGGGGGAGCTGCAGGCCCAGGAGCCCACCCTGGTGCCCAAGATGTGGCTAAGCAGGGTATGGGTGCAGGGGCCCCGGGGCCAGGAGCTTGAGGGCGAGCTCTGGGTGAACAGGCCGCTGAGGCTTCCGGGTCTTGTCCTGTACCAGATGGCCTTTGAGCAGGAGATAGCCCTGCGGGTGGCAGGGAGGCTCCACCAGGTGAAGGCCTTTGAGCCCTTCGAGCTTGAGGGCCTTCAGGGCAAGCTAAGGGCCGGTATGGTCAAGACAGGGAGGGTGCAAAGAAAGGACGGCACCTGGCAGGAGATAGAAAAGCCCTTCTTTGAGCTTACCTATACCGACCCTGAGGGCCGGCGCAAGAGGCTGGGCAGGCTCACCCTGGGGGAGGGCAGGCGGCTGCTGGGCCGAAGCTTCAAGTTTGAGGGCCTCAGGGAGGCCAGCGTGCTGAGCTACAGGCACGACCCAGGGGTGGGCTTCATAGAGGTGGCGGTGTGGATGGTGTTTGCAGGCCTTCTCCTGAGGTGCCTGGGCTACTGGGTGAGGGTGGAGCTCCTGGTGCACGAGGGGCGGCTGTATGCGCATGTAAGCACCCGGGGGCTCCTTGCCAGCAGGGAGGCAGTTGTGAGAAGATATTTCCATGAGGCTCCTTAGCCTGGCCCTGGTGCTGGCCCTGGCCGCGGTGGCGGCGGCGCAGTCGTCAAAGGCCCCTGAGATAAAGCAGGACTGCAGCCTCTGCCACATCTCCCACGAGATGGCTGCCGGCGGGCTCCTGAAGGCCCCTGTGGGGCAGCTGTGCCTGGGCTGCCATCCCCAGCGGGTGGGGGCCACCGAGCATGTGGTGGATGTGGCCCCCAGCATGGAGGTGCCCCCGGAGCTTCCCCTCAGGGACGGCCTGCTAACCTGCATCACCTGCCATGACCCTCACGGGGGGGAGTTTGAGGCCATGTTGAGGGTCAAGCCCAGGGAGCTCTGCCAGAGGTGTCATAGGTTTTAGAGCCTGCCCTTTAGGTCCAGGTTCCGGCTGTTGAACTGCACCACCTTGTGCCAGTTGATTCTTCCGTCTTGGCAGCCGGGGAAAAATTCCTCAACTTTCCTGCCCGATTAATGTAAAAATATATTCAGCGTGCATCCTCTTTCCCTTCCCATAAGGGAGTACTCCACCGAGGAGGAGGACCTTCTGGCCTACGGGGTGGATGCCTCGGGCCTGAGGGGCCGGGCCGCCGCGGTGGCCTGGCCCAGAAATGTGGCCGAGGTGGTGGCCCTGCTCAGGCACTGCCATGAGCATCGCCTGCCGGTGGTGCCCAGGGGGGCGGGCACGGCCACCACTGCCGCGGCAGTGCCTGTGGAGGGAGGGGTGCTGCTGAGCCTGGAGCACATGGGGCGCATCCTGGAGATAGACCCGTCGAACCTCCTGGCGGTGGTGGAGCCAGGGGTCATCAACGGGAGGCTTCAGAGGGAGCTTCGGGAGATGGGGCTGTTTTACCCGCCTGACCCGGCCAGCCTGGAGTTCTCCACCCTGGGGGGCAATGTGGCCACCAATGCGGCAGGGCCCAGGGCCCTGAAGTACGGCACCACCAGGGACCATGTGCTGGCCCTGGAGGCGGTGCTGCCCTCGGGAGGGCTCATAAGCGTCGGCAGGCGCACTCCCAAGGGGGTGGTGGGCTATGACCTCGCCAGGCTCCTGGTGGGCTCAGAGGGCACCCTGGCGGTGTTCACCAGGCTCGTCCTCAAGGTGCTGCCCCGGCCCGAGGGGCTCATCACCCTGCTGGCGCTCTTCAAGGACCTGGGGGCCGTGGGCCGGGCGGTAGAGGCCACCCTGAGGGCCGGCATAATCCCCCGGTGCATGGAGCTCATGGACAGGGCCTGCCTGGAGGCGGTGGAGGAGCACACCCCCCTGGGGCTTGCCTCCTGGGCCCAGGCCCTTCTGCTGGTGGAGCTGGACGGTCCCGAGGCCGCCCTCTCAGAGGAGGCCCAGCGGCTGGCCGAGCTGCTGGGAAAGGCCGGGGCAGAGCTGCAGGTAGCCCAGGAGGAGCAGGCCAGGGAGCGCCTGTGGCAGGCCCGGAGGGCCCTGTCCCCGGCCCTTTATGAGCGGNGCCCCCACAAGAAGGCCCACGATGTGGTCGNCCCCCGCTCCAGGATGACGGAGATGCTGGTCTTCCTCAGGCAGCTTTCCGAGCTCAGGGGCCTGCCCATTGCCACCTTTGGCCACGCAGGGGATGGAAACCTCCATGTGAACCTCCTTCCCCAAGAGGAGCACATCAGGGGGCTACAGCAGATAGAGAGGGAGCTCTTCCAGAAGGTCCTCTCCCTGGGCGGCACCATAAGCGGGGAGCACGGGGTGGGCCTCACCAAGAGGCCCTATATGGACATGGAGCTGGGCCCCGCGGAGCTTTCCCTCATGAAGGGGATAAAGGGGGTGTTTGACCCCCAGGGGCTGCTCAACCCGGGGAAGGCCCTGCCGTGAAGCTCCTGGTCTTTTCCGCCCTCCCGCTTTACCTCTTCGGGGGGTTCTACAGGTGGCTGCTGGTGGCGGGGCTCCTGGCCCAGGGGGTCTACCTCCTGCTCAGGGGCCTGAAGATGGGCCGCCTGCCCCTGGTGGGGGTGCACGACACCCTGGTGTTCATGACCGCCTCCATCGTGCTGTTTGCCCTTCCGCTCTGGGCAAGGCTGAAGGAGGAGGGTCTCCTGCGCTGGGCGGCGGCGGTGCTCCTAAGTGTGCTGAGCCTGCTGGCCCTCCTGGCCGAGCCCCGGTCCGGGCCCCTTCCGCCGGTGCTCAGGACCTACTGGTTTGAGCTGCATGTGGCCCTGTCCTTCTTCTCCTATGCCCTGTTTGCCCTGGCGGCCCTCCTGGGCCTTCAGTTCCTCCTTCAGGGTGAGGCCGGAGCCGAGAAGGCCCAGTATCGCATGGCCCTCATGGGGTACCTGCTCTTCAGCCTCTCCATGGTGGCCGGCGGGGTGTGGGCCTTTCTGGCCTGGGGCACCTACTGGCTGTGGACTCCCAAGGAGCTGTGGAGCAGCATCCTGTGGCTTTACTGGAGCCTCTACCTTCATGCCCGCCTGAGGCTGAGCCCCCGGGCCTCGGCAGCCCTGGGCACAGGAGGGTTCGCCGTGGCCATGTTCACCTACTTGGGGGTGGGCCTGCTCATGAAGAGCTCCCACACCTTCTGAGAAGGGGATTATAATTAAGCTATGAGGATTGACTGCTACCTTTCCCTGGGCTGCACCTCGGAGGAGGCCCTGAGGGAAAACCTCCTGGAGGCCCTCAGGGCCCTGGGCCTGAGGGCCGATGTGCGGTTTCACCGCCTGAGCACCCAGGAGGCTGCCCGTCGGGGCCTCAGGGGCTCGCCCTCCATCTACATAAACGGGGTGGACGCCCTGCCGGGACAGCAGCCCGGCTTTGCCTGAAGGGTCTTTACCGACGAGCATGGAAGGCTCGTGAATGTGCCCACCGTGGCCATGCTCAAAGAGGCCCTCCAGAGGGCGCTGTGAGCAACGAGCGGAGGCTCTGCCTGTCCCTGGGCATCGCCCTGGCCGTCATGGCGGCCGAGGCCCTGGGGGGCTGCCTGAGCGGCAGTCTGGCCCTGCTCAGCGATGCGGGCCACATGCTTACCGACGCCTTTGCCCTGGGCCTCAGCCTCCTGGCCCTGAGGATAGCCCTTCGGCCTCCCCACGGCAGGGCCACCTTCGGCTACCAGAGGGGGGGCCTCCTGGTGGCAGTAGTAAACGGCCTGGGCCTGCTGGCGATAGCCCTGTTCATCTTCCGGGAGGCCTACCAGAGACTGCAGAGCCCTCCGGAGATACAGACCGCCCTGATGCTGTCGGTGGCCTCGGCAGGCCTGGTGGCCAACCTGGCGATGGCCTTCATCCTGGGCAGGGGCCACGAGGACCTGAACATTCGCAGCGCCTGGCTCCATGTCTTCGGCGACACCCTGAGCTCCCTGGGGGTGGTGGTCTCCGCCCTGGTGATAGCGGCCACGGGCTGGAGGAGCATAGACCCCCTGATGAGCTTCCTCATCGGGGCCATAATCCTGGTGGGGGGCCTCAGGGTGGTGGCCGAGGCCCTGGAGATATTCCTGCAGCTTACCCCCAGGGGGATAGACCCCGAGGAGCTGGCCCGCACCCTGTGCCAGATACCCGGGGTGCAGGGGGTGCACGACCTCCATGTGTGGGCCCACACCCGGGGCAGGGTGTTCTTCAGCGCCCACGTGTGGGTGGCCGACCAGAGCCTCAGCGCCCTGGAGGCCCTGAGGGCCAGGATAAAGGAGCGCCTCAGGAAGATGGGCATAGAGCACGCCACCTTGGAGTTTGAATGCGCCGAGTGCGCCACCGAGGGCCTTTACTGCCAGCTGGAGCCCTACCCCCAGGAGGGCCCCGAGCATCACAGGCACTGATGCTGCTTGAGCTCAGGAGGCTGAGCTTCAAGGCCCGGGGCCGCTACATCCTCAGGGACCTGGAGCTTTCCCTGAAGGAGGGGGAGCTTCATGCCCTGCTGGGGGCAAACGGAACGGGCAAGAGCACCCTGGCCTACATCATCATGGGCTGCGAGGGCTACAGGCCCCAGGGGGGAGAAATCATCTTTGCGGGAAGGAGAATTAACCACCTGCCCCTCCATGAGCGGGCCCGGCTGGGCATCAGCCTGGCCTGGCAGGAGCCGGCCAGGTTTGAGGGCCTGAGCATAAGGGAGTACCTGGGCCTGGGCAAGGCCCTTTCGGCGGAGCAATGCCTCGGGATGGTGGGACTTGAGCCCGCGGTCTACCTGGAGCGCCCCCTGGACAGGACCCTCTCGGGAGGGCAGCGCAAGAGGGTGGAGCTGGCCGCCGTGCTGGCCTTGGCACCCAGGCTGGCCCTCCTGGATGAGCCGGACTCAGGTATAGACATGCTTTCCCTGAGGGACATCGCCAAGGTGCTCCGCAGGCTCAAGGACTGGGGCTCTACGGTGCTCCTTATTACCCACAGGAAGGAGGTGGCCAGGGTGGCCGACCGGGCCTCCCTGCTTTGCGCCGGCAGGGTGGTCTTCACCGGGGCTCCCCCCGAGACGGCCTGGCACTACACCCACAGGGGCTGCCCCCTGTGCGACGGCCGAAGATGCCATGAGGCTTGAGGCCTTCCTTGCCCATCCTGCGCTGGAGGGCCTCAGGGAGGCCCTCCAGGAGCCCCCGGGGGGCCATGTGGTAGCGGAGGGCCACAGGCTCCTGAGCACCAGGCAGCCCAAGGGGGTGAAGCTCTCCGCAAGGGCCCGTCCCCAGGGCCTGTGGGTGGAGCTGGAGCTGGCCCAGGGCCTGAGCCTTCCGGGCCCCCTTCACCTGTGCTTCGCCCTGCTCAGGCCCAGGGGGCTTCAGAGGGTGAACTTGCGACTGCTGGCAGGCCGAACCTCCAGGGCAACCATCATCTCCCACTGCATCTTTCCTAACCCCCTGGGGATAAGACACCTCATGAGGGCCCAGGTGCTCCTTCAGGAGGGCGCCGAGCTGAGCTACGAGCAGATACACATCCACGGGCCCGAGGGCGGCCTGGTGGTGGAGCCCCGGGCCCAGGTGGAACTTCAGAGGAAGGCCTGCTACAGGGCCGACTTTGCCCTGCTTCAGGGCCGGGCCGGCAGGCTGAGCATCCACTACGTGGTGAAGGCCCAGGAGGAGGCCGCGGCCGAGCTCGTGGCCAGGGGGCAGGCCAGAGGGCAGGACCAGGTCTGCCTGAGAGAGGAGATACATCTTCTGGGCAAGGCCTCCCGGGGGCTCATAAAGGCCCGTCTGGCCTTGAGGGAAAGGGCCCAGGGCCTCATCGAGGGCATCACCGTGGGGGCCGCCCCCCAGGCCAGGGGCCATGTGGACTGCCTGGAGGTGCTGGCCCAGGAGGCCCAGGGAAGGGCGGTGCCCATGGTGGAGGTCAGGCATCCCCTGGCCAGGGTGACGCATGAGGCTGCCCTGGGAAGACTGCAGAGGGCCCAGCTGGAGGCCCTCATGGCCCGGGGACTGAGCCCCCAGGAGGCCGAGGAGATGCTCATTCAGGGAATACTGAGAAAATGATGGTATAATTTATCCGCTGTGTTGATTCCTGCCCTCATAGTGGTGCACGTGCTGTGCGTGGTGTTCTGGATCGGAGGGGTGGCCTTCGTCACCACGGTGATGTTCCCCATGCTTCAGAAGATGGACAGCTCCTTTGAGCAGGTGATGACCTTCCAGAGGGTGGAGCACCGGTTTGCCCGGCAGGTGAGGCTTTACCTGGCCCTGGTGGGCCTGACCGGAGGGCTCCTCCTCTACCTTCAGGGCACCCACAGACTGCTCTTCAGCACCCAGGGGCTGGGCATAACCCTCATGCTGCTGGCCTGGATGTGGTACTTCCTGGTGCTCTTGTTTGAGCGGAGGCTCTTCAAGGCCCTGTTCGGCAGGCCGGAGAAGTTTGACACCAGGAAGGTCTTTCGGGGGCTGGCCATCTTCCACTGGGTCATCCTGGGCCTCAGCCTCCTGGCCGTGGCCGTAGGGGTGTGGCAGGGCCACGGGGGCGCCCTTTAAGGGGGAAAGGGGGTTGCGGGCCTTCCACAGCAAGGCGGCCCTGAGGAGAGAGAGGGAACTCTTCGCCCAGCACCTGAGCCAGAAGGGCCTGAGGCTTACTCGGCAGCGCCGGCTCATCCTGGAGGCCTTCCTGGGAGGACGGGGACACCTCTCCTCCGAGGAGCTTTACCAGCGGGTAAGGCGCAAGGACCCTTCCATCGGCAGGGCCACGGTGTACAGGACGCTGAAGCTCCTTACCTCCAGCGGGCTGGCCCGGGAGGTGGACTTCGGCGAGGGCCTAAGCCGCTACGAGCACCTCTGGGGCCACGCCCACCACGACCACCTCATCTGCACCAGCTGCGGAAGGACCCTGGAGGTGATGGACACCGAGATAGAGCGCCTGCAGGAGCGCCTGGCCCAGAGGCACGGCTTCAGCCTCACGGGGCACAAGATGGACCTCTACGGCCTATGTCCCCGCTGCAGGCCTAAGAGGCAATAGCCAGCACCTCCTGGAGGGCCTCCTGTAGCCGGCCCCTCTTGAGGGTTATGAGCCGCACCCTCGGGTGGGCCTTCACCTCCTGGATGAGCCCTCCGCCCTTCTGGGCCACGGTGGCTATGAGGGGCCGCCCCTCCCGCAGGAGCTCCCTCACGAGGTGCTGAAAGCGGGGGCTTAGGCACTCCATCTTGCCTACCTCGTCAATGAGCACCACCTCTGCCTCCTCAAGCTGAAGGCCCTGGAGGAAATTCTCAAACCCCCGGAGGTCTACACCGTACCTGCTTACCCTGTAGGGAGAGCTCACGTCCACATGGGCCAGGAGGGCCCTGCGGCCGGAGCGCACATCCACCAGCTCGAAGCCCATCCTCTGGCCGCCCTGCCTGAGCTCCTGGGTGTAAAAGCCTGCCACCGAAAGGCCCCTGGCGGCGAGGACCTCCAGGAGCCTCTTCAGGAGGGTAGTCTTTCCTGCCCCCGGGGGGCCGGTTATAAGGACTGCCGGGGGGCTGTCCTCAGAGGATCTCCACAAGCTCTATTTCAAACTCCAGGTCCTTGCCGGCCAGGGGGTGATTGGCATCCAGGGTGACGGTCTCGGCGTCCATGTCGGTGATGAGCACATCAATCACCCCGCCGTCGGGCTGGCGGAGCTGAAGGGGCATGCCCACCTCGGGGCTGATGCTGGGCGGAAACTGCTCCCTCTTGAGCCTCAGCACCAGCTCCTCCCTGTGGGGCCCGTAGGCCTCCTCGGAAGGTATGACGATGGTCCTGCGCTCCCCCACGCTCATGCCCAGAACGGCCTCCTCAAACCCCTTGATGAGCCTGCCCTCGCCCACGGTGAACTGAAGGGGCTGGCCCCCCTGTGAGGTATCAAACTGGGTGCCGTCCTCCTTGAGCCTCCCAGTGTAGTGTACCCTTACTGTGTCTCCTTCTGCTACCTGCCTCATGCTTTCCTCCTTGATTTGATACCCCCATTATAGCATCTTCGGGGGAGGCCTCGTTGGGCCTCAAGCACTTCTGCCCTGAAAAAAAACCCGCGGTCTTCCGGGAGCCCTCTCCCCTTGCCCCCAGCGAGGCTTTTAGGGCAAAATATAGGCCAAACTCTTTCTCCGAGGAGAACCGCTTGAAGAAAAAGATATACTGGAGGCTGGGCCTCATAGGGGCCACCGTTTTGCTTTCGGTGGTGTTCTTCCTGCCCAACACCCCGTTGTTCAGGTATATGCCCTCCTGGTGGAGGCAGCACATGCCCAACCGGGGGGTGGTGCTGGGGCTGGACCTCCAGGGGGGCATCCACCTGGTGTTTGAAGTCCAGGGCGAGGAGGCGGTCCAGAGCACCCTGGAGCGCATAGGCAGGGCCCTGAGGGACGCCCTCAGGGAAAAGGGCCTTGAGGTAGAGCTCAAGAGCACCAGGGAGGGGCTGCTGCTCAGTCCCCCCAGTCCCGAGGCCCGTCGCCTGATACAGCAGGAGTACCCCCAGCTGGTACCCAAGGAAGGCCCCCAGGGACTGCTCTATGTCCTCGGTGCCGAGGAGGCCAGGGAGATAAAGCGCTCCGCCGTGGAGCAGGCCCTGGAGACCATCCGCAACCGGGTGGACGCCTTCGGGGTGGCCGAGCCCACCATCCACCGCCAGGGAGAAAGCGAGATAGTGGTGCAGCTGCCCGGGGTGAAAGAGCCCGAAAGGGCCATAGAGCTCATCGGCAAGACGGCCCGGCTGGAGTTCCGCCTCCTGGAGGAGGAAGCCCCCGTGGCCGCCGAGCTTCCGGCCTTCATATACCCTGGGCAGGAGGAGGAGCTCCTGGCCGAGTTTGCCCCCAAGCTGCCCCAGGATGTGGAGATTCTCTTCGGCCGCCAGGTGGACGAGGACGGCACGGTGAGAAAGATTCCCTACCTGGTGAAGAAGGAGGTGCTCCTTACCGGGGACTTCCTCACGGAGGCCCGGGTGGCCATAGACCAGCGATTCAACGAGCCGTATGTGTCCATAAAGTTTGACCCCGAGGGGGCCAAGCTGTTTGAGGAAATAACCGGCCGGCACGTGCAGCAGCGGCTGGCCATCGTGCTGGACGGCACGGTGTACTCGGCCCCCGTGATAAGGGAGCGCATCTCAGGGGGGGAGGCCCAGATAGAGGGGGCCTTCAGCCTCCAGGAGGCCCGGGACCTGGCCATCGTCCTGAGGGCCGGGGCCCTCAAGGCCCCCCTGAAGATGCTCCAGAATGTCACCGTGGGGCCCTCCCTGGGGAGGGACTCCATCCAGGCCGGAAAGAGGGCCGGCATCGTGGCGGCCCTCCTGGTGGTGCTCTTCATGGTGCTGTACTACAGGCTGTCCGGGGTGATTGCCGACTTCGCCCTGGTCCTGAATATCCTGCTGCTTTTGGGGGCCATGGCTTCGCTCAATGCCACCCTGACGCTTCCCGGCATAGCCGGCATAATCCTGGCCGTGGGCATGGCGGTGGACTCCAATGTGCTCATGTTTGAGCGCATGAGGGAGGAGCTGAGGGCCGGCAAGACCCCCAAGGCCGCCGTGGAAAGCGGCTACCAGAAGGCCTTCTGGACCATCTTCGACAGCCATGTCACCACTCTGATAACCGCGGCGGNGCTGTTTCAGTTCGGCACGGGGCCCATCAAGGGCTTTGCCATCACCCTTTCGCTGGGAGTGGCCATAAACCTCTTCACCGCCCTGGTGGGCACCAAGACCATATTTGACCTCCTGCACATGAGGCGGGAGGNGCGGAGCCTCAGCATATGATAGAGCTAATCGGACGCACCAACATAGACTTCATGGGGAGAAGGAGGCTGAGCTTCGCCCTTTCGGCCGCCCTGGTGCTCCTGGGCCTGCTTGCCCTGGTGCAGATATGGCGGGGCCAGGCCAACCTGGGCATAGACTTTGCCGGCGGCACAGCGGTGCAGGTGGCCTTCCAGAGCGAGGTAGCCCTTCAGGACATCAGGGAGGCCCTGGAGGAGGCCGGCCTGGAGGGCTTCGACCTCCAGGACCTTCCCACCCTGAACAAGGTGCTCATTCGGGTGAAGGGCTCCCAGGCGGAGCTGGGCGTGGTGGCCGACCGCATCATCGCCNCCCTGAAGGAGCGCTTCGCCCAGGCCGGCCCGGTGATAGACTCCGTCACGGAGATAGGGCCCAAGGTGGGCCGGCGCCTCAGGGACGACGCCATCGTGGCCATCATAGCGGCCAGCATAGGGCTCCTGCTGTATGTGGGGCTTCGGTTCCAGTTCCGCTTCAGCCTGGGGGCGGTGGCGGCCACCCTGCACGATGTGCTGGCAGTGCTGGGGGCCTTCTATCTCATGGGCAAGGAGATAAACCTCATCCTGGTCAGCGCCCTGCTGATCACTGCTGGCTACAGCCTTACGGACACCGTGGTGGTGTTTGACCGCATAAGGGAGAACCTCCGCCGCAGCTTCAGGACGCCCGTGGAGGTGCTGATAAACCGGAGCATAAACGAGGTGCTTTCCAGGACCATCATCACCTCCCTTACCACCCTCTTTGCCGCCGGGGCCCTGTATGTACTGGGCGGCGAGGTGCTGCATGACTTCGCCCTGGCCATAATCCTGGGCATCGTGGTGGGCACCTACAGCTCGGTGTTCGTGGCCAGCCCGGTGGTGCTGGCCCTGTGGGGCAAGAGGGCCGTGGCGCAGCGCTGATGGACCACCGGTGGTTCATCCAGCGCACCAACAGGGAATTTCTTCACTACCTGGCCCGCTCGGCCGGCATCTCGCCCGTCATGGCCCAGGTGCTCATAAACCGGGGGCTCCGCAGTGCCTCGGAGGNGGCCTCCTTCCTGGGCGGGGCCCTGAAGGACCTGCCGCCCCCCCAGGAGCAGCTTCAGGGCCTGAGGGAGGCCGTCAAGGCCATAGAGGAGGCCAGGGCCCTGGGCAAGAAGGTCCTGCTCTGGGGAGACTACGATGTGGACGGCCTGTGCTCGGCCGCCCTCATGCTCTGGACGCTCAGGCGTCTGGGCCTGGAGTGCTTCTGCCACATTCCCAGCCGATTTGAAGAGGGCTACGGCCTTCATCCCTCCGTGCCTCGGCTGGCCCGCTCCGTGGGGGCCTCGCTGGTAATCACCACCGACTGCGGGGCCACCTCCTTTGAGGCCGCCCGGGCCCTGAGGGCCGAAGGCCTGGGCCTCATAATAACGGACCATCACGAGCCCCTGAGGGATGAGGCCGGAAGGTGCCTGCTCCCGCCCGCCGTGGCGGTGATAANCCCTCGGCTCCACGGGGGGCCGCCGCTGTGCGCCGCGGGGGTAGCCCTGTGGCTTGCCAGGGCCCTGCTGGGCGAGGAGGCCCTTCAGGGCCCCGCCCTGGAGCTTGCGGCCCTGGCCACCGTGGCCGACATGGTGCCCCTCAGGGGGGAAAACCGCATCCTGCTCAGGGCAGCCCTGGCGCAGGGCCTGGGCCAGGTCCCTGCCGTGAAGGCCCTCATGGAGGTGGCAGGCCTCAGGAGCGTCTCGGCCGAGGCCCTGAGCTACACCCTCATTCCCCGCCTCAACGCCCCCGGGCGGATGGGCCGGGCCCAGGAGGTGCCCCAGTGGCTGCTTGCCAGCCAGGAGGCCACCGCCCTGGAGGGAGCCCAAAGGCTGGAGGCCCTCAACAAGGCCCGGCAGCAGACCGAGGAGGCGGTCTACCAGGAGGCCAGGGCCCAGGTGGAGGCCCTCGGAGAACTCCCCGGCGCCCTGGTGCTGGCCGGGCAGGGCTGGCACCTGGGGGTGCTGGGCATAGTGGCCTCCAGGCTGGCGGAGGAGTTCTACCGGCCCACGGTGGTGCTGGCCCTGGAGGGAGACACGGCCAAGGGCTCGGCCAGGAGCATTGCGGAGTTTGACCTCCTGAGCGCCCTTCAGCGGCTGCGCGGCCGGCTCCTCCAGTTCGGGGGGCACCGGCAGGCCGCAGGCCTTAAGCTCCGCCGACAGGACCTGGAGGGCTTCGGAGAGGCCCTCTCGGAGCTCGCCCTCCAGGAGGTGCAGGACTTCAGCCCCGCCCTGAAGATAGACGCCGAGGTAAGCCTCAGGGATGTGGACTTCCCCTTGGTGAGGGAGCTCCAGGCCCTGGAGCCCCTGGGAGCAGGCAACCCCCCGGCGCTCTTGGGCGCCAGGGGGCTGAGGGTGTGGGGCGCCAGGGAGGTGGGCTCAGGCCACCTGAAGCTCCGCCTGGCCGATGAGTTCACTACTCGGGAGGCCATAGGGTTTTCCCTGGCCCGGCACCTGCCCCAGTTGAAGGAAGGCTCGGTGGTGGATGCGGCCTTCAGGGCCGAGGAGAACGAGTTCAACGGCACAAGGAGCCTCCAGCTGAACCTCCAGGCCCTAAGGAGCGCCAAGAACGCCTGAGCCCCTTTCCCCTTGTCCCGGCCCCCAGAGGGCTCTATACTCTGCACGAGGAACGGAAGAAAAGAGGAGGTCTCTCCATGAGAAAGACACTGCTGATTCTGCTGCTCCTGGGGCTCCTGGCGCCAAGGGCCTGGGCCCAGGGGGAGGGGGGCATCTTCCTGGTGCACCTGAAGACCGGGCTCAAGCACGACGATGCCCAGATATGCGTAGCCTACAATGTGATGTGGGCAGCAGCAAGGGAGGGCTACAGGGNGGTGGCCCTCGTGGATGCCGACGCCATCAACACCTTTAAGCTGGGCTGGCGGGGCCGGGACGCCCTTCAGGGCTCCAAGCTCCCCGAAAGGCTCAGGAGGGCCCTGGCCAAGGAGTTTCAGATACCCCTGGCCCAGGTGCCCAGCACCTACGGGCAGTTCATCCACATGCTCAGGGACATGGGGGNGGAGTTCTATATCAACACGGGCTTCCTGATAGTCTCGGGCCTGGGCAGCCCGGAGGAGCCCCTCAAGAAGGTCTCGGAAAAGTTCTTCAGGCCCGTCTCCCTGAGGGAGATGGNGCGCCTGAGGGCCCAGGCAGAGGNTTACATGGCTTATTAGGGGCTCATTCCCTCCTTATCAGCCCTGTGAGGGCTGCGGCCGCCAGGGCGGGGTTGGGGGCCTCCCCCTTAGATATCCAGGTTTCTTACTTCAAGGGCGTGGCGGGTTATGAAGTCCTTGCGGGGCTCCACCTGGTCGCCCATGAGGGTGGTGAAGATGTCGTCGGCGGCCACGGAGTCCTCCACCGTGACCTGAAGGAGGGTCCTCTGCTGGGGGTCCATGGTGGTCTCCCAAAGCTGAGCGGGGTTCATCTCGCCCAGGCCCTTGTAGCGTTGTATCTGCAGGCCTCGCCTGGCCACCTGGAGCACATGCTCCAGGAGCTCCCTGGCGGAGGAAAACTCCCGCTCCTCCGTCTTGCCCTTGAGGCGGTAGGGGGGCTGGGCGATGGTGCGCCACAGGCCCCTGAGCTCCCGCCACTCGGGGCTGGAGAGGAATTCCTCCGAGAGGCTGAGGCGCTGGTGATGTCTCCTCAGCTCCACCAGGAAGGAGCCGTGCTCCTCGTCCCAAAGGGGCTGCCCTATGGAGTGCTCCGGGAGCTCCCGGCGCACCTTCTGGAGCAGGCCCTGAAGGGCCGCCCGGTCCTTCAGGTGCTCCACCTCGATGCCCTCCCTAAGGAGCAAAAGCAGCAGCTGGGGGTCGCGCCTGCGGCGGGCGAACCACTGAAGCAGGTGCTCAAACTGCTGCAGCCTGCGGAGCTGTCCCACCAGGGCCTTGCCCCCGAAGGTCTTGTCCTGGGCGCTCAGGGTCAGCTCCTCGGAGGCCAGCTCAAAGAGCATCTCCTTGAGCTCCTCGTCGGTCTGCACATAGCGCTGGCGCTTGCCCCGCTGCACCCTGTAAAGGGGGGGCTGGGCTATATACAGGTAGCCCCGCTCTATGAGGGCGGGCATCTGGCGGAAGAAGAAGGTAAGCAGCAGCGTCCTTATGTGGGCGCCGTCCACATCGGCGTCGGTCATGAGGATGNCCCTGTGGTAGCGGGCCTTGGAGGGGTCGAAGTCCGGGCCTATGCCCGTGCCCAGGGCGGAGATGAGCACCCTTATTTCCTCGGAGGTGAGCATCTTGTCGAACCTGGCCTTTTCCACATTGAGAATCTTGCCCCTCAGGGGCAGCACTGCCTGGAAGCGCCTGTCCCTGGCCTGCTTGGCCGAGCCGCCTGCGGAGTCGCCCTCCACGATGAACAGCTCGCTGTGGGCGGGGTCCTTGTCCTGGCAATCGGCCAGCTTGCCCGGCAGGGNGGCGTCCTCCAGGACGCCCTTGCGCCTGGTAAGCTCCCTGGCCCGTCGGGCGGCCTCCCTGGCCCTGGCCGCCTGGAGGGCCTTGTCTATTATCCGGCGGGCTATGCCGGGGNGCTCCTCAAAGTAGGTGCTGAGGGCCTCGTTCAGGACGCTCTCCACAAAGCCCTTGACCTCGGAGTTGCCCAGCTTCATCTTGGTCTGGCCCTCAAACTGGGGCTCGGGCAGCTTGACGCTTATCACGGCCACCAGGCCCTCGCGGATGTCCTCGCCGCTTATGGACTCCTTGCCCTTAAGCAGCCCTGCCTGCTGGGCGTAGTGGTTGGCCGTGCGGGTGAGGGCGCTCTTGAGGCCCACCAGGTGGGTGCCCCCCTCCCGGGTGTTGATGTTGTTGGCAAAGGTGTAGATGGTCTCCTGGTAGCCGTCGTTGTACTGCATGGCCAGCTCCAGGAGCATGCCGCCCCGCTCGGCGGAGATGTAAATGGGCTTGGGATGCAGGGGGGGNCTTGTTGCGGTTAAGGTGCTCCACGAAGCTCTCTATGCCGCCCCGGTAGTGGAACTCCTGGCGCCTGCCGGTGCGCTCGTCGGCGAGCCTTATGCGGAGGCCCCGGTTGAGGAAGGCCAGCTCCCTGAGGCGCTGGGCCAGGGTCTCGTAGCTGAGCTCCGTGGTCTCAAACACCTCTGGGTCGGGCTTGAAGGTCACCTTGGTGCCCCTGCGCCTGGTGGTGCCTACCTCCCGGAGGGGCCCGGTGGGCACACCCCGCTCAAACCGCTGCTGGTAAACCCTGCCGTTGCGCCTTACCTCAAGCTCCAGCCACTCCGAGAGGGCGTTCACTACCGAGACACCTACGCCGTGCAGCCCCCCCGAGACCCTGTAGGCCTTGGCCTCAAACTTGCCCCCCGCATGAAGCTCCGTAAGCACTATCTCGGCGGCGGAGCGCCCCCTGGGGTCGCCAGGGTGGGGCTCGGTGGGTATGCCCCGACCGTCGTCCAGGACGCTGACGCTGCCGTCGTGATGGAGGACGACCTCTATCTGGGTGCAGAAGCCGGCCAGGGCCTCGTCCACGCTGTTGTCCACCACCTCGTAAACCAGGTGGTGAAGGCCCTCGGGCCCCGTGGAGCCTATGTACATGGCGGGCCTCTTCCTGACTGCAGAGAGGCCCTTCAGTATCTTTATGGTTTCGGCCCCGTAGTCGGTAAGGGGGGCCTTCTGTGGGTCCTGCATGTATTTATTTTACCTTATTTTAAGCCGTTTTTGGGAACTTTCCCGCCCTATATCCGCATGGGCATGNCCACGCAGAGGTAGCCCTCCTGGCCCTCGGGCTCCAGGAGGGCCGGCGACAGGGCGTCCTGGAGCCTCAGCACCACCCGCTCGCTCTGCATGGCCCCCAGGGCGTCCAGGAGGTAGCGGGCGTTGAACCCTATGCCGAGGGGCTCCCCGCTGTAGTGTACCTCCAGCTCGTCGTGGGCCTCGCCCAGGTCGGGGTTGGTGGTCTCCAGCCTCAGCAGGCCCTCCTGGAGCTCCAGCTTCACTCCCCCGGTGCGCTCCCTGCTCAGGGCGCTCACCCGGCGGAGGGCCCTGATGAGGGCCTCCCGCTGGGCCACCACCACCAGGGGGTTGGAGGCCGGGATGACCTGGGCGTAGTTGGGATAGGTGCCCTCTATGAGCCGGGTGAGGAACTGCACCTCCTTCAGCTTAAACAGCACATGGTTCTTGCTTATCTGAAGCAGCACCTCCTCGGCCTGGGCCAGGAACTTCCTCAGCTCCGAGGCGGCCTTGCGCTGCACGATGAGCTTGCGCTCCTCCGAGAGGCCGTCCTTCAGCGCACTGGAGGCCACGGCCATCCTGTGCCCGTCGGTGCCCACCAGGGTGAGCAGGCCCTCCGAGGGCCTTACATGAAACAGGATGCCGTTAAGGGTGTAGCGGGTGTCGGCCTCCCCGGCGGCATAGACGGTGCGCTCCAGCATCTGCTCCAGCACGGGGGCCTCAAGGCTCAGCTCCTCGGTCTGCCCCAGGCTGGGCCACTGGGGATAGTCCTCTGCCGGCAGGCAGGCCAGGCGGAAGGAGCTGCGGCCGGCGCTGAGGCGAAGCCACTGCCCGTCCTCGCTCCTGAGCTCCAGCTCCCCCTCCTCCAGCTCCCGCACTATCTCCAGGAGCTTGAGGGCCGGCACGCAGAGGCTTCCGGGGGCCTCTACCCGGGCCTCGAGGGGCCGGCGAATGGCGGTCTCCAGGTCGGTGGCCGTAAGGAGTACCCCCTCCTGGGTGGCCTGAAGCAGGCAGTGGCTGAGCACCGGCATGGTGCTCTTGCGCTCCAGCACCGGGCGCACATCCATGAGTCTTTCCTGGCACTCCGCTTTGCTGACCTTGATGTTCATAGTCCCGTAGCCTCCTGTGTTCTAAGGCCTTAGCCTGTTTATCAGGTTCTCTACCAGGCGGTTGAAGCCCTCGTCGGCCTGGCGTCTTCGCTGCACCTGCTTGCAGGCATAGATGACCGTGGCATGGTCCTTGCCTCCCNCCGCCCTGCCTATCTCGCTGAGGGAGCACTGGGTGAGCTCCCTGGCCAGGAACATCACCAGCTGCCTGGGCAGGGCCACCTCCTTGGTGCGCCGCCGGGCCTTCAGCTCCTGGGGCCTGAGGCCGTAGTGCTCGGCCACGGCCTTGAGGATGGCCTCCACGGTGAGGGGACGGTCGGCCTGTCCTA
This sequence comes from Nitrospirae bacterium JdFR-88, assembly GCA_002011795.1. GTDB lineage: Bacteria > Nitrospirota > Thermodesulfovibrionia > Thermodesulfovibrionales > JdFR-88 > JdFR-88. The sequence continues at coordinate 19,127 of MTOX01000012.1, forward strand.
TTATGTCCCTGAGCACCGTCCTGGCCATGGGAAGGTCTATGGGAGCGCCCGTCAGGGAGGAATGGGCCGCCAGGCGGATGAGGCAGCCCTCCAGCTCCCTGATGTTGGAGCGCACCCCCTGGGCCAGGAAGTGCACCACATCCTCGGGCAGTTGAATGCGCTCCAGCTCGGCCTTCTTGTGGATTATGGCTATCTTGGTCTCCAGCTCCGGGGGCTGGATGTCGGCAATGAGGCCCATGCTGAAGCGGGAGCGCAGCCTCTCCGTGAGGTTGCCTATCTCCTTGGGAGGACGGTCGCTGGAGATGACTATCTGCTTCTGGCTCTCGTAAAGGGCATTGAGGGTGTGGAAGAGCTCCTCCTGGGTGGAGCCCTTGCCCTCTATGAACTGCACATCGTCCAGCAGCAGGAGGTCCAGGCTCCGGTACTTGGCCTTCAGCTCGTCCGTCTTCTGGTGCCTTATGGCGTGCACCAGCTCGTTGGTGAACTGCTCCGAGGTCACATACAGGAGGTTGAAGTGCCTGAGCCTGTCGGCCACATGGTTGCCTATGGCGCTTATCAGGTGGGTCTTGCCCAGGCCTGCGCCGCCGTAGATGAACAGGGGGTTGTAGGAGCGGCCCGGGGCCTCGGCCACCGCCCTGGCCGCCGCATGGGCGAACTGGTTGCAGGGGCCCACCACGAAGCTCTGAAAGGTGTACTTGGGGTTCAGATATATGCCCCTGGAGGCCAGCCGACTGCGCCGGCTCTCCGTGGCCTGCTCGGCCCGGCGCTCCGAGGCAGCCTGGGTCTCGGCCACCTGATAGCGCACCTTGAGGGAGTTGCCGCTGAGGCGGCCCAGCACCTCGGCCAGGAGCCCAGGGTGGTTGTCCTCTATCCACTCCCTGAAGAAGCGGTTGGGTACCTCCAGCACCGCCTGCCCGGCCCGCAGCTCCTTAAGCCTCACGGGCTTGAGCCACATCTGGNAGAATTGCTCGCCCGTGCGGCTCCGTAGCTCCTCCTGGGCCCGCTGCCACAACTCCGCCTTGTTCTCCTTGCCCTTTTCGCTTTCCACAGGACTTATCAACAGGTTGTAAACAAACTGTTAGCAACTCCCCCTTCGGAAGGTGTGCTATTATAGCCCATCGGCACCTCGGTGTAAAGAACTGTTTCNCCCCCCTGTTGGCCCCTTGTCAGCGGGCAAGGACTTCACAAAGGGCCCGGGTCGGCAAGCCCCTGCTACCCGGGGTTATCAACCCCGCGGGGCCACGGCCGAAGCCCCCTCAGCAGAGTCCTGACCATGCCAACAGGCACAACAGAAGCTACTATTCTTTTCTAACGACTTCTTTAGCAGTGTGCTTCAAGGCAGCCTCGATGAAGGCGTCCAGGTCGCCATCCAGCACTGCCTCCACGTTGCCNCTCTGTAGCCCGGTGCGGTGGTCCTTGACCAGCCTGTAGGGCTGAAGCACATAGGAGCGAATCTGGCTGCCCCAGGCTATGTCCTTGCGCTCCCCCATGAGTTCCTGGAGCTTCTCCTGCCTTTCCCTGAGGGACAGCTCGTAGAGCCTGGCCCGGAGGATCTTCATGGCCACCTCCCGGTTCCTGTGCTGGGAGCGCTCGTTCTGGCAGCTCACCACGATGCCCGTGGGCAGATGGGTGATTCTTACTGCCGAGGAGGTCTTGTTCACATGCTGTCCTCCGGCGCCCGAGGCCCTGAAGGTGTCGATTCTGAGGTCCTCCTCCCTGACCTCCACCTTGATGTCGTCCTGGATTTCCGGGCAGACCAGCACGGCGCAGAAGGAGGTGTGCCGGCGCCTGGAGGCGTCGAAGGGGGAGATCCTTACCAGCCTGTGCACCCCTGCCTCGGTCCTCAGGTAGCCATAGGCGTAGGGGCCCTCCACCAGGAAGGTGGCGCTCTTTATGCCGGCCTCCTCGCCGGGCTGAAGCTCCAGCATCTTGGTCCTGTAGCCCTTCCGCTCTGCCCAGCGCAGGTACATCCTCAGGAGCATCTGGGCCCAGTCTTGGCTCTCGGTGCCCCCTGCGCCTGGATGGATGGTGACGATGGCGTTGCTTTCGTCCATGGGGCCCCGCAGCAGGTGCCTGAGCTCCAGCCTGCGGGCCTCCTCCTCCAGCTCCCGAAGCTCCTCCCTTATGTCCTCGGCCAGGACCTGGGCCTCCTCCTCCGAGAGGCCCTCCAGGGCCTCCTGGAGGNAGCTCAGGCGCTCCGAGAGGCGCTCAAAGGGGCGGAGCTGCCCCTCCAGGGAGGCCTTACGCTTAAGAAGTCTCTTGAGCTTCTCTGGGCTCCAGGCGGTCTGCCTGCTTAGCTCCGCCTCCAGGCGGGCAATCTCCTCCCTTAGGGCCTGGACATCAAAGATAGCCTCTTAGGCCCTGAAGTCTCCTCAAGAGGCTCTGAACCCTGCCTTTTATCTCCTGCGAAACCACCATGTCCTGAAACACCCCTCCTCTTCAGTCTTTCTTAAGAAGCATCAGCAAGCTGGCCAGGGCCATGAGGTAGACGAAGATGTCCCCCCATTGGGAGTAGAAGCTCTGCCCCGGATGCGTCCTGAGCTCCGCCAGCAGCAGCCCCCTCTCTGCCAGAGGAAGGCTCCGAAGGAGCCTCCCGGTGTGGTCGAACACGGCCGACACACCCGTGTTGGCCGCCCTGAGCAGGGGCTTGCGATTCTCCACCGCCCTTAGGGCGGCAAAGCCCAGGTGCTGGTGGGGCCCTCCGGTGGTGCCGAACCAGCCGTCGTTGGTGAGCACCACCATGAAGTCCCCGGCCCGGCGGAAGAACTTCCTTACCAGCCCTGGAAAGATGTCCTCATAGCAGATGAGGACGGCGAACTTGCCGTGCCCCCGTAGGGTCGCCAGGGAATAGTCCCGCCCGGGGCTGAAGTTGCCCACCACTTGGCTCAGCTTGTTGACAAAAAACAATACCCTTCTAAGGGGTACATACTCCCCAAAGGGCACCAAGTGTATTTTATCATACTGGAAGACGGCCTTTCCATTCTCCAGGAGGAGGGCCGAGTTGGTAAGCTGTCCCTCCTGCCTCCTGGCCACCAGGCCAAGGAGCAGGGCAGCGCCCAGGCGCTCCTGCAGGGCAGAAAGCCCGGGGGGAACGCCTTCCTTCAGGGGCTCCTCCAGCACGTAGGGGTAGGCGGTCTCAGGCCAGATGATGAGCTGGACTCGGTGGCGGGCCGCCGCAAGGCTCATCTGCTCATACAGGGCCAGATGCCGCTGGGCCAAGGCGGGCTCCCACTTGAGGGACTGCTCCACATTGGCCTGCACGATGNCCTGAGGCTCCTGGAGCCCCTGGGCAGGGGCTCGCCCAGCCTCTTTATGCCGTAAAGCAGGGCACCGCCTAGGGCCAGCAGCAGGAGGGCGTAGCCCAGGACGGTGTAGGAGAGGGGAAACAGGGGCATCTGCCTGAGGCGGCGCTTCAGCAGCCTCAGCTCCACTGCGGCAAAGTTCACCCCCACCACCAGGTAGCTCACCCCGTAGTGGCCTGTGAGGTCCGCCACCTGGATGATGCCCAGCCACCGCCACTGGGTGCCGCCCAGGTCGGTCCAGGGAAAGCCCGTGAGCAGATGGCCCCTCAGGTACTCCATGAGGACCCACAGGGGAGGGCCCAGGAGCAGGGCCGAAAGCCTGCTGCAGGAGAGCTTCTTCGTCAGCACCCAGGCAAACACCGCGGGGTAAAGGGCCAGGTAGGCGCAGAGGAGCAGCACCACCGCCACGCTGAGGGCCAGGGACATTCCCCCGTAGACATACATGCTGTGGTATATCCAGTGCACGGTGCCCAGGTGCTGCACCAGGCCCATCACCAGGCCCAGCCGGAAGGCCCTCCGGGGCGGGGCCTCCTGAAGGCTCCACAGCCAGGGCACCAGGGCCACCCAGGCCAGCCAGTACTGCCCGTAAGGGGGGAAGGCAAGGGTCAGCAACAGGCCCGAAAGCCCGGAGGCCAGATATCCCGCCAGGGTTAGACCCTCCTCTTTTTTGCCCCTATATTAAACGGGAGGGAGGAGGAATGCAATCGCTCCTGACAGCCGGCACCAAGGCCTCTGCCCCGAAGGCCTGGCCCCTAGAAGCCCTCCAGGCGAAGCTCCTGGAAGCCCTCCCCCTGGAGGTAAAACCCCCTGAGCTGAGGCTTCGGCCCTGCCAGGCCGATGATTATGTGCACCACGGCCCAGCCGCCCAGGCGGAGCTGCTCCAGGGCCACCTGCAGGTCCTTGTCCGAGGGCAGGGCCGTGCCCTGGGGATGGCTGTGGTATATGGCCAGGAGCTGAAGCCCCCTGGCCTGGATGTCCTTCAGGAACCGGAGCTGCTCCTGGGGCTGCAGGAAGAAGCTCACGGGGGAGCGCTCGGTGTTGGAGCCCTCGTAGAGGCGCTCCACCTGCTGACCCCTGCCTGCCAGCAGGCCGCAGACCTCGTAGGGGGCCCCTCGGCGGGCATGCTCCAGCATCTGCTGGCAGAGCTTCCTGGGGATGCGGAGCTCGGGCCTTTCAGCCCATTTGGCAGTAGCCCTGCTCATAGTCCATGAGCTCGGTGATGCTGGGGGCCTCGCCGCAGATGGGACATTGAGGATTCCTGGGTACCCGCACCTTGCGGAAGGAGACATTCAGGGCATTGTAGATGAGCAGGGTGTTTCGGAGCACCTGGCCCTGGCCCAGGATGAGCTTCAGCACCTCGGTGGCCTGGAGTCCCCCCACCACCCCGGGCAGCACACCCAGCACGCCGGCCTCCTGACAGGAGGGCACCAGGCCCGGCGGCGGAGGGCTCTCAAATAGGCACCTGTAGCAGTGCCCATCATAGGGCAGGATGGTGCTTACCTGTCCCTCGAACCTGAGGATGGCGCCGCTTACCAGGGGCTTGCGAAGGAACACACAGGCGTCGTTGACCAGGTAGCGGGTGGGAAAGTTGTCGCTTCCGTCCACGATGATGTCGTAGTCCCTGAAGAGCTCCAGCACGTTGTCCTTGCTGAGCCGGGTCTTTATGGGCAGCACCTGGACATCCGGGTTCAAGGCCTCAAAAGTCTGCTTGGCACTTTCTGCCTTGGACATCCCCAAGCGCTGGGTGTTGTGCGCTATCTGGCGCTGAAGATTGCTCAGCTCCACTACATCGTCATCCACGATGCCCAGGGTGCCCACCCCGGCAGCAGCCAGGTAGTAGCCTACGGGGCAGCCCAGCCCCCCGGCGCCCACGATGAGCACCTTGGCGGAAAGGAGCTTCTTCTGCCCCTTGCCCCCTACCTCCCGAAGGATTATGTGGCGACTGTAGCGGTGAATCTGCTCCTCGGAAAGCTCCATCAGTCCTCTACCTCTTTCTTTATGATGATTTCCCACTGCTTCTCATCCAGCTGCTTGACACTGAGCTTCTGCCCGTGCTCAGCCATGGAGCGGGGAATGTTGTGGGCCGCCTCGGGCCAGTCCAGAAGCACCCTGAGGGTCTGCCCCACCTGCAGCTCCTCCACCGCCAGCTTGGCCTTCACAAAGGTGTAGGGACATACCAGCCCCCTGATGTCTATCTCCTTGTCCACCTTGAGCGCCTCGCTCATCAGTACACCCCCTTATGGATTTATAAGATAATTTAATAGATGAGTAGGGAGGAATGCAACAGTTTTTTTCACTCTTCTGGGCCCTCCACTCTGATGAGGGTGCTCTTTTTAGTGACGACCGGCAGGGCGTCTATTTCCTTGAGGGCCTGGCGGACATTCTGCTCCTTGGCCTTGTGGGTGAGGAGCACCAGGGGGACGGCGCCGCCCACTTTTCTGCCCTTCTGGATGACGGTCCAGATGGAGATGTTCTTGGCCCCCAGCACGCCGGCTATTTTGGACAGCACCCCTGGGCGGTCCAGGGCGCTGAAGCGGAAGTAGTAGAGGCTTTCCACCTCCTGGATGGGTCTTATGCTCGGGGCGGTGGGGGAGAAGCTAATGGCCCTGGCCGGCCTGCCCCCGGTATGGATGGTGTGGGCTATAGAGGCCAGGTCGCTTACCACGGCGCTGGCGGTGGGGGAGCCTCCGGCCCCTGGGCCCTGCAGCAGGCACTGGGGCATGGCATCGCCCTCCACATAGATGGCGTTCAGCACCCCGTCCACCTGGCTTATGGGCTGCTTCTGGGGCAGCATAGTGGGGTGCACCCTGAGTTCCACCTGCCCCTCGGTGAGCTTGGCCACGGCCAGGAGTTTTATCTTCATGCCCAGCTCCGAGGCGAAGGCGATGTCCAGGGGGCTCAGGTGGGAGATGCCCTCGGTGTAGACCTCCTGGAAGCTCAGGGGTATGCCGAAGGCCAGGGAGGCCAGGAGGGTAAGCTTGTGGGCGCTGTCTATGCCCTGCACATCCAGGGTGGGGTCTGCCTCGGCGTAGCCCAGGCGCTGGGCCTCTCGGAGGGCCTCCTCGTACTCCACCCCCTCGGAGCTCATCTTGGTAAGGATGTAGTTGGTGGTGCCGTTGAGAATTCCGTAGACGGCCTTTATGCGGTTGGCCAGGAGGCCTTCTCTGAGGGCCCTTATGATGGGCCCCCCGCCTGCCACCGAGGCCTCAAAGCCCAGGGCCAGGCCCCTCTGCTGGGCCTCCTGGAAGAGCTCCTGGCCCTCTTCGGCCAGCAGGGCCTTGTTGGCCGTGACCACATGCTTTCCTGCCCTGAGGGCCTGGAGGATGAAGTCCTTGGCCGGCCTGAGGCCCCCGATGAGCTCCACCACCACCTGCACCTCGGGGTCCTGTATCACCTCGGCGGCGCTACTGGTGAGGGTGCCGGGCGGCAGGCCCAGGCCCCTGTCGGAGCTGATGTCCAGGTCGGCTATCTTTTTCACCTGGAGCTCCAGGCCCAGGCGCTCCCTGAGGAGCCAGCCGTTTTCCTGAAGCAGGCGCACCACCGCCGTCCCCACGGTGCCAAAGCCGATTATGCCTATCTTTATGGGCTTCATAGGAAACAATATTAACATATGCTGCGGGGCGGGCCAAAAGGCCTCCTGCCCGAAAGGGCAAACNCCCCTGCCGAGGCGGCCAGGACTGCCAGGGCAGCCAGGAAGGCCCCCTTGAAGCCCAGGAGGGTTGAGGCTATGAGGCCTCCTACCAGGGGCCCGGTGCTGTGGCCTATGTCCATCACTGAGCCCAGCACACCCATGGCCGAGCCCCTGGCAGCCCGGCCGCTCAGGTCCGCTATGTAGGCCGAGGTGGCCGCCGTGGTGGTGGAGAGCCCCAGGCCGAAGAGCACGCTTACCAGAAGCAGCGCGGGGACGGACTGGAGCCAGGGCAGCAGGGCCGCAAAGGCCCCGGCCAGGAGGGCGCCCAGGAGTATCTGGGGCCTTCGGCCGTAGCGGTCCGAGGCCCTGCCCAGGAGGGGCTTGGTGAGGGCCAGGGTGAGCACCTGGGCCGAGAGTATCGCCCCCNCCCAGGAGGCCGCCACTCCGGAGCGCACCGCGTGCAGGGGAAGGAAGGTCTCAAAGATGCCGTAGGCAAACAGCACGGCGGCCTCCACCGCCGCGGTGGCCAGGATGGCCCTGTGCCCCAGCACCCCCCTGAAGCCGGAAAGCACCTCGGCCCAGGACTGCTGAGAGCCGGTGGGGGACTCCTTAGGGGGGCCCAGCCTTCGGCCCAGCAGGAAGGCCCCCAGGGCCGAAAGGGCGCAGAGGGCGTACACCGCCTGAAAGCCCAGGGCGGGCTCAAGGGCCAGGAGGGCCAGGAGGCCTCCACCGGCCGCCGGGGCCATGAACCGGCCCAGCAGGGTGGCGGTGGAGAACCACCCCATCCTTTCGCCCCGCTCCTTGCTGTAGAGGTCTGCCACCAGGGCAAGGGCCACGGGAACGAACACGGCGGTGGCCAGCCCGTGGTAGAACCTCACCAGGGCGAGCTGCCAGAGGCTGCCCACGAAGAGATAAAGCAGGGGGGCGGTGCTGAAGACCAGGAGGGAGGCCCTGAGCATGCGCCTTCGGCCCAGCCTGTCCGAAAGCAGCCCGGCAGGAATGCTGGCCAGCACCCCTGTGAAGGCCGACACCGCGGCCACCGCCCCCACCCCGGCCTCGGAGGCCCCCAGGTGCTCGGCAAAGAGGGGAAGCACAGGGCTCTTGGACACCGTGGAGCTGAAGATGGCCAGGAGCCCCGTGGCGCACAGCAGCAGGAAAGGGCTCATCGGCCCGCCAAGTCTTGAATCTCCCGGTGGTAGCAGAGGTAGCGCTGAAGGGTAAGGGGGTTCTTGCCGTACTTAGGGTAGGCCTGCAGTATCTCCTCAAACCTCTGCTCTGCTTCGGCCTCAGAGGAGAGCTTCACCACCCCCTCGGTGATGATGTCCACCAGCCTGTCGGCATAGATGATGATGCGCTCCTCCAGCCTCCTGAGGGCGTAGTCCTTCACGGGTAGGCCCAGCTCCTGGGCCTCCTGGGGGCTCAGGCCGCCCCGAATGTGCTTCTGCATCACCTGAAGCAGCTCCTCTGGAAGGCCCAGGGCCCTGCCCAGCTCTGCTCCCACGAGGCCGTGCTCCAGGGCGCGGGTCCTGGCCTTTCCCAGGTCGTGAAACAGTGCCCCCCGGGCCACCAGCTCCATGTCCAGCCTCACCGGCATCCTCCGGGCTATCTCCAGGGCCTTTTGGGCCACCTTCACCGAATGCTCCAGGTCCTGCCCCTTGAGGCCCGCCTTGCTCAGGAGCTCCAGGTCGGCATCAGATATGAGGCTCATGGTTTTTTTCTCCTTTCAACGAGCAGGTATTTAGCCCCATTATACCGCCTCGGGGTGGCGGGCGAAAGCGGAAGCCCCATGATTGCAAAACCTCCCGGGTATCTGCTAATTTATCTTCATGCAGCGGATTCCCATGACTCCCCAGGGGTATGAGAAGCTGAAGGCCGAGCTGGAGCGCCTGCTCAGGGTGGAGCGGCCCAGGAACATTCGGGAGATAGAGGAGGCCCGGGCCCACGGGGACCTTTCGGAAAATGCCGAGTACCATGCGGCCAAGGAGAGGCAGAGCCACATAGAGGGCCGCATCATGGAGCTTCAGGACAAGCTCTCCAGGGCCGAGGTGATAGACCCGGCCAAGCTGGGGGGCTCCAGGGTGGCCTTCGGCGCCAGGGTGAAGGTCTACGACCTGGGCGCCGACGAGGAGTATGTGTTCTACCTGGTGGGCCCCGAGGAGGCCGACGCCAGGGCAGGCAAGATATCCATAAGCTCCCCCGTGGGCAAGGCCCTCCTGGGCAAGGAGGTGGGCGACACCGTGAGAGTGCAGGCCCCGGCCAGGGTCATTGAGTACGAGGTCCTGGAAATCTCCTACTCCTAAGCTCGTGCCCGCAGAGGTGGTGGCTAACCGCCCCCTCTCTGGTGGCCACTTCCTCCTGAGCCTCAGGCCGAAAGAGGCGCCACAGAAGGCCCTGCCCGGGCAGTTCTACATGATAGGCCCCCAGGAGGGGGTGCACAAGAAGCCCTTCAGCCTCCTGAGGCAACGGGGGAGGACGCTTCAGTTCCTCCTGCGCCGGAGGGGGGAGTTCACCGCTTACCTGGGCTCCCTTCCCCCGGGGGCTGTCCTGGAGCTGCTGGGCCCCCTGGGCCGGCCCTACCCGGCCCCTCCCAGGCACAGGCACCCCCTGGTGCTGGCCGGCGGGGTGGGCATTGCCTCCCTCTGGAGCTTCCTTCAGCGCTTCGGCCGAAGGGCCGTGCTCCTTTACGGCGGAAGGGACAGGGCCGAGCTGGTGCTGCTTTCAGAGCTCAGGGCACTGGTAAGGAAGCTGCTTCTTGCCACCGAGGACGGCTCGGTAGGCAGCAAGGGCACGGTGGTGCAGCTCCTGGAGGCCTTCTTGAAGAAGGAGCCCCCTGGGGGGCACATCCTCTATGCCTGCGGCCCCAGGGGGATGCTCAAGGCCCTTCAGGGCCACGAGGGCTGGGCAAGCTTTGAGGCCTACATGGCCTGCGGCACCGGGCTGTGCCTGGGCTGCGCCCTGGCCCACAGGGAGGGGGGCTTTGTAAGGGCCTGCCGGGAGGGCCCGGTCTTTGCCCTCGGGGAGGTGCTCCTGAATGAGGCTTGAAGTCCGGATAGGCCCCCTGAGGCTCCGCAACCCTGTCCTGGTGGCCTCCGGCACGGCGGGCTACGGAGAGGAGCTTTCTCAGTTCCTGGAGCTCTCGGAGCTGGGGGCCTTCGTGCTCAAGGGAGTAAGTCTGAGGCCCTGGGCAGGGAATCCCCCGCCCAGGGTGCTTCAGGTGCAGGGGGGACTGCTAAACTCCATAGGGCTTCAGAATGTGGGCCTGAGGGTGCTCCTGGAGGAAAAGCTCCCCTGGCTGAGAAAGAGGTATCCGAGGCTCCCCCTCGTTGCCAATGTCCTGGGGACCGAGGTGGCCGAGTACCGGGAGCTTGCCCAGGCCCTGGACGGCGAGGTGGAGGCGGTGGAGCTGAACCTCTCCTGCCCCAACGTGAGGCGGGGAGGCCTTGCCTTTTCCCAGGACAGGAGGGCCTTCGCCAGGGTCATCAGGGAGGTGAGGAAGGCCCTGCGGCAAAGCCTCCTCATAGTGAAGCTCTCCCCGGTCTCAAGCGTCAGGGAGTTTGCCCCGCTGGCCGAGGCCTCGGGAGCCCAGGCCCTGAGCCTCATAAACACCATACCCGCTATGGCCGTGGATGTGAAGAGGCGGAGGCCCTACTTCCCCCGTGTGCTGGCCGGCCTTTCCGGGCCTGCCATAAAACCCATAGCGGTAAGGATGCTTTATGAGGCCAGGAGGGCCACGGGGCTTCCCCTCATAGGCATGGGGGGTATAAGGAGCGCCCAGGACGCCCTGGAGTTCCTCCTGGCTGGCGCTACTGCGGTGGCCATAGGGACGGCCCTGTTTTCAGACCCCACGACGCCCAGGAAGGTGCTCCAGGGAATAAAGGAGTTCCTGAAGGAGGAGGGGCTCAAGGACATCGGTGAGATTATCGGGGCCCTGAGGGTGTAGGCCATGCCCATCATAACCCTCCTTACGGACTTCGGCCTCGCCGACCCCTTCGTGGGGGTGATGAAAGGAGTGATTCTTTCCATAAACCCTCGGGTGCAGGTCGTGGACATCACCCACCAGGTTCGGCCTCAGGACATCCAGGAGGCGGCCTTTCTGCTGTGGGACTCTTACCGCCACTTCCCCCCTGCCACGGTGCATGTGGCGGTGGTGGACCCGGGGGTGGGCTCTCAGCGCCTGCCCATCGCCCTGAGCGCCCAGGGGCACTTCTTCGTAGGCCCTGACAACGGGCTGTTCAGCCCCGTGCTTGAGGCACTAAAGGAGGTGGTAGCCATAGAAAACCCGGCCTACATGCTGCCCCGGCCCAGCCGGACCTTCCACGGCCGGGACATCTTTGCCCCTGCGGCAGCGTGGCTCACCAGGGGGGNGGCTCTCCAGGAGCTGGGGCCTTTGCTGAGCAAGGAGGCCCTCAAGCGCCTGCCCCTTGCCAAGGCCCGCAAGGAGGGGCAGAGGGTGGTGGGCCAGATTGTGCACATAGACAGGTTCGGCAACTGCATCAGCAACATTCCGGCCGAGATGCTTCAGGGCCTGAGGGGGCCGGTGGTGCTGGCCGCCGGCAGGCGCCTGCGCCTCTATGAGCACTACAGCCAGGCGGAGCCCCTGGGGGCGGGGGCCCTCATCAACTCCTCGGGCCTGCTGGAGGTGTTCCTCTTCAGGGGAAGCGCCGCTGAGGGCCTAGGCCTGAGAAGGGGCCAGGAGGNGGAGGTTGTGGCCACTTAGCCGGTTTGAGGGCTGCCTGCTGGGGGCGGCCCTGGGCGATGCCCTGGGGGCGCCCTTCGAGGGCTCGGGGCCTGGGCCGAAGGACCTTCGGCCCCTGAGGAGGCGGGAGGTCCTTTCCTGGACCGACGACACCCAGATGAGTATTGCCGTAGCCCGGGCCCTCCTGGAGGCCTCCCAGGAGGTGCCCGGGCCCCAGGCCTTTGCCCAGTCGTATGTGAGGCACTTTGAGCCCTCCAGGGGCTACGGCGCAGGGGCGACAAGAACGCTGGGCCTTCTTGCCCAGGGCATGCCGGCGGAGGAGGCCTCCAGGGCGGTCTTTCCAGAGGGCTCGGCCGGAAACGGTGCGGCCATGAGGGCGGCCCCCATAGGGCTTTGCTACCACCATGACCTGGGGCTCCTTGAGCAGGCCGTGCGGAACGCCTCTGTGCCCACCCACCCCCNCCCCCTGGGGGTAGAGGGGGCAAGGCTCCAGGCCCTGGCGGTGGCCCTGGTGCTCAGGGGCCAGGATGTGCTTTCCGGCCTCCTGGGGGCCGTCAGGCAGAGGGATTTTCAGCAGAGGCTCCGGCTCCTCAAGGCGTTCATCCAGGCCGGGGCCGAGCCCTTCGGGACGGCCTCCCAGCTGGGCACGGGCATCCTGGCCCTGGAGTCAGTGCCCACGGCCCTCTATGCCTTTTTGCGTTTTGCCCAGGAGGGATACATGAAGGTGGTAGAGTTCTGCCTTTACCTGGGCGGCGACACCGACNCCCTGGCCAGCATGGCCGGGGCCCTGGCGGGGACGGCCTTGGGCAGGGAGGGGCTGCCTGAGGAGTACCTCAGCAGGCTCGAGGCCCGCAGGGAGCTTCAGGCCTTGGCCCAGGCCCTGTGCCTTAGATGTGCGCCCGGGCGGCCTTGAGAATGCGCATGCTGAAGTCCTTGTCCCCGGTAAGGCCTACCCTTATGGTTATCCTGGTGGTGGTGGGGTTGAGGCTCTTGAGCTTCACCCACACCTTCTTTCCGCTGGCCAGCTGGCCGTGCACCTTGCCGGTGAGCTTGTCGGCCCGGTTGAGAGTAATCTGGATGCCCAGGTCGGTCATGCCTGCCACCACAGCGGCATGCACCCTTGGAAGGGGAGCCGACACGGTGTCGTGGAGCTTGCCGGCCTGATACACCGCCACCCCGGCCCCTACCCCGGCCCCTGCCACAAAGGCGGCACAGCCGGCAGAGAGGAGGGCCAGGGCCACGAGTAGCACCACAAGAGCCTTGCGCATGACTTCTCCTTTCCCAGAGAAGATTTTAATGAATATAAATGAGCCCCCGGGGGAATGTCAAATTGACNCCCCGGGCCTTTTCTGCTATACCTACGGGCAGTGGTGGGAGGCTTACCGATGCGCATCTTTGAGGTAAAGGGAGCCCTTAAGGGCCCCGGGGAGTACATCCTCGGGGCCAAGCAGACGGGCAGCCATGCCTGCTACCTCATCTGGGGGGTGCTGGGCCCGGGCGAGCAGGGCCGAGCCCTGGAGCCAGGCGAGGGCCACGAGGAGCTTCTGTTGGCCCTGAAGGGCGCCCTGGAGGTCTCGGGCCACTTTGAGGGTCTTCTCCAGGAAGGGCAGGCCCTTCACCTTAAGGGCTCAGAGCGATGCTGGCTCGGAAACCCCTCCGGCACAGAGGAGGCCCTCTATGTAATAGCCGGGGGACATTCGCAAGGGCACGGCCACTGAGAGGCCCCCGCCAGGCCCTAGCGGGTGTTGCAAAGTCCTTCCCAGATGGTATCATTTCTATATGAGGGCCTTGGTGTTGGCAGTGTTGCTGCTGGCAGGCTGTGCCCCCGTGCTCACCCAGGAGCATCTCAGGAAGGCCCAGTGGGAGGTCTCCTTCAGCCAGCTGAGGGCCAACCCCGAGGGCTACAGGGGCCAGCTCTTCGTCCTGGGGGGCATAATAGCGGACCTTAAGCTCACCTCCGAGGGCAGCCTCCTGGAGCTCGTCCATGTGCCTGCCGACCGGCGGGGCTACCTGGGGGAGCCGGAGGCCTCGGAGGGCCGTTTCCTGGCCCTTTACCCCAGGGACAGGGGCATCCTTGACCCCATGATTTACGCCAAGGGCCGGGAGGTCACCGTGGCCGGGCTGGTGGTGGGCTCAAGACAGGGCAAGCTGGGCGAGGTCCCCTACACCTATCCCCTCCTGGAGGTCCAGGAGATATACCTCTGGCGGAAGGAACCGGAGGTGCTGGTGGTCCCCTACTGGGAGCCCTACTGGTGGCCCGATTACTACTACTGGCCTCCCCCGCCCTACTGGTGGGCCCCGTGAGGGCTCCCTGGGAGGCTGCCTGAGGTGCCCAGGGTCCTGGTGGTAGATGACGAGCCGGACCTGCTGGAGCTGCTGAGCTACAACCTTCGGAAGGAGGGCCTGCAGGTCAGCACTGCCCTGGACGGGGAGCAGGCCCTGAGAATGCTGCAGTCCCAGGGGTTTGACCTCCTGGTGCTGGACCTCATGCTGCCGGGCCTGAACGGCCTGGAGCTGCTGAGGCTCCTCAGGCAGAGGGCCGGCACCCAGCACCTTCCGGTGGTGCTCCTTACGGCCAAGGGCGAGGAGGTGGACAAGGTCCTGGGCCTGGAGCTGGGCGCCGACGACTATGTGACCAAGCCCTTCAGCATAAGGGAGCTTCTGGCCAGGATAAGGGCGGTGCTTAGACGGGCCAGGGCCGCCTCCCAGCCCCAGGGCATCCGCATAGGACAGCTGCTCATAGACACCCAGGCCTGCAAGGTACTCAAGGGCGGCAGGGCCCTGGAGCTCAGCGCCAAGGAGTTCAAGCTGCTAAGCTACATGGCCAGGCATCCGGGCAGGGTCTTCAGCCGGGAGCAGCTCCTGGATGCCGTCTGGACCGGCGAGGCCGTGGAGCCCCGCACCGTGGATGTGCACATCCGGCGCCTGAGGGCTCAGGTGGAGGACGACCCCTCCAGCCCCCGCTACATAATCACCCGCAGGGGCCTGGGCTACTGCCTCCAGAGCCCGGAGGAGGAGACTTAACCCGGCCTTCACACTCCTGTAAAATTTACCCGCTAGACTTTCAAAAAAAGAAAGGAGCGTTCAGCCGATGAAGATGCTTCTGGGGCTTCTGCTAAGCCTGAGCATTCTGGGGCCCTCCCCGGCCCTGGGCGCAAGGACCCTTAACGGCGCGGGGGCCACCTTCCCTTACCCCGTCTATGCCGCCTGGGCCTACCAGTATCAGCGGGCCACGGGGGTGAGGGTCAACTACCAGTCCATCGGCTCGGGCGGAGGCCTGAGGCAGATAGCTGCCAGGACGGTGGACTTCGGCGCCTCCGATGCCCCCCTGGAGCCCGAAAGGCTCCAGGAGCTGGGCCTGTACCAGTTTCCCGCCCTGGTGGGCGCGGTGGTGCCTGTGGTGAACCTCAGGGGCATAAGGGCAGGCCAGCTCAGGCTGGATGCCCCCACCCTTTGCGCCATCTTCCTGGGGGAAATCACCCGGTGGGACCACCCGGCCATAAGGGCCCTTAACCCGGGGCTCCGGCTGCCCTCGGGAAAGATAACGGTGGTGCGCCGCTCCGACAGCTCGGGCACCACCGCCATATTCACCCGCTACCTTTCGGAAAGCTGCCCCCAGTGGGCCCGGAAGGTGGGCGCAGGCAAGGCGGTGAAGTGGCCCGTAGGCCTGGGGGCCAAGGGCAACGAGGGGGTGGCCAACTATGTGCGCCGCCTCAGGGGCTCCATAGGTTATGTGGAGTTCGCCTACGCCCACCAGAACCGCCTAAGCTATATCAGGCTTAAGAACCGGGCAGGGCAGTTCGTGGAGCCCTCTCTTCAGAGCTTTCAGGCCGCAGCGGCCACGGGCGCCTTTGAGCCCCAGAGGCACTTCTACCTCTGGCTGGTAAACGCCCCCGGCAAGGGCGCCTGGCCCATAGCCGGGGCCACCTTCATCCTCCTGGCCAAGGAGAAGAAGGAGGTAAACCGCCAGGNGGTAAGGTTCTTCGACTGGGCCTTCCGCCACGGTGAGCAAACGGCCAGGAGGCTCCAGTATGTGCCCCTGCCTGAGGAGCTTAAGGAAAAGATAAGGGCCTACTGGCGCCAGGGAGGATATTACTGAAGGGCTTTTAACCTTCCTGTAAAACTCCCTTAATCGCCCTGTAAAGGCCCTGCCCTATAATGGCCTTCATGAAGCCCGAGGGCCTGACGGTCAAGCTCAGGAAGGACCCCTTTGACCTGCTCTTTCAAGCCCTCACGGCCCTGGCCGCCCTGGCGGTGCTGGCCCTGGTGGCGGGCTTCTTCCTGGCCCTTTACCGGGAGGCCTCCCTGAGCCTGGGGCACTTCGGCCCCTGGAGGTTCCTCACCACGGCCAACTGGGACCCCGTGGCCGAGGCCTTTGGTGCCCTTACCAGCCTTTACGGCACGGTGGTGGTCACCACCCTGGCCCTGCTCATGGCGGTGCCCGTGGCCTTGGGAATTGCCATATTCGTCACCGAGGTAGCCCCCGGGCCCCTGCGGGGCCTCATTGGGGGGGCCATAGAGCTCCTGGCGGCCATACCCAGCATAATCTACGGCATGTGGGGCCTCTTTACCCTGGCGCCCATCATGGCCGAGCATGTGGAGCCAGCGCTTCAGCAGAGCCTGGGCAGGGTGCCGGGCCTGGGGCTGCTCTTTCAGGGCACCCCCATGGGCATTGATGTCCTGACGGCCAGTGTTATTCTGAGCATCATGATAATCCCCTTTACGGCCAGCGTGGCCCGGGACGCCTTCAACCTTACGCCCGCGGTGGTTAAGGAGTCGGCCTATGCCCTGGGGGCCACCAAGTGGGAGGTGCTTTGGCAGGTGGTGCTGCCGTTCAGTCGGGCCGGGGTGCTCGGTGGGGTGGTGCTTTCCCTGGGCCGGGCCCTGGGGGAGACCATGGCCGTGGCCTTCGTGCTGGGCAATGTGCACCAGGTGAAGGCCTCCTTGCTGGAGGCTGCCACCACCATAACCGTTACCCTGGCCAACGAGTTCACCGAGGCCGACACCGACCTGTATCTGTCCAGCCTCTTTGCCCTGGCCCTGGTGCTGTTCGTCCTGAGCTTCCTGGTGCTGGCCGTGGCCAAGGTGTTTCTGCTCAGGGCGGAAAGGAGGCAGGCCCGTTGAAGCTTGAGGCCAGAAGGAGGGCGCTTAACTTCCTGGCCCTGGCCCTGTGTAGCGCCGCCGCTACGCTGGGGCTCTTCTGGCTGGGCTTCATCCTCCTGGATGTGCTCCTTCACGGCCTCAGGGCCCTGAGCCCGACGCTACTGCTTAATGACCCGGCCCCTCCAGGGGNGCCCGGCGGCGGCCTCCGAAATGCCTTCGTGGGCCAGGGCCTCATTACCCTCTTTGCCTCCCTCCTGGGAGTGCCCTTGGGCGTGCTGGGCGGCACCTTCCTGGCCGAGTATGCCCGGGGCAGGCCCCTGGCCAGGCTCATCAGCACACTGGCGGACATAATGGTCAGTGTGCCCTCCATAGTGGTGGGTACCTTCGTCTATGCCCTCATGGTCAAACCCCTGGGCCACTTCAGCGGCTGGGCAGGGGCGGTGGCCCTGGCTATTATAATGATACCCGTGGTGCTGAGGACCACCGAGACCATGCTCTCCCTGGTGCCCTGGACGCTGAGGGAGGCGGCCTTTGCCCTGGGGGCGCCGTACTACAAGGTCATCACCCAGGTGCTCTACCGGGGGGCGGCCACGGGGATACTCACGGGGGTGCTGCTGAGCATCGCCCGGGTGGCCGGGGAGACCGCCCCGCTGCTGTTTACCTCCTTCAACAACTCCTTCTTCAGCACCGACATGTCCGGGCCCATGGCCTCCCTCACCGTGAGCATCTTCCAGTACGCCATGGGACCCTATGAGGACTGGCATGCCCAGGCCTGGGCGGCCAGCCTGGTCATCACCCTGTTTATCCTGGCCCTGACCATAGGGGGCAGGCTGCTCCTAAGGCTTCGCTACGGCAGGAGGCAGCAGCCATGAGCCAGCGGGAGGTAGACTTCCAGGTCCGAGCCCTGAGCTTCTACTACTCCGGGGGACTGCAGGCCCTCAAGGACATAGACCTGGTGGTGTACAAGCGGGCCGTCACGGCCCTCATCGGCCCCTCGGGCTGCGGAAAGACCACCCTGCTTAGGTGCTTCAACCGGATGCACGACCTGTATCCGGGAAACCGCTACCAGGGGGAAATAATCTTTGAGGGCCGAAACATCCTCTCCAGGGAGGAGGACCTCATTCGGCTTCGCAGCCGCATCGGCATGGTGTTTCAGAAGCCCACGCCCTTCCCCATGAGCGTGTTTGACAACATTGCCTACGGCCTCAGGCTCAGGGGCATCAGGCGGGGCTCGGAACTTTCCGACCGGGTGGAGCGGGCCCTGAGGCAGGCAGCCCTGTGGGAGGAGGTCAAGGACAAGCTGCACAAGAGCGCCTACGAGCTTTCAGGCGGGCAGCAGCAGCGCCTGGTCATCGCCAGGGCCCTGGCCGTTGAGCCCGAGGCCCTGCTTTTTGACGAGCCCACCAGTGCCCTGGACCCCATCTCCACCGCCAAGATAGAGGAGCTCCTGGTGCAGCTGAAGGAGACGGTGACTATCATCATCGTGACCCATAACCTTCAGCAGGCCGCCCGAATATCGGACTGGACGGGCTTCCTCATGATGGGGGAGCTCATAGAGTTTGATACCACAGACCGCATCTTCACCGCCCCCAGGGAGAAGCTCACCGAGCAGTATGTGACCGGCCGGTTCGGCTAAGGCCTCCTGTAGCGACCCAAGAGCACCGCCTCGGCCAGCACATGCCCCTTCATGGCCTTAAGCAGTTGGGCCTTGTTGGCCCTTTGGGGAAGCTGCAGCACCGTATCCAGGGCGTAGAGCTTGAAGAAGTACCTGTGCAGCCCGTAAGGGGGACAGGGGCCTCCCCAGCCCCGGCGGCCGAAGTCGTTCACTCCCTCCACGGCCCCCTGGGGAAGCCTGCCCTCCTTTATCCTGGTGGCCCCGGGCGGGATGTTCCACACCACCCAGTGTACCCAGGTGCCCCTGGGGGCATCCGGGTCATCCACTATGAGGGCCAGGCTCCTGGTGCCCCCGGGCAGGCCCTGGATTTGCAGCGGGGGGCTCACGTCGGACCCATCACAGGTGTACTTGGGGGGAATGGGGCCGCCATAGCTGAAGGCCGGGCTTTTAAGCTCCAGGGCGTGGGCGGCCGCCAAGAACACTGTCCAGAACACCACAGCGGCAAGACAAACATACCTCATCTTCCACCCTCCCTGAGAGTTTTTTAAAAAATACCCCGGGGCCCCGCCGTTTCAACACATGTCTATATCCCCTGGGGCCCCCGGAGCAGTACCGCGGCATTGAACCCCCCGAAGCCGAAGGAGTTCACCAGGGCCAGATGGGCCCCATACCTCAGGGGCCTTCTCCCCAGCAGGAGCTTCAGGGGGCCTTCGGGCTCGGTGGTATGGGGATTTGGCGGAAGGAGCCCCTCGGCCATGGCCTTGAGGGCCACGGCCACCTCCATTACCCCGCTGGCCGAAAGCATGTGGCCGGTAAGGGCCTTGAGCGTCAGGGTGGGCACCTCGGTGGCCCTCTGCCCCAGGGCCAGGAGGAGGGCCTCCGCCTCGGTGGCGTCGCCCAGGGGGGTGCCGGGGGCATGGGCCAGCAGTAGCTGTACATCCTGGGGCCCCAGGCGGGCATCCCTGAGGGCCTGGCCGATGCAGGCCGCCTCGGTGCGGGCCAGGGGACGGGTCTCGTGGTGGGCATCTATGGTGTTGCCGTAGCCCAGGAGCTCACCGTAAATCCTAGCCCCCCGCCTCAGGGCATGCTCCAGGGCCTCCAGCACCAGCACCACCGCCCCCTCGGAAAGGACGAAGCCGTCGCGCCTGCGGTCAAAGGGCCTGCTGGCCCGGGCGGTACTGCCCCGGCTCAGGGCCCCCATGCGACCGTAGCCCTGAAGGGCCAGGCGGCATAAGGGGGCCTCGGCCCCGCCGGCCAGGACGACCTGCTCCCGGGCCTCCCTGAGAAGCCTGAGGGCCTCGCCCACGGCCTGAAGGCCCGAGGCACAGGCGCTGGAAAGCCCCAGGGCGTGCCCCTGGAGTTGAAACTTCTTGGCCACATAGGCGGCAGCCATGCCCACCGTGGTGGAGGCCATGAGGTAGCCCCCCGGCCTCTGGGCCTCCAGCTCCNGGAGGCCCCCCCGGCTCGAGCCTATGAGCACCCCTGCCCTGAGGGGCCCCCTGAGGGCCGCATCCTTGAGGGCCGCCCCCGCGGCCAGCACCGCCAGGGCCACGAACCTGGAAAGCCTCCGTTGCTCCTTGGGGCTCAGCCCCCGGGGAAGCGACCCTGGCAGAGGCCCCCCCAGCCTCCAGGGAAACCCCCGGGGCAGAAACTCCAGGGGCCTGAGCCCCGCCCTGCCCTCCAGGAGAGCCCCCCAGGCCTCCTGGAGGCTGAGCCCGCAAGGGCTCAAGAGCCCTATGCCGGTGATTACCACCCTCATTTGGTCAACTATTTTAACACGAGGGGTTGACGAGACCTAAAGCATCCCCTCGGAGGCGAAGGAGAAGAAGCCCTCCTGGGTGATGATCACATGGTCGGTTAGCTCAAGGCCCAGGAGACTGCAGGCCTCTTTTACCGCGGCCGTGAGCTTCATATCCTTCAGGCTGGGCCTGAGGCAGCCGGAGGGATGGTTGTGCACCAGCAGCAGGGCGTCTGCACCGGCCAGCAAGGCGGGGCGCACCACCTCCTGGGGGTAGACCACCGCCTCGCCCACCGTGCCCAGGGCCACGGTGTCGTAGCCCAGGAGGCGCTTCTGCCTGTCCAGAAGCAGCACCACGAACTGCTCCCGGCACTCCAGCGCCAGGTGGGAAAACAGCTCGTAGACCTGGCAGGCGTCCTGAAGCCTCTGCCGCCAGGGCGGGCCCTCTGTCCTGACATAGCAGAGCTTTATCCTCCCCAGGNGGTTCTGCAGGTTCTGTCCCGTGCTGCCCAGGGCCTTCCTTACCGCCCCGGCCAGTTGGGCCAGGCTGAAGGGCTTCTGAAGATGGCAGGCCCGGAGCCTTCGGGCCTCCGAGGCCTCGCCCCCGATGAGCAGGGCCTTCAGGCCCGACTGCCTGAGGCGGAGGCGGCGGAGGAGCTCCCTGGCCCCCTGTAGGGGGGCGTCAACCACTGCAAGTTGCACCCTTTTTTTGAGCAGCCCCAGGGCCTCCCTGGCCCCGGAGGCCCTGTGCACCCGGTAACCCAGGTGCTCCAGGAGCGCCCCCGTGGCACTGAGGGGCTCGGCCTCCAAGAGGAGCAGCTCTTCCGTGCCTCCGGCAAGCTCACCCTCCAGGGGCTCCCCGGCCCTGGGCACATAGAGGCAGAGGGCAGGGCCGGGCCTGAACTCCGCCCACCCACCCATGCTGTAGGTCAGGGCCAGGAGCTGGGAGCTACAGGCCATTACCTCGGCAGGGACCCTAAGGACAAGGAGCCTTACGAAATCCCCCAGGGGAGTTTCCACGTTGTCTGCCTTTATGGTGAGCAGGGGCTTTGCGTCCTGGGCGTGCTTCTGGAGGCCCTCTTTCAGGCACAAAAGCAGTAGCAGAAGGAGGTGCGCTACAGCAGCCTTGGTGGGCCAGAGCCCCGAGGCCATCTGCAGCCTTATGTCCAGCCCCTGGAGCTCCCCCTGCAGCAGGTGCACACAGGCCCTGAGGGCAGGGGCTACCTCCAGGGCCTCGCCCTTGGCCAGGTGAGGGCCCAGGAGGCATTGAAGCTGGAGGGTCAACCTCCTGAGGGCCTGCAGGGCTTGCTGCAAGGGCTCCTTCTGCTGAGGGGCAGCCCTGAGGAGGGCAAGCTCCAGGTTGCCCTGAAGCAGCGCCAGGCTGTCCCTCAGCCCTTGCCCGGCGGGGCTCAGGGCCCTTTGCAGCTCCTGTTCTGAAAGCAGCCCCAGCATATTCAGAATTGGAATATCAAGTAAGCTGTATATCCTAATTTATAGGTGATGTCAAGTATTTTTCTGCTGGGTTTACTATCCTGCGCTTAAGGGCAAGTTCTTAGGGCCGATACAGCCAGAGAGGGGGGCTGATGGTAAACCCTAGGGGAAGCATATATTCGCAGCTTCAGAAGGAGATAGTGAGGCGCCTGAGGCAGGCCCGGCAGGAGGCCGGGCTCAGCCAGGCCCAGGTGGCCCAGAGCCTGGGCCTCAGCCAGTCCTTCATAAGCAAGCTGGAGGCAGGCCAGGTGAGGCTGGAGGTGCTCCTGCTGCTGAGGCTGGCCAGGCTGTACGGCAAGCCCTTGGAGTTCTTCATTCCCCCGCAGGAGGGGCCACAGCGCTGACGGTGCACAGGGGCAAACCGATTAAGCTCATCAAGGGAGCAGGTAGCGAAGGCAGGCCTTGCGAGAGGCCAGGGCAGAAAGGCTATGCCGGGCCCGGGATGATTTATGAGTCCTGGGGACGCAGGCGCCTGAGAGGCATGGTGGACGGTAGGGGATTTGAACCCCTGGCCTCCAGAGTGCGATTCTGGCGCTCTCCCAACTGAGCTAACCGCCCAACCCTAAGAAATATTATCATTTGGCCACGGGCGGCAGCAAGCCAATCCTCCTATGCCGCCTCTATCCTGACCGCCACGGTGGGGCTCTGGTGGTCGGTGGAAAGCTCCGTCAGCAGGCTCACCCTGGCGTGGGGGAAGTGGGCAGGGGCAAAGACCATGCCCTGGGGCACCTCGTCCGTCACCTTGGCCTTGATGAACACCGAGGTGCCGGCCCGGCCGGTGAGCTTCACGAAGCCTTCCTCCTGGATGCCCAGGGCCTTGGCGTCCTGGGGGTTTATCTGCAGGTAGGCGTCCGAGACCACCGAGCCCAGGTGCTTGGAGATGGTGGTGAGGCTTCCAGAGTGCTGCATGAGCACCCCTGTGCTCAGCAGGAAGGGGTATTGGGCGTCGGGCTCCTGCAGCAGCTCCTGCCTTACGGGCAGGAGGCGCCGGGGCGGGCACTCGGGGGCCTGGGCAATGGGTTCCAGCAGTGAACCCATTTCCCCTCTAAGGCTTTCCATGTCCTTTGCCCCCATTTCTGCCTGCATCATGCGGCCCAGGTTGCGCAGTATCTTCCAGTCGGCCACGGAGAGGCCGGTCTCTGGCAGGCACTGAGGAAAGCGTTGCGCAAGCCCGGTGGCGCCGATGAAGGTGCCCTCCTTCTCGGACCACGAGGAGGCCGGCAGCACCACATGGGCGAGCTCGGCCGTGGGGGTGAGCATGATGTCCTGCACCACCAGGAGCTCCAGGGACTTTAGCACCTCCTCCACCCTGGCCGAGTTGGGGAAGGTGACCACGGGGTTTTCCCCCATTATGTACAGGGCCTTCAGGCCCCCTTCGTAGAGCATTTCCCTGAGGCCCAGGCCTTTGTTGTCAAAGTGCTGCAGGAGGCGGGCAAGCCCCAGGGTGTTGGCAAGCTCGGCGGGGCTGCCCAGGCACCTGGGCCCCTTGCCCAGGAGGGCCGCCAGGTTGGCCAGGGCCAGGGCGCTTCCCGGGCCCTTGGTGTTTTCGCTTGCCCCGAAGGTCATGAACACCATGGGCTCTCTGGCCCTGCCCAGGCTGAGGGCAGTGCGGCGGATGTCCTGGGGGCTCAGGCCGCAGAGGCCGGCGGCCTTCTCGGGGGCGTACTCTTGGAGGGCCTCCCTGTAGGCCTGGAAGCCCTCCAGGGCCTCCACCGCCTTGTGGTAAAGGCCCTCCTCCAGGAGCACCCACTGAAGGGCGTTGAGGAAGGCCACGGAGGAGCCGGGCCTGAGCCTGAGCCACTCCGAGGCCCAGCGGGCCAGCTTGGTCTGCTTGGGCTCGGCCACGATGAGGGTGGCCTCCAGGTCTCGGCGGGCCCTCAGGAGTTTCAGGCCGTAGACAGGGTGGGTGCTGGTGAGGTCCGACTCCACCACCAGGAGCACATCTGCCTTGAGGGGGTCGTTCAAGCCCACGGCCACGGGGCCCTCAAGGCCGAAGACCTCCCGGAGGGCCTCCTGCTGGTAGCTGTAGCCCAACCCAAGGGCCGAGGCCACATTGGGGCTTTCCAGCACCTGATGGAAGAACTTAAGGAGCATGAAGTTGTCCTCCATGCTGAGCCTGGGGGAGGCCAGGGCCCCGATGCCCTGGGGGCCGTACTTGTCCTTTATCTCCTTCAGGCGCTGGGCCAGGAAGCCCAGGGCCTCGGGCCAGCTGACGGGCCGAAGCTCCCCTTGGCGCCTGATCATGGGGGTTGAGAGGCGCTTCTCACTCTCTATGAAGTCGAAGCCGAAGCGGCCCCTGGGGCAGAGGTCGCCCTCGTTAAGGCCCAGGCCGTCTATGCCCCTGGCCCTGATGAGCCTGCCCTCGCGGATGCTGAGCACCGTGGTGCAGCCCACCCCGCAGTAGGGGCAGATGCTTTCCACATCCTCCATGAACCACNCCCTGGAGCGGAACCTGTAGGGCTTGGCCCCCAGGGCGCCCACGGGGCAGGCGTCTATGCACTGGCCGCAGAACTCGCAATCCAGGGTCTCCTCAAAGGCCGGGCTTATCTTGGCCTTGAAGCCCCGGCCGATGATGTTTATGGCCCCCACGCCTTGGTGCTCTGAGCAGACCCGGACGCACTTTCCGCACAGGATGCAGCGGTTGGGGTTGCGCTCAATGAGGGGGGCGGCGGTGGCCTCCGGCTCGGCCTTGCGCTCGGCCTTGAAGCGCCCTTCTGCCGGGCCGTACTTGAAGGCCAGGTCCTGGAGCTCGCACTCCCCCGCCTTGTCGCAGATGGGGCAGTCCAGGGGATGGTGGGTGAGCAGGAGCTCCAGCACGGTGCGCCGGGCCTTCCTGAGGGCCTCGGTCTCGGTCCTCACCACCATGCCGGGCTCCACGGGGGTGGAGCAGGCGGCCAGGAGCTTGCGCTGCCCCTGCACCTCCACCAGGCAGAGGCGGCAGCCCCCGTAAGGGGTGAGCCGGCGGTCCCAGCACAAGTGGGGTATGTAGATGCCGTGCTTCAGGGCCGCCTGAAGGATGGTGCTCTTGGGCTCGGCCTGAACCTTCTTGCCGTTTATGGTAAGCTCTATCATGGCCTTATGCTCCTCCTTCTACCCGGGCTTCCATGAGCTCCTGTCTGAGCTTTCCGGGGCCGGTCTTTAGGGCCCCGAACTTACACCTCTCGTAGCAGGAGCGGCACTTTATACAGAGCTCCTGGTGGATCACATGGGGCTTCTTCTTTTCTCCGGTGATGGCCCCCTGGGGGCAGNCCCTGGCGCAGACGCCGCAGCCCTTGCAGCTTTCGGGCTCTATGTAGAAGGTCACCAGGGGGCGGCAGACGCCGGCCTTGCACCAGCCCTCCAGGATGTGGGAATCGTACTCCTGGCGGAAGTACCTTATGGTGGTCAGCACTGGATTGGGCGCCGTCTGGCCCAGGCCGCAGAGGCTGGTGGCGATGATGTCCTCGGCCAGGTCCTGTAGCAGCTCCACATCGCCCTCCTTGCCCCGGCCCTCGGTGATGTCCGTAAGGAGGTCCAGCATCNCCTTGGTGCCTATGCGGCAAGGGGGGCACTTACCGCAGGACTCGTCGGTGGTGAACTCCAGGAAGAACTTGGCCACGCTGACCATGCAGTTGAGGTCGTCCATGACCACCATGCCGCCGGAGCCCACGATGGCCCCGGTCTTTACGATGTCCTCGTAGGTGACGGGGGTGTCCAGGAGCTCCTCCGGTATGCAGCCCCCTGAGGGGCCTCCCAGCTGCACCGCCTTGAACTTCCGCCCCTTCTTTATGCCCCCGCCGATGTCAAAGATTATCTTCCTCAGGGGTATGCCCATGGGCACCTCGATGAGGCCCACATTGTTGACCGCCCCGGTGAGGGCAAAGACCTTGGTGCCGGCGGAGCGCTCGGTGCCCAGGGACCTGTACCACTCGGCGCCGTGAAGGATAATGGGGGGNATGTTGGCGTAGGTCTCCACATTGTTCAGCACGGTGGGCTTGCCCCACAGGCCCTTCTGCACCGGGAAGGGGGGCCTGGGTATGGGCATGCCCCGCTTGCCCTCCAGGGAGCGCATCAGGGCGGTTTCCTCGCCGCAGACGAAGGCCCCTGCGCCCTGGTATATCTCTATGTCAAAGTCGAAGCCGCTTCCCAGGATGTCCTTGCCCAGCAGGCCCCGCTCCCTGGCCTGCTCTATGGCCATCTGGAGGCGCCTTACGGCCAGGGGGNATTCGGCCCTGACATATATGTAGCCCTGGTGGGCCCCGATGGCCCGGGCGCCGATTATCATTCCCTCCAGGACCACATGGGGGTCGGCCTCCATGATGGAGCGGTCCATGAAGGCGCCGGGGTCGCCCTCGTCGCCGTTGCAGAGGATGTACTTGNCGGGGCCCTGCNCCTTGGCGCAGAGCTCCCACTTCAGGCCCGTGGGAAAGCCGGCCCCTCCCCGGCCCCTGAGGCCGGAGGCCTTCACCGTCTCTACGATCTCCTGGGGGGTCATCTCAAGGAGTGCCTTGGCGGCGGCCATGTAGCCGTCCCTGGCTATGTAGTCCTCTATCTTCTCGGGGTCAATGAGGCCCTTGTTCCTGAGGGCCCTGAGGACCTGGAGGCTGAAAAACGGTATGTCCTTCATGAGGGGCACGGGGTACTTGCGCTCCGGGCCCTTGTACATGAGCTTCTGCACGGGGCGGCCCTTAAGGAGGTGCTCCTCTACCAAGAGGGGCACATCCTCAGGGCTGAGGCGCTCGTAGAAGACCCCGTCGGGGTAGATGGTCATTACGGGGCCCTCGGCGCAGAAGCCGTTGCAGCCCGTAAGGACCAGCTGCACCTCCTCCTGCAGGCCCTGCTTCCTGAGCTCCTCCTCCAGGGCCTCCTTCAGCTTGAGGCTTCCGCCGGCTATGCAGCCCGTGCCTCCGCAAAGCATCAGGTGTGCGCGGTACCTTTGCATCGTCCCTTCTCCTTCAGTAGGCGGTTTCGCTGCCCATCACCAGGGCGTATTCCTTCACTACCTGCCCCCCCTGCACATGCTCTCGGAAGATGCGCCTTATCTTTTCCCTGTCCAGGTAGACATATTTCACCGGGGGCTGGCCCCTGAGCTGCACCGTGGCCATGGGTTCCTGGGAGCACAGCCCGGCACAGCCCGATGTGGTGACGGCCACGTCCTCAACCCCCTGGGCCTCCATCTCCTCCAGGAGGGCCTCCATCACATCCCTGGCCCCGGCGGCTATACCGCAGGNGCCCATATGCACCGTGACCTTGGCCCTGAAGCCCCCCTCCCTCAGGCTGAGGGCCGCCTTGTACTCTTCCTTTATCCTCTTGAGGTCCTCAATGGTGAGTTTCTTGGCCATTTCTGCCCTGCCCTCCTTTACTCATACTGCTTCAGGATGTCCACGGCCCTGACAGGGTCCNCCGAGCCGTGGGTATCCTTGTCGATGACCACCACTGGGGCCAGCCCGCAGGCTCCCAGGCAGCGCACGCTTTCCAGGGAGAACTTCCTGTCCGGGGTGACCTCGTCTATGTCTATCTTCAGGTGCTCCTTGAGCTTCTGGAGCACCTCCTCGGCCCTCTTCACATAGCAGGCCGTGCCCAGGCAGACCCGGATGTTGTGCTTGCCCTTGGGCCTCATGCTGAAGAAGGAGTAGAAGGAGACCACCCCGTGCACCTCGGCCACGGGGAGGTTGAGGCCCCGGGCAATGTGCCTCAGCACCACCGGGGGCAGGTAGCCCACCAGCTCCTGGGCCTCCTGAAGCACCGGGATGAGGCTTCCGGGCTTGCCCCTGTAGCGGGCGATTATTTCATCCAGGGCCCTGGCGGTCTCCTCGGTGTAGTCCAGGNCCTCGGGCTTGGGGGCGGCGGCCTTCCTCTTGTACTCCAGGGCCCGCTCCGTCACCTCTTTCAGCAACTGGGGGCTGAAGGGCTTGGGCAGGTAGTCCACTATCTTCAGACTCAGGGCCTCCTTGAGGCTCTCCTGGGAGGGATAGCCCGTGATGAACACCACATTTATGTCGGGGTTCTGGGCCCTGAGGCGGCGCATGAACTCCAGGCCGTCCATCTCGGGCATCTTGATGTCGGTGATTACCAGGTCGTAGGCGTCCTCCTGGAGCATCTTCAGGGCCTGGGGGGCACTGCTGGAGGTGTCCACCTCGTAGCCCTCAGGCCTGAGGATGCGTTCGCAGCTGCGAAGCACCACGGGCTCGTCGTCCACCACCAGGATATGGCCTTTCATGGCTTCAGCACTCCTCCTTCTCTGATTTCTTTGCTGCTGAGGGCCTCGTTGACCTCATCCCTTATTAGTTTAACCAATTTGGGACTGTTAAGGGGCAGCCCCGCTTTCCTCAGCTCCCTGGTGTCCAGGGTGTAGGTGCCTCCGGGGTGGCTGAGCCTGAGGAGGAAGTCCACATCGGGGTGCCCGGCCAGCAGGGTCATCATGGTACAGCCCAGGTTGCCCAGGGGCTTGGCATCCGGGTGGCTCAGCCGGTAGTGCAGCCTCAGGGTGGTGCCCTTGCCTACCTGGGAGTGTATCTGCAGGGCTCCCTCGGCCTCCTGGGCGCTCTGGGCCAGGAGGGGGATGCCCAGGCCCCAGCGCTTCCCCTTGGTACTGAAGAAGGCGTCCCGGGCCTTCTGGAGCTCCTGCTCGCTCATGCCCCGGCCGTTGTCCTTCNCCGTGAGGTCAAGCCTGTCCTTCTCTATGCTCAGGGATATCTCCACCAGGGTGGCCCCGGCCTGGAGGGAGTTCTCCACGATGTCCAGTATGTGAAGGGACAAATCCTGCATTACCGAAGTACCGCTCTGCCTTGGGCCCTCCTGAGAGCCAGGGCCAGCTCCCTGAATGTAGGGCCCCGAAGCCTCAGGAGGCTGCACCTAGTGCCTATGTCCCTGAGGTGGTGGGCATCCGAGCCCTGCAGGCACACATGACCCTGCGAGGAAAGCTCCTGGGCCACCGAGGGGCTCAGCACCTCCAGGGCGTCGAAGGGCACATCCGGGGGCAGAAACCCCAGGACCCCCAGCACACCGAAGCCCTCCCTTTCGGCGTGGCTGGCCACGGCCAGGCCACCCAGGCGGTGCACCTCGGCCACCGCCTCCTTCAGGCCCATCTGGGTGGCCGAAAGCAGGGCCCTGGGGCAGAAGCCCAGCACCTCCTCGTGCTCGTTGACCAGCACCTGGTGCTCCGCCCCCTGGGTGTCCAGGGGCAGGGAGGCGTAGATGCGCTCCTGCAGCCGCTCTGCGGCACTCAGGGTCTCAAAGAGGGCCAGCACATGCACCTCCTCCCTGGTGGTTATCTCCAGGGCGGGAATTAGGCTGATGCCCAACTGCCGGGCCACCTTCTGGGCTGCCGGCAGGTTCTCTGCCGAGTTGTGGTCTGCTATGGCCACCATGTGAAGGCCCCGTTCCTGGGCCCTCCGAAGCAGCCTGGAGGGGGTCATGTCCAGCTCGGCGCAGGGCGAAAGGCAGGAGTGCACGTGCAGGTCGGCCCTGAATAGTTGCATCGGGGCTCATGGCTCCTTCCGGGCCTCCTCCTTCAGCATGGCGTACAGGGCCCCGGCAAGTTCGAAGGTATCCTTGGGGCTTCTAAGCAGCACTACCCCCTCGGAGCGGGCCTTCTGGAGGGTCTCCTCCTCTATGCTCCTGCCCCCGGTGATTACCACGGCCGAAAGGCCCTTTATGGCCGCCACGGCCACTATGTTGGGATGGGTCTGCCGGGTGACCCAGAGGTTGCCCTCCCTGCTGTTGGCCAGGACATCCGAGAGGAGGTCGCTCACATAGCAGCCCCTGACCCGATGCTCCAGGGAGCCTCCTGCCACCACCTCAAGCCCCAGGGCGTCTACCAGCTCCTTAAGGCTCATGGGGCCTCCCTCCTGAGCTTGATGGTGAACTCCACGGTGGTACCCTCACCCACCTGGGAGNCTATTTTCAAGGTGTCGGTGTTGGCCTTGATGTTGGGCAGTCCCATGCCGGTTCCCCAGCCCAGTTCCCTGGCCCACTCGGGGGCAGTGGAGTAGCCCTCCTTCATGGCCAGCTCTATGTCGGCGATGCCGGGGCCCATGTCGGTGACGCGCACCTTGAGCTCCTCGCCCTGCAGCACATAATGCAGGGTGCCTGCCACTGCATGGATGATGACATTCATCTCCGCCTCAAACACGGCCACGGCCACCCGCCTGATGGTCTCGGCATCCACACCCAGGACGGCCAGCCTGTCCCTCAGCTCCTTGGAGGGGGCCCCCGCGGCGCTGAAGTCCCCTCCCCTGAGCTTGAAGGAGCCCTCCAGGGTCTGCCTCATTGCCGGGGCCTCAGCCTCAGGAGCCAGACCTGCCAGGGCTCGCTGAGGCACTCCCTGGCCATACTGCAGAGGGCCTCGTTGACCCGGTCGTTCTTCTCTGCTACGGTGCCGCTCATGGGGGCCCGGAGCTCCACTATCTTGCCCTGCCCCAGGAGCAGGCGGGCAAAGGGCTGCCCGGAGACCACCTGGGGAAGCTCCAGGAGCTCCAGGNACAGGAAGTCGCCTGCCAGGAACCAGTGGCGGACATCAAAGCCTATCTCCCATCGGCCGTCCCTGAGGGGCCTGGCCCAGGTGCCCTCCTTGTAGTAGATGGTCCGGTCGTCTAGCTCCTCAGAGGGGGTGATGTAGTGCTTGAACTGCTCTATGAAGGCCTTCCTGAGAATCCAGCCCTGCTTGTCAAACACCTTTCTGGCTACATTGAGCATGAACTCGGGGGTGAAGGGCTTTTCCAGGTATTCAAAGGCCCCAAGGCGGACGGACTCCTTGGCGTCCTCCAGGGTGGGATAGCCGGTGATCATCACCACATCGGTCTTGGGCTGAAGCAGCTTGGCCTCCTCAAGCACCTCTATGCCGTATATGTCCGGAAGCCTTATGTCGGCAATGAGGAGGTCCACCTCCTCGGAGGCCAGCCTCTGCAGGGCCTCCTTGCCCCGCAGTACCGCACTTACCACATGGCCCTCCGCCCCCAGGATGCGCTTGCAGCTGAGGCCCACCACGGGGTCGTCATCCACCACCAGGATGCGCTTGCCTTTTCTCTGCACCTCGGCCATTACTGGCTCCTTCGCTATTATACCAAGCAACGGGCATGCCAGGGGCAGATTTCTCCTCTGTACTGGGTTTTTTCCCCGTGGGCTGCTCCAGGGCGTATGGTTTCACTGTACAGTGTAGGCTCTGGGCATACGGTATATACTAAGGGACTATGAGACAGCTGGCCCTGCAGATGAAGGAGCTCTTTGAGGCCCTGAGCCCCTTCCTGGAGAGGCACACCCGCAGGGTCTGTCCCCAGTGCCAGGAGCCCTGCTGCAAGGTACGCCACGGCAGGGCGGAGGAGGCCGACCTGGTTTTCTTCGCCGCCCTGGGCGTGGTGGCCCCCTGGGCCCAGGGCCCCGAGGATGCCCCCTGTAGCTACCTCGGCCCCCAGGGCTGCGGGCTCAGGCGCTGGCAGAGGCCCTACCGCTGTACCTGGTACTTCTGCCAGCGCCTGCTACGGAGCATGGCCGGGGAGGGCAGGGCCTACAGGGAGTTTGTACAGAGGCTACAGAGGCTGGCAGAGCTTAGGAGGCAGCTCCTGCACAATGGCCGACATTATTAAGATAGCCCTGGTGCTGGCCCTGGTGGTGCTGCTGCTGAGGAGGGGGCTTCAGGTGGGGGNGGTGATGCTCCTTGGTGCCCTGGGGATGGCCCTGCTTTATTTCATGAGCCCCGGGGCCGTCCTGGGGGCGGCCCTTCGGGCTGCCACCAAGCCCGTAAGCCTGAAGCTCTTTGTGGCCCTTTCGGCCATAAGGGCCTTTGAGATGCTCTTGAGGCAGAGGGGGCTCTTGCAGGGCATGACGGAGGCGGCCGGGGGGCTCTTAAGAAGCCAAAGGATGGTGGTGGTCTCCATGCCCCTTCTCATAGGGATGCTTCCTTCGGTGGGCGGGGCCTATTTTTCCGCCCCCATGGTTCAGGAGGCCTCCAGGGGCGGGGGCCTGAGCGCCGAGGACAAGGGCTTCATCAACTACTGGTACCGCCACCCCTGGGAGTATGTGCTGCCCCTTTACCCGGGGCTGGTGCTGGCAGCAGCCCTCAGCGGGCACGAGCTGAGGGGCTGGATAGCGGCCAACCTCTCCTATGCCCTGGCCCTCCTGCTGGGGGGCTTTCTCTTCGGGCTAAGGCGCCTGAAGAAGGCTCCCCACAGCCCCCGGAGGCTTCAGGGCAGGGGCCTGGGGAACTTCTGGCCCCTGGCGGCGGTGCTCCTGCTGGTGATGGCCCTGGGGGTGGAGCTCCACTGGGCCCTGCTGGGGGTGCTGGCGGCCCTGCTGCTGGGCTACCGGTACAAGGACCTCAGGGCCCTGCTCAGGCATGCCCTTAGCGGGGAGGTGCTGGTGCTCATCTTCGGGGTGATGTTCTTCAAGGAGGTGATGGAGGCCTCCGGGGCCGTGGAGGGCCTCAGCGCCTTCCTGGTAGGTGCGGGGGTACCCCTGGTGGTGGTGCTGGCGGTGCTTCCCCTCACGGGGGGACTGCTTACAGGGCTGACCATTGGGTTTGTGGGGGCCACCTTTCCCCTGCTGATGAGCCTTCCTGGCGGGGAGAGCCTCCAGAGCCTGTCCTTTGCCTTTGCCTGGGGATTTGTGGGGGTGCTCCTGAGCCCTGTGCATGTGTGCCTGATACTGACCAGGGAGTACTTCAAGGCCGACCTGGGGGGGATGTACCGGCGGATGCTGCCTGCCGGAGCCCTCATTGCCCTGGTGGCCGTGGTGCAAAGGGGTCTCCTTCACTTTTGAGTTTCCTTTGTGCTATGGTGGATGCTAAAGCGGAGGTTTTTCTGGAGGCACGGCGATGAAGATAGTGCTTGCCTACTCAGGGGGGCTGGATACCTCGGTGGCCATTGCCTGGCTGAAGGAGGCCTACCGGGCCGAGGTGATTGCCTTCTGCGCGGACCTGGGCCAAGGGGAGGACCTCCAGGCCGTAAAGGACAAGGCCCTCCGGACAGGGGCCTCAAAGGTCTACGTGGAGGACCTCAGGGAGGAGTTCGTCCGGGACTATGTGTTCCCCATGCTCAGGGCCAATGCGGTGTACGAGGGGGTGTACCTCTTGGGCACCTCCATAGCCCGGCCCCTGATAGCCAGGCGCCAGGTGGAGATTGCCCGCGCCGAGGGCGCCCAGGCGGTGGCCCACGGGGCCACGGGCAAGGGCAACGACCAGGTGCGGTTTGAGCTCACCTACTACGCCCTGGCCCCGGAGCTCAAGGTCATTGCCCCGTGGAGGGAATGGCCCTTCAGGGGAAGGGCGGAGCTCATGGAGTATGCCCGCTCCAGGGGCATCCCCGTGCCTGTAAGCAAGGAGCGGCCCTACAGCGTTGACCAGAACCTCTTTCACACCAGCTACGAGGGGGGGGTCCTGGAGGACCCCTGGGCCGGGCCCCCTGAGGAGATGTTTCAGATGACCGTGGCCCCTGAAGAGGCCCCCGAAAGGGCCGAGCATATAGAGATTGAATACAAGGGGGGCGACCCCGTGGCGGTGAACGGCCGGGCCCTGAGCCCTGCGGAGCTTCTTTCGGAGCTCAATCGGCTGGCCGGGGCCCATGGCATAGGCAGGGNGGATGTGGTGGAGAACCGCTATGTGGGCATGAAGTCCAGGGGGGTCTATGAGACCCCCGGGGGCACGGTGCTTCATCAGGCCCATAGGGCCCTGGAGGCCCTCACCCTGGACAGGGAGGTGCAGCATCTGAAGGAGGCCCTCATGCCCAGGTATGCCGAGCTGGTGTACTACGGCTACTGGTTCAGCCCCGAGAGGCAGGCCCTGCAGGCCTTCGTGGACCACACCCAGGGGAATGTGGAGGGGCAGGTAAGGCTCAAGCTCTACAAGGGCTCGGTGCAGGTGCTGGGCAGGCGCTCTGCCAAGAGCCTCTATCGGGCCGAGCTGGCCACCTTTGAGCGGGAGGAGGTCTTTGACCCCCGGGACGCCCAGGGCTTCATAAAGCTCAACGCCCTGAGACTGAGGCTCAAGGGGTATGAGCCCTGAGCTCGCCTTGGTGGCCCTGAGCAGCCTGCCCGATATCGGCCCCCTGGCCGTAAGGAGGCTGCTGCAGTGCTTCGGCTCCCCGGAGGCGGTCTTTGCCGCCCCCCTGAGGGAGCTCATGAAGGTAGAGGGCATAGGGCTGAAGAGGGCCCAGCGGATAAAGGGGTTTTCCCGCTGGCAGGCCCTGCAGCAGGGGCTCAGGGAGCTTGCGCAGAAAGGGGTGCGCACGGTGAGCCTGGAGTCGCCGGAGTATCCGGCCATGCTGAGGCACCTGCCCGACGCCCCCGTGGTCCTTTACATAAGGGGCAGGGTGCTTCAGGCCGACGCCCGCGCCCTGGCCATTGTGGGCACCAGGACGCCCACCCCCTACGGCCTGAGCCTGGCCGAACGCATAGCGGGCGAGCTTGCCCGGGCGGGCTTCACCATCATAAGCGGACTGGCCAGGGGAGTAGACAGCGCCGCCCACAGGGGGGCCCTCAAGGCCGGGGGACGCTCCATAGGGGTGCTGGGCTCAGGCATTGATGTGCCCTATCCCAGGGAGAACCGTCCCCTCATGGAGAGCCTCAGCCGCTCGGGCGCGGTCATCAGCGAGTTTCCTCCCGGCACCGCCCCGGAGCGGAAGAACTTTCCCCGCAGAAACAGGCTCATCAGTGGCCTCAGCATGGGGGTGCTGGTGGTGGAGGCCACCCAGGACTCCGGCAGCCTCATCACTGCCCAGTATGCCCTGGAGCAGGGCAAGGAGGTCTTCTCCGTGCCGGGCAATGTAGACTCCGGTTTCTCCAGGGGCACCAACGAGCTCATCAAGCAGGGCGCCAGGCTGATTACCAGCTCCAGGGACATCCTGCAGGAGCTGGCCCCCCAGCTGGGAGAGCCCCCGGGCAGTCCCGGACAGGAGGCCCCCAGGGGGCCTGCCCTCAGCCCCCAGCAGGCCAGGCTCTGCGAGCTCCTGTCCCAAGGGCCCAGGCATGTGGACGAGCTTGCCAGGGCCCTGGGCATGGAGGCCCAAAGCCTCCTGAGAATGCTCCTGGAGCTGGAGCTCCAGGGCCTGGTGAGGCAGGCCCCGGGAAAGAGGTTCTACCTCTGCTGAGGCGCCCCCTGCTTGACACCGGCACGGCGCCCCTTGCACAGTAATCATGAAAGGAGGAACTGGGCGGTACAGACATGGCAGAGGCACAGGCCAAAGGACTGGTGATAGTGGAGTCCCCGGCCAAGGCCCGGACCCTTCAGAAGATTCTGGGTGCAGGCTTTAGGGTAAAGGCCTCGGTAGGCCATGTGAAGGACCTGCCCCAGAAGGAGATGGGGGTGGACACCGAGAGGGACTTTGCCCCCAAGTATGTAGTCATTCCGGGCAAGGAGAAGGTGCTCCGGGAGCTGAGGGCCGCTGCCAGGGCGGCCCATCGGGTCTACCTGGCCCCCGACCCTGACAGGGAGGGCGAGGCCATCGCCTACCACATAGCCACGGAGATTGCCCAGGACAAAGAGAGCCTCAACGGCAAGGTGCACCGCATAAGCTTTCACGAGATAACGGCCAGGGCCGTCAAGGAGGCCATAAAGAGGCCGGGCAAGATAGACATGGCCAAGGTCAATGCCCAGCAGGCCCGCCGAGTGCTGGACAGGCTGGTGGGCTATGGTCTCAGTCCCCTGCTTTGGCGCAAGGTTCGCAGGGGCCTCAGTGCGGGCAGGGTGCAGTCCGTGGCGGTGCGCTTGGTGGTGGACAGGGAGAGGGAAATCCAGGCCTTCAAACCGCAGGAGTACTGGTCCGTGGAGGCCAAGCTTTCCGGGGCCGAGGGCGAGCCCTTCCAAGGCAGCCTCCACAGCCTGGACGGCCAGGCGGTGATAGACCGGGCCAGGGGCAAGTTCCTGCTTCAGAGCGCCCCCCAGGCCCAGGAGGTGGTGGTGGCCCTCAGGGAGGGGAAGTTCCTGCTTCAGGAGGTTCAGAGGAAGAAGCGGCGACGCCTGCCCCTTCCGCCCTTCATAACCAGCACCCTGCAGCAGGAGGCCTTCCAGGTGCTGGGCTTTAGTGCCAAGCGCACCATGACGGTGGCCCAGCAGCTTTACGAAGGGGTGGAGCTTCCCGAGGGCTCCGTAGGGCTCATCACCTACATGCGCACCGACTCCGTGAGGGTGGCCCCCGAGGCCCAGGCCTGGGCCAGACAGCTTATCCAGGAGCAGTTCGGCAAGGAGTACCTGCCCACCCGGCCCCCTCAGTACAAGAGCAAACCCGGTGCCCAGGAGGCCCACGAGGCCATCAGGCCTACCTATCCGGACAAGCCCCCGGAGGCGGTAAGGCCCTACCTGCAGAGGGACCAGTACCAGCTCTACAGCCTCATCTGGCGGCGCTTCCTGCAGAGCCAGATGGCCCCCGCCGAGTTCGAGCAGACCACCTTCATAATCCAGGCCCTGCCCAAGGGAGGGGGGCAGGCCCAGTTCAGGGCCTCGGGCTCGGTGCTGGTCTTCTCTGGCTTTTTAGCCCTTTACAAGGAGGCCCTGGAGGCCGAGGAGGGCCTCCTGCCGGCCCTTAAGGAAGGCCAGGAGCTCCGGTTGCTGGAGCTTCGGGGCAGGCAGCACTTCACCCAGCCGCCGCCCCGGTACTCCGAGGCTACCCTGGTCAAGGCCCTGGAGGAAAAGGGAATAGGCAGACCCAGCACCTATGCCAGCATCCTCAGTACCATTCAGGAGCGGAGATATGTCCGCAAGGAGGGCGGCAGGCTCCGGCCCACGGAGCTGGGCATGGTGGTCAACGACCTTCTGGTGGAGCGCTTTCCCGAGCTCATGGATGTGAGCTTTACCGCCAGGATGGAAGAGGAGCTTGACCAGGTGGAGGAGGGGAGGCTTCAGTGGGTGGAGGTGGTGAGGGAGTTTTACCGCCCCTTCAGCCACGAGCTGGCAGAGGCCATGCGGAGCCTGGGCAAGCTCAGGCCCAAGGATGTGCCCACCGACGAGATGTGTCCTCAGTGCGGCTCCCCTGTGGTGAAGCGCTGGGGCCGCCACGGCTGGTTCCTGGCCTGCAGTGCCTATCCCAGGTGCAAGCACACCCACCCCCTGGAGACCCCCAAGGCGGAGCCCACGGAGCAGAAGTGTCCCCAGTGCGGCTCCCCCATGGTGCTCAGGCAGGGCAGGTTCGGCCAGTTCCTGGCCTGCTCCCGGTACCCCCAGTGCAAGGGCACCAAGGCCCTGGGCACGGGGGTCAAGTGTCCCCTGGACGGCGGCGAGGTGCTCCAGAAGCGCACCAGGCGGGGCAGGGTCTTCTTCAGCTGCTCCAACTACCCCAAGTGCAAGTTCGCCACCTGGCAGAGGCCCGTGGCAAAGGCCTGCCCCAGGTGCGGAAGCCCCTACATGCTTCAGAGCAAGCGGCAGGGCAAGCTGCTCCTCAGCTGTCCCCGCAAGGACTGCCCCTATCAGGAGCCCCTGCTTCAGGACGAGCAGGCCTGAGGATGCCAAGGGGGCCTCTGCTGGTAGGCATAGGGGGGGCTGGAAGCGGCGTGGGAAAGACCGCCCTGGCCGAACGGCTCCTTAAGGGCCTCAGGGGCTGGGGGGCCATCAAGTTCACCAGGACGGCCTTCTACTGCAGTGTCAGCCAGCAGGAGGAAGGTGCCGCCCCCCCGGACAAGGACACCCAGAGACTTCTGCGGGCCGGGGCCCAGGAGGTCCTGTGGGTGCAGAGCCCCCCGGGACAGCCCCTGAGGGAGGCCCTGGAGGTGGCCCTTCAGCGCTTGGGGAGCCTTCAGGGGATACTTATCGAGGGAAACAGCGCCGTTGAGCTTTTAAATCCCGATATTGTAGTATTTATTTACAGGGCCGGGCCCCTCAAGGACTCGGCCCAGAGGGTCCTGAGGATGGCCCATGTGCTTGTGGCAGAGCCGGGGCAGGCCCTCCGGGAGGCCGGCAAGGAGGNGTTTTACAGCACCGAGGACTGCGCCCGCTACATACTGCGCCGGATAGTGAGACAGGAGGTAAGAGAGCTGCTCCTTAGAGAGGCCCAAGGGGGCCGCATCAGTTGCGCCCAGGCCAGGGCTATTGCCCAGCGCCTGGGGGTGCCGTACCTGGAGGTAGGCCGGGCCGCCGACGAGCTGGGCATAAAGATTACCGACTGCGAGCTGGGCTGCTTCTGATGGGGGCCCTGAGCTTTCAGCTTGCCCTGGGCCTTTACCTGGTAGCGGCAGCCCTGGCCATGGCACAGCTGCTGAGGGCCTCCAGGCTGCTACAAGGCCTCAGTCTCCTGGGTGCGGGCCTGGGCTTTTGTCTGCATCTGCTGTACATTCTTTACCGCTACTTCGGGGCAGGCCATGTGCCCATAGCCAGCCCTCACGAGGCCACCAGCTTCTTTGCCTGGTGCATATTCCTCATATTCTTTGCCCTTCAGTACCGCTACAGGCTGGGTCTCTTGGGTGCCTTTGTCATCCCCCTGGGGGCCGCCCTCATGGTGGTGGCGGCCCTCATGCCCCAGGAGCTCAGGCCCCTGAGCCCGGTGCTCAGGAGCCACTGGCTGGGAGTGCACACCGTGCTGGCCTTCCTGGCCAATGCCTCCTTTGCCCTGGCCACGGGAGTGGGCCTCATGTACCTGGTGCAGGAGCACTATGTCAAGAGCAAGCACCTGGGGGAGCTGTTTCAGCGCCTGCCCAGCCTGCAGAGGCTGGATGAACTTAACTACCGGCTCATCACGGTGGGCTTTCCCCTGTTCAGCCTGGCCATCATAACGGGGGCCCTGTGGGCCCAGAACGCCTGGGGAAGCTACTGGAGCTGGGACCCTCGAGAGGTGTGGTCCCTGGTCACCTGGCTGATATTCGCCACGGTGCTGCATGCCAGGCTGCTGAGGGGCTGGCGGGGCCGCAGAGCAGCCCTTCTTACCATCCTGGGCTTCGTGACCATCCTGGTGGCCTTCTTTGGCATCAAACTACTTAGGAAGGGGCAGCATGTATTTCTATGAGGCTTTTGGCTGTCGGGCTTAACCATCGGTGCGCTGATGTGAGCCTCAGGGAGCGCCTGGCCTTCGACGGCCCCAAGCTCCAGGAGGGCCTGAAGGCCCTGAGGGCCCTGCCGGAGGTTCAGGAGGTAGCGGTGCTGAGCACCTGCAACCGGGTGGAGATCTACGCCGCCGCCCGGGAGCCCCAACAGGCCGCCCAGGCCATAAAGGGCTTCCTCAGTAGCTTTCACCAGGTGCCCCCCGAGGACATAAAGGACCCCCTCTATGTGCATACCGACCAGGAGGCCGTAAGGCATGTGTTCCGGGTGGCCTCCAGCCTGGACAGCATGGTGGTGGGCGAGCCCCAGATACTGGGACAGCTGAAGGAGGCCTTCCAGCTGGCCCTCCAGGAGCGCACCTCGGGGGTGCTGCTTAACCGACTGCTCAAGAAGGCCATCTCGGTGGCCAAGCGGGTGCGCACCGAGACCCGCATTGCCGAGAACGCCGTAAGCATCAGCTTCGCCGCCGTGGAACTGGCACAGAAGATATTCACCGACCTGGGGGACAAGGCCGTCATGCTCCTGGGCGCCGGGGAGATGGCCGAGCTGGCCGCCAGGCACTTCATCTCTGCGGGAGTTCGCCACATGGTGGTGGCCAACCGCACCTACGAGCGGGGCCTGCAGCTGGCCCAGGAGTTCAGGGCGCAGGCGGTGAGGTTTGAGGAGTTCCTTCAGGCCATGCTCCAGGTGGACATAGTGCTGTGCTCCACGGGGGCGCCTCAGTATGTGCTCAGCAAGGCGGAGCTCCACGAGGTGATGCTCAGGCGCAAGCAGCGCCCCATGTTTATCATAGACATATCGGTGCCCCGCAACATTGACCCCGCCTGCCAGAGGCTGGACAATGTCTACCTCTACGATGTGGACGACCTGCAGGGCGTGGTGGATGCCAATCTGGGGCAGCGCAAGAAGGAGGCCCAACGAGCCGAGGAGATAGTGGCCCAGGAGGTGGAGGTCTTTGAGCGCTGGAGGGACTCCCTCCAGGCCACCCCCACCATCGTGGCCCTCCGCAGAATGGCCGAAGAGGTAAAGGAGAGGGAGCTGAGGAAGCTCCTTAACAGGGTGCAACTGGACGAGGCCCAGAAGGAGGCGGTTTCCTACATGGCCACCGCCATAGTGAACAAGCTGCTTCATCCGCCCACGGTGGCCCTGAAGAACAGCCACGAGGACAGGCAGGAGCTCATAGCCCTGTTGAGGAAACTTTACAGCCTTCAGGCGGAGCAGTAGTGGCCCGGACGCTCCTGATAGGCNCCCGGGGCAGCAAGCTGGCCCTTTGGCAGGCCCGGTGGGTGGCCCAGGCCCTGAGGGCCCTGGAGCCCGGCCTTGAGGCGAAGCTCAAGGTAATAAAGACCACCGGGGACAAGATCCTGGATGTGCCCCTGGCCAAGGTAGGGGGCAAGGGGCTGTTCGTTAAGGAGATAGAGGAGGCCCTGCTGAGGGGCGAGGTGGACCTGGCCGTTCACAGCATGAAGGATGTGCCCACGGAGCTTCCCGAGGGGCTTCATCTGGCCGCGGTGCTTCAGCGCCAGGACCACCGCGACGCCTTCCTGAGCCGCACTGGGCAGGCCCTTATGGAGCTTCCGGCGGGCTCCAGGGTGGGCACCAGCAGCCTCAGGCGCATCTGCCAGCTCAGGGCCCTGAGGCCGGAGCTTCAGGTACACAACCTCAGGGGCAACCTGGACACCCGCCTAAGGAAGCTCGGCGAGGGCCTCTACGATGCCATTGTGGTGGCCATGGCCGGGCTCAACCGGCTGGGCCTGGCCCAAGGCCAGGCCCAGCCCCTGTCCGAGCAGCACATGCTCCCTGCCATCGGCCAGGGAGCCATTGGGGTGGAATGCCGGCTGGATGACCCCTTTGTAAACGGCCTCCTTCAGAGGCTTAATCATGCTCCCACGGCCACCTGCGTGCAGGCCGAAAGGGCCTTCCTCATGGAGCTGGGCGGCGGCTGCCAGGTGCCCATAGGGGCCTGGGCAGAGCTTAGGGATGGCCGCCTGAGGCTGCA
Organism: Nitrospirae bacterium JdFR-88; assembly: GCA_002011795.1. GTDB lineage: Bacteria > Nitrospirota > Thermodesulfovibrionia > Thermodesulfovibrionales > JdFR-88 > JdFR-88. The sequence continues at coordinate 59,635 of MTOX01000012.1, forward strand.
GGGCCTGGTGGGTAGCCCCGACGGGGCCAGGCTCTTCAGGGACAGCATAGAGGGCGACGCCCAGGAGGCCGCGGCCCTGGGCCAGCGCCTGGCCCAGAGGCTCCTTAAGGAGGGGGCGGAGGAGGTACTGAAGGAGGTCTACGGCATGGGCCTTGCCGGCCCGGACCAGGAGGTAAGCACCTGAGAAGGGGGCTCTTCGGCGGCACCTTCAACCCCCCTCACCTGGCCCATCTGAGGGCCGCCGAGGAGGCCCGCCAGGCCCTGGCCCTGCAGAAGGTGCTCTTCATCCCTGCCGGAAGCCCCCCGCTGAAGCACCAGGAGCTGGCTCCCCCAGAGCACCGCCTCAGGATGACCGAGCTGGCCATAAAGGACAACCCCTTCTTTGAGCTCTCGGCCCTGGAGTGCCAAAGCCCCGGGCCCTCCTACACGGTGGAGACCCTCCGGAGAATGCGAGACCTCTACAGGGGCGATNCCCTCTGCCTCCTCTTGGGCCTTGATGCCTTCCTGGAGCTTCCCCACTGGCACAGGCCCCGGCAGCTACTGGCCCTGCCGGACGAGGTGGCCGTCCTGGCCAGACCCGGCTACAGCTTCCTTTCCCTCCTGGAAAGCCCCTTCCTGGAAAGCACCCCCTCCCGGGATGCCCTGTGGGGGCTTCAGGAGGGGAGACTTCGGCGCCTGGAGCTTTCCCTTAAGGGCGGTCGGCCCCTGGTGGCCCTGGTCATAACCGCCCTGGACATCTCTGCCACCCGCATCCGGGCGCTCATAAGACAGCATGGCAGCACCAGGTACCTGTTGCCCCCCGAGGNGCAATCCTATATAATCTCAAACAAGCTCTATTTGTAGGAGGTGGCACTCCCGTAGACAGCCTCAGGAAAGCCCTCTTGGCAGCCCAGCTTGCCCAGGACAAGAAGGCCACCGATGTGGTGGTGCTCCAGATGAAGGAGCTTACCCCCATAACAGATTACTTCGTCATATGCTCCGGGCAAAGCACCGTCCATGTAAAGACCATTGCCGAGCACATCGAAGAAGGCCTGAGGAGGCACAAGGTCAAGCCCTTCGGGCTGGAGGGCCTGCCCCTGGCCCAGTGGGTGCTGCTGGACTACATAGATGTGGTGGTGCATGTGTTTGAGGAGGCCCGAAGGCAGTACTACCAGTTGGAAAAGCTCTGGCTGGACGCCCCCAGGGTGCAGACGGGGCAGCAATAGGGGCTCGTGTATAATAGTGCAGGATGAGCAAACTGTCGCTTTTCATAGTGCTTCTTTTCCTGGGGCTTCTGGCCTTGTTTTCCCTGCACAACAACGACATGACCACCATAAAGGTACCCTTTGGGCAGAGCTACGAGCTCCCCAAGATAGGGGTCATCCTGCTGAGCAGCCTGGCCGGGGCAATGGTGGTGGCGGTGCTCTTCGTGCTCAGGGACACCCGGCGGTTTATCCACACCTACCAGGCGCAGCGCCGGCTCAAGAAGGAGCAGAAGGTGCAGGCCCTTTACTCCAGGGCCCTGGATGCCCTTCTGGGGGGCGACTTGAAGGAGGCCCAGGAGGCCCTGGAGGCGCTCCTTAAGGAGGAGCCCAGGCACCTGGAGGCCCTCCTGAGGATGGCCGAGGTGGCCCAGCGGGAGGGCCAGCCCCAGAAGGCCCTGGAGTACTACCGCAGGGTCTTGTCCCTGGAGCCCCAGCACCTGGAGGCCCTCCTTAAGGCCGCAGGGCTTGAGCTTTCCCTGGGGCACCTGAAGGAGGCCCTGGAGTATGCCGAGCAGGTGCTGGAGCCTCAGCCGGACAACCTCTCGGCCCTGGCCCTTAAGCGCACCGTGCTGGAAAGGCAGGGGCAGTGGAGCGAGCTGGTGGAGCTTCAGCGCCAGGTGCTGAAGCATCCCCACCTCAAGGAGCAGGCCCAGGAGGAGCAGAGGCTCCTGGGCTACCGCTATGAGCTGGCCCGCCAGAGCCTGGAGGAGGGCCAGCTGGACAGGGCCCTCAAGCTCTTCAGGAACATCCTCAAGGCAGACAGGCGCTTCGTTCCCGCCTACCTGGGCGCGGCCGAGGCCCTCCTCAGGGACGGCGAGGCCGAGGAGGCCGCCAAGCTCCTGGAGGAAGGCTATGAGGAGACCCACTCGGAAATCCTCCTGGCCAGGCTGGAGGACCTGTACCTTGGCCAGGGGGAGCCGGAGCGGGCCATAAAGCTCTACCAGCAGGCCCTCGGCAAGAGGCCAGAGGAGGCCTCCCTGAGGTTCCTCCTGGGCAAGCTCTACTGGCGGCTGGAGATGGTGGAGGACGCCCTCAGGGAGCTTCAGCCCCTGGAGGGTGCAGAGGACTTCCCCGCCCTTTACAGTCTCCTGGGGGAGCTGTACATGCGCAGGCAGCTTCATGAGCGGGCGGCCCAGAGCTTCCGCAAGGCCGCAGGGCCCAGGCCGGCCAGGCTGCCTTATGTGTGCAGCACCTGCCAGGGCCTCAGCAGACAGTGGTCGGGCCGCTGCCCCCACTGCGGGGCCTGGGGCACCTTCAGGCTGGGCATCCATGGAAGCCACATTTAAGAAGGGCAAGGTGGTGCTGGACACCAGCCTGTTCGTCAACCCCGATGTGCGCCGGGCCTTCGGCGACAGCCCCACCCAGGCGCTGGAGAACTTCCTCTTCATGGCGGCCCAGGTGCCCATAATGGAGTTCTACATGCCTCCCAGCATATTCAAGGAGCTGGAGCACTTCATCCACCCCCAGGACATACCCGGGGAGCTCCTGGTGTACCTTCACCAGAAGCCGCCCAAGAAGCATACGCTTCAGACCCCGGCCTTTCTGCTTTACGAGCTCATTGAGGACATCCGCGACAGGGTGAACCGGGGCCTCAGGGTGGCGGAGCGGGCGGTGCGGAGCACCGAGCACCGAAGGGNGGAGGAAATCATCCAGGACCTCAGGCGCAAGTACCGGGAGGCCCTCAGGGAGGGCATCATAGACAGCAAGGAGGATGTGGACCTCATCCTCCTGGCCATGGAGCTTGACGCCCTGCTGGTCACGGCCGACCAGGGGGTCATCAAGTGGGCCGAGAAGCTGGGCATCAAGTGGCTGGTGCCGGAAAAGTTCAAGGACTACATGATGGGCCTCATAAAGAAGGCCCGCTTCATGGTCTCCCCTGAGGCTCAGTCGTAAAATCCGTGCCCCCGGAGGCGCCTCCTTAGCTCCCTGGTGCCCTTCTGAAACACCCTCTGGAACCTGGCCACCCACTTGTCCCCCTGGGGCTCCAGGCTCTTCAGCAGCACCCCCACCCCCGTGTGCCGGAGGTGCCGGATGAGGGCCTCCACCGTCTCGGCCCTGTTGACCCGGATGGTGAAGTCCTCCCTCAGGCTTCCGCCCTCCTGCACCTCCCTGAGCACCCGGAGGTTTTCCTCATAGAGCCCCTTGATGAGCTGAAGCAGGTACTCCTGGGGAAGGACCTGGCCGAACTCGTGGCTGAAGAAGAAGGCCCTCCAGAGCCTCTGCACATAAAACCCTGCGGGAAGCTCCGCCAGCATTCCTGCGGTGGCAAGGATGTCCCGTAGGCAGGAGCCGGGGGTGACATACTTTAGGGCCGTTCCCGAGGCATCCTTCAGCACCATGCCCTCGCGGCCCTGGGAGTCCAGCTCAAGCACCAGGCGTCTTACCTCCTCAATGTCCTCGGCCCCGAAGGGCCCCCAGTGCCTCNCCCCCTGGATGCCCAGGCCCTGGAGCATGTGGTAGCGCTCAGGGGGCGGAAGGGGCCGGCCCCGGCGGTCCAGCACATCAAAGACGAACATCTGGACATCCTCCTTCACATGGGCCACGGGCTCGGTGTTGTAGGGATTCTCTGGCCCTACCACCTCGCCGCAGAGAATGAGCTCGGGATGGGCCTGGAAGAAGCGGAGGTTGAGCAGCTCTGCCAGCCTGTCCATGCTGAAGGGGCAGACGAACCCCCCCCTGGTGAAGGCCAGGGCCCGCCCCTTTACCAGGGCCACGCGCACATTGTAGCCGTCCATCTTTTCCTCCACCCAGAAGGGCCCCTGGGAAAAGTGTCTCTTTATCCCCTCCTGGAGGTGAAGGACCCTCCTTATCCTGGGGTATGCGGGAATGAGCCCGTCGGGGGCCAGCACCGTGCCCCTGGGCAAGGCCCTGCCCGCATCATGGGCCAGGCGCACCAAGGGGATGCCCTCCCACTCGTAGGGGCTCAGGGCCTGCTTCTTAAGGAGCTTCTGGAGTGCCTCCTCGGGCAGAAGGGTTGCTACAAAACCAGGTAGCTCCATGGTTGAGATTATAGGGCAGGGAGGACTTCAGGGCAAATTGGGCAAGGTTTGCACAGATTGCTGCAAAGTTTACAAACGACAGGTTTTATTTATTTACAAGCAAAAGTGGATGTGGTAGCATCCTCTTATGTGGGGGGGAAGGAGCCTTCTTCTGGCCTTGGCGGGCCTTTTGGTTGTGCTGCTCATCTATGGTGCCTATGGGGTGATCTTCGGCGGAGGCCCGAAAGAGCCGGCTCCGGCACCGGTGACTCCAGCCGATGCGCGGCAGGCCGGAGCCCCCAAAAAAGAGATAGAGACCTCTGTGCCGAAGCCATCCCTCCAGGCTCCTGCTTCAAAGGGCCAGGTCCTGACACTTCAGAACATGCTTCAAGAGGCCGAAACCAGCACCTCTTCTACCATCCAAGGGGCCAGGGGCGAGGTTTCCTCCCCCTCTGGGGAGGTTCCCCTTTACATGTTGGAGTATAAGGAGCGGCTCCTTCAAGGCCGGCCCCTGAATGCCGCGGAGGTCAAGGAGTTTTTCCTGAAGCGGCGCAGGGCCTTGGCTGAGAGGCGTGGCAGGCTGGAGGAATTTCTCCAAAGACAAGCTCTCAGGCAGGAGCGGCTCGGGGCCAGAAAGGAAAGGCAGAAGGCCCTCAGGGCCAGAAGGCAGGCAAGACTGAAGAGGCTCAGGGAGCGCCAGGAATGGCTTAGGCGAAGGAGGGAAGCCCTGGAGCAGGGAGAGGAGCCCCCGCCACCCCCACCTGCGGAGGACTAAGAGGCCTCCTCAGAAAAACACTTTCCTAAAAGCTCTGCCCTGGTGTTTACCTGGAGTTTGTCGTATATCCTTCTGGTGTGAGTCTTTACGGTGCTTTCCGAGATGTAAAGCTCTTGGGCTATCTGCTTAGTGCTCTTGCCCTGAAGAAGGAGCCTCAGCACCTGGGCCTCCCTCTTTGAAAGCCCATGCTGAAGGGCAAGCTGCTCAGGGCTTTTGTGCAGCCCCCTGGAGTCCCTCGGCAGGGCCGGAGGGGCTGTCTGTCTCCTTGAAGCCAGCAGCCCCGGTGCCGTTCCTGCCACCAGCACCAGGAAGCTCAGGAGGGCCAAGCCCTCATACTGGAGTCCCTGAAGTAACNCCCTGCCAAGGAGTCCTCCCAAGGCCATGACCAAGGCGGCCGAGGCTATTGCCAGGGCCCTGTGAAGGGCACTTAAACTATGGACGGCCCTGCCCATCTGCACCAAGATGCCCCCTACCGCCAGCCCCAGGAAGAAATCTGAAAGCACATAGCTGGCAGTGCTCACCATGAGGCCGAAAATCACCAGGGAGGCGGCCAGAGCTACCACGGGCCAAAGTCCCCCATGAGCTAGAAGGAGCCCTCCCAAAACCAGCCCCAGGGGAAGCATCAGCCTATGCACCCATCCCAGGGCGGCAAACTGCTCCAGCATAACTGTCCAGAATACCCCTAGGACAAGGAAGACTACCAGTGTCCTCAGGACCGTGAAGGCCCAGTCCCTGCCCCTCTGCGCTTCATGTCTGCCCTGTGGTGCCCTAAGTAGGGCCAGCCACAAAAGGGGGCACAGGGCCGCAGCCTTCACGGCCAGCCCGGCTTCCAGGGCTGCCGTGCCCACGGCAGCCAGGGTCAAGGCCCAGAGAAAAGGCCCCCCAAATGGCGTGGCCACAGCCGTCCCAGAGGCCCCCAGAACCAGCACTCCCATGCCCCCTGCTGCCAGCCCTGCCATCAGGGCCGCTGCCACCGCCCACTGGGCCACAGAGGCCCCGCCTAGGGCCGCCAGTGCCACCAGGGCCAAGACTACCGCCCTGCTGACAGCCCCAGGAAGGGTCCCTACCACCCAGGCCCCTGCAGCCAAGAAGACCAGGAAGTAATATCCCTCCAGCTCTATGGAGAAAACTTGGAGAATCAGAAAGATGTAAAGAAACCACCCTCCCAGGGCAATGCCTGCCTCAATCACAGGCCCATTATGGCACCTTTAAGTAAAGCCGTCAATTGGTAATTTAATAACCCTGCATGTTGTGTAGCCTTTCAGGAGCGACCACAAAATGTAGGGCAGACAAGACAAGGAAAACCGGTTGACAGGGGGTTTACAGGGAATAGCCCTGAAGGGGGATAAAAAATCATCCCTCTGGAGGATAGAAGGGTTCCTCGTTCTAAAGCACAATAGCTATATGGAGCAGCATTCCGTATAGGAAGGGAGGTGGGAGTTTCTTCAAGAGGTTTGATGAAGGGACTTTTTGAAGCTCTAACGAAACTCAGGAAAGGTGAGGTGAAGTTAGGGAATGGAAAAAAGCAGATGGACATATATGATAGCCCTGCCGCTGGTGGCGGCGCTGGCCCTGTGGGGCTGTGGCGGGGGTGGCGGGGTGGTAGAGCAGCAGCAGGAGGAGACCCAGGCGGGTGTTCATGTGTTTAACCTCGACGGTGGCGACAGCATTACCACCGCCAGCGGCAACGGGGGCAGCGGTGGGGAAATATCCATTGACGCCTATGGTGATGTGAAGTTTCTTGCCTCCGGCACGGTGGATGTAAGCTGCAACCAGCCTCCGGACCAACCCTCCTACATAGCCGGTGATGTGGAGATGGTGGTAGGCGCCGACTTGGTGGTAAACGCTGTTGATTTGGGCGATGCTGTCCCTCAAGGGGGCTACTTTCTTAGAAATGGCGGCATTCGCCTCTACCACGATACCAATGCAAATGGTATAGCCAACACCACCACTGAGGGCGACCAGGAGGTGGAAAGCCTGCATGTTCAAAGCGGCGCTACCCTCACACTGGGGCTTAATATAGATGACAATGGCTTGGACGGGGACGGCAGCGACTCCACCGGGCAGGACATGGTAAGCGTATCCTTCAGCGGTGATGTGCTCATGGAGGGTACGATTCAGCCGGCTCTTCTGAACTCTGCGGCTGGGACCCCTGACAGCACCCACCCGGGTGACTCGGGCAGCCTGGAGCTTTGGGCCCACAACATCTTTATCACCTCCACAGGGCAGGTGCTTGCCAGGGGAGGGGACTCCAGCACCGACAGGGGAGGCCATGGCGGCGCGATATACCTCGGGGCAAATCGGAGCCCCAGCGGAGGAGGGTTCCTTAAGAATGAAGGACTGGTAGACGCCTCCGGTGGCGACACCACCGCCCTGGGCTACGACGGCGGCAATGCCGGAGTAGTCCTCTTTGACTCCGGCGGCAAGCTGGTCAACACCGGGCAGGTGCTGGCAAATGGAGGCCAGGGCGACAAAGGCGGCCTGGGTGCAAACATAGGCATAAATGCCCGAAGCCACCTTTACAACCTTGCCGACCTTTCTGCAGTAGGCGGCCTGGGCATAAACGGCACAGGCGGCTCGGGAGGGAGTGTTGAGCTTTATAGCAACAGAGGCGAGGTATGCAATGAGGGCGACCTGAGCGCCTGGGGTGGCACAGGCACCACTGGCGGAGGAGGAGGCGGTAGCATTTATTTGCTCAATGACTACGGCTCGCACATAAGGAGCTCGGGAGTGCTCAATGCCTCGGGCGGCGATGCTACGACTGACGGCTTCGGTGGAAGCGGTGGGTCGGTGTTTGTCGGCGACTATTCCGGGCCCTTCGAGATAGTAGGAGCCATCTATGCCCGGGGGGGCATGGCCAACGGTACCAGTAACTACGGCGGAGACGGCGGTGACTTCGAGATAGAGATCGATGATGATTACGATTATTACCATGAAGAGGAGCTTCCGGTACTGGATGTGAAGGTAGCGGCAGACATTGACCTTTCAGGCGGTGACGGCGACTTCGGAGGCGACGGAGGCTATATTTATGTATCCCAGGACGCTGGCGACAATGTGGAGCCTCCTGTGGGTGATGTCGTCTTCTATGGGGTGGCCTCGGTGAGCCTGGACGGCGGAAGCTCCATAGGTGGCAACGGCGGCAGCGGTGGCTCTTTTGAGATCGACACTGAAGACCCCTATGCCCGAGGCATAGACTTTCCCACCGGGGCCATCACAGTTGAGGTAGCCATTTATGCCAGGGGCGGGGCTGCTAATGCGGCCACCGGCATTGGCGGCAGCGGCGGCTCCCTGGACTGGGAGGCCGAAGGGGAAGCCTATGTGGGCACTACGGTGCTTGAAAGCTCCGGAACCGTAGACATCTCAGGCGGCAGCGGCGACATTGGCGGCAGCGGCGGCTCGGNATTTTTCTACGCCCATGACGGGCTTGAAAACTCCGGCAGCATCACCGCCAGGGGAGGCGACGGCACCACCACAGGGGGNAGCGGCGGCACAGTGGAGCTTTACGCCACCTACGACGCTGTCAACACCGGCACCATAGACATCTCTGCCGGCGGGGGCACCGAGGGCAACGGCGGCGCCGGTGACTATGCAGGGCTGGCTTCTGGTTACCAGAGCACTAACTCCGGCTCTGTCTATGTCAAGGGCGGCATAGGCAACAGCGCCACCGGCATTGGTGGCAACGGTGGTGTAATAGACTTGTTCAGTCAGTTTGAGCCCACCTCCAACACCGCCACCATTTTGTCGGTAGTAGGTGGTCTGGCCAACACCCCGGGGACAAACGGCTACATCCTGATAGACTGGACCGATGTGACCCCTGAGGACGGCACCCTGCCGTAAGGGCGAGGCCGCAGCGGCTTGAAAAGGGGGGAGCCCGAAGGGTTCCCCCTTTTTTATTTATGTCGTAGGCTTGGCGAGATTTTGGGGGTGCAGTTTCCTGGGGCCTCAGAGCGGTCTGTCCAGCGTCCTGTACTGCACCGCCTCGGCCACATGGGGGGCCTGGATGCGCTCTGAGCCCTCCATGTCGGCTATGGTCCTGGCCAGCTTGAGCACCCTGGAGTGGGCCCGGGCCGAAAGGCCCAGGCGCTCCAGCGCCGTCTGAAGGAGCCTGGAGGCCTCCTCCGTAAGGGCCTCCTGGCAGAACCGCCTGATGTGCCGGCTCCTCATCTGGGCATTGCAGTACCGGCCCAGGGGCCTGAGGCGCTGAAGCTGCACCTCTCTGGCCCTTATGACCCGCTGGCGAACGGCCTGGGAGCGCTCCGGCCGGGCCGGGGCGGCAAGCTCCTTGTAGGGCACGGCGGGCACCTCCAGGTGGATGTCTATCCTGTCAAGCAGGGGGCCCGAGACCCTGGAGCGGTAGCGCCCTATCTGCAGGGGGCTACAGGAGCAGTGGTGCCTGGCATCTCCCAGGTAGCCACAGGGACAGGGGTTCATGGCGGCCACCAGCATGAAGCGGGCCGGATACCGCACGCTGGCCGAGGCCCTGGAGATGACCACCTCTCCGTCCTCCAGGGGCTGGCGGAGCACCTCCAGGACGGAGCGCTTGAACTCGGGAAGCTCATCCAGAAACAGCACGCCGTTGTGCGCCAGGCTCACCTCCCCGGGCCGGGGGTACTGCCCCCCGCCTATGAGGGCCACATCGCTTATGGTGTGATGCGGTGCCCTGAAGGGCCTGTGGCAAAGCAGCGCCCCCTGAAGCAGCCCGGCCACGCTGTGCACCTGGGTGCTCTGGAGGNCCTCCTCAAAGCTCATGGGAGGAAGGATGCCAGGCAGCCTCCTGGCCAGCATGGTCTTTCCGGCCCCGGGGGGGCCTATCATGAGCACATTGTGTCCCCCTGCGGCTGCCACCTCCAGGGCCCGCTTGGCGTGCTCCTGGCCCAGGACATCGGCGAAGTCCTCCTCGTAGCGGCAGGCAGACTCCGCAAGGGNGCTGGTGAACTCGTAGCGCTGCAGCTCGCCTTCCCCGCGGAGGTAGTGCACCACCTGGGGGAGGCTCTCTGCCCCCAGCACCGTGGCATCCTGCACTACGGCGGCCTCGGAGGCGTTGTCCCGGGGAAGCACCAGCTTCAGGCCCTTCTGCCTGGCCAGGAGGGCCACCGAGAGGGCCCCCCTTATGGGTTTTAGCCTTCCGTCCAGTGAAAGCTCGCCCGCAAACAGGTGGCCCTGAAGCGCCTGGGGCTCCAGGAGCCCCTGGGCCGCCACCAGGCCCAGGGCAATGGGCAGGTCGAAGGCGGCCCCTTCCTTCCTCAGCTCTGCAGGGGCCAGGTTGATGGTGATGGGCTTGAGGGGGAACTCGTAGCCCACATTCTTAAGCGCTGCGCGCACCCGGTCGCGGCTCTCCCTTACCGAGGCGTCCGGAAGACCTACCATGAGGAAATGCGGAAGGCCCCGGGAGGCCACATCCACCTCCACCTCTACCAGGTGGGCCTCTATGCCGTAGAGGCTGGCGCTGAGGACTCGGCTGAGCATTAAGGTATTATATCAATAGGGGGCTTTGTCCCCAAACTCGCCCCTTCTCCAGATCTGGTTATTTCCTTGAGGAGGCCTGCTAATATAACCTTGATGGAGTTAACCCTGGATGTGATAAAGGGCCTGAGGCTGTATCAGCCCAGGAGGGGCTACCGCTTCAGCCTGGATGCCCTGCTGCTTGAGGACTTTGTCCGGCCGCCCAGGGCAGAGAGGATTGCCGACCTGGGGGCAGGGGTGGGCATCGTGGGCCTCCTGCTCGCCCGGAGGTACCGCCGGGCCCGGGTGCTCCTGGTGGAGCTTCAGCCCCCCCTGGCCGAGCTTGCCCGGAAGAATGTAGCCCTGAGCGGGCTTTCCCGCAGGGTGCAGGTGCTTCAGGCCGATGTGAGGGAGCCCAAGGGTCTGGGAGAGGCCGGGGGGTTTGACCTGGTGGTCTCCAACCCCCCTTACAGGAGGCCCGGGGCAGGCAGGCTCAGCCCCACGGAGCAGAGGGCCGTGGCCAGGCATGAGCTTGCCCTCAGCCTGCAGGAGCTGCTCAGGGCGGCGGCCTATCTCCTCAGGAACAAGGGGAGGTTCTTCCTGGTTCATCATCCTGAGCGGCTGGGGGGCTGCTTCTGGGCCTCAGGGCCCATGGGCTTGAGCCCAAGCGCCTCAGGGCGGTGCACGGAAGGGCCCACCTGAGGGCCAAGGTGCTGCTCCTGGAGGCCGTCAAGGGGGCCGAGCCGGGGCTTCTGTGGGAGCCTCCCCTGGTGGTCTACGGCCCCGACGGGGCCTACACCCAGGAGGCAAGGGACATCTGCCAGTTGTAGAGGACTTTCCCAGCCTCTATAATAAAGGCCATGGAGAGGGTCTCCTGGGAGGAGCTTCTGGAGAGGTTCCTCCAGTACCTTCAGGTGGAGCGGGGCCTTTCGGCCCACACGGTGGCCTCCTACGGCCAGGACCTCAGGGCCTTTGCCTCCTTTCTCAAGGGGCGGGGGCGCAGGGGCCTCAGGGGGTTCGGGCAGAAGGAGGTAGTGGAGTTTGTGCAGGAGCAGTCCAGCCAGGGGGCCTCGGCAGCCACGGTGGCCAGGCGCCTCAGCAGCGTCAAGGCCCTGGTGCGCTACATGCTCCTGGAGGGCCTTAGGCAGGACGACCCCACGGAGCACCTCCGGGGCCCCAGGCAGTGGCAGCGCCTGCCCAAGGCCCTGGGGACCGAGGAGGTGGGCAGGCTTCTTAGGCCCCAGGCCGACCCCCTGGCCGAGCGCGACTCGGTGATGTTTGAGCTCATGTATGCCTCGGGCCTGAGGGGGAGCTCCTGGGCCTCAGGGTTGCCGATGTGGACTTCCAGGCCGGCTTCCTCAGGGTCATGGGCAAGGGAGGAAAGGAAAGGGTGGTGCCCGTGAGTGCCCGCACCCTCAGGAGGCTCAAGCAGTACATCCAGGGCCCCAGGGAGGTCCTGCTGAAAGGCAGGGTGCAGGAGCACCTGTTCCTAAGTGCCAGGGGCCGGCCCCTGTCCCGGCAGCGCCTGTGGCAGAGCCTCCGAAGGCGGGCGGCCCAGGTGGGGGTGAAGGGCCTCAGCCCCCATGTGCTCAGGCACTCCTTTGCTACCCACATGCTGCAGGCAGGAGCGGACCTCCGAAGCCTGCAGCGGATGCTGGGCCATGCCAACATCTCTACCACCCAGATATACACCAAGGTGAGCCATGACAGACTGCGAAAGGTCTTTGAGGAGCACCATCCCCGGGCATGAAAAAAAGAGGACACATAGGAGGTGGCAATGCCTGCCAAGCTGAGCGCCCAAGAGCTTTATAAGGAATGCCGGCCCGATACCCTGGGGTTTCAGACCACCCGTGAGGTGCCCCCCCTGGAGGGTACCATCGGGCAGGAGCGGGCCATAAAGGCCCTGCAGTTCGGGCTGAGTTTAAAGAGTGCGGGATTCAATATATTCATTCTGGGGGAATCGGGCACAGGCAAGCTTACCTCTATAAGGACTTTTCTGAAGGAAATAGCCCAGGCCCAGCCCACCCCTCCGGACTGGTGCTATGTCTATGACTTCAAGAATCCCGATGTGCCCAAGGCCATATCCCTGGCCCCGGGGCAGGGCAGGGTATTCCAGAGCGACATAACGGAGCTGATAAAGCTCCTCAAGGCCGAAATCCCCAAGGTGTTTGAGTCCAAGGAGTACGAGCGCCAGAGGGCCAAGCTGGTGGAGGAGTTCCAGAAGAAGCAGAGGGAGCTTTTCGGCTCCCTGGAGGAAGAGGCCTCGGAGAAGGGTTTCGCCATTAAAAGGACGGTGAGCGGCCTGGTAATAGTGCCGGTGAAGAAGACCGGGGAACCCCTCACGGAGGAGGAGTTTGAGGCCCTGGAGGAGCGGACCAAGAAGAAGGTGGAGGAGATGGGCAGGGCCCTCCAGGAGCGGCTGGACGATGTGGTGCGCACCGTCCGGGAGGCGGAAAAGCTCCTGAAAGAGCTCCTGGGAAGGCTGGAGCGGGAGGCCGCCCTGGCCGCCGTGGGCCACTTCATGGAGGAGCTCAAGAGCAAGTACAGGGACAACGAGAAAATCCAGGCCTACCTGGAGGACATGAAGGAGGACATCCTGGGCCACCTGGAGGACTTCAAGGCCCCCCAGGAGGAGGCCCCGCCCATACCCTTCATGAAGCCCCCCAGGGAGCCGGGGGTCAACCGCTACCAGGTTAATGTCCTGGTGGACAACTCCCGGACCCAGGGGGCCCCCTGCGTATACGAGTCCAACCCCACCTATTACAACCTCTTCGGCCGCATAGAGCACAAGATCCAGTTCGGGGTGGCCGTGACGGACTACACCATGATAAAGCCCGGCTCCCTGCACAAGGCCAACGGGGGCTACATAATCATCAACGCCCTGGACCTCCTGAGGAACATCTTTGCCTACGACGCCCTCAAGAGGGCCATCCGCAACGGGGAGCTGAAGATAGAGGATGTGTGGGAGCAGTACAGGCTCATTTCCACCACCACCCTGAAGCCCGAGGCCATCCCCCTGGATGTGAAGGTCATCCTCATAGGCAATCCCTTCCTGTACTACCTGCTTTACAACCTGGATGAGGAGTACAAGGAGCTGTTCAAGGTGAAGGCCGACTTCGATGTCCACATGGACCGCACCGAGGGCAATATAAGGAAGTATGCTGCCTTCGTCTCCCTGAGGTGCCGGGAGGAGGGGCTGCTTCACTTTGACAACACCGGGGTGGCCCAGGTGGTGGAGTACGGCTCCAGGCTGGCCGGGCNCCAGGAGAAGCTCTCCTGCCGGTTCAGCGAAATAGTGGACATCATTCGGGAGGCCCACTACTGGGCCCAGCAGGAAGGGGCCAAGGTGGTCTCGGCCCCCCATGTGGAGCGGGCCCTGAAGGAGAAGCTCTACCGCCACAGCCGACTGGAGGACCGCATGAGGGAGCTCATGCTGGAGGACACCCTCATAGTGGAGACCACGGGGGCCAAGGTGGGCCAGATAAACGGCCTGGCGGTGGTGGACCTGGGCGATTACAGCTTCGGCAAGCCCTCCAGGATAACTGCCCGCACCTACACGGGAAAGGCCGGGGTGGTCAACATAGAGCGAGAGACCAAGCTCAGCGGCCGCATCCACGAGAAGGCCATCCTCATAATCACCAACTACATGCTGAGCCGCTACGCCCTGAAAAGACCCATAAGCCTTTCGGCCTCCATAACCTTTGAGCAGCTTTACGGCCTCATAGAGGGCGACAGCGCCTCCTGCGCCGAGCTCTATGCCCTGCTAAGCAGCATAGCCCAGGTGCCCATCAGGCAGTCCCTGGCCGTCACGGGCAGCATGGACCAGAACGGCGAGGTGCAGCCCATCGGCGGAGTAAATGAAAAGATAGAGGGCTTCTTTGAGCTCTGCCGCCAGAGGGGCCTGGACGGCACCCAGGGGGTCATCATCCCCAAGCGCAACGTGAGGAACCTCATGCTCAGGCCCGAGGTGCGCCAGGCCGTGCGGGAGGGTAGGTTCCACATCTGGCCCATCGAACATGTGGACGAGGGCGTTGAGCTCCTCATGGGTATGCCTGCTGGGGAGCTTGAGCCCGACGGCACCTACCCCGAAGGTACCCTCAACTACCTGGTGGCCAGGCGCCTGGAGGAAATAACCCAGGCCCTGAAGGCCAAAAGGGAAGAGGAAGAGGAGCAGAAGAAGGCACCCGAGGAAGACAGCTGATGCCCCTCAGGAGGCCCTGCTGGCGGCTCCAGGCCCTGGCAGCAGAGGCCCTCTTGCGCCTCCTGGCCCTGCTACCCCTGGGGCTTCTAAGGAGCCTGGGAAGGGCCGCAGGGCTTGCCCTCAGCCTCCTTTGGCGAGGCAGATACAGGGTGGCCCTGGAGGGTATCTCCCAGGCCATGGCCAGGGGGGCCTTGGAGGTACAGGGCTCTGCTTCGGCCCTGGCCAGGGCCTCCTTCATGCATCTGGGCGAGAGCCTGGCGGAGCTGCTCAAGCTCCAGTACTGCGCCTCGGGGGAGCTTCTTCAGTCCATCAGCATTCGGGGACAGGAGCACTACCGCGCCGCCAAGAGGCGGGGCCGAGGGGTGATATTCCTTACGGCCCATCTGGGCAACTGGGAGCTCCTGGCCCTTTGGGCGGGCAGGCACCTGGGAGGCCTGACCGTGGTGGCCCGGCCCCTCAAGAACCCCTACCTGGAGCGCCTCCTTCAGGGTCTGAGGGCCCGGTGGGGCAACAGGGTCCTGAGCAAGTTCGGTGCCCTGAGGCCCCTGGTGTCCCTCCTCAGGGGGGGTGCCACGGTAGGCCTGTTGGTGGACCAGGCGGTGCTTCCCTCCGAGGGGCTCCTGGTGGAGTTCCTGGGAAGGCCCGCCTGGAGCAGCCGGGTGCCCCTGCTCCTGGCCCGACGCACCGGGGCAGCCCTGCTTCCGGCCTTCATAAGGAGGACTGACAAGGGCCATGTGATAACCATCCGGCCGGAGATTCCCCTTCAGGGCTCGGAGCAGGAGGTTCTAAGGAGGATAAACCAGAGCATAGAGGAGGCCATCAGGGAGGCGCCTCAGCAGTGGCTGTGGATTCACCGCCGGTGGAAGCGCCTCAGTCCCTGAGACTTTCCACCAGGGCCCTCTCTTTCAGGAACCACTGGGCGGTAAGCCCGATGCCCTCCTGGAGCGGCACCTGGGGGCGCCACCTAAGAAGCCTCTTGGCCTCCTGGATGCTGGCCCAGGTGGCAGGGGCATCGGCAGGGNGCCGGGGGGCATATCTTATCCTGGCCTTTCTGCCCAGGGCCTGCTCAATAAGGGCTATGAGGTGCCTAAGGGGCACGGGCCTGTCGCTTCCCAAGTTCAGCACGTGATAGCCCCGAAGGTCCAGGGCGGCTACCGTGCCCCTGACTACGTCTTCTATGTAGGTGAAGTCCCGCCTCTGGGTGCCGTCGCCGTAGACGGTGATGGCCCTTCCCCGAAGGATTTGCTTCATGAACCGGAAGTAGCTCATGTCCGGCCTCCCCGCAGGCCCGTAAACGGTGAAGTACCTGAGCACCACCATATCCATCCCGTAAAGGTGGTGGTAGGCATAGCCCAGCAGCTCGGCCGCCCTCTTGGTGGCCCCGTAGGGAGACAGGGGACGGTCGGCGCACTGCCCCTCGGTGAAGGGTGTTTTGGCCCCGGCCCCGTAGGCGCTGGAGGTGGAGGCCAGGATGAACTTCCCCACCTTCCTCCTTGCCGCCAGCTCCAGCAGCTGGAGGGTGCCCAGGAAGTTGCTCCGGGCAAATGCCTCGGGCTGCTTTATGGAGGCCCTCACCCCGGCCCTGGCAGCCAGGTGAAACACCGCATCGAAGCCCCCTCGGCCCCTTAGCACTTTGGCAAGGGCCCGGGGGTCGGAAATATCCACCTGGTGGAAGGAAAAACCCCTGTAGGCCCTGAGACGCTGGAGCCTCCAGAGCTTCAGTCTGGGGTCATAGTAGGGGTTGAGGTCGTCCAGGCCCACCACCTGCCAGCCCTCCTTGAGGAGGTGCTCGGCACAGCAGGCCCCTATGAAGCCGGCCGCACCGCTTAGGAGGGCTTTCGGCACGGGCTTACTCCCAGCTCACTATGTCTTTGTCCTCGCCCTCGCCCCCTGGGGAGCCGTCCCTTCCCCAGCTGTACAGGTCATACTCCCCGTGCTGCCCCGGAGACTCGTACCTGTAGGGCCTCCCCCAGGGGTCCTGGGGTATTACCTTTTTTTTCAGATAGGGGCCCTGCCAGCCCTCAACTCCAGGGTCCTGAATCAGGGCCTGAAGGCCTTCCTGGGTGGTGGGATATCGGCCTACATCTATCCTGAAGGAGTCCAGGGCCTGCCCCAGGAGCTCGATCTGGGCCTTGGCCGCCGCCTGCTTGCCCCTGACCAGCTTGGGGAACACCCGGGGCAGCACCAGACCGGCCAGCAGCCCCAGGATGATTACCACCACCATGAGCTCTGCCAGGGTAAAGCCCCTGTCTTCCCTTACAGGCCTGAGCATGAGCTTATGATACCACAGCCCTTTTGATTATAATAAACCATGAGGCTCACCCTGGGATATTCCCCCTGCCCCAACGACACCTTTATTTTCTGGGCCCTGGCCAAGGCCCTGGTGGCTGCCCCGTCCCTGTCCCTGAGCCCCGTGGTGCGGGATGTTCAGGCCCTGAACGAGCTGTGCCTTTCGGGAAGGCTGGATGTCTCCAAGGTCTCCTGCCATGCCATGGCCTTTCTGGCCCCCCGGTATGCGGTGCTTGCTGCGGGGGCGGCCATGGGCCGGGGGGNGGGACCCATCTTGGTGGCCAGGAGGCCCTTTGCCCTGGAGGAGCTTTCCAGGAAGACGGTGGCCGCCCCAGGGGCCCTCACCACTGCCCATCTGTTGCTCCTGCTGAGGGAGCCAGGGCTTAAGGGCAGGGTGGTGCAGATGTCCTTCCAGGAGGTGCTCAAGGCGGTGGCCTCGGGCCAGGTGGATGCCGGGGTGCTCATCCACGAGGGCCGATTCGTATACGAGGCCCACGGCCTGCTGTGCCTGCTGGATTTGGGCCAGTGGTGGGAGGCCCACACGGGCCTTCCCCTGCCCCTGGGAGGACTGGTAGCCAGGAGGCGCCTGGGAAAGGGACTGCTGAGAGAGCTAGAGGAACTCGTAAGGCGCAGCATCCTTTACGCCTGGGCCCATCCTGAGGAGGCCATGCCCTATGTGAGGCAGCATGCCCAGGAGCTCAAGGAGGATGTGCTGAGGAGGCACATAGAGCTTTATGTAAACGGCTACTCGGTGCAGATGGGCCCTGAGGGACAGGAGGCCCTCAGGGAGCTTCTCAGGCGGGCCCACGAGGCAGGGCTGTGCCCGGCCTTCAGGGAGCCCCTGTTTGCAGAGTAATGGTCTGGTTCGGCGAGGCAAGGAGGCTGTACATCCTGCCCCTGGGCAGGCTTACTGAGGCCCTGCTTCAGGCCCTCAAGGAGGCCCTGGAGAAGGTCTACCCTAAGCCGGTCACGGTGCTTCAGGCCCAGGCCCTGCCCCTTTATGCCTACGACCGGGCCCAGGGGCAGTGCCGCTCAGGGCCGATACTGCAGAGGCTTGCCCGGCTGAGGCTGGACGGCCTGGTGCTGGCCGTAATGGACGGCGACCTCTACACCCCTGGAATGCACTTCATCTTCGGCGAGGCCGACCCGGAAGAAGGGGTGGCCGTCGTGGCCCTGGCCAGGCTCAAGGAGGAGTTCCACGGGGCCGAGGCCAACTGGCCCCTCTTGCTGCAGCGGGCCCAGAAGGAGGCGGTGCACGAGGTGGGCCACCTCTTCGGCCTCAGCCACTGCCCGGACAAGGCCTGCGTGATGTACTTCTCCAGCACCCTTAAGGACACCGACAGGAAGGAGCCCTGGCCATGCCCCAGGTGCGCCGAGAGACTTAAGCACTCAGAATAGGGCCCTTCCCCTCNCTCCTGGCAGCCCGAAGGCCACCGTCGCAGCGCCGGCCGTAGAGATTATACTAAGCCATAGGGATGAAAAGGAAAATCCTTCACATAGACATGGATGCCTTCTTTGCCCAGGTGGAGCTCCTGAGGCACCCTGAGCTCAGGGGAAAGCCCGTGATAGTAGGTGGCTCCGGCGACCCCACCAGGCGGGGGGTGGTCTCCACCGCCTCCTACGAGGCCAGGAAGTTCGGGGTGCGCTCTGCCATGCCCCTGAGAACGGCCCTGAGGCTTTGCCCCCAGGGGGTGTTCCTCCCCGTGGACTATGCCTACTACAGCCAGGTGTCGGCGAAGATAAAGGCGATCCTTCGGGAATTCAGCTCCCTCATGGAGGATGTGGGCATTGATGAGGCCTACCTGGATGTCTCCTCCAGGGCCGAGTCCCCCCAGGAACTTGCCCGGAGGATAAAGGCCCGCATCAGGGAGCAGACCGGGCTGAGCTGCTCCGTAGGGATAGGGCCCAACAAGCTCCTGGCCAAGGTGGCCTCCGACCTTCAAAAGCCCGACGGCCTCACGGTCCTTACAGAGGAGGATATACCCAGGCTGCTGTGGAGCCTGCCTGTAAGGAAGCTGCCAGGGGTAGGGCCCAAGACCGAGGCCAGGCTCAAGGCCCTGGGCATCCAGAGCGTGGCAGAGCTGGCGGCAAAGACCATAGAGTTCCTGAAGGAGCACTTCGGCCAGGCCTACGGGAGCTACCTGTGGTATGCCTCCAGGGGGATTGACCACAGCCCCATCATTACCCACTGGGAGCCCAAGAGCCTGAGCCGGGAGGAGACCTTCCAGCAGGATGTGGCCCTCTGGCAGGNGCTGGCCAGAAAGATGGCAGAGCTCCTGAAGGATGTGCACCAGGGCCTGAAGCAAGAGGGCTATATGGCCAGGACGGTGACGGTAAAGCTCAGGTTTGAGGACTTCCAGACCCATACCAGGGCCAAGACCCTGCCCGAGGCCACCCAAGACTGGGAGGAGCTCCGCAGGACGGCCTTCCAGTGCCTGGGAAGATTTCAGCTCAGCAAGAAGGTGCGCCTGGTGGGCGTAAGGCTCAGCGGGCTGCAGAAAGTTGACAAGCCTCACCAGTAGGNGATAATTTACTTAGATAGATGCGCAAGTGGGGCTGTAGCTCAGTTGGGAGAGCGCTTGAATGGCATTCAAGAGGTCAGGGGTTCGACTCCCCTCAGCTCCACCATATTCTTCCCTGCGTGCCTTTACAAAGCCTGCGGTAAATTGATAGAATTCCTCAAGTCTGAAGGCATGGAGAGGTGGCCGAGCTGGTCGAAGGCAGCCGCCTGCTAAGCGGTTGTGGGGGTAAAACCTCACCCAGGGTTCGAATCCCTGCCTCTCCGCCAGAAACGAGACAAGGAGGTCTATAGCTGATGCGCAAGGTGCTGGTCCTTTTAGCTCTCTTCATGCTGGTGCTGCCCCTGGGGGCCTGCAAGAAGAAGGCGGAAGAGGAGGCCGTGGCCCCTCCCAGCCCAGGGGNGTTCATCCCCCCGGGAGAGCCCCAGATAGTGGTGCCCGATACGGTCAAGGGCAAGTGGAGCGCGGTGAAGCTCCGCATCCAGGACAAGCAGACCGGAAAGAGCGAAGAGGTGGTGGTGAACCTGGGAGGGCAGTACCAGATTCCCAACTCGGAGCTCAAGGTGGTGGTGGAGGAGTTCCTGCCGGACTTCAAGATGGAGGGCACGGTGATTACCTCCAGCTCCAACGAGCCCAACAACCCCGCGGTCCGAGTGATGATCTACGAGGGACAGAAGGAGATATTCCGGGGGTGGCTGTACTCCAAGTTCCCGGCCATTCATCCCTTCCAGCACGAGAGGTTCGCCATCACCCTGAAGGAAGGAATAAAGAAGGGCTAAGAGGAAAAAGAGGGGCTCAAAAAGGGGCTCGGCGCCTGNGGCCGAGCCCCTGGTCTCTCAACTCCCCTTGCCTGGCAGGGTTGTCCTGCCGCCTCAACCTTTCAGGCCCTCCCTGCATGCACGGGATGGAGCGGGCCCAGGGGCTGTCAATCTTTTAAGGNTTTTGACAGGCCTTGGGCCCGGCGCTATACTCTCTGCAGAAGCCATGAAGGAGCTTTACGACACCCTCGTCATAGGGGCAGGCCCCGGGGGCATCCAGGCAGCCATCTATCTGGCCCGCTACTGTCGCCGGGTGCTCATCCTGGACCGCACTGGGGGCCGCACCTGGCACGCCAAGCACATTGAGAACTTCTTTGCCCACCCTGCTACCTCGGGGCCCAGGCTGATTCAGGAGGGGCTTCGGCAGGCCCAGGGCTTCGGGGCACTTTATGAAAGGGCCCATGTGCTAGGCCTTCGCAAGGGCCCCGAGGGCTTCCTGGCCCTCACGGCCGACGGCAGGGAGTTTCAGGGGAGGTTTGTCCTGGTCTCCACGGGGGCCACGGAGAACCTGCCCCAGGTGGAAGGGCTTCACCAGTACTTTGCCCAGGGCATCTACACCTGCGTGGACTGCGACGGCTACCACACCAGGGGAAAGAGACTGCTCATAATGGGGGCCTCGCCCAAGACCCTCAGGCTGGCCCTGGCCATGAAGAACATGTATACTCCTTACATTACGGTGCTGCTTACCCATGAGCGTCCCATGCCCCAGGGGTTCCAGGAGGCCCTGGCCTCCGAGGGCATCCAGGTGCTGAGGGGAAGCCCCGCCAGGTTCCTGGGCGATGGGAAGGGGCTTCAGGCCCTGGAGCTTTCCGACGGCAGGGNGCTGAGGTGCCAGTGCGTGATGCTTAACTATGGCTACAGGCTCAACGACGAATGCCTGAAGGAGCTTTCCCCCGAGCGGGACGCCCGGGGACTCAAGTACAAGGTGGGGCCCAACTACGAGTCTTCCGTGAAGGGGCTTTATATTGTAGGCCCCCTGGTGGGAAACGACCAGGTGGCTATCGCTGCAGGCGAGGGGGCGGTGGCCGCCATAGACATCAACAAGAGGCTCCTGGAGCTTTATGCGGGAGTTTGAGGGAAAGAGGCTCCGCATGCTGGAGCCCCGAAGGCCCACGGGCCTAGTGGTGGTCCTTACGGGAGCAGGCAAGGGCAAGAGCACCTCTGCCTTCGGCATGGTCCTCAGGGCGGTGGGCCACGGCCTTAGGGCCTGCATCGTGTACTTCATGAAGGGGGACATATTCTCTGGGGAGATGGAGGCCCTCAAGAGATTCCATCCCCAGGTGGAGCTTCACCTCATGGGCAAGGGCTTCTGCGGCATAGGGGGCAACCCCTACAGGTACGAGGAGCACAGGGCCGACGCCCAGCGGGCCCTGGCCCTGGCCAGGGAGAAGCTCACCTCGGGCCAGTACCACCTGGTGGTGCTGGATGAGATAATCAATGCCCTGGGGCTGGGACTCCTAGAGCTTTCCCAGGTGCTTGAGCTCCTGGAGCTCCGCCCCCCAAAGGNGCACGTGGTCCTCACCGGGCGGGGCGCCCCTGAGGAGCTGCTTCAGAGGGCCCACACCGCCACGGAGATGCGGGACATAAAACACGCCTTCCGGGCAGGCATAGAGCCCCAGAAAGGCATTGACTACTGAGGATTAAAGTTTTCCTCCCCTGAGCCGAACGTTTTCTTCCAGATAGGGTTCCCTTCCCCTCCCCTCCTGTCCAAGGGGGATACGCCCTGCCGGCCCCTCAGCGGAGGGGCCGGCCCCCTCTTTCAGGATAAAATTTACAAAAACATAATTTTCTTGACATTCTTGCGGGAATTTACTATAAATTAATCTAAAGTTAAAAATTTAAGAGGAGGGTGCTATGAGAAGGCTTCATGTCCTGGTACTGGCGGTTGCCCTGGTCCTTCTGGCCGGCCCGGCCCTGGCGGAAAAGCCCACCATAGGCAAGCCTTGTGTGAACTGCCACAAGGCCCAGAAGGATGTCCTCAGGGGGAAGTTTCACAGTGCCTCTCAGAAGGCCCAGACCCTGCAGATGCAGGTGGGCAGGCATGTGTGGCTGGTGAGGTTTGACCAGGCTACACAGGTGGTAGGTGCCCCGGAGGTCAAGAAGATACCCAGGAAGAAGGAGATAGCGGTCCACTACCAGATGCGCCAAGGGGAGGTCTATGCAAAGAGGATTATCCTCAAGCCCCCGGCCAAGGTCCCCGAGGAAAAGCTCATAAAGACCGATGCGGTCCTGAGGCTCGTCCAGGGCAAAGGGGGCGAGGATGTGCTCCTGGATGCCAGGCCTCCCAGGCGTTACCACGAGGGCCACATCCCCACGGCCAAGAGCATGCCCCTTGCTGCCTTTCAGAAGCTGAAGGACAAGCTCCTTCCCAGGGACAAGAACACCCTGGTGGTGTTCTACTGCGGCGGGGTCACCTGAAGGCTCAGCCCCCGTGCCGCCCGTCGGGCGGAGGCGCTGGGTTATACCAATGTGAAGGTCTACCACGATGGCATGCCCGTCTGGAAGAAGGCCGGCCACCTGGTGCTCAGCACTGTTAGGTTCCTGCAGGCCCAGAGGGAAAAGGACATGCCCGTGGTGGTAGTGGACCTCAGGGAGCCCCAGGTGGCCCAAAAGGGCCACATTCCCGGGGCGGTGAGCATACCCTCAGGGGAGGTAGCCTTTGCCAAGTTCCTCTTTCCCGAGGACAAGACCGCCCCGATAGTGCTTTATTCCGACGAGCCCGGGGAGGCCGAGGAGGCCTTCAAGACCGTACGGGGCTGGGGCTACAAGAACACCACCGTGCTGAAGGGCGGCTTTGAGGCCTNCCTGAGCGCCGGACTTCCCATAGAGAAGGGGCCCCTGGCCACGGAGATACTCTACGTACCCAAGCCCAGGCCCGGGGAGATACCCGTAGGGGAGTTCAAGCAGATAGTGGCCAAGTTGCCTCCGGACAAGTTCATCCTGGATGTAAGGGATGTGGATGAGGCCATGCAGGGGATGCTGAAGAATGCGGTGAACATTCCCACGGAGGAGCTTCAGGCCAATCTTCATCGCATTCCCAAGGACAAGGAGATAATCATCCACTGCATCACCGGGGTAAGGGCCGAGATGGCCTATCACATCCTGAAGGAAGCTGGCTACAAGGCCAGGTTTCTCAACGCCACAATCACCATAGACCCTGACGGCCACTACGAGATAACCAAGTAGGGGCTCCGTGATGTCTGCACTCTGGGGGGGCGGGCCTCCCCATGGGGAGGCCCGCCCCCCTCTTTTGTTAAAGTCTCCTCGGGGGCTTCCGAAGAAAACACTGGTATAATTAGCCCATGCCCATACAGTGCGTGATATTTGACCTGGACGGCACCCTGGTGGACTCCCTCCTGGACATCACCGTAAGTCTCAACCATGCCCTCCAGGAGGTGGGCCTTAAGCCCCTGAGTGCGGCCCAGACCCGCTCCCTGGTGGGCGAAGGCATCAGCAGGCTCATAGAGAAGGCCCTCATGGCTCAGGGCAGACCGGAGCTCAAGGACAAGGTGGCAGAGCTGTTCCTTCAGCACTACTCCGTCCACCTCCTGGATGCCACTCGGCCCTATCCCGGGGTGGCCCAGACCCTTCAGGCCCTCAGGGGCTTCAGGAAGGCGGTGATTTCCAACAAGCGGGAGAGCCTCACCGAGCGGGTGCTTCAGGGGCTGGGCCTCAGGGGACACTTTGACCTGGTGGTGGGCGCCGACACCCTGCCCCAGAAGAAGCCCTCCCCCGAGCCGGTCCTGTATGTGCTCAAACAACTGTCCCTGGGGCCTCAGGAGGCCATCCTGGTGGGCGACAGCCCCTACGACATCCAGGCTGCCCATGGAGCAGGGCTGAAGTGCGTGGCCGTGAGCTACGGCTACCGACCCAGGGAGGCCCTGGCCGAGGCCGACTACCTGATAGAGCGCATAGGAGAGCTCCTCAAGGTGCTCTACGCCTACGAGCCCATGATGGAGCGCCGTCGGGCCCCCC
Source organism: Nitrospirae bacterium JdFR-88 (assembly GCA_002011795.1). GTDB lineage: Bacteria > Nitrospirota > Thermodesulfovibrionia > Thermodesulfovibrionales > JdFR-88 > JdFR-88. The sequence goes on from MTOX01000012.1 coordinate 83,876, forward strand.
GGTATGAGGTGCCCCAGGAGTATCACCAGCTCATCCGCCTGGGCATCCAGACGGAGGGAGGGGCCCTGCCCGCGCTGCTTCTGGACTTAAGCGAAGGGGGGGTGAGGCTTCAGTGTCCTCGGGCCTTTGCCCCTGGAAGCCAGCTCGCCCTGGAGCTTTCCGCCCCCAGGTGCCTCCACCACAACGCCACCTTCAGCATGGAGGTCCGGCACTGCCAGGAGCTGAGCCCCGGCGCCTATGTGCTGGGCGGGGCGGTGTTGAGGAAGGACCAGGAGATGTGGTTCAGGGTCTATCAGAGGATGTTTGAGTTTATCATCCGGCGCAAGGGGATTCTGTACTGAAGGGCGGGGGGCTGGCCCTTCAGGGCCAGCCCCCCGCTGGAAAGTCCCGTCGGTGATTCCCTATTCCTTCTCCAGCAGGGTGCTGAAGCGGTTGTGGTGCTCCTCCTCCTGGGCCAGGATCTTCTCAAAGAGCACCTTGGTGGTGAAGTCCTTCTCCTTCTCGGCCTGCTGGATTATCTGCTTGTAAAGGGCGATGGCGTCCTCCTCGGCCTTCTTGTCTATGCTGAGCATCTCCTTTATGCTCCTGCCTATCTTTATGGGAGCAGGCTTGGTAGTAGGAGTGCCGCCCAGGTAGTCCAGCCTCTCGGCTATGGCCTCGGCATGGGTCATCTCCACGATGGCTATCTCCCTGAAGACCCCGCCCACGGNCTCGCTCAAGGGCCCCCGGGCCTGCACGTGCTGCCACATGTACTGAATGCTTACCTGGATTTCCCTGGCTATGGCCTCGTTGAGCATATCAAGAAGCTTCTTTGTCGCCATAAGGCATGACCTCCTCAAAATTTAAGTTTTCACTTGAAAATTATATTCCAGCCCCGGGGGGTTTGCAAGCCTTTTTTCCGGGTGTATGCTCTTTTTAAGGAAGTAAAGGGGATGAAGAGAGCCCTCATCCTGAGCGCCGATGGGTTTGAGGAGGCCGAGCTCCTGGTGCCTTACTACAGGCTCCTGGAGGAGGGGCTGCAGGNGAAGATAGCCTCCCTGAGGCCGGGCCCCATCAGGGGCAAGCACGGCTACAGCATACAGGCCCATCTGNCCGCTGCGGATGCAAGGGCCCAGGAGTACGACATCCTCATTATCCCCGGGGGCAGGGCCCCGGAGGCCCTCAAGAGGAGCGAGGCGGTGCTTTCCCTCCTGAGGGCTTTTCATCAGGCAGGCAGGCCCATAGCTGCCATCTGCCATGGCCCCCAGGTGCTTGCGGCGGCAGGGCTCCTCAAGGGCCGAAGGGCCACCTGCTACTACGGGGTGGCCCAGGAACTCAGGGCCTTGGGGGCCAGGTACGAGGACGAGGCCGTGGTGGTGGACGGGCCCCTCATAACCTCTCGGCAACCCTCGGACCTGCCCGTCTTCATGAGGCAGGTGCTGAGGGCCCTGGGTGCCTAAGCCCCCTTGAGGCTGGTGCCTATCCCCAGGAGGACGGTATCGGTGGGCTCTACAGGGTGCAGAGCGGTGGCTGCAGGGGTTGTCAACGGCTTTTTGCCCTACTCCCTAAGCTCTGGCACCGAGGGGGTTATCTTGTTGATTATCCAGAACAGGGCAAAGGGCATGGCCCCAATGGTGAGAGCCCCCAGGAGGCCCTCCTTGAAGGTCTCGTAGTCGTGGGGCAGCAGGGGGATGTGGTAGTGCATGAAGCCCGAGAGGCTGAGGGAGAAGCTCTGCCCCCCTATGACCACATTCCAGCGCATCATGTAGACGCCAAAGAGCACCAGCACCAGGGCCAGCACTGCCCTGCGGATGCCTAGCCGAGGCCACAGCAGCAGGGCAAAGGGCACCAGGTTGCCCAGGAAGTACTGCTTTATGAAGATGTTGGAGAAGTCCTTCTGGTAGATGACCACCCTGAGGATGTCCCAGTGCTTCACCGCGGTGTAGCCCCTGAAGACCAGGTCCAGCAGCTCCAGGGAGATGGCAAAGAGCATGAACAGCACCAGGTAGCGGGAGGTCTTTCTCACCAGCTCCAGCTGGGCCCCCTTGAGGCTCTCGTACCTGGCAGCGCCCCGCCTGGCCCTGAGCTTCTTCCACTCCATTATCACTATGTAGGTGAGCATGCACAGGGCGATGCCCGAGACTATGGCGCTCATGATGAATATCACCGGCATGAGGGGGGTCATCCACAGGGCGTTGGCCTTGACGGAGCCGAAGATGAAGCCCGCATAGCCGTGGAGGAAGCAGGCCACCGGTATGCCCACCCCTGCCAGTATCTTTACTGCCTTGGCGTCCTTGGCCCTGGCCTCGGGGCCCAGGTCGTAGGCCCCCAGGGTGAGGGCCCTGAAGAAGGCCCTCCTGAGGGCGGCACCCAGGCCCTCGCCCTCTCTTCGGGCCTGCTCTACGAAGTGGGGCCTGTAGAGGAACCATATCTCCGAGGCCACTATCACCGCATAGGTGAAGAAGACCACCCCGAAGGCGCTGATGGCCGAGGTGAAGTGCGGGGTGAGGAACACCTCCAGTCCCCGGATGGGCTGCTGCAGGTGGAACATCAGGGGCATGGGGGCCACAACGAGCAGAGCAAAGGAGAAGACCAGGGAGAAGCGGGCCATGTCCCTGAGGTCCTTCTGCCCGAAGACATGGTACAGGGAGCTCAGGACGAAGGCCCCTGCCACCAGCCCTGTCATGAGGGGATACATCACTATCTGGATGCTCCAGTAGATGTACTCGTTGGGATAAACGAAGAGCTCCTTCAGGGTCCACTCTGCGCCGTGCACATAGCCTTGCATGTCTTACCTCACCATCTCGTCCAGGCCCAGGTAGAACACCTGGGGTTTCGTGCCGAACTCATCCTTCAGCACCGCCACCCTCTGGGTGGTGATGACCCGGGNGACCTCGTCCCGGGGGTCTCGGAGGTTGCCTACCTTTCGGGCCCCGAAGGGGCAGGCATCCACGCAGGCGGTCTTCATGCCCCTGTGCAGGCGGTGGTAGCAGAAGTTGCACTTCTCGGCCACCCTGTAGACAGGATGGAAGAACCTCACTCCGTAGGGACAGGCCATGATGCAGTAGCCGCAGCCTATGCACCACTTTCTGTCCACCAGGACCACGCCGTCTGCGGTCCTGTAGGTGGCCCCCACGGGGCAGACCTGCACACAGGGGGGCTTGTCGCACTGGTTGCATAGCTTGGGCACGAAGAAGGCCTTGAGGATGTCCTGGGCCTTTACATCCCTTCCCATGGTGCGCATCTGGGTGAAGCCGTCTCGGGCGCCCATGGGGGTGTCGGCCAGCACCGAGCCGTCCTTGAGGAGCACATAGCGCTCCACCCAGGTGCGCGTCACGGGGGCCTCGTAGGGAACCTCGTTTTCCAGCTTGCAGGCCCGCACACAGAGGCCACAGCCCACGCAACGGTAGGTGTCCACCAGGAAGCCCCAGCGGAGGCGCTCCTGCCTGATGAGGGCCTGCAGCTCCGAAGGCTGAAGGAGCCTGAAGGCCCCTGCACCCAGTCCGGCGGCCAGGAGCATCCTGAGGAATCCCCTGCGGTCGGTGCGGCTCATGAGCCTGCCTCCAGGTCGGGCCGATGGGGGTTGTGGCAGGTGCTACAGCCATGCTGGGGGAAGTGCTCCTGGGCCTTTATGCCCCTGAGCTGGCCCCTAAGGCTGGTGGGATAAGGCAGCAGGGCATGGCAGCGGAGGCAGAAGTCCCTGGNGCGGTCTATCTCAAGCCTCTGGGGGGCCGAGGGATGCTCCAGGGCCGGGCCGTGGCAGTTTTCGCACTGGATGGAGGCATGCTTGGAAAACATGATGCTTTCGAGTTTCCGAGGGTGGCAGTCCTGGCAATAGGAGCGACCTCTGTACTTTACGGTGAAATCCTTCCAGAACTGCTCATCGGCCTTGTCATGCCAGCCGTACATGTAGCCGCTTTCCCAGACCCCGAAGTCCTTGGGCACTACCAGCCACCGGGCTACAAAGACCAAGGCCACCATGGCCAGCACCACCCACAGGGGCCGCCATACATGGCTCCTCATGCTGAGGATTATAGCGCAAAAGGGGGGTTTTGTCCTTAGAATTTTTGCTTTAGGAGACCTTCAAGCCCTGGCTTCAACGAGCCGCCTGCACCTGGTTTCTGCCCTCCCGCTTGGCCCTGTAAAGGGCCGCATCGGCGGCCCTGATGAGGGCCTCCCTGCTGGGGCCATCCTGGGGCCAGGAGGCCAGGCCGATGCTTACGGTGACCTTCAGGGGCTGGCGCCTGCCCTGAAGGGGAAAGCTGCTCTTTTCTATGGCCTTTCTCAGCCTTTCTGCCACTGCCAGGCCCTCCTCTTTGGTGCTGTCAAGGAGCAGGGCGGCGAACTCCTCCCCCCCGTAGCGGGCCGGCACATCGGTCTCCCTGAGCACGCCCCTGAGCACCCCTGCCACCCCCCTGAGCACCATGTCGCCCACGGGGTGGCCGTAGGTGTCGTTGACCTTCTTGAAGTGGTCTATGTCCATCAGGAGGAGGCAGAGGCCCGAGGGGTAGCGCCTAAGTCTCTTGAGCTCCTCCTGGAAGCGCTCCTGGAAGTGCCGATGGTTCAGGAGGCCGGTAAGGCCGTCGGTGCTGGCCAGGAGCCTGAGGCGCTCCTGAAGCAGGGCCCGCTGCAGGGCCGCACTGAGCAGTTGCGCCAGCACCTGCAGGAGCTCCACCTGGTAGGGGCTCAGGGGCTCCGGGGTTTCCGAGACCAGGCACAGGGCGCCCAAGGGGGGGCCCTCCTCGGCTGGAAGCGGAAGCATGAGGGCGGCCTTGGCAGCGGCACCGAAGGGCAGGGGCGGAAGACTGTAGGCCGAAAGGTCGGGAATATACACCCCTTCGGTGCCCTTGAGCACCGTCTCCAGCAGCGAGCCCCTGAGGCCTATCCGGGGCTCCTGGGGTGCCCGCAGCCCTCTCAGTGCTGCCACCTTGTAGAGCTTCTGCTGTCGCAGCAACACGGCGGCGGCCATGTGGGGCGCTATGGCCTGGGTGCCCTGGAGGGCCTTGTGGCAGACCTCCTGGGTGCCGGGGCTCTGCAGGAATCCCTCGCCCAGGCCCTGGAGCACCTTCAGGCCTTCGTGGGAGCGTTCAAGCTCCCTGACAACCCTGTGGCGCAGGATGATGTGCTTAAGGAGCCCGGCCGTCTGCTCCAGGAGCGAAAGCTCCTGGGGGCCGAAGGCCCCTTCCTTTGCCCTGTCGACAGCCACCACTGCCAAGGTGTAGCCGGCCTCCCTGAGGGGCGCTGCCATGAAGGAGCGCAGGGGGACCTGCCTTTCGTAGCCCGGCTGCTGGGCATGGCTCTGCAGGTCTTTGACCAGCACTGCCTGTCCCCTCTTGAGCACCCACCACAGGAGGCCCTCAGGCCTGGGCCTCAGGGGTTGGGTACTGCAGGTGAGGCTGAGCTGCCCGGGGCTTCGGGCCTGAAAGAGGGCTACGCAGTCGGCCCCGAGGGCCCGGGAAAGGAGGGCCAGGACCTCCTGGAGTTCCTGCGCCTCCGAGGGGGGCCGGGACTCCGAAAGGGCTGCCTCCTGGCTCTGCCTGAGCCTGAGTAGCAGCTCTGCCCTCTGCCTTCTGAGCCTCCTGGTGGCCGCATGTCCTGCCAGGCCCACTCCTGCCCCCACGGCCCAGAGGGAAAGCAGCGAGGGCTGGCCCAGGNGCTGCCCCTCCAGGGCCAGCACCCACACCCAGGCCGGAAGGAAGACCGCAGGCTCGAGGAAGAGCCCCGCAATGGCCATGTAGGGCATGTAGAGGAGCTTTACAGTGTGCTGCCCCTTGCCCAGGGCCGACACCAGGAGGGCCGCTGACAGCAGGAGGGGAAGGACGGNCCTCCCCCTGAGGGCCTGAAGCAGGGCCACCAGCAGGGCCGCTACGGCCAGGGCGAACCACACCCCTGGATGGCTCTTGAGGGCGCCGGCCTGAAGGCTTACGGCCAGGGCCGCCACCGCCAGCAGAAGGGCTAACCTACCCGCCCCCTCTTTTGCTCCTCTTCCTGGTAGAATTTTCGGTAAAGGACTTCCCACTCGGGGCTTCCCTCGGGAATGCGGCGGCTCATGGACTGGAGCTTCCTGCGCACCAGCTGGTCTATCTCCTCTGCCACCTTAAGCTCCGCCTCTATGGCCAGGCGGATGGCCCGCCTTACCTTGGGGGGTTCTTCCTTCAGCTTTACCAGGGAGCGCTCCAGGAGGCCCCTCAGCAGCACATGGCTCATGTGGGTTATCTTGTCCTGGGACAGCATCAGAGCACGATGTTCCTTTCCCTGACCAGCTTCTGCTTGGTCATCTCGAAGAGCTTACGGTAATCCAGCCTGCCCCGCTCTATCTCCTTTTCGTACTTCTTGAGTATCTCCCGCACTTCCTCGTTGAGCCTGTCCTCCACGGTGAGCTCCTCCAGGAGCAGCTCCTCCGTTTCCTGAAGGAGCCTGTCCCTGGGCACCAGGGCCTCGATGAGCTCGCCCCTTTGCAGCTCCCTGAGGATGCGCTCGGCCATGGGCCTGACCCAGCTTCTGGGGATCCTCATTTTTCAATAAAGGGGAGGAGGGCGATGTTCCTGGCCCTCTTTACGGCGGTGGTGAGCTCCCTCTGGTGCTTGGCGCAGGTGCCAGTCATGCGCCTGGGAAGGAGCTTGCCCCGCTCGGTGAGGTAAGGCCTGAGGGCCTTGGGGTCCTTGTAGTCAATGAAGGGCACCTTGTCGGCGCAGAACCTGCAGAATTTTCTCCGGGGTGTGTATCTCCTCTGCAATGTGCTCTAACCTCCTTATGCTAAAAGGGTTCCAGCTCGGTGGTCTCCTCCGGGGGCGGCCCCAGGTCCTCCTCCGGAGGGGGCGCCCCCTCGGCCGGGGCCTCCTCCCTGCGGCCCAGGAACCTCACCGTCTGGGCCAGCACCTCCATCTTGGAGCGCTGCTGCCCCTCGTACTCCCAGCGCCGCTCCCTTAGGCGGCCCTCCACCAGCACCGCCCTGCCCTTGGCCAGGTACTGGCTCACGCTTTCGGCCTGCTTGCCGAAGACCACCACATCAATGAACAGGGTCTCGGGCTCCTCCTGGGTCCTGAACCTGGAGCTTACGGCCAGACGGAAGCTCCCTATGGGAGTGCCCTGGGCGCTGTAGCGGAGCTCGGGGTCCTTGGTGAGGTTGCCTATGAGGATTATGCGGTTAAACATTTTCCGGGGCTGCCGCCTCCTGAAGCTCCCTCTGCAGGGCCTGCAGCTGGTGCTTCCCCAGCTTTACCACCATGAACTTGAACACGGGGTCAAAGACCTTGTAGAAGTCCTCCAGCTTCTTTATGGCCTGCGGAGGGGCCTGAAGCAGAAGCAGCACGTAGTAGCCCTTCCTGTGCTTGTTGAGCACATAGGCCAGCTTTCGCAGGCCCCACTGCTCGGTGCGGATGAGCTGCCCCCCTGCCTCCTTTACAGCCCCCTGGATGCGCTCTATGGCGGACTGTAGCTCCTGCTCGGAGAGGCTGTCGCTAAGGAGCACGATGTTCTCGTAGTAGTTCATCCCCTGACCTCCTTGTGGTTATTGGCGCCCCCAGGGGCGCCCATAGCCCCCTGCGCGGGGCAGGGGGCAAGGAGCCCTATTTTATACCACAGCAGGGGGNGGTTTATCAATCACAGCCCTGCCACCCTCACATAGTTCATCTTCAGCTCGTAGAGGATGCCCTCCAGGGCCCTCTCCTCCTCTGGGGAGAGGTTGCCCTTGGTCTTTTCCTTGAGCATCCCCAAGGAGTCTATGATGTACTGGGCCTCCTGGAGGTTCACCCCCCTGGAGCCTTCCACCAGGCCCATGGCGGCATAGGCCATGTGGGCAAGCTGGGCTATGAAGTTCACAAAGAGGTTCCTCTCGGCGGTAGGCGGGGGTTTGGCCTCTTCTTTCCTGGGGGGCTCGGCCGGTTTGGGGGCAGGCTTGGGCCTGGCCGGGGCCTCCACGCCGGGGCGGATGTTGCCCTCGGCATCCAGCCTTCGGCGGTCCCGCACTACAAAGCCTTCCTTCTCCCTCTCTTCCATAAAACTTACTGTAAACCTCCAGGGGAGGGCTTGTCAAACCCGGCGGCATGGAGGATACTCTTTAGTGGATGTACAAGGCCATCTCAGCGTACGGGGTTGTGGGCAACCTCTGCACCGTAGCCCTGGTGGGGCTTGACGGCTCCATAGACTGGCTGTGCCTGCCTTACATAGACTCCCCCAGCGTGTTTGCCGCCCTGCTGGATGACGAGAAAGGGGGGAGCTTCAGCGTAAGGCCCACGGGGCCCTGGGACTCGGTGGCCCGCTACATCCCTCGGAGCAATGTGCTGAGGACCCAGTTCAGGACTCCCACGGGGGTGCTCACCCTTACGGACTTCATGCCCGTGCTTGAGGCCCCCGGGGGCCACTGCGAGCTTTACAGGCACATACAGGTGCAGGGCCACGTGGAGGTGCAGATGCGCTTTGCCCCCAGGTTTGACTACGCCAGGCTGAGGCCCCGGCTTCAGCGCACCTCGGGGCAGCAGGTGCTGGCCAAAAGCAGCGAGGGGCACACCCTGTGGCTTACTGCTACCAAGGCGGTGGAGCTGGGACCCCAGGAGGCCTTCGCCTCCTGGGGCCTGGGGCAGGCCGAGCAGGTGTGGCTCAGGCTGAGCCACTGCGAGGCCCCTCCACCGGCACTGCAGCCCCGGGCCGCCCAGCAGAGCCTCCAGGAGACCATTCGATTCTGGCAAGACTGGCTTCAGCTGAGCGAGACCGGGCTTAAGGTCCAGCTGGGCCCCTACGAGGATATGCTCAACCGCTCGGCCCTGCTTCTTAAGCTCCTTCAGTTCGCTCCTACGGGCACCATTGCGGCCAGTGCCACCACCAGCCTGCCCGAGCAGATAGGGGGCTCAAGGAACTGGGACTACCGCTACAGCTGGCTCAGGGACACGGCCTTCACCCTGAGGGCCCTCTTTGAGCTTGGCCATATGTCCGAGATGGAGCAGTACATGGGCTGGCTCAGGGGCCTGTTGCTGAGCACCGGGGCCGAGGGCCTGCGCATAATGTACGGGCTGAGGGGCGAGGAGGAGCTTGCGGAGGTGGAGCTTGGGCACCTCAGGGGCTACAAGGACTCCAGGCCCGTCAGGGNGGGAAACGATGCCTACAGGCAGAGGCAGCTGGATGTGTACGGCGAGCTCCTGGATGCGGCCCTGAGGCTTTCGGACTATGTGGGCAAGGTGGATGCCTCCCTGTGGCCTGCCCTCAGGGGCTTGTGCGAGCATGTGCGGGCGCACTGGAGGGAGCCCGACCACGGCATCTGGGAGATGAGGGGTCCGGCCAGGCACTTCGTGCACTCCAAGCTCATGTGTTGGGTGGCCCTGGACAGGGGTATTGCCATAGCGAGGCGCTACGGTTTTCAGGCCCCCCTTCAGGCCTGGCAGGCCGAGAAGGAGCGCATCAAGGAGGAGATACTCGCCAGGGGCTATAGCGAGTCGCTGGGGGCCTTCAAGCAGAGCTTCGAGGCCGAGGNGCTGGATGCCAGCACCCTCCTGATACCTACCGTGGGGCTTCTACCCTACAGGAACCCCAGGGTGCTCAACACAGTGCAGCGCCTGCAGAAGGAGCTGGGCCAGGACGGCCTCTTGTGGCGCTACAGGGCCCCCGACGGGCTGGAGGGCTCGGAGGGGGCCTTCCTGCTCTGTAGCTTCTGGCTCCTGGACAACCTGGTAGGCCAGGGCAGACTGGACGAGGCGGAGCACCTGTTGTACAGGCTCCAGGGACTAAGCAACCACCTGGGCCTATTTGCCGAGCAGTACGACCCCCAGTGGCAGGAGCCCTTGGGCAACTTCCCCCAGGCCTTTACCCACATAGGCTACATAAACAGCGTGCTGGCTCTGTGCAAGGCCCAGGGCAAGCATCTCACGAAGGAAAGGAGCAAACCCATGGCCGTAGGGCTGAGCTTCTCAAGGACCATAGTGCTTAACGAGGGGGAGCCCCCGGAGGAGCTCCTGGCCCTGGGTCCCCAGGAGCTTTCCCAGAGGCTCAAGGCGGCGGTGAACACCCTCAGGGGAGCGTTCTTTGACACCGAGCGGGGAAGAGTGGCCTACGAGCAGATGCGGGGCACCGAGCCTTACGAGCAGTATGTGGCCCTCACCAGGGCCCTCAGGGCCATGGACCTCAGGGCCCTGAAGGACAGGGCCGAGCAGTTGGCCTTCTGGATAAACCTTTACAACGCCATAGTGATTCACGGCGTGGTGGAGCTGGGCATAAGGGACTCGGTGAAGGAGGTCAAGGGGTTTTTCCGCCGCATTCAGTACCGCATTGCCGATATGCTGTTCTGTCCTGACGACATAGAGCACGGTATCCTGAGGGATAACCGCCGCCCCCCGGGCCTTCTGCGCAGGCCCCTGTTCGGCACTGCCGACAAGCGTCGGCAGTTTGTGGTAAGGCCCCTGGAGCCCAGGGNGCACTTCGCCCTGGTGTGCGCCTCGAGTTCCTGCCCCCCCATTGCCTTTTACACTGCCGAGGGTATTTCCCAGGAGCTGGACCTGGCCGCCACCACCTTCATAAACGGCGGGGGCTGCATACTGCAGAAGGAAAAGGGCAGGGTCTCCCTGTCCATGATATTCAAGTGGTACAGGNAGGACTTCGGCTCAAGCAAGGCCGATGTCCTGCGCTTCATAGCCAAGTATCTATATGAGCACGAGGACAGGGATTGGCTCCTTGGCAACGCCCAGCGGGTGAAGGTCTCCTACCAGCCCTACGACTGGAGACTGAACAAGTACTAAAGGGCGCTTGACAGTTATCGTAATTGCACTATGCTTTTAAAAGGTGCGAATATCTTTTATTAACCCCACAGGGGCCCTTGCGTGAAGATAATCCCCGCAGTGCTCGCCCAGGGCCTGGAGGAGCTTCTTCGGAGGCTCGGGCAGACCGAGCAGTTTGCCCCCTATGTGCAGATAGATGTGATGGACGGCCTCTTCGTGCCCGCCAGCAGTGCCTTTGGTCCCCGGGAGCTCAACAGCCTTCGGGGCCCTCTTTCCTTTGAGCTTCATCTGATGCTGCAGAGCCCCCAGGGGTTTGCGGAGGAGCTTAGCCATCCGAATCTCAGGAGGGNGTTTTTTCACTTGGAGGCATCGGTGGATGCCCAGGGACTGTTGGAGGCCCTCAGGGGCGGAGGGATTGAGGCCGGCCTGGCCCTGAGGCCCGAGACCCCGCTTGAGGCCCTCCAGGGACTTCGGCCCGATGCCCTCCTTTTCCTGACAGTTGNCCCTTGCTGCTGGGGCCGCCCCTTCAAGCCCGAGGTGCTGGGCAAGGTGGCCCGGGCCAGGGACAGGTATCCCTCTCTGGCCTTGGGAGTGGATGGAGGGGTCTCCCTGGAGAACCTGGAGGAGTTTTACCGCCTGGGGGTGGACTTTGCCTGCGTGGGAAGCAGGCTCTTCCAGGGCGGCTCCCCCGCCGAGAACTATCGACGCTTCCTCAGGAGGTTAGAGGAGCTTGAGGCCTCCTCAAGACCTGGATGAGCTTTGCGTGAATACCCTGAGGATGCTGGCCCTGGACATGGTGCAGGAGGCCCGCTCGGGCCATCCTGGCCTGCCCCTGGGGGCGGCGCCCATGGCTTATGTGCTCTGGAGCCGGTTCATGCGCTTTTGCCCCCAGGAGCCCCTGTGGCCCAACAGGGACAGGTTCGTCCTGTCGGCGGGCCACGGCTCGGCCCTCCTTTATGCCCTACTGCATCTGCTGGGCTACGGGCTCTCGCTTCAGGAGCTGAGGCGGTTCCGCCAATGGGGCTCAAAGACTCCGGGGCATCCGGAGCATCTGCCCGAGGCCGGCATAGAGACCACCACCGGTCCCCTGGGCCAGGGATTTGCCACTGCGGTAGGCATGGCCATGGCAGAGGCCCACCTGGGGGCCAGGTTCAACCGGCCGGGCTTTCAGGTGGTGAGGCACTACACCTATGTGCTCCTCAGTGATGGGGACCTCATGGAGGGCGTAAGCGCCGAGGCCGCCTCTTTGGCCGGGCACCTGAGGCTGGCAAGACTGCTCTGTCTTTATGACTCAAACCAGATAAGCCTGGCTGGCCAGACCAGGCTTACCTTCACCGAGGATGTGCCTCGGCGCTTCAGGGCCCAGGGCTGGTATGTGCGGGAGGNGCCCGACGGCAATGACCTGGACGCCATCCAGAGGGCCCTTGCTGCCTGCAGGGCCCAGAGGCAGAGGCCCAGCCTCGTCCTGGTGCGCACCCGAATAGGGTATGGAAGCCCCAGGGAGGGCACCTACCAGGTTCATGGCTCCCCCTTGAGTCCTGAGGAGGCCCTGGCCACCAAGAGGCGCTTCGGCTGGCCCCAGGAGCCCTTTCATGTGCCCCAGGAGGCCAGGGGGCATTTCCAGGAGATTGCCCGGAGGGCCTCGGGCCAGCACAGGCGGTGGCAGAGGATGATGAGGCGCTACGCCTCCGAGCATCCCGGGCTTTACCGCAAGTGGCAGGAGGCCCAGGAGGCCAAGCTGTCCCAGGAGCTTGTGGAGAGGGCCTTGGAGGGCCTTTTTTCTTCCGAGGAGGCCCTGGCCACCAGGGTGGCCGGAGGCAGGGCGATGAATGCCCTGCTCAAGGAGGTGCCCTGGCTGCTGGGGGGCTCGGCCGACCTGGACCCTTCCACCAACACGGTGCTTCAGGGGCTGGGCAGCTTCCAGGCCCCTGGCACGGGGGATGCCTCGGTGCAGGGCGCCGTCCCTGGCCCCTGGGGCTACGAGGGCAGGAACCTGGCCTTCGGCGTCCGTGAGCATGCCATGGGGGCAGCCCTCANCGGGCTGGCCCTCCACGGGGGGCTCATACCCTTTGGGGCCACTTTCCTGATATTCTCGGACTACATGAGGCCCCCCATGCGTCTGGCTGCCCTCATGGGTCTGAGGGTGATATATGTGTTTACCCACGACTCTGTGGCCCTTGGCCAGGATGGCCCTACACATCAGCCTGTGGAGCACCTGGCCGGCCTGAGGGCCATCCCCAACCTCCTGGTGGTGCGCCCTGCCGATGCTACCGAGACCGTCCAGGCCTGGCGCCTGGCCCTCACCCACGAGGGCGGCCCCGTGGCCCTCATTCTTACCAGGCAGAAGGTACCGGTGATAGACAGGGGGAGGTTTGCCCCTGCCGAGGGCCTCCTTCGGGGGGCCTATGTGCTGGCAGACTCCGCCGGGAGGCTCCGACTCGTCCTCCTGGCCACGGGCTCCGAGGTGCACCTGGCCCTGGAGGCCTGGCAGGCCCTCCGCAAAGAGGGCCTTGAGGGCGTCAGGGTGGTGAGCATGCCCTGCTGGGAACTTTTTGAGGCCCAGCCTCCTTCTTACAGGCAGGAGGTGCTGCCCCCTGGCTCCAAGAGGCTCTCCCTGGAGGCCGGGGCAGGCATGGGCTGGCACAAATATGTGGGCCAGGAAGGCAGGGTGCTGAGCCTGGAGCGCTTCGGGGCCTCGGCCCCGGGAGAGGTGGTTATGGAAAAGCTGGGCTTTACCGTGGGGGAGGTACTGAAAAGAGCGAGGGAGCTACTGAAGGAGGCATGAATGGAGACGCTTGATGCACTGAGGACCCTGGGCCAGAGCATGTGGCTGGATTACCTCGGTCGGGACATCCTCGCTACGGGCAGGTTTGAAGAGATGCTCAGGGGGGGCATCACGGGTGTGACCTCAAACCCCACCATATTTCAGAAGGCCATCTCCGGCAGTGCCCTTTATGACGAGCAGCTCAAGGGGCTTGTAAGGGAGGGACTCAAGGACGAGGAGGAGCTCTTTCAGGCCCTGGTCCTGGAGGACATAGCCCTGGCGGCCGAGCTCCTCAGGCCCGTACACTTGGAGACCAATGGGACCGACGGGTTCGTGAGCCTGGAGGTCTCTCCCGCCTTGGCCTATGACGCCGAGGCCACGGTGAGGGAGGCCCAGAGGCCCTGGGGATAAACATGCCCAGGGTGAGCACCAAGCTGGAAATTGACGGCGTGAAGGCCTTCCACGACTCCTATTTTGAACTCCTGGATGAGATTGGCCGAAAGCGCCTCAGGCTGCAAGGGGGTGACGTATGAGGGTGGGCTTCATAGGGCTGGGCCGAATGGGCTCGGCTATGGCAGAAAAGCTCCTTCAGGCAGGGCACGAGGTGCTGGCCTACGACCCCTCCGAGGAGGCCAGGGCCGGCCTCAGTGAAAAGGCCCAGGTGGCAGAGCAGCCCGGGGAGGTGGCCCAGGGTCTTTCTCCACCCAGGGTGGTGTGGCTTATGGTGCCCGAAGGGGTGGTGCAGGATGTGCTACAAGCGGTCGTTCCTGCCCTTCAGGGCGGCGATGTGCTCGTGGACGGCGGAAACTCCCACTACAGGCGCTCCATGGACAGGGCCAAGGAGCTTGCAGGGCGGGGCATAGGGTTCCTGGATGTGGGCACCAGCGGGGGCCTCTGGGGCAGGAAGGAGGGCTACTGCCTTATGGTGGGCGGACAGCCCGGTGCGTTCGGCCTGGTGGAGCCCCTGCTCAAGGCCCTGGCCGAGCCCCGGGGGGCCTATGCCCTCCTGGGCCCCAGCGGTGCAGGCCACTATGCCAAGATGGTGCACAACGCCATAGAGTACGGCATGATGCAGGCCCTGGGGGAGGGGTTTGAGCTCTTGAGGGCCCCCAAGGAGTTGGACTTCAGCCTGGCCCAGGTGGCCCGCCTCTGGGGCCAAGGCAGTGTGGTACGCTCCTGGCTGCTGGAGCTCCTGCAGGAGGCCTTCAGGGACTCCCCCGAGCTTCAGGACATAGCCCCCTATGTGGAGGACACCGGGGAGGGCCGATGGGCCGTAATGGAGGCCGTGGAGCGCTCCGTGCCCCTTGCCTCCATAGCCCTGGCCCTTCAGGCCAGGTTCCGCTCCCGACAGGAGGAGTCCTTCAGCGCCAAGGTAGTGGCCGCCCTGAGGAAGCAGTTCGGCGGCCACAAGACAAGGAGGAAATAACATGAAGCCCCAGGCAGTGCAGAGCCCCTTCCTTCAGAGCTGCGACATAGGCCCGAGCCCCTTCAGGATGGAGTCCTTCGTAATGGTCATTTTCGGCGGTGCAGGGGACCTCAGCAGGAGAAAGCTCCTGCCCACCCTGCTTCACCTGTTCCTGGAGGGGGAGCTTCCCCAGGAGTTCTACATTGTGGGGGTGGGCCGACCCGGCCTCAGCCATCAGGCCTACAGGGCCATGATGAAGGAGGCCGTGAAGGAGCACATGGGAGAGGGCCCCCTGGATGCCCAGAGCTGGGCCGCCTTTGCCAAGAGGCTTTTCTACAGCCCCGGGGACCTTCAGGACATGGGCACCTACAGGAGGCTTACCCTCAGGCTGAGGAGGCTGCTGAGGCGCTGCGCCGAACACGTGATTTACTATCTGGCCGTGCCCCCTGATGCCCTGCCCCATGTGCTCAAGGGGCTTGAACACTCCAGGGCCTGCCCCAGGGGTGAAAGGAGCAAGGTCATCGTGGAGAAGCCTTTTGGTACGGACAGGGCCTCGGCCGTGAGGCTCAACCGGCTCATTCACAAGGTGTTTTCTGAGGCCCAGGTCTACCGCATAGACCACTACCTGAGTAAAGAGCCGGTGCAGAACATCATGTTCCTGAGGTTTTCAAACACCATCTTTGAGCGCCTGTGGAACAGCCGCTACATAGAGCATGTGCAGATAACCGCGGCCGAGGACACGGGGGTCGGGGACAGGGGGGCCTTCTACGAGCAGACCGGGGTGGTGAGGGACATGCTCCAGAGCCACCTGCTTCAGCTCCTGGCCCTGGTGGCCATGGAGCCCCCTATTGGGTTTGAGCCCGATTTCATCAGGGACGAGAAGGTAAAGATCTTCCGGAGCATCCGTCCCCTGGATGAGGCCTACATCAGGGAGTTCGCCGTAAGGGGCCAGTACGGCCCGGGTGAGGTAGGGGGCCAGCGGACAAGGGGCTACAGACAGGAGAAGGGAGTAAGGGGGGACTCCACCACCCCCACCTTCTGCGCCCTGAAGCTCCAGGTGGCTAACTGGCGATGGGCAGGGGTGCCCTTTTACCTGCGCACGGGAAAGAGGCTCAAGAGGAAGCTCACGGAAATAGCCCTGGTGTTCAAGCAGCCTCCCCTGAGGCTCTTTGGCCGGGCCTGCGATGTCCTGGAGCCCAACTGCCTCCTTCTTACCATCCAACCCCGGGAGCGCATCTGCCTTAGCTTTGGGGTGAAGTACCCCTACGGAAGCAACCAGATATACCCCGTGAAGATGGTCTTCGGCTACCAGGAGGCCTTCAACCTGAGGCCCCATCCTCCCTACGAGAGGCTCCTGGTAGACTGCATGAAGGGCGACCTCACCCTGTTTGTCCGCCAGGACGGGGTGGAGGCCATGTGGGCGGTGGTGGACCCCCTCATCCAGTACTGGGAGGCCCACCCCCCCAAGGGGTTCCCCAACTACAGGGCGGGCACCTGGGGCCCCAGGGGGGCGGAAAGGCTCCTGGCCAGAGGGGGCAGAAAATGGCTTCTCGGCTGAGGAAGGCAAGAAAATTGCTGTAAATTGCGGAGGCCAAAGGAGAGGACATGACCCGGAAATACGACTTTGACCTGGTGATAATAGGCGGCGGCGCCGCAGGGCTTATTGGGGCGAAGACCGCTCTGGGAATGGGCAAGCGGGTGGCTATCGTGGAAGCCTCAAGGCCAGGGGGCGACTGCACCTGGCATGGCTGCATTCCCAGTAAAACCATTATTCGGGTGGCCCATATGGCCCATGTGATAAAGCACGCCACCCGCTGGGGCTTGAGCCTTCAGGGAGGCACCCTGAGCACCCAGGAGGTGCTCAGGTATGTGCGCTCTGTCAGGCAGCGGATATACCAGAGCCACACCCCCGAGGCCCTCGAGGCCTTGGGCATCAAGGTCTTGCTGGCCAGGGCCAGATTCCTCAGCCCTCAGGAGGTGGAGCTTCAGGGCCAAGGCACCCTCAGGGCCAGGTACTTCCTCCTGGCCACGGGCTCATCGGCCTTGGTGCCCCCCCTAGAGGGCCTGCAGGAGGTGCCCTACCTTACCAATGCAAACATCTTTGAGCTTGAGGCCCTTCCCGCCTCCCTGCTCATCCTGGGCGGCGGTCCCATAGGGATAGAGCTGGCCCAGGCCTTCAACCGCCTGGGGGTTCAGTGCACCGTGGTGGAGATGTTTGAGCGCATCCTGCCCCGGGAGGACGAGGAGCCGGTGGCCCTGCTGAGCCGGCACCTGCAGGCCGAAGGCCTCAGGCTCCTTGTCCGCACCAAGGCCATCAAGGCCGAAAAGACCCCCCAGGGCATAGCCCTCCTGGTGGAAGGCCCTGCAGGCAGGGAGAAGCTCCGGGCCCAGGGCCTCCTGGTGGCCGTGGGCAGGGTGGCCAATACGGAGGGCCTGGGGCTTGAGGCCGCAAGGGTGGAGCATTCCCCAAGGGGCATAAAAACAGACCGCCACCTGAGGACCACTGCTCCGAACATCTATGCTGCGGGGGATGTGGTGGGCCCCTATCAGTTCAGCCACATGGCGGAGGAGCAGGCCCTCACGGCGGTGCTCAACATGTTCCTGCCCATAAAGAGGCGCATGAGCTACGCCCAGGTGCTCTGGTGCACCTTTACCGACCCTGAACTTGCCCACCTGGGCCTCACCGAGCAGGAGGCCAGGGAGAGGCTGGGCCGCAGNGCCCGGGTGTTCCGCTACGACTACCAGCGCATGGACAGGGCCAGGACGGACGGGGCCGCCCTGGGCCTGGCTAAGTACATCCTGGATGCCAAGGGCCGCCTGGTGGGTGCCCACATCCTGGGTCCCTCGGCCGGCGAGACCATTCACGAGGCCCAGCTCCTGAGGGCCCTGGGCATCCCCTTCCGCAAGGCCGGCCCCGTGGTGCACGCCTACCCCACCTACACCGACGCCCTGAAGCGCCCTGCTGGACAAGCCTATGTTGAGCACCTTCAGGCGAATCCCCTCCTTAGGTTCCTTAGGAGACTCACGGGCCTCAGGAAGGAGAAGAAATGAACCTGAAGGGGCTGGTCCTTTCAAAGAAGCTCCTGCTGGTGCTGCTCATAGCAGCAGGGGCGCTGGCCTTGAGGGCCTGGGGAATAACAGAAGTGCTCAACTTCGAGACCCTCAAGGCCAACAGGGAGCACCTTCACCAGGTGGTGCAGGCCCATTACGGCCGCTCGGTACTGCTGTACATTGCATTCTATGTGCTTGTTACCGGACTTTCCCTTCCCGGGGCCACGGTGCTTACCCTGGCCGGAGGGTTCCTCTTCGGCCCCCTCATAGGGGCCCTCTTTGTCAATGTGGGAGCCACGGCGGGCGCCACGGTGGCCTTCCTGGCGGCCAGGTATGTGCTGGGTAGCTGGATACAGAGGCGGTACGAGGAGCGCCTCAGGCGGTTCAACCAGGAGATAGAGGACAACGGCTACCGCTACCTCTTGACCCTCAGGCTCATAGCCCTGTTCCCCTTCTACTGGATAAACATCCTGGCCGGGCTTACCAGGGNGCCCCTGAGGACCTTCATATGGACTACTTCGGTGGGCATATTCCCCGGCTCCCTGGTTTATGCCTTTGCAGGAAGCCGGCTGAATGTGATAGAGTCGCCCAGGGACATCTTCTCCCTGCAGATTCTTCTGGCCTTTGGGCTCCTGGCGGTGCTTCCGCTGCTTCCCCTCGGGGTGAAGAAGCTCCGGGCCAGAAGGGCAAAGACCCTCAAGGAGGTGAGGTAGAGGATGGTCGTGGCATGGCAGGGCCTGGGGCTCAGGAAGAGCGCCATCAGGACGGTACAGCTGAATCTGGGCAATCGGTGCAACCAGTGCTGTCTGCACTGCCACGTGAGGGGCTCGCCCAGGGGCCGGCGCAACATGAGCATGGATACTGCCCTGAAAGTGCTGCAGACCCTAAGGGGCATGGATGTCCAGGAGGTGGAGTTCNCCGGCGGGGCCCCGGAGCTCAACCCGGCCCTGCCTGTACTCATAGAGGGGCTTTCTGCCACAGGCAGGCTCCTTAGTGTGAGGACCAACCTGACGGNGCTGGAGCTTCCCCAGTGCGCTCCCCTGGCCGAGCTCTTTCTCCGCCATGGGGTCAAGCTCGTGGCCTCCCTTCCCAGTTGCTTCAGGGACGAGACCGATGCCCAGCGAGGCCGGGGGGNGTTTGAGGCAAGCATCAGGGTGCTGAGAAGGCTCAACGAGCTGGGCTACGGCCAGGAGGGGGGCCCCGCTCTGGAGCTGGTTTACAACCCCCAAGGGGAGTACCTCCCCCCCTCCGAGACCGAGCTACAGGCCCGCTATCGCCGCCTCCTCTGGGAGCGCCACCGGGTGCGCTTCAGCCGACTCGTCGCCATGGTAAACGCCCCCATAGGAGGCTTCAGGCGATACCTCCGGGGCAAGGGCAAGCTCAGGGAGTACATGCAGATGCTGCTGAATAACTTCAACCCCCGGAGCCTGCAGCAGGTGATGTGTCGAAGCCTCCTCAGCGTGGACTACCAGGGCTACCTCTACGACTGCGACTTCAACCAGGCCCTGGGCATAAGGGTCAAGGGCTACGAGGACAAGAGACTCTGGGAGGTGGACTTCTCCCAGGGCTTCAACCCCCCCATTACCTGCCAAGAGCACTGCTACGCCTGCACTGCGGCCAGGGGCTCAGGCTGCCGGGGGGAGCTTCTCAAGGAGGAGTTCAAGCCCAAGGAGGTGGTGAAGCGGTACTACGGCAAGACCCTCAGGGGAAGCGCCGACCTGAAGAGCACCGCCTGCTGCCCCTCTGAGGCAGCCCCCGAGCATGTGCGCCGAGTGCTGGAGCTTATAGCCGATGAGGTCAAGGAGAAGTTTTACGGCTGCGGCTCACCCATCCCCCTGGTGCTCAAGGGCCTCAGGGTGCTGGACCTGGGCTCGGGCACGGGCAGGGACTGCTTCGTGCTTTCCAAGCTGGTGGGCCCCGAGGGGTTCGTCTGGGGTCTGGACATGACCGAGGAGCAGGTGGAGGTGGCCAGGCGGCATATCGGCGTTCATATGGAGCGCTTCGGCTACAGGGAGCCCAACGTGGCCTTCATCCTGGAGGAGATGGAGAACCTGGGGAGACACTTCGGGGCCGAGAGCCTGGACCTGGTGGTCTCCAACTGCGTGTTCAACCTCCTGGAGGACAAGCTCAAGGTGCTCAGGGAGGTCTGGAGGGTACTTAAGTTCGGAGGTGAGCTTTACTTCTCCGATATATACGCCGACAGGCGCCTGCCCAGAGAGTTGAGGGAAAACCCCCTGCTGTGGGGCGAATGCCTGGGCGGTGCCCTGTATGTGAGGGACTTCCTCCGCCTGGCCAGGCAGGCGGGCTTTGCCGAGCCCAGGTTGATGAGCCGGCGCCAGGTGCAGCTCAACGACCCGGAGGTAAAGGCCCTGGNGGGCCCGGNGAGGTTCTACTCCATTACCTACAGGCTGTGGAAGCTCCGAGGCCTGGAGGAGCACTGCGAGGACTACGGCCATGTGGCCACCTACAGGGGTACCGTGGCCGAGGCCCCCCACCGCTTCCACCTTGACCGCGCCCACGTGTTTGAGGCCCACAGGCCCGAGCGGGTCTGCGGAAACACCGCCCTGATGCTCAGCGCCACCAGGCTGAGCAGGCATTTCACCGTAGAGGGCGACTTCGGCCGGCACTTCGGCCCCTTCAGGGACTGCCGCAGCACGGCCGCCCGGGAGGCCGAAGAAGGGGGCTGCTGCTGAAGGCGGGGACCTGCCTCATAGTGTTCCTCAAGGACCCCCGGCGGGCCGAGGTAAAGAGCCGCCTGGCCGAGGAGGTGGGGCGCAGCACGGCCCGGACTCTCTACAGGCACATGGTGCAGGAACTGATGGGGGCCCTTCGGAAGATGCAGGGCTTTGCCCTTTGGGTGGCGGTCTGGCCCCCTCAGGGGCTTGGGGATGTAGCCCAGTGGCTGGGCCCGGGGCCCCGGTACATTGCCCAGAGGGGCCTTGACCTGGGCCAAAGGATGGCCCAGGCCATGGGGGAGGCCTTCAGGGAGGGGTTTGCCCGGGCCCTGGTGGTGGGCTCCGATGTGCCTGAGGTGGTGGGGCAACTGCCCTGGGCCCTCAGGGCCCTGCAGGAGGCCCCCGTGGTGCTGGGCCCGGCCCTGGACGGGGGATACTACCTTATAGGCTTCAGAAGGAGGGGGTTCCTCCCCCAGGTGTTTGAGGCCATGCCCTGGGGAGGCCACGAGGTGCTGGCGGAAACCCTCAGGCGTCTCAGGCTCCACGGCCTTGAGCCCGCACTGCTTCGGCCCCTTAGGGACTTAGACACCCTGCAGGACCTGCTGGCCCTTCAGGGCCCGGAGGCGGAAAGGTTGAGAGGGCTTCTCAGGCCATGACGGTCTCGGTAATTGTTCCCGTGCTTGGTGAGGGGCAGGAGATAAACGCCCTGCTGGGGCATCTCAGGCACATCGCCCAGGGAGCCCCCTACGAGGTGATAGTGGTGGATGGCGCCCCCGAAGGCAGCACCATAAGGTGGATTGAGGACCCGGAGGTAAAGACCCTTGTAGCCTCCCCGGGCAGGGCCAGCCAGATGAACGCCGGCGCGGCCCTGGCCAGGGGGCAGGCCCTGCTGTTCCTTCATGCCGACACCAGGCTTCCGCCCAGGGCCTTTGAGCTGATAGCCAAGGCCCTGAGGGAGCAGCCCGCAGGGGCCTTCAGCCTGGAGCTGGAAAGCCCCAGCCCCATGGTGAGGTTCATCGCCTTCACCGCCAGGCTGAGGGTGGCCCTGGGGGGTGCTCCCTACGGCGACCAGGCCCTTTTCCTGAGAAGGGACTTCTTCTTCCGCCTGGGGGGTTATCCCGAGATCCCCCTCATGGAGGATGTGGCCCTCGTTAAGCTCATAAGGCGCTCGGGGGCCGGTATGAAGGTGCTTGCCCAGAGGGTGCGCTCCTCGGCCAGGAGGNATCACACCCAGGGGGTTTTGCGCACCACCTTCAAGAACAAGCTCATCCGGGCACTCTATGCCCTGGGGGTCAGCCCCCAGAGGCTCTGGCGGCTGTATTACGGGAGGCGTTAGCCCTCCAGCTGGTACTTCTTCAGCTTTCTCCACAAGGAGGCCCTGTCTATGCCCAGGGCCTGGGCCGCCATGGTCTTGTTGCCCCCCACCTCCTTGAGTACCCAGCGGATATAGGCCATCTCCTGCTCCTCCAGGGTAGGGATGCGGCCCTCCTTGCGCCTGAAGGTGCGGATGCTTAGCTGCCTGAGGTCCTCGGGCAGGTGGGCCACTTCCACCCTGCCGGTGTTTGACAGGGCCACTCCCCTCTCTATTATGTTTTCCAGCTCCCGCACATTGCCGGGGAAGTCGTAGTTCATCAGGAGGGCCATGACCTCCTCGGAAAGCTCCGCCACCTCCTTGTTCATCAGGGCGGAGTACTTCTTCAGGAAGTAGTAGCTCAGAAGCGGTATGTCCTGCCGCCTTTCGGCCAGGGGCGGTATGTGCAGGGCCACCACATTCAGCCTGAAGAACAGGTCCTGCCTGAACTGCCCGCTCTTTATGGCCTCCTGGATATCCCTGTTGGTGGCCGCTATGAAGCGTACATCCACACTGACGGGCTCGGTGCCCCCCAGCCTGAGTATCTCCCTCTCCTGGATGACCCTCAGGAGCTTCACCTGCATGGAGGGGCTCATCTCCGTTATCTCGTCCAGCAGCAAGGTACCCCCCGAGGCACTCTCTATGAGGCCCTGCTTCAGGGTGGTGGCCCCTGTAAAGGCACCCTTTTCGTGGCCGAAGAGCTCGTTGCCCAGCAGCTCCTCGGTGAAGGCCCCGCAGTTTATCGCCAGGAAGGGCCCCTGGGAGCGCCCGCTGTGGTAGTGGATGTACCGGGCCAGGAGCTCCTTGCCCGTGCCGGACTCCCCCGTGAGCACCACATTGCAGTCCGTGGGGGCAATCTGTCTGGCCACCTCCAGGAGCCTGAGCATGGAGGGCTCCTGGGTGATGAACTTCACCTTGCCCTGGTAGCCCTCCAGGGCGGCCCTCAGCTGGAGGTTTTCCCGCCTGAGCTTCACCTTCTCCAGGGCGGAGCGCACCACTCGGCGCACCTCCTCCAGCTTGAGGGGCTTGGCTATGTAGTCGTAGGCGCCCTTCTTCATGCTCTGCACCGCCGAGGGAATGCTGGCATAGGCGGTGACCATTATCACCTCCGCCTCGGGCTGAAGGGCCTTGGTGCGCTGCAGCACCTCCAGCCCGTCCACCCGGCGCATCTTCAGGTCGGTAATGACCACATCGAACTCTTGCTCTTGAAGCAGCTTCAGGGCGTTGGAGCCGCTGGAGGTGGCCACCACCTGGTAGCCCTCCTTCTTCATTACATACTCCAGGTTCTTCAGCGCTACGGGCTCGTCCTCAACTATGAGTATCCTGCCTCGGTGCATCCTCTTTGGCCTCCAGTGAAATGGTGAATGTCGTGCCCCTGCCAGGGCTGCTCTCCACGCTTATATCGCCTCCATGCTCCTGTATGATGTTGTGCACTACGAACAGGCCCAGGCCGTAGCCCTTCTTCCTGTCCTTGGTGGTGAAGAAGGGGTCAAAGACCTTCTCCGCCACCTCGGGCTCCATGCCTGCCCCCGTGTCCGAGACCCGGATGAGCACCTGCGCCCCCTTCCTTTCGGCCTGCACGAGCACCTTGCCACCCTGGGGCATGGCCTCGGCGGCGTTCTTCAGGAGGTTCAGGAACACCTGCCTGAGCTTCTGCTTGTCCACGAAGAGAACGATGTCCGGGGGCACCTCCACCTGGAGCTCCACCTTGGGCGGGAGCTCGGCCTTCAGGAGCCTTATGGACTCTGCCACAATGTGGGCCAGGGCCGCCTCCTGCCTGTGGCCGGCCCTGGAGAAGTCCAGGATGGAGCGCACTATGTCCCTGGCCCTGTCGGTCTCATCTTCAATCTGCTTAAGGAGGGTCTGCTTGAACTGCAGGTCGGCCTCCAGCAGTTCCTCCTTCAGAATTTGGCAGGAGGTGGATATGTTGGAGAGGGGGTTGTTCAGCTCGTGCACCACCCCGAAGAGCAGGGTGCCCAGGGAGGCCAGCTTCTCCCGCTGTATCAGATGCTGCTGCCTCCACTGAAGCTCCCTGAGCATGCGATTGAAGGCCCTGTGCAGGGACTGGACCTCCCTGTGGTCGGAGCTTATGGGCAGGGGCGCAAAATGCCCCTCCGCCACCCGGCGCATGTGGGCCTCCATGGCCCCCAAGGGCCTGATGAGCATCCGGAAGGAGATGACCCCGAAAAGCAAGACAAAGAGCACCAGGAATACCCCCGAGACCAGAAGATTGCGCCTGGTGGCCCTCACGGCCTCCTGCACCGCCTGGCGCTCCAGACGGGCAATCCGCTCCGCAGCGGTCACTATCTCCTTGCCCTTCTGCCTCAGCCTGGGCTCCCACAGCTCCTGGGCCTCCCGCCCCCTGAGGGTCAGCACCGCCTCCAGAAGCTCCTCGTACTGCCTTATGTCCGCCCTTAGCCTGGAAAGGCCCTCTGCCTTGGCATAGGGCAGGATGGCCTCCCACTGCCCTTGCAGTATGGAGTGCAGATGGCCCAGATAGCGCTTGAGCTCCCTGTAAGAGGCCTCGTCACCATAGAGGAAATAGTTCTTCTCAAACCGCCTCACCTCCAGGGCGGTGTCCAGAAGGTCCGATACCACCGTGCCCGCCAGCACCATCTCCTCCACATCCATGAGCCCCTTGTAGCCCACCAGACCCAGGCTGAACACTATCACCAGCCATAACAGGTACCCCACCGCCAGCTTCTGCCTCAGACTGGGCAACAGCTTCATGGATTAAATCTACCACCCCTGCGTTGCGAAATGCAACAGCAGCCGTCCTTTGTGCAACAAAAGGCTCAATCCCCTTTTCTGAAGGCATTGAGGACACAGGGACGGGGCTCCCGTTGCAATATGCCATATCTGTGGGAAAAATTCCCCCGATTTAAAAGGAGTTTTTCCCTGGCACGGGGTTTGCCTAAAAAGGGGTTGCCGATGAGAACTGGGCAAGGAGGCGCAGGATGGGTTTTCTAAGGAAGCTGGAGGAGCTGTTTGCGGCGGTGGCCTTTGCCGAGGCCGGGGAGTTTGAGGCGGCCCGGCAGATGGCGGCCGGGCCCCGGAGGGGGGTGGCGGTGCTCATGGGCACGGAGGCGGACCAGAGGGTGCTTGCCCATGCCCAGGGCATTGCCCGGCGCATTGGGGCCGGCCTGGAGCTACTGCTGGTAGGCCCCGAGGCCCAGGCCAAGGCCCAGGGGCTCCTCCAGGGCCTCGGCCCAGGGGAGCGCCCCCGCTTGAGTGTGCTCCCCAAGGGATGCATCAAGAAGGCGGTGCTCAGGCACACCCGAGAGCACAAGGGTATCCAACTGGTGGTGGCAGACTCTGTGAAGGCCCTGAATGAGCACTGCCAGGAGGAGGGAAGGAGGCTCACGGGTATCCTCAGGCAGCTCAGCTGCCCCCTGGTGCTGGTCTCGGAACTTCAGGGCCCGTGAGGGTGGAGGAGTTCTCTATCTAAGGAGGTGAAGGGAAGGTGGCGCAGAAGAAGAAGCCTTATCTACAGGCGGTGGTGTTCGGCATCATCTCGGTGCTGTCCTATGTGTTTCTCTTCAGCAGGCAGGAGCTGGTGACCGACTACTACAGCAGGGGCGGCGCCTACACCGTCCTGCCTGTAGCCACGGCCCTGTATTTCTCGTTCATCCACGGGGCCTTTGCCAGCAGCGTGCTTGCGGTGCTGGGCCTTGAGGCGAAGAAGTAGCACTATCAGGATACAAGGAGGAGGACAAGGCACAGATGTTCAGGAGAACCATCTCATTGCTGACAGCACTTATGATCGTCTTGTGGGCGGTCTGCCCGGCCCTGGCCGGCGGGGGGGCAGGGCCCCCCAAGAACTTCAGGAAGGGGGAGTTCCTCTCGGTGGATGAGGCCTCCGGCACGGCGGTGTTCCGCCCCTCGGGCTCGGAGGAGACCATCACCGTCTACCTGGGCAAGCTCAAGCCCGAGGAGGTGGAGCTAAAGAGGAAGGTAATGGTGACCTTCCAGAGGCAGCATGGCCGGCAGGTCATAAAGAGCATCTCGGTGATGTTCATGGACATGACCCTCAAGAAGATCCTGGCCCTGGTGATAATCGGCCTGGTGGGAGGGATGCTCAGCGGCTTCATAGGCTCTGGCGGGGCCTTCGTGCTTACACCCAGCATGATGTCCCTGGGGGCCCCTGGGGCGGTGGCCGTGGCCTCCAACATGTGCCACAAGTTCCCCAAGGCCATGGTGGGGGCCTATAAGCGCTACAAGTACGGCCAGGCCGATGTAAAGCTGGGCCTGGTGATGGCCACCTCGGCCATCGTGGGGGTGCAAATAGGCATAAAGGTGCAGAAGTTCATTCTCCAGAAGTGGGGCAACGCTGGCTCCAACCTCTATGTGAGCCTGGCCTTCGTGGTAATCCTCGTCATAGTGGGCGGGTATGTCTTCTGGGACGCCTGGAGGCTGGCCAAGGGAGGCGCCGAAGTCAAGACCACCAAGCTGGCCCTGGCCCTTCAGAGGATAAAGATACCCCCCATGATGGAGTTCAAGAGGGCCGGGGTGAGGCTTTCTGCCTGGGTGACTATCCCCGTGGGACTGGCCACGGGGATGCTGGCAGCCACCATAGCGGTGGGGGGCTTCATCGGGGGGCCGGGGATGATCTATGTGCTCGGGGCCTCCGCCCTGGTGGCCAGCGCCACCGAGCTGGTCATAGCCTTTGTGATGGGCCTGTGGGGCTCCATCCAGTGGGGCCTCAGCGGCCTCATAGACATCCGCCTCACCCTACTCATACTGGCGGGCTCCCTCTTCGGGGTGCAGCTGGGGGCCCTGGGCACCACCTATGTCAAGGACTACATGATAAAGGTAGTAATGGGTGCGGTGATGCTCATTGTGGCCGTAAGCAGGGGGGCCAAGGTGCCCATCTACCTGGAGGACCTGGGAGCCATCTCGCCCCTGGCTGCCTCCACCAAAGCGCTGCTGAACCAGGTGAGCTTCTGGGCCCTGGTGACCGCCCTGGGTACCGCCGGGGTGATAATCACCGCGGCCATGGTCAAGGGGATGCTCAAGGCCAGGGCGGAGCGAAAGGAGATGCTCCGAAAGGGGGCGGTGAGCCATGGGTAAGTACAAGAAGATTCTGGCAGCCTACGATGGTTCCCCCTCCAGCCAGAACGCCCTCAGGCAGGCCATCAAGCTGGCCCAGACGGAAGGGTGCTGGCTGAAGGCCCTGGCAGTGGTGCCCTCCTATGAAGGAGAGCTTGAGCTGGTAGGGGTGCGCAACATCAGGGAGCTTCTCAGGGGCCCGGGGCAGGAGCTCACCGCCCAGGCCAAGGAGATAGCCCGGGCGGAGGGCTTTGACCTGCTTACCAATATTGAGGAAGGGGAACCGTACGAGCGCATTGTGGAGGTGGCCAGCTCCTACGGGTGCGACCTCATTGTGATGGGCCGCAGGGGCCGCAGCCGACTGGAGCGGGCCCTCATGGGCAGCGTCACTGCCCGGGTCATCGGCTCCTCCAAGGTGGATGTGCTGGTGGTGCCCCGGGATGCCTCCATTGGGTGGGGCAGGATACTGCTGGCCACCGACGGCTCGGAGTTCAGCCGGGCCGCCCTGCAGCATGCCCTGAACTTCGCCCGCTCCTACGGGGGGCGGCTCCTGGTGGTCTCTGTGGCAGTGATGAACGAGGAACTCCTGGCCCAGGCCCCAGATGTGGCCGAGAAGCTCACCGAGCGGGCCAGGGCCTTTGCCCAGGAGGCCCAGGCCCAGGCCGAGGCCCAGGGCGTAAGTGCCCAGGTCTTCGTCCGGGAGGGCGACGCCCATCAGAAGATAGTGGAGGTGGCCCTGAAGGAAGGGGCCGATGTGATATTCATGGGCAGCCACGGCCGCACGGGCCTCAGGAAGCTCCTCATGGGAAGCGTCACCGAGAAGGTCATCGGCCTAAGTGCCTGCCCTGTGCTGGTGGTAAGGGCTTAAAGGCAGGGGGGCCTGAGTTCACGCGGGACATCAGTCCCTGGCCATCTTTACGGGCAGGCTTTCCACCAGCACCCTGGCCGTGCCCTTCTTGAAAAACCCCAGGCGCTTGGCCGCCCCGGCCGAGAGGTCTATGATTCTTTCTCCCTCCTGGGCGAAAGGCCCTCGGTCGTTGACCCTTACAATGATGCTTCGGCCGTTTTCCAGGTTGGTCACCCTGACATACCACGGCAGGGGCAGACGGCGGTGGGCGGCACTGAGCCCCTCGGGGTCAAACGCCTCGCCGTTGGCGGTCATGTGCCCCCCGGGCCTGAGCCTGGTCTCATACCCGTACCAGGAGGCCACTCCCACCTCTCTGTAACGGTTGGCCTCGGCAATGCTCATGGGCCAGTAGGTGCGCCCCCTTACCCGGTAGGGGGAGTTCTTCACCCTTCCCAGGCGGATGGCCTCCTTTGGGGGAAGGCCGTCTATGCTCTCAATCTCTCCCCTCATGAGGGGCCAGCTCAGGGGGGCCTTTACCACCTTGAAGGTAAAGCCCCCCACCTTGTAAACCACCTCTGCACCCAGCTTGCCGGCCTTGTAGGTGGTCTTGACCACCCACAGGGTGCCCTTCACCGTGCCCTTGGTTAGCGTGTAGGTACCCCTAAGCACCGAGCAGCCCAAGGACAGCAGCAGCACAAGCAGCAGGGCCCAGGGCCTCAGCTTCATAACTCTAATGTATCAGATGCGGGGGACCTAGTGTCGAGGGGGGGTGACTTCTTGGTTAAATTATTTCTAAACTCTTAACCAAGGAACTAAAACTACAGCTTTAGGGAGGGTAATGCCATGAAGAAGACAGCCTTGCTGACCCTGGTAGCGCTGCTGGCCCTGGCCCGGCCCCTCTGGGCCCAGGGCGAGGGAGTGCTCTTTGAAAACCCCCACCGCCAATATGTGCAAAGTTACGAGGGCACCAAGACCTGCCTGGCCTGCCACCAGAAGGAGGCCCAGGAGGTCTTTCACTCGGTGCACTACCAGTGGAAGGCCCCAGCCCCTAACATCCTCAACTCCAAGGGCAGGGCCCTGGGCAAGCTCAACACCCTGAACGACTTCTGCACCAACCCCTCCATAAGCTGGATAGCCGAGCTCCGAAACGACCGGGGAGAGACCATTGCCCAGGGATGCTCCAAGTGCCATGCCGGGCTAGGTCTTAAGCCCTCGGAGAAGATGACCCAGGAGCAGCTTGAAAACATCGACTGCCTCATGTGCCACAGCCCCAACTACCGCAGGGTGCTCTGGAAGGCCCCGGACGGCTCCCTCAGGCGCCGCCCCGCCCTATGGGACAACCCCCAGGCCCTCCTGGCCATGGCCCAGAGNGTGCAGAGGCCTACCACGGCCATGTGCCTGCGCTGCCATGCCGGCTCGGGCGGGGGATTCAACTACAAGCGGGGCGACCTGGAGCCTACTCATGCCAGGGCCACTCCAGAGCTGGATGTCCACATGGGCAACGGCATGACCTGCATCCAGTGCCACAAGTTCAAGGCTCACAAGGTCCTGGGCAGCGGCACCCAACTGGCAGGGCAGGACAGGCCCGGCGAGAGCAACAGGTGCGAAAACTGCCACAAGGGCGACCTGCACAAGGACCACACCCTGAACCAGCACACCCGCTCGGTGTACTGCACCGTATGCCATATTCCCAGCTTTGCCAAGGACTATCCCACGGATATGCACAGGGACTGGAGCAAGAAGGAGTATATGGCCCAGGAGGGTAAGTACGAGCCGCTCATAAGGTTCCAAAAGGATGTCCGCCCCGTCTATGCCTGGTGGAACGGCAAGGGCACCCTCCTTCTGCCGGAGGAGACCGTGAGGAAGGGAGCCAAGAGGGTCAAGCTTTACGCCCCCCAGGGCTCCATCACCGACCCTGACTCCAGAATATACGCCTTCAAGCTCCATACTGCCCGACTGCCCCTGGATACCGAGAGCCGCCGCCTCATTCCCATAAAGGTGGGCCTGGTGTTTAAAAAGGGGGCTACCGATGCCGCCATCCGCAAAGGGGCCAAGGCCTTCTTCGGCCGGGACATCAAGGGCTACGAGTGGATAGTCACGGAGCGCTACATGGGCATATTCCACGAGGTGGCTCCCAAGGAGAAGGCCCTGAAGTGCCTGGACTGCCACATGGGTGGGGACCGGCTCCACTGGAAGGCCCTGGGCTACAAGGGCGACCCCATCAAGTACGGTGGGAGGTTTTAGGGCCGGTTTGAGGAATTAAAAAAGGGGGGGCGGGCCCTAAAAGGGCCCGCCCCCCCTCTTCCTTAACCTAAGGAAAGGCCTTAGTACATCTCCCCCATGCCGCTGGGGCCACCCTGGCCCTTCTTCTCCTCCTCGGGGAGCTCCGAGACCATTACCTGTGTGGTAAGCAGCAGCCCGGCCACGCTGGCAGCATTCTGGAGGGCCAGCCTGGTGACCTTGGTGGGGTCAATGATACCGGCCTTCATCATGTCCTCCCGGTACTCGTCGGCCTGGGCATCAAAGCCGAAGTTGGTCTGCTTGGCCGCCTTGACCTTCTCCACCACCACCGAGCCCTCCAGCCCGGCGTTGTTGACTATCTGCTTGATGGGCTCCTCCAGGGCCTTCTTCACTATCTGCACGCCCAGCTCCTGGTCGTGGTTGTCCACCTTGAGCTTCTCCAGGGCCGAGACGCACCTCAACAGGGCTACCCCGCCGCCGGGCACAATGCCCTCCTCCACCGCGGCCCTGGTGGCATGAAGGGCGTCCTCCACCCTGGCCTTCTTCTCCTTCATCTCCGTCTCGGTGGCAGCGCCCACATTGATGACGGCCACGCCGCCTACCAGCTTAGCCAGGCGCTCCTGGAGCTTCTCCCGGTCGTAGTCCGAGGTGGTCTCCTCTATCTGGGTCTTGATCTGCTTGACCCTGGCCTGGATCTTGTCGGGCTCGCCGGCGCCCTCCACGATGGTGGTGTTCTCCTTGTCCACCGTTATCTTCTTGGCCCTGCCCAGGTCGGAGACCTTCACATTCTCCAGCTTTATGCCCAGGTCCTCGGAGATCATCTGCCCGCCGGTAAGGACCGCTATGTCCTCCAGCATGGCCTTTCGGCGCTCCCCGAAGCCCGGGGCCTTCACTGCGCAGACCTGGAGCGTTCCCCTGAGCTTGTTGATTACCAGGGTGGCCAGGGCCTCGCCCTCCACATCCTCGGCTACGATGAGCAGGGGCTTGCCCATCTTGGCTACCTGCTCCAGGATGGGCAGGAGGTCCTTCATGCTGGAGATCTTCTTCTCGTGAATCAGGATGTAGGCGTCCTCCAGGGTGCACTCCATCCTCTCGGCATCGGTGACGAAGTAGGGGGAGATGTAGCCCCGGTCAAACTGCATGCCCTCCACCACATCCAGGGTGGTGGCCATGCTCTTGGCCTCCTCCACGGTGATGACCCCGTCCTTGCCTACCTTGTCCATGGCCTCGGCAATGAGCTCGCCTATGTCGGGGTCGTTGTTGGCACTGATGGTGCCCACCTGGGCAATCTCCTTCTTCTCCACCACCGGCTTGGACAGCTTCTTCAGCTCCTCCACCACGGCCTCCACGGCCTTGTCGATGCCCCTCTTGATGTCCATGGGGTTGGCCCCTGCCACCACGTTCTTCACTCCCTCGCGGAAGATGGCGTGGGCCAGGACGGTGGCAGTGGTGGTGCCGTCGCCGGCGGCGTCGGAGGTCTTTGAGGCCACCTCCTTCACCAACTGGGCCCCCATGTTCTCCCAGGGGTCCTTCAGCTCAATCTCCTTGGCCACCGTCACGCCGTCCTTGGTGATGGTGGGGGAGCCGAACTTTTTGTCCAAAATAGCGTTTCGGCCCTTGGGTCCCAGGGTGGCCTTGACCGCATCGGCCAGCAGTTCCACCCCCCTCAGGAGGGCCTGTCTGGCTGGTTCGTCAAAGAGAAGTTGCTTTGCCATCTTTCAAAACCTCCTTTTTATTCAACTATTGCCAGGATGTCCTCTTCCTTGATGACCAGGTAGTCCTGGTCGTCCACCTGGACCTTGGAGCCCGAGTACTTGTCAAACAGCACGGTGTTGCCCTTCTTTACCTCCTTGACCTCCGAGCCCACCGCCACTACCTCGCCCTTCTGGGGCTTCTCCTTGGCGGTGTCGGGCACATATATGCCCCCTTTGGTGCGCTCCTCTTCCTCAGCGTATTTCACCAAAACCCTGTCTTTCAAAGGCTTCAGCTTCATAACCTCTCCTTTCTGAGAAGAAATTTTTATTAGCACTCACCTAAAGTGAGTGCTAAAATATAACTCCCCTTTGTGCTCAGGGCAAGGGGAGAGTTCGGGGGATTATAGCTGAAATCTGGCAAAAAGGGCAAATATTGGTTTTTTTCTCTTTTTTTCAGATTCCCAGGGCCTTTTTCTTCGTCTCTATGAAGTCCTCTATGGCCTCTCTGAAGAAGTCGCCCTTCTGGCGCACCTCCTGGGGGATGCGGGTCTCGTAGAGCTTCATGCCTTCTTTGAGCTCCGAGGCGAAGGTGGCGTAGAAGTTGCCGTTCCTTATGGCCTCTTCCACCTTCTGGGGGCTGTAGAGGTAGATATCCGACAGGATGGTTCTGGCCAGGCGTCTGGCCCGCTCTA
Source organism: Nitrospirae bacterium JdFR-88 (assembly GCA_002011795.1). Lineage (GTDB taxonomy): Bacteria > Nitrospirota > Thermodesulfovibrionia > Thermodesulfovibrionales > JdFR-88 > JdFR-88. Next base: position 116,327 of record MTOX01000012.1, read on the forward strand.
CCATCTCGTCCCTGGCCTCTGGGGGGGCTGTAGTGGCGCCCGGGGCTGTGGGGGGCTCTTGAGGTGTCCTGAGCTGGGGCTCCTTCTTGGCCGAAGGGGCGCCCTCAAGGACTTCCCGGAGCACCTGGGGAAGGCTCTGGGGTATCTCGTGGTCCTCCACATAGGCGTCGGCCCCGTAGAGGCTGGCGGGTTCCCGGCGGTAGCGCCTCTTGTCGTAGACTGAACTGATGAGTATGGCTTTTATGTCCTTGGTATCTTCCCTGGCCTTCAGCCGCTTGGCCAGCTCAAACCCGTATATCTTGGGCAGGGCCACATCCACCACTATGAGGAAGGGCATTTCCTTCATGGTGCTGACCATGGCCTGCACCCCATCGGAGGCGGTGATGACCTGGTAGCCCATGTCCTGGAGGGCCTTCCGGGCCTGCCCGAGAATCTCCCCATCGGGGTGGGCCACCAGGACCTTCTTCTTATCCAGGGCCAGGGCCTTCCTGGAAGGCCGCTTGACCAGGAGCACCACCGAGCACTTGGGGCAGCGGAACCTGGAGCCTTGGGGAGCTATCCGCTCCTCGGGCACTCTGAGGCGCGTCTTGCATCTGGGGCAGGCTACCACCATCCTCGGTGAAAGTACCTCCTTGCCCGGGGTATAAATGCCCTTACCACCAGGAGGCCGAAGAGGAATCCTCCCAGATGGGCGAACCAAGCCACCCCGCCACCGCCCATGAGGGCCTTGGCGGTCAGGCCGTTGACAAACTGTATGATAGCCCAAAACCCGATAACTATCAAGGCAGGAAGGCGAATCACCTGGTAGAAGAAGCCGAAGAACACCAGGGTATAGACCTGGGCCCTGGGGTAAAGCAGCAGGTAGGCCCCCAGCACACCGGAGACGGCCCCGCTGGCGCCTATCATGGGGATGGTGGAGGTGGGCTCGCTGAGGCTGTGGGCGTAGGCGGCCGCTATGCCGCTGAGGAGGTAGAAGAGGAGGAAGCGGCAGTGGCCCAGCCGGGCCTCTATGTTGTCGCCGAATATCCACAGGTACAGCATATTGCCCCCTACATGGAAGAGCCCGCCGTGAAGGAACATGGCGGTAAAGACGGAGGCCGCAGGGTGCACATGCTGAAAGGGCAGGGGCTCCATGCTGAGAAGGCTCACGGGCACGGCGCCGTAGCGGAAGACGATTCTCTGCATTCCCAGGGGGGAGAAGACCTCCCACAGAAACACCAGGACATTCAGGGCGATGAGCCCGATGGTCACATAGGGCACCACATGGACGGGGTTGTCGTCCTTGTAGGGAATCATCGGCCCTGGCCTAGCTCCTGGGGGCTCAGGACGCGGATGCCCCGGCCTTTGAGCAGGGCCGCCGTGACCCCCATGCCCCTTACCTTGGCCCCATCTCTGTAGACGGTGTGGGGGCCACAGGAGGGGCTTCCGTCCTTCAGGACGGCCAGCCTGAGGCCGTAGAGCTCTGCCAGGCGGAGGCACTCCCTGGCCCCCCTGAGGAGGGCCTGGGTAAAGTCCTGCCCGCTTTCCACACCCACCNCCCTGCCCAGGCCCTGAAGGACGGCCTGGCCGTCGCCCTGGGAGAACTCCACCGCCTCCCGGGGGGTGCCCAAGCCCCCCAGCTGCTCGGGGCAAAGGGGCAGGGCCAGGCCCTTCTGGAGCAAGGCTTTCACTGTCTCCTGCAGGGCGTCGGTGCCGTCGTGGCGGCTCCTCAGGCCAGCCAGGCAGGCACTTACCAGGTAGAGCATTCTCAGGCGGCCTCTTTCAGACCGAAGGCCTCGTGCAGGGCCCTTACGGCAAGCTCGGTGTACTTGTCCTCTATGACGCAGGAGACCTTTATCTCCGAGGTGCTGATCATCATTATGTTTATGCCGTGCTGGGCCAGGGTCTCGAACATCTTGGCGGCCACTCCCGAGTGGCTCCTCATGCCTACCCCCACTATGGAGACCTTAGAGATGTCCTCCTTGAGCTCAACCCCTTGGGCGGCCAGCTCCTGGGCCGCCTTTCGGGCAAGCTCCAGGGCCTTCTGGGCGTCCGTCTTGGGCACGGTGAAGGATATGTCCGTGGCCTTGCCGTCGCTGGAGATGTTCTGCACTATCATGTCCACCACCACGCCTGCCTGGGCAATACTCTTGAACAGCTGGGCTGCCACCCCTGGCCTGTCCGGCACGCCCAGCACCGTGAGGCGGGCCTGGTTGCGGTCGTAGGTGACCCCTGAGACCATAAGCTTTTCCATCTCCGCATCCTCCTTGGTTATGAGGGTGCCCGGGGCCTCGCTGAAGCTGGAGCGGACCACCAGGGGCACCTCATACTTCTTGGCGAACTCCACCGAGCGGGTCTGAAGCACCTTGGCTCCCAGGCTGGCAAGCTCCAGCATCTCCTCGTAGGAGACCTTCTGGAGCTTCTTGGCCTCGGGCACTATGTTGGGGTCGGCGGTATAGACGCCCTCCACATCGGTGTAGATCTCGCACCGCTGGGCTCCCAGGGCGGCGGCCAGGGCCACGGCGGTGAGGTCCGAGCCGCCCCGGCCCAGGGNGGTGACCTCCCCGGTGCGCTCCGTGACGCCCTGAAAGCCCGCCACCACGGCCACATAGCCCTGCTTCAGGGCCCTCCTTACCCTGTCGGCGCTTATGCGTTCTATCCTGGCCCTGGTGTGGGCCGTATCGGTGATGATGCCGCTTTGCCGGCCTGTGAAGGCCATGGCCTTGAGTCCCAGGCCCTGCAGGGCCATGGCCAGCAGGGCGGCACTGACCCGTTCCCCGGAGGAAAGCAGGAGGTCCATCTCCCTGCCCGGGGGGTGGGGGTTTAGCTCCTGGGCCATCTGGATGAGCTTGTCCGTCTCGCCGGCCATGGCCGAGACCACCACCACCACCTCGTGGCCCTGCCTCACCGTGGAGGCCACTCGCTGGGCCACTGCCCTGATGCGCTCCAGGCTGCCCACCGAGGTGCCACCGTATTTCTGCACTAAAAGCATGTCTGAAATATTCTACCCCCTTATGAGTCGGCCCATCAGGGTGTGGGCTTCGATCACCCGGGGACTGCTGATGGCCTCGCTGAAGCCCTCTGGGCCCTGGCCCTTCCTGGCCGAGTCGTATATCACGAAGGGCACGGGCTCGGGGGTGTGGGTGCGCACCTGAAGGGGGGTGGCATGGTCGGGCATGAGCAGCACCCTGACCCGCTGGAACTCCCCCAGGCCCCTCAGGAGGGTGCCCACCGTGAGGGCGTCAAAGTCCTCAATGGCCTTGAGCTTGCTCCCAAGACTGCCTTCGTGGGAGGCCTCGTCCGGGGCCTCCACATGGAGGTAGACCAGGTCCACCTCTGCCAGGGCCCTGAGGGCGTATTCGGCCTTGCCCTGGTAGTTGGTGTCCAGGTAGCCCGTGGCCCCGGGCACCTCCACGGCCCTGAGGCCCACCTGAAGGCCCAGGCCCTTCAGGAGGTCCACGGCGCAGACCACCGCCCCCGTAGGGCCGTAAAGCTCCTGGAAGGGGGGCAGTTGTGGCCTTCGTCCCTGGCCCCACAGCCAGATGCTGTTGGCAGGCCTTTTGCCCGCCCTCACCCTGGCCTTGTTGACGGGATGATGCTCCAGGACATCCACGGAGCGGCGCATGAGTGCCCTGAGGAGCTCCTCCCCCTGGCCTGCCGGCAGGTAGTCGGTGATGTCCTTGCCCAGGATGTCGTGCGGAGGAGTGCACTCCAGCTCGGCGCTTCCACCGTGCCAGACCATGAGGTTTCGGTAGCTTACACCGGGGTAGAATCTTACTTCCGGGGTGGCCACCTCGGCGTTGAGGGCCTCTATCAGCTCCCTGGCCTCCTGAGAGCTTATGTGCCCGGCACTGTGGTCCTGCAGGAAGGCCTTGGTGCGCTGGGGGTTGAAGCTCAGGGTAATCAGGTTGCACCTGAAGGCCACATCGCCTTCCCGGAGGCTTACTCCCATGCTGGCTGCCTCCAGGGGGGCCCTGCCGGTGTAGTAGCGCCTGGGGTCGTAGCCCATGATGGAGAGGTTGGCCACATCGCTGCCTGTGGGCAGGCCATCGGGCAGTGTCCTGGCCAGGCCGAACTGGGTGGCCTCCCTGGCCAGGCGGTCCATGTTGGGAGTAAAGGCGGCCTGGAGGGGGGGGCGCCCCCCCAGGGCCTCCTGGGGCCTGTCGGCCATGCCGTCGCCTATGAGCACTATGAACTTCATGAAAGATGCTTCTCTATGACCTCACCGAGGGCCTTCAGGGAGGCCTCAATCAGGGGTGGCTCCTGGGAGACCCTGAAGGCCACATCCGGGTCCTTAAGCCCGTGGCCCGTGAGGGTGCAGACCACCTGCTCGCCCTGTCTGAAGTAGCCCTCTTTGGCCAGTTTGAGCACTCCCGCTACGGCGGCGGCGCTGGCGGGCTCGCAGAAGACCCCCTCGGTGCTGGCCACCAGGCGGTAGGCCCTGAGGATTTCCTCATCTGTGACGGCCTCTATCCTTCCTCCGGAGGCGTCCCGGGCCTGTACCGCCCCCTTCCAGCTGGCGGGGTTTCCTATGCGGATGGCGGTGGCCACCGTCTCGGGCCTCTCCACGGGGCGGCCCAGCACAATGGGGGCGGCCCCGGCTGCCTGAAAGCCCAGCATTCTGGGGAGCCTGGCGGCCCTGCCGGCCTCATGGTACTGCCTGTAGCCTCGCCAGTAGGCGGTGATGTTTCCCGCATTTCCCACCGGCAGGGCATGGCAGTGGGGGGCATCGCCCAGGGCATCCACCACCTCGAAGGCAGCGGTCTTCTGCCCCTCCAGCCTGTAGGGGTTTATGGAGTTGACCAGGGCTATGGGGTAGAGCTCCACGATTTCCCTTACCAGCTTGAGGGCCTGGTCGAAGTTTCCCCTTACCTGCAGCACCACCGCGCCGTGCACCAGGGCCTGGGCCAGCTTGCCGTAGGCGATTTTCCCCTCCGGGATGAGCACCACGGCCTTCATGCCCGCCTTGGCCGCATAGGCGGCGGCCGAGGCCGAGGTGTTGCCCGTGGAGGCACATATCACCGCCCTGGAGCCCTCCTGCAAGGCCCTGGAGATGGCCATGGCCATTCCCCTGTCCTTGAAGGAGCCGGTGGGGTTGGCCCCCTCAAACTTCAGATAGAGTTGCACCTGCAGGCCCTGGCTCCTGGCCAGGCGCTCTGCCCTTATGAGCGGGGTGTTTCCCTCTTTGAGGCTTACCCGGGGGGTGGCGTCCTCAAGGGGAAGAAACTCTCTGTAGGCCTGAAGGATTCCTTGCCAGTCATCCATCCCGTTGAGCCTACTCTATTATATCCCCTTCTATGAGTTCCACCACCACTCCCTGGTCCCTGAGGGACTGGATGCCCCGCTCCAGGTTCTCCTGCTCGCCCTCCAGCTCCAGCACCATTTCCCCCACGGTCTCGGTGACTCTGGCCCGGCGGATGTTGGGCATGACATCAAACTGCTTGGCCATGCGGAATATGACGGGCTCCTTGATGAGGTGCTGGGGGAATGTGAGCTTAACTCTGCGCTTCATCGGTGGCGCTCCTTCCCGCCTGCTATGGCAGGCACTATGGAGAGTTCATCGCCGTCCTTTACCTCCGTCTGCTCGGCCTGGAGGAAACGGATGTCCTCCTCGTTGACATAGATGTTGACGAATCGGCGGATTTTGCCCCCCTCGGAGATGCGCTCCGCCAGCCCGGGGTACTGCCTGTCCAGCTCCTGCACTATGTCTATGACCTTTCCGGGGCTGGCCTGCACCTCCTCTTTGCCCCCGGTGAGGCGCTGAAGAGGGGTGGGTATCCTCACCTTTACTGCCATCTCTTTCACCTCCCCATTTTCTTCAAGGCGTCCTCGAAGGATGCCAGGTTGGCCTCTATGTGGTGGACCTGGGCGGTCTGGCCTGCCAGGGCCTCCTGAGTCTTGAGGCCGTTGCCGGTGATGCAGACCACGGTGGGCTCATCGGGCTGAATTCGGCCTGTTTCCAGGAGCTTTATGGTGGCCGCCAGGGTCACCCCCCCGGCCGTTTCGGCAAAGATGCCCTCGGTGCTGGCCAGGAGCTTCATGGCCTCCACTATCTCCTGGTCGGAGACATCCTCGGCCCAGCCGCCGCTTTCCCTTACGGCCACGGCGGCGTAGTAGCCGTCGGCAGGGTTGCCGATGGCCAGGCTCTTGGCGATGGTCTGGGGCTTCACAGGCCTGATCACCTCGGAGTGCTCCTTGATGGCCCGGGCAATGGGGCTGCAGCCCGTGGCCTGGGCGGCGAACATGCGGCTCTGCAGCTGGCCCCGGAGCAGGCCCAGCAGCTCGGCCTCCTTAAAGCTCTTGTATATCTTGGTAAGCAGGGAGCCACTGGCACAGGGGATGACCACGTTCCTGGGGGCCTGCCAGCCCAGCTGCTCCAGGATCTCAAACCCCAGGGTCTTTGAGCCCTCGGCATAGAAGGGCCGGATGTTGATGTTCACGAAGGCCCAGCGGTACTTGTTGGCCACCTCGGAGCAGAGGCGGTTGACATCGTCGTAGCTGCCGTTTACCGCTATGAGGTGGGGCTCGTAGACGATGGAGGCCACTATCTTTGAGGGCTCCAGGGTGGCGGGAATGAAGATGAAGCGCCTCAGGCCTGCCCTGGCCCCCTGGGCACTGACGGAGTGGGCCAGATTGCCCGTGGAGGCGCAGGCCACGGTGTCAAACCCGAACTCCTTGGCCTTGGTGAGGGCCACGGCCACCACCCTGTCCTTGAAGGACAGGGTGGGGTGCATGGCGGTGTCGTCCTTAAGATAAAGCTCCTTCATGCCCAGCTTCCTGGCCAGGTTGTCGGCCCTCACCAGGGGGGTGTAGCCCGATGTGAGCCCCGCCTGGGGCTGCCCCTCTATGGGCAGGAGCTCCCTGTAGCGCCAGAGGTTCCTTTCCCTGGCCCCTATGACCTCTCGGCTGACGGCCCCCCTGATGGCCTCGTAGTCGTAGAGCACCTCCAGGGGCCCGAAGCAGAACTCGCACACATAGATGGGCTCTATGGGGTACTGCCTGGCGCATTCCCTGCATTTCAGGGCCTTTACATAACCCATGACTACCTCCCGGGATACTAAGGGATATATTTTACTTCAAAAGGGGAAGAATTTGAACAGCGGGGGCTCCTTGACCACCTCGCCGGGGGGTGCTAAGGTTTTCTCTATGAAGGCCGTGTGGCAGGGCAGCATCAGCTTAGGGCTCCTGAGCATTCCGGTAAAGCTCTACGGGGCCACCCACAGGAAGGACATCGCCTTTCACCTTCTTCACAGGAAGTGCTCCAGCCCCCTGCAGTACGAGCGCTACTGCCCCCACTGCGACGCCGCGGTTCGGTGGCAGGAGGTGGTACACGGCTACGAGTATGAGAAGGGCAAGTTCGTGGTGCTAAGCGACGAGGAGCTGGAGGGTGCAGCCCTTGAGGGCTCCAAGACCCTGCAGATAGAGGGGTTCGTGGCCCCCCAAGAGGAGCCCGTCTACCTGGAGCGGGCCTACCTCCTGGAGCCCTCCCAGGAGGGCCAGAAGGCCTACTCGCTGCTGAGGCAGGCCATGGAGAGTGCCCGGCTGGTGGCCCTGGGCAGGCTCGTTCTCAGGCACAAGGAGCACAGGGTGCTTCTGAGGCCCTACGAGGGCGGGGCCATAATGCTTCACACCCTGTTTTATCCCCACGAGATACTGAAGCCCCAGGGGCTGCAGCTCCCCCAGGAGGAGCCCTCCCGGAAGGAGCTGCAGCTGGCCGTGGAGCTCCTTAAGGGCTACAGGATGGCCTTCCGCCCCGAGGGCTGGAAGGATGCCTACAGGGAGGCCCTCATGGGCCTCATCCAGGCCAAGATACAGGGCCGGGAGGTAAAGGTGGCCCCCGTGGCCGAGAGGGCCAAGGTGGTAAGCCTCATGGAGGCCCTGAAGAAGAGCCTCCAGGAGGCCCCCAGGAGGAGGGCCAGGGCCAAATGAGCCGAGCAAGGAGGTGTTGAGAGTATGAGCAGGGTGTATCTTCTGGCCAATGTAGTGCCGGGCAAGGAGCGCTCCGTTCGCGACACCCTCAGGGGCACCAAGGGGGTAGTGGATGCCGATGTGATAACCGGGCAGTACGACCTGATAGCCATCCTGGAGGGCAAGGACACCAATGAGGTGTTCAACAAGATTCTCAGGGAGATTCGCAAGATAAGGGGGCTTACCCGGACGGAGACCTTTGTGGCAGTGCCCTGAAGGCCCCATAAGGCCCATGCTGGCCCAGAAGGCCCCCGGGCCCTTTGACTCCCGGGAGCACCTGTTTGAGTTCAAGTGGGACGGCACCAGGTGCATCCTTCGGCTTCAGGGGGGAGTCCTCAGCCTTCAGAACCGTCGGCTCAGGGACATCACCTGGCGGTACCCGGAGCTCCGGAGCCTCAAGGGGGCCTTGAAGGCCCCCGATGTGGTGCTGGATGGCGAGCTGGTGGTCCTCAGGGAGGGCAGGCCCCACTTCGGGAGTCTCCAGCAGCGGGAACAGGCCGGGCCCGAGCGGGCCGAGCTCCTCAGCCGCCTGCTTCCGGCCACCTACATGGCCTTCGACCTGCTGTGCCTGAGGGGCCGAAACCTCATGGGCCAGCCCCTGGGACGGCGGCGGGAGCTTCTTGCGGAGGGGGCGGAGTTTTCCCCCGAGGCAGGGCTCCTGCTTTCGGAGGGGTTTGTGGGCCGGGGCAGGGCGGTCTTTCGGCAGGCCCTGAGGCTGGGCTTTGAAGGGGTGGTGGCCAAGACGCTGCAGAGCCCCTATGTGCCGGGAGAGCGCAGCCCCCACTGGTTGAAGATAAAGCGGCAGGCCGAGCTGGACGCAGTGGTGATAGGGTGGCTCCGGCACCGTCGGCCCATAAGCAGCCTCCTTTTGGGCCTTTACGACTCCCAGGGCAGGCTCAGGCACATCGGGCAGGTGGGGGCAGGGCTGAGCAGGCAGTTGCAGCATATGCTGTATAATGAACTCAAGGCCCTGAGGCTACAGAGGCCCCAGGCGGCGGATATCCGGTTGCCTGCAGGCGGCCGGGGGAGGCTTTTTTATACCCGTCCGGAGGTGGTGGTAAGGGTTGCCTACCAGGAGTGGACAGCGCAGGGCAGGCTCAGGGCGCCGAGACTCAAGGCCATTCGGAGGGACAAGCCGCCTGAGGACTGCACCTTCGACCAGTGAGCTGGAGCGGGCAGAGCGGCTGAGGGAGGTGCTGGAGGCCCTCCTGGAGGTCAACCGGCATGTGCCCGTGGTGGTGGAGGGAAAGCGCGATGCCCAGGCCCTCAGGCGTCTGGGCCTGGTGGGGGAAATCATCACCCTGCACAGGGGCAAGGGCCTTTACGAGTTCTCGGAGCATCTGCTGCAGAAGCACCACAGGGTGGTGCTCCTTCTGGACTGGGACAAGACGGGGGAGCATCTCATGGGCCTTCTAAGGGAGCACCTCAGGGGCCATTACGAGGAGTTTGCCCCCTTCAGGGAACTGCTCAGGATCCTCTGCCAGAAGGACATAAACGACATAGAGGGCATACCTGCCCTGCTTAAGAGGCTTGAAGGGTTTCAGGGCCAAGGGAGCTGAGGCCGAGCGCCAGGCCGTGGCCTACCTCAGGGGCCTGGGCTGGAAGGTGCTGGAGACCAACACCAGGGCCTGGGGCGCAGAGCTGGATGTCATCGCCCAGGACGGCCCAACGGTGGTCTTCCTGGAGGTGAAGGCCCGGTACAGCCAGCGCTTCGGCCCACCGGAGCTGGCCCTCAACGAGCGGAAGAAACAGAGGATGAGACAGGCCGCCCTCAGGTACCTGGCTCAGAAGGCCCCGGAGGCGGCGGGCCGTTTTGATGTAATCCTCATAGGCCCCCAGGGCCTCAGGCACATAAGGGATGCCTTCGAACTTTGACATTATTGATGGGAAGTTGGTTTTTTTCTTGACTTTAAACAGGAATTTGATTATAACTATCAACTATGAAAAAAGATAAAACCATTTTCGAGCTTCAGGCCGAGGTCTGCAAGACCATCGCCAGTGCCAAGAGGCTGGAGATAATAAATGCTCTCAAGGAAGGCGAAAAGACCGTCACCGAGCTGGTTCAGGCCCTGGGCGTGCCCAAGGCCAATGTATCGCAGCACCTGGCGGTGATGCGCCACAAGGGGATACTAAAGGCCAGGCGCTCAGGGGTCAACATCTACTACTCCATAGCCAACCCCAAGGNGGTAGAGGCCTGCTCCCTGATGCGGGAGGTCCTTACCGAGATGATGAAGGAGCGGGCCAGGCTGGCCGAGAAGGCCTGAGCCCTTTCAGGACACTCTCCAAGGCTGTCCAGTCCCTTAGCCCCTGTGGCAGGCCCCGCACTCGGTGCTGGCAAAGGCCTCCTTGCCGTTGTGGCAGATGCCGCACAGTCTTCCCTCCTGCAGGGCCTGCATGCTGATGCGCNCCGAGTGCCTCTTCATCCTGAAGGGCTCAGGATGGCAGGCCTTGCAGCCACTCCTTTGGGCATGGGCCTGGTGGTCGAACACCGCGGGGTAGCCCCCCTGGCTCAGGTGCATCATGCCCACCTGGTGGCAGCCCTGGCAGGCACCCAGGTAGAGCTCTGGGAGCTGGTGCCCCCGAACCCTGTGGCACTGGTTGCAGTGCAGGTCAAAGCCCATATGGGTCTCGTGGGGAAAGGGGCCCTTGGAGAAGCCTTCCACGCTGTGGCACCGAAAACAGTAAAGCTCCGAAAGCACCGCCTCCAGGGGCACGGCGGGCTCTGCCGCCTTTGCTTTCTGCCCCGGGTGCTCCTGGGGCACGGGCACCTCGCAGCCCCAGAGGGCCAGCACCAGGAGGGCCGCAAGCAGGCCCCTCATTCCTTCTTCTCCTCCTCTTTGCCGAAGAGCATCTCGTACTCCAAGGGATGCTCATGCTTCAGTTGCTCGGTGCTGAGCCGCCCGGTAATCCAGGTCCAGGCCATGGGGAATTTGTCCCATTTCAGGTGCTCGTTGTAGAAGTGCCAAAACAGTATGAACACGATGGCCAGCAGGGCCTCGTCACTGTGCAGTATCCGCATGAGGGGCCAGAACCACTCCAGGGCGAAGGAGGGCACGAACCTGGAGGAAAAGACCGGGAAGGCCAGCACGAAGCCCGAGACCCCTATGATGCCCATGCCCCAGAAGACCGCCCAGTAGTCAAATTTGTGGATGTAGCTGAACCGGCCAAACTTGGGCCGCTCCTTGCTCAGGCCCAGGAAGTACAGGTAGTTCTTCAGCACATCCACCACATCCTTGGGCAGGGGCACTATGGTGGTGGTGGGATGGAAACGCATCCTGCCCGTAGCCATGAGGTACATGAGGTAGAGCACATGCCAGATGAAGTCCGCCAGCATGGTGAGCCCCGCGGCCCGGTGGATGAGCCCCGCGGTCTCAGGCCCGCCCCAGAGGCGCACCCACCAGTGGGAGTACTCTATCTCCGGGTACTTCAGGGCCCAGCCGGTGAAGGCAAGCAGCAGAAAGGTAACAAGCAGTATCACATGCTGAATCCTGAAAACAATATTGAACCTCTCTATCTCCCTGGGTATCTCCTTATTCATGGGAACCTCCTTTGCCTCTGAGGAAGCGGTCGCGTATCTCGGCCCAGGCCTCCAGCAGCACGTGGGAGACCGTGAAGCCGAACACTCCGAAGACCAGGAGTATCAGGAGCTTTTCCCCGTAGTAGGGGATGGGGTTTTCCTTCCCTATGTACTTGTGGGCCGGGGCGGCGGCGAACTTGGCCGTGGCCCCCTCATGACAACGCCCGCAGGTGGCCACCAGCCCCTGCCCCTTCACGGGCGAGTCCGGCGCCTCGGCCCTGGTAATGTAGTGCGACCCGTGGCAGGTGGCGCAGGTGGGCACCCCCCCATGGCCCAGGATGTACTTCTTCCCATGGAAGCTCTCCCTGTATTTGTCTAGCACATAGGGAGGGAGGTTGTACTTCTTGACGATTTCCTCGTTTTCATGGCAGCTCCCGCAGGTCTCTACCACCCTGGCATGGCCCACCGGTGAGCCCTCCTCCTCCGCCCCTATATAATGGGGCGAACCGTGGCAGTCCAGGCACAAGGGGGCATCGGCCTGCTTCTTCTTGAAGATGTTCTCTCCGTGCACCCCTTTCCTGAGCTCCTCATACTGGGCAGGATGGCACCTGGAGCAGGCGGCCAGGGCCAGGGGGTCTACCCGGGCCTTAAGAGCAGCAAAGGGAAGAAGCTCCGCCAGGTCCTGAGGGGGCTTTCCCTGGGGGGGCTGGTGCGGCCCCCCTGTGAAGCCTACATGGCAGTCGGTGCACTGGAGCACCCCGTGCACCCCTTGCTCATACCGCTTGGCGTCCAGGTGCACCTGCACCTCTACCCCCTTGGGGCCCACCACCCGCCCCTTCATGGCCGAGTGGCAGATGAGGCACTCAGAGGCATAGGCGGGGAAACTCAGGGCCAAGGCCAGCCACAGGACGCTGCTTAAGCACCAATAGGCAGGTCTGGTCATTTCACCCTCCCTTTTTTAGAAGACCTAAAGTTAGAATTTGAAAATTTTGCTCACAATATAATAAAAATCTCCGCAGAATGCAAGGGGGGCCATCCATGATGGCGTGCCTTTTTCGGGTATCATTATAAATATGCCCGTGGTGGAAATCGACGGCAGTTATGGGGAAGGAGGCGGACAGGTCCTCNGGACTGCCCTGGCCCTTTCGGCCCTGCTGAAGAAGCCCCTCAGGCTCTACAACATCCGTGGGGGGCGCAGAAGGCCCGGGCTCATGGCCCAGCACCTGTGTTGCGTGCGCTCCCTGGCGGAGCTTACCGGGGCCCGGCTGAGGGGCGATGCCCTGGGCTCTCAGGAGCTTCACTTTGAGCCCGGGCCCACCCGGNGGGGAAGCTACAGCTTTGACATCGGCACAGCGGGGGCCACAAGCCTGCTGGTGCAGGCCCTGCTTCCGCCCCTGGCCTTTGCCGGCGGAGAAAGTCGCCTGCAGCTCTGCGGGGGCACCCATGTACCCATGAGCCCCCCTTTTGAGTTCCTCGCCCAGGTGCTCCTTCCCACCCTGGCGGGGCTGGGTCTTCAGGCCCGGGCCCAGTGTCGCCAGTGGGGATTTTATCCCCAGGGAGGGGGGCTCCTGGAGCTTAGCGTTCAGCCCGCCTCCTGTGTGCAGGCCAGGGACTTCACCCAGCGGGGCAGCCTCCTGGGGCTTGAGGGAGTTTCGGCCGTGGCCCGGCTGCCCCTCGGCATTGCCCAGCGCCAGAGGGATGCTCTCCTTGAGGCCATAGCTCCCCTGGAGGCCCACCTGAGGTGCCTGGAGGTGCCATCCCCGGGCCCCGGCACCTATGTGTTCCTTCTGGCCAGGTATGAGGGTGCCCTGGCAGGGTTTTCCGCCCTGGGGGCCAGGGGCAAGCCTGCCGAGGTGGTAGGCCAGGAGGCCGCCCAGGCCTTCCTGCAGTACCAGCAGGCCCGGGGGGCCCTGGAGCCCCACCTGGCAGACCAGTTGGTCCTCTACCTGGCCCTGGCGGAGGCCCCTGTGGAGCTTACCACCACGGCCCTCAGCTCCCATCTGCTTACCAACCTCTGGGTAATAGGCCGGTTTCTCCCCCTCAGGTACGAGACGGAGGGGCAGCCGGGCGGCCCGGGCAGGGTCAGGCTCCAGTGGGAGCGCCACCTTGAGGCCTGAGCGCAGGGTGCTCATCCTGGTAGGCCCTACCGGGGTGGGAAAGACCCGGGCCGCGGTGCTCCTGGCCCAGGCCCTGGCAACGGAGATTATCAGCGCCGACTCCATGCAGCTTTACCGAGGCATGGACATAGGAACGGCCAAGCCCTCCAGGGAACTCCTTCAGGCCGTACCCCATCACCTGGTAAGCATCCTGGAGCCCTGGGAGGGCTTCTCCGCGGGCCGGTTCCTGGAGCTTTCGGTGCCCATAATTGAGAGGCTTCATGCAGAGGGCAGGATTCCTCTGGTAGTAGGGGGCACAGGCCTTTATGTGAGGGCCCTTACCAGGGGACTCTTCAAGGCCCCTTCCCAGGATGCGGCCTTAAGGGCGGAGCTCCTTCAGAAGGAGGACAGGGAGCCGGGCAGCCTCTACAGGCAGCTCCAGAGGCTTGACCCTGCCACGGCCAGGTCCCTCAGCCCCTCGGACCTCAGGCGCATCGTGCGGGCCCTGGAGGTGTGCCTGAAGACCGGCATGCCCATGTCGGAGCTTAAGGAGCGCTTCACCAGGGCCCTGCCTTACCAGTTCCTGAAGGTGGGGCTTTCCAGGCAGAGACAGGAGCTTTATGGGCTCATAGACCAGAGGGTGGAGGAGATGCTCAGGGAGGGGTTCGTGGAGGAGGTCCGGGCCCTCATGCGCAGGGAGCTTTCCAGCACGGCGCTTCAGGCCATAGGGTACAAGGAGCTGATGGCCTACCTCAGGGGGGAGCTTCCCTACCAGGAGGCCGTGCGCCTCATTAAGCGCAACAGCCGCCGCTACGCCAAAAGGCAGATGACCTGGTTCAGGAAGGAGGAGGGCCTCAGATGGGTGGACATCACGGGACTTCAGCAGCCCCGGGAGGTCTTCAGGAAGCTGAAGGAGGCCTTGCGCCCATTGGGGCTTGAGCTTTGAGCCTTGCGGCCNCCTCCGTCAGCACTACTGCGCAGAAGGCCCCGTAGAGAGCGCACGGGGGCAGGATGGGCAATACCGCCTTCAGGTTCGGGGCAGGCCACAGAGGGGCGGACCTCAGCAGGCCGTAAAACGCCGGACTCAGCGCTGCGGCCTGGAGGGCCGCCGCGGAGGCGGCCGCAGCACCCAGGGTTGCGCCCAGGCACCACCGCCTGCCCTGCAGTTGCCATAGCAGCCAGGCCCCTGCCAGGGCTACCACCACCCCTACACTGAGGGCGCTCATCAGGTGCTCGGCCCAGAGGGGCCCCCTGGGGCCCAGCACGGCCAGGGCTGCCGCAGGCTCGGCCCCCAGAAAGAAGGCCAGGAGATAGTACTTCTTCATTATTGCATGTATTCTACTACGGCGCCTTGCAATTTCCCTGTATAATCCTATAAGGTAAAAGCTAAACAAAAAGGGGAGGCCAAAGGGAATGTCGGCCAAGGCCACGGGTTTGCAGGACACTTTCCTGAACCAGCTCAGGAAGGAGAAGACCCCAGTGGTGGTGTACCTCACCAATGGCATCAGGCTCAAGGGGGTCATCAGGGGCTTTGACAGCTTCGTGGTTCNCCTCAGGGGGCAGGGCTCGCAGCTCATCTACAAGCACGCCATAAGCACCATCATGCCCGAGGGCGAGTTCCACTTCCGGGAGGAGGAGTGAGCCGCAGGGCTCCCCTTCCCACGGTGGATGTCATCATTGAGTACGGGGGCGGAGTGGTGCTCATCAAGAGGAGGAATCCTCCTTATGGGTGGGCCCTGCCAGGGGGGTTCGTGGAGTACGGGGAGACCCTGGAGGAGGCCGCTGTGCGGGAGGCCAGGGAGGAGACGGGGCTGGAGGTGGAGCTCCTCAGGCAGATGCACACCTACTCCGAGCCTTCCAGGGACCCCAGGGGGCACACCATCAGCACCGTGTTCATAGCCAGGGGCAGGGGACAACTCAGGGCCTCCGACGACGCCGCCGAGGCCAGGGTCTTCAAGAAGGATGCCCTCCCCCCGCTGGCCTTTGACCACGGGAGGATCCTGGAGGATTACTTTCTGAGGAGGTACTGAGGACGATGCTTAAGGCCATGCGCAGGCATGCGAAGTACTTCTACTTCCTTTTCGGCCTGGTGATCGTGTCCTTTGTGCTCTGGGTGCCCCAGATGGGGGATGAGCAGGGTCAGGGCCCTGTTCCCCTGGCCAGGGTGGGCCAGGAGGAGATAAGCCTCAGGCAGTTCTGGCTGGCCTACGACCGGGCCGAGGAGGCCATGAGGGACATATACAGGGAGGAGTTTGACGAGCAGATGCGGCAGCGCCTCAGGGAGCAGGTCCTTCAGGAGCTGCTCACCGAGGCCCTCCTTTACCAGGCCGCCCTGGAGCTGGGCCTGAGGGTCTCGGAGCAGGAGCTACAGGAGGCCATCCTGAACGAGCCGGCCTTCATGCGGGATGGCGTCTTCCGAAAGGACATATACTTCAATGTGCTCAGGCTCAACCGCCTGAGCCCCGCCCAGTACGAGGCCCTCAAGCGCAGGGAGCTCCTGGTGCAGAAGATGCGCCTCCTGATTACCGAGCCTGTGAAGCTGACCCCCCAGGAGCTTGAGGCCCTGAAGGGCGAGCCCGAGACCATAGGGCTCCTGCAGGAGGCCCTCCTGGCCGAAAAGAGGCGGGCTGCCGTGCAGTCCTTCCTCCTGGGCCTGCGCAAGAGGCTTCCCGTGGTGGTAAACGAGGAACTCATCTCCTGAGCTATGCTGTCCAGGCTGTGGGCCTTCTTCAGCAGGAGGGTGTTTGTGGTGCCCTCCAGGCAGGGGCTCTTCAACCAGTACAGGGACGATGTGCCCGGACTGGACGTCCCCGGGGGGCATCTCATAAGGAGGCAGAACCTCAGGAGCTACCTGGGGGGCCTGGAGCTTCCCCCCCGGGCCCTGGTGGTGGGCGAGGCGGCAGGGCCGTGGGGCTGCAGGTTCTCGGGGGTGCCCTTCAGCTCCGAGAGGCAGCTTCGGGACGAGGCACTGCCCTTCAGGGGCAGGCCCTCAAGCCTGCTGGAGCCTCCGGCCCTGGAGCGCTCGGCCACGGTGTTCTGGTCGGTGATGAGGCCGCATTACAGGCACTTCTTGCTTTACAACGCCGTGCCCCTGCATCCTCACAGGCCGGGCGAGCCCCTGAGCATCCGCCGGCCCAGCCAGAGGGAGGTGAGGGAGTTCGTCCCCCTGCTGGAGGAGCTCCTGGAGCTCCTTGCTCCCCCCCTGGTAGTGGCCGTGGGCAGGGTGGCCCAGGAGGCCCTTCAGGAAGCCGGGGCCGGCCCGGTCTATGTGCGCCATCCCTCCCAGGCAGGCGCCAGGGCCTTCAGGGATGGAATGTCTAAACTCTTCGCTTGACATCGGAAGTCCCTCCATGGTATTACTTATTGGCTTTTTTGACCCTATTTCTGCAAGGAGAGGGTTTTTGTCTCTATGCCGCTTCCTACTTTTGAGCGCGGGGTTCATCCGCCTGAGCGCAAGGAGCTTGCGGCTTCAAAGCCCATAAGGCCCATGAAGGAGCTGCCCCAGAGGGTGGTTATCCCCCTGAGCCAGCATGCCGGAGCCCCGGCCAAGCCCGTGGTGCAGGTCGGCCAGGAGGTAAAGGTGGGCACCCTGCTGGGTGAGCCCGGGGGGTTCGTTTCTGCAGCGGTGCACAGCTCCGTCTCGGGCAAGGTGGCGGCCCTGGGGGAGTTCCTCCTTCCCACGGGAAGGCTGTCGCAGTGCGTGGTGGTGGAGGCAGACGGCAGGGACGAGTGGGAGGCCCTTCAGGAGACCCCCAACTATCTGGACCTCCCCCCGGATGAGCTCAAGGCGCGCATAAGGGCCGCAGGCATCGTGGGCATGGGCGGGGCGGCCTTCCCCACGGCGGTGAAGCTCTCCCCCCCGAAGGAAAAGCCCATTGATGTGGTGATTCTCAACGGGGCCGAGTGCGAGCCCTACCTGACGGCCGACCACCGCCTCATGGTGGAGCGCCCCCGGGAGGTCCTGGAAGGCCTGAGGATAATAATGAAGGTCCTGGGGGTGAGGAAGGGCTTTGTGGGCATAGAGGCCAACAAGCCCGATGCCCTCCAGGCCATGGAGCAGGTCGCCCGGGAGCACCCCGACGTACAGGTCTGCGCCCTGCAGGTCAAGTACCCCCAGGGGGCCGAGAAGATGCTCATAAAGGCCCTCACGGGCCGGGAGGTGCCTCCCAGGGGGCTGCCCATGGATGTGGGCGCCGTGGTGCAGAATGTGGGCACCGCCTTGGCCATCTACGAGGCGGTGCACCTCGGAAGGCCTCTCGTGCAAAGGGTGGTCACCGTCACGGGGGAGGGCATAAAGGAGCCTTCAAACCTGCTGGTGAGAATCGGCACCCTGGTCAAGGATGTCCTTCAGGACTGCGGGGGGCTCAAGGAGGAGGCGGTCAAGGTACTGGCCGGAGGCCCCATGATGGGCTTCGCCCTGGGCAGTCTGGAGGTGCCGGTGATGAAGGGTACCTCGGGGCTCCTGGTGATGTCCCAGGCCGAGGTAGTGCATACCGAAAGCTTCCTGCCCTGCATTCGCTGCGGCCGGTGCGTGGACATATGCCCCATGGGCCTCATGCCCTCCATCCTCAGCGTGCTGGCAGAGAAGGGCCGCTACGAGGAGGCCAAGGAGTACAATCTCTTTGACTGCTTTGAGTGCGGCTCCTGTGCCTTCGTCTGCCCCTCCCGCAGGCCCATAGTGCAGCTGGTCAGGCTGGCCAAGTCCCAGGTGAAACCGTGAGGGAGGGCCCCAGATGGCAGTAGAACAGAGGCCCCTGGTCGTCTCCATAAGCCCCCACATCCGCACCGAGGAAAGCGTAAGCAGGATAATGTGGAGCGTGAACCTGAGCCTCCTTCCTGCCCTCCTGATGGGCCTTTACTACTTTGGCCCCAGGGCCCTGTGGGTGGTGCTCCTGAGCATTGCCGGAAGCCTCTTTAGCGAGTGGTTCGTGCAGCGCCTGGCCGGAAAGCCCGTAACGGTCTCCGACGGCAGCGCCTTCCTAACGGGGCTGCTTCTGGGGATGAACCTTCCCTCCACCGCCCCTTTCTACATCCCCTTGATATCTTCCGTTGTGGCGGTGGCCATAGCCAAGCAGCTCTTCGGGGGGCTGGGCTACAACATCTTCAACCCGGCCTTGGTGGGCCGGGCCTTTGCCCTCATTACCTGGCCCAGGGCCCTGACCACCTGGGCGGAGCCCACCGCTGCCTTCCTGGCCCTGGACGCCAAGACCACCGCCACCCCCCTGGGGATACTCAAGGAGGAGGGAATGGCCGAGCTCCTGGAGGTCTTCGGCACCAAGGGCAACCTCTACTTCCAGCTCTTCATAGGCCAGAGGGCGGGCTCCATAGGGGAGACCTCCGCCATAGCACTGCTTGTCGGGGCGGGCTTTCTCCTGGCCAGGCGCTACATCACCTGGCACATACCCCTCAGTTATCTGGCCACGGTGGCCGTGCTGACCTGGGCCCTGGGGGGCAAGGACCCCGAGACCGGCAAGTTCGTCCTCTTTGCCGGCGACCCCATCCTGCACCTTCTCAGCGGCGGCCTCATCCTGGGGGCCTTCTTCATGGCCACCGACTATGTCACCTGCCCCATCCTCAGGAAGGGACAGATAATCTTCGGCGTAGGCTGCGGGGCCCTCACGGTCCTCATAAGGCTGTGGGCGGGTTATCCCGAGGGCGTGATGTTTGCCATTCTGCTCATGAACTGCTTTGCCCCCCTCATAGACAGGGCGGTCAAGACCAGGGTGTTTGGCACCCCCCGGGAGGCCAGGAAATGACCCCCCGGGAGATTGCCCGCATAACCCTGACCCTGGTGCTCCTCTATGTGGTGGCCGGGGTGCTGATGGCGGCGGTATACTCCAAGACCTCCCCCATAATCTACCGCAAGGCCGAGGAGGAGAAGCGCCAGGCCCTTCAGGCCCTCATGCCCATGGCCAACGCCATAGACAAGCTGGGCGACTGGTACCCCCATGAAAAACATGCCGAGTACTTCGTGGCCAAGAAGGACGGCCAGGTTATCGGCTATGTGGTGCAGAGCTTCGGAAAGGGCTACTCCAGCTACATAAATGTGCTGTTTTCCGTGGACACCGACCTGGTGATTCAGAAGATAGACATCCTCCACCATGCCGAGACCCCCGGGCTGGGCGACGAGATTGAGTACGACTGGTTTAAGCAGCGGTTCGTAGGAAAGAGGAAGGAGCAGCTGAAGGTACTGAAGGTGCCCACGGAGGAATACATCCAGGCCATCACCGGGGCCACCATCTCCACCCGGGCAGTGGCCGAGGACGCCATAAAGGGAGGCATAGAGTTCCTGGAGCAGGTCCTGAAGGAGGGCCTGCCGGAAAAACCACCCACGGAGGAGGCAGGACATGGCAGTGGCGCTTCCGCAGAGAAGGATTAGCTACATCCAGATACTGAAGGACGGCCTGTTCAAGGAGAATGTCATCTTCAGGCTGGTCATCAGCCTCTGCCCTGCCATAGCGGTGACCACCAGCATCCGCAACGGCTTCCTCCTAGGGGTGGCGGNGGTGTTCGTGCAGGTGATGGTCAACACCACGGTAGCCCTGCTGAGGCCCATAATCCATCCCCGCATAAGGCTTCCCATTTTCATGCTCATCATCTCCGGCTGGGTGACCATCATAGACATGATCATGGCCGCCTACGCCAGGGCCGCCTACAAGGAGATAGGCCTGTACATCCAAATAATAGTGGCCTTCGCCTCCATCCTGGCCAGGGCCGAGATGTTTGCCAGCAAGAACAAGCCCCTGCCCAGCTTCTTTGACGGCCTGGGCTCCAGCCTGGGCTTCCTGGCGGCCCTGGTCTGCATCAGCTTCTTCAGGGAGCTGCTGGGCAAGGGGCAACTGTTGGGCATGACCATAGTTCAGGCCAAGCCCCTGCTCATCTTCATAATGCCCACCGGGGGGTTCCTGGTGGTGGGCCTGCTCATGGGTCTGTTCAACTGGATAGACATTCGCTTCTACGGCGGCAAGGGCGCCGGGGGCGTCACAGGAGGGCACTGATGAAGGAACTGGGAAAGCTCTTTGAGCTGTTCATAGCGGCCTCGCTCATAAACAACTTTGTGTTCACCCGGTTTCTGGGCCTGTGCATATTCTTCGGCGTTTCCAAGAAGATGGAGACCGCCGTGGGCATGAGCATCACCTTCACCGCCGTGATGGTTATAGCGGCGGCCCTCAGCTGGGTGGCCTTCACCCAGGTGATGATCCCCTTTGACATCACCTTTCTTAAGATAATCATCTTCATCGGCATAGTGGCCGCCTTCGTGCAGGCTGCCGACACCATAATGCGCAAGGTGAGCCCAGGGCTCTACTACAAGCTGGGGGTCTACCTGGCCCTCATCACCACCAACTGCATCATCATAGCGGTACCCCTCATCAACGCCGGGGAGCGCTACGGCTTCCTGGAGAGCCTGTTCTTTGGCCTGGGCTCGGGGGTGGGCTTCGCCCTGGCCCTGACCATCATGGCCAGCATCAGGGAGAAGCTGGAGCTGGCCGATGTGCCCCGGCCCTTCAGGGGTATGCCCATCGCCTGGATAACCACTGCCCTCATAGCCCTGGCCTTCTCAGGCTTTGCGGGCCTCATAACCCTCTGAGATGGTATAATAGTTAGGAGGTGAGCCCAGGATATGTTTGAGCTCCTACAGACCATAAGGGCCCTTTTGGAGGCCCTTTTTGTTTCCCTTCCTCAGGCGGGCGTGGGCGGCGGCATAGAGGCCCGGCCCTCGGTGGATCTGGTTCAGACCATCAAGTTCACCGTTGTCTTCATTCTTGGGGTAGGGGCCCTGTTCGGCTGGGGCCTGGCCATGGCGGCCAAGCGCTTTGCGGTCAAGCGCGACCCCAGGATAGAGCAGGTCAGGGAGCACCTGGCCGGGGCCCACTGCGGGGCCTGCGGCTATCCGGGCTGCGAGCAGTATGCCGAGGCCGTAGTGCTGGAGCCCGATGTCCCCCCGAACCTGTGCACCCCTGGCGGGGCCCACTCGGCGGAGATGGTGGCCCTGATTACGGGCAAGAAGCCCGTGCCCAAGGAGCCCGAGTTTGCCCGCATCATGTGCCAGGGCGGCTGGAACAAGTCGGTAAAGCGCTTCAAGTACGAGGGGGTACAGGACTGCCGGGCCGCCATCCTGGCCGGCGGCGGCGACAAGGCCTGCCGCTACGGTTGCCTGGGCTACGGCACCTGCGCCAGGGTCTGCCCCTTTGACGCCATCACCATGACCGAAGAGCACCTGCCCTTCGTGGACATCACCAAGTGCACCGGCTGCCGCAAGTGCGAGCAGGCCTGCCCCACGAAGGTCATAGAGGTGCTTCCGGCCTCCAGGGAGGTGCTGGTGGCCTGCCACAGCAGGGACAAGGGGGTGCAGACCCGACGGAACTGCCAGGTAGGCTGCATTGCCTGCGGAAAGTGCGTCAAGGTCTGCCCCTTCGATGCCCCCAGCATCACCGACAACCTCTCCAGGATTGACCTGGCAAAGTGCAAGGTCTGCGGCCTGTGCGTGCCCAACTGCCCCACCGGGGCCATCAAAGAGTATATTCCCCACAGGCCCAAGGCCTTCGTCACGGACAAGTGCATTGGCTGCGGAGTGTGCATGAAGGTCTGTCCCGTGGATGCCGCCTGGGGCGAGAGGAAAAAGAAGCACACTATTGACCAGGCCCGCTGTATTGGTTGCGGCATCTGCACCGCTCGCTGCCCGGTACAGGCCATAGAGGGCACCTTCAACGCCCAGGAGGTTTTTGAGGCCGCAGCAGCTAAGCGGGCCGCCAGGGAGGCCAAGAAGGCCCAGGCCGAGGCGGCGGCAGCCTCCTGAGGCAGCCAAGAAGTACTCTAAAGGGGGAGCCAGGAGGCTCCCCCTTTTTCATTGGAGGGGCTTCAGGGCCCCTCCTCCTTGTGGGTGCTCACACCGAGCACCTTCCACAGGGGTCAGAACCCAAAGAGTCCCGTAAACAGCGCAACGGCTGCCACCAGGAGCACAGCCACCCTGGGCCCCGCCCCCATGGGGGCCAGCACCCCCAGCAGGGCCAGCCCTACCCCCAGGAGAATGCGGACGGCCTTGTCCAGCCCACCTACATTTCTCATCTGACCCTCCCGGTGAAGATGTAGTCGTTGTCCTTGGCCTTCTGGTGGCAGTCTATGCAGGCCTTCNCTCTGCCTGCGGCCACGGGCTTGCCAGAGGGGTCGTACTGGGCCCAGAACCAGTCGCCTGCCCCGGGGTTGTAGCCCTTAACCTTGTACATCACGAACAGGCCCAGGAACTCCCGAGTGGCCGGAGAGTAGTTCTCCAGCACGATTATGGCCCCGTCGGCCAGCCCCTTCTTGCGCTTGATGCCCCAGTAGGCGGTGTCGTTCACAAAGGTGGTGGCCAACCCCAAGGGNGGCCGGGCCTCGTAGAGCCTGCCCTTTCCGGGCCACAGCCGCCAGGCCCTGTAGGGGTTGTTCAGCACTATGTACTCGTTCAGTGCCTCGGCATCTGCCGGCGGCGGGGGCACGAAGGNCTCCGACGGAATGATCTCGTGTATGCCCCAGGCAGTGGCGGAGACAAGCAGAGCCAGGCACACCACTATGGCCGTCTTGCCCTTCATAATTGCACTACCTCCTTTCAGAGTTTCTAAGGAGATTCTACTCCTCCTGGGGTGGTGGTCAAGGGGGAGTGCTGGGGTTCATTTTCTCTGGGGGGGCCTGGGCTCCTTCCAGTAGCGCTTCTTCCTGGGCATGTACTCCTGCTTGAGCTGGCCGTTGGGGTAGCTGTGGGGGTATTTGTAGCCCTGGCCCCTTCCCAGCTGTTTTGCTCCCGGGTAGTTGGCGTCCCTCAGGTGCTGGGGTACGGCCTGGGTGGGCTCCTGGGCTACATCCCTGAGGGCCTCCTCTATGGCCATGTAGCAGGCGTTGGACTTGGGCGCCAGGGCCACATAGAGGGCCGCCTGGGCCAGGGGTATGCGGGCCTCGGGCATGCCCACGAACTCCACCGCTCTGAGGGCCGAGGTGGCCACCACCAGGGCCATGGGGTCGGCATTGCCCACATCCTCGGAGGCGCAGATTACTATCCTTCGGGCGATGAAACGGGGGTCCTCACCGGCATACAGCATCTTGGCCAGCCAGTAGACCGTGGCGTCGGGGTCTGAGCCCCTCATGCTCTTTATGAAAGCGCTGATGGTGTCGTAGTGCTCATCCCCTTGCCTGTCGTAAAGCACCACCTTTTTCTGGATGGACTCCTCTGCTGCCTGAAGGTCTATGCGCACCGCTCCGTCCGCCCCCCTGGGGGTGGTGAGGACAGCCACCTCCAGGGCGTTCAGGGCCCTGCGGGCGTCCCCCTCGGCCATCCTGGCCAGGTGCCTGAGGGCCTCCTCCGAGGCCTGCACCCTCAGGGCTCCCAGGCCCCTGTGGGGGTCCTGGAGGGCTCGCCTCAGTAGCTCCAGGATGTGCTCCTCCCCCAGGGGCTTGAGCTCAAATACCTGGCTGCGGGAAAGCAGGGCGGAGTTCACATAGAAGAAGGGGTTTTCCACCGTGGCGGCAACGAGGACAAGGTTTCCCTCCTCTACATCCGGCAGCAGGGCGTCCTGCTGAAGCTTGTTGAAGCGGTGAATCTCGTCCAGAAACAGGATGCACCTCTGGCCAGAGCGCCGGAGCTTCCGGGCCTCGGCGATTACCTTCCTCAGCTCCTGCAGCCCGGCCGTGGCAGCGTTGAGCCAGTAGAGCCTTGCCTTGCTTCTGTGGGCTATCACCCTGGCCAGGGCGGTCTTGCCGGTGCCAGGGGGGCCGTAAAGGATAAGGGAGCTCAGACGGTCGGCCTCAATGGCCCTTCTGAGGAGCTTTCCGGGGCCCAGGATATGCTCCTGGCCCACATACTCGCTGAGGTCCCTGGGGCACATCCTGAAGGCCAGGGGCTCTTCCTTGAAAAGCTCCATTTATTCATACTTTACCCCCCGGGGCAGGGAAAAAGCAATTTTCCCCTTGACAAGGTCTTCTGCAGGGGCAGATAATTAGTGCCGTATTCTTGCCGGGGGAGTAGATGCAACGGAATTTTCTCCTTCTCAGTGCCGACCAAGTATTGCCCGGGCAACTGAGGGACTGGGTAGAGCCCTGGGGCTACCAGGTGCAGCACCGCCAGAGGCTTCCTGCAGGAGCCAGGGCACTTCAGTACGGGGCTTGGCCCGTGGTGGCGGACCTGAGGAGCCCTCAGGCCCTGCAGGACCTGAGGCGCCTGAGGGCCTACCATCCCGAGGCCCCCCTGGTGGTGCTCTCCAACGGCAGCGGCGCAGGGCTTCAGGAGCTGAGACCCCTGGCAGTGCTGCCCGAGCCCCTGAGGCCCGGGCCCGTGCTTCAGGCCCTTCGGAGGGCCTTCCAGGAGGTGTTCCTTCACAGGGAGCTCGGGGGCTTTCAGAGGGCCGAGGCCTCCCTGGTGGCCCACAGCCCCAAGATGAAGCGGCTGCTGGGGCTGCTGCCCCGGGCGGCCCGACGGGGCACGGTGGTGATACTCTGCGGCCAGCGGGGGAGCGGCAGAAAGCTCCTGGCCAGGGCCATCCATGAACGGGCCATGGGCTGCTGTGCCCCCTTCGTGGTCCTCAGGGAGGAGGGCCAGCTTCCCCGGGCGGTTGAGGAGGCCAGGGGAGGGAGCCTCCTGGTAGAGTGCTCCGAGGCCCTGAGCAGCCAGGCCGTAGGGGCCCTCCAGGGGCTTCAGGCCGAGGGGCTCCTCAAGTGGCCCTCCCTGGAGCGTCCCTTCAGGGCTGAGCTGAAGCTCATGCTGAGCCTCCCCGAGGGGGCCAGTCCGCCCCTTAAGGGACTGCTGCTTCAGGTGCCCCCCCTGAAGGACAGACGGGAGGACATCGTGCCCCTGGCAGAGCTGTTCCTCCGAGAACTCTGCAGTGTCCTTCAAAGCAGGCCCAAACNCCTCAGCCCCAAGGCCAAGGAGCTCCTCCGCGGCCGCCCCTATGAAGGCAATGTGAAGGAGCTGAAGGACCTGGTGCACAGGGCATACTTCCTCAGCCAGGGCCCCAGGATAAGGGCCGCCGATGTGATGGAGCCCAACCCACTGAGGCGTTTCAGCTTCAGGGAGTTCCTCCATGAAAAACTCAGGGGCTACCTAGGACGCCTGGGCAACCTGAAGGGGGGCTCCAGGCTGTACGAGACCGTCCTTGGCGAGGNGGAGCGGGCCCTCATAGAGCTGGCCCTCAAGGAGACCAAGGGCAACAAGCTCAGGGCCGCCAGGGCGCTGGGAATAACCCGCAACACCCTGAGGGCCAAGATGAAACAACTGGGCCTTTCCTAAAGCCTGGCGTCCCTGAGGNCCTCCTGGCATCCACAGCCCCTTTTGCCGGGCAGATGAGCCAGGAGCCCCAAGACAAGCCCCTGGATGTCCCGGCTGCGCTGTCTCATCATCTGGAGCACCTCGGTGGTGCTGAGCCGCTTCTTCTTTATCCCCGCTGCCCAGTTGGTCACCACGCACACCGAGACATAGCAGAGCTGAAGCTCTCTGGCCAGGGCGGCCTCGGGCATGGCCGTCATGCCCACCAGGTGGGCCCCCAGGCGCCGGAAGGCCTGAATCTCCGCCCCGCTTTCCAGCCTGGGCCCCTGGGTGCACACATAGGTGCCCCCCAGGTGTATCCTCAGGCCCTGGGCCTCGGCCACCTGGGCCAGGAACTCCCTGAGCTCGGGACAGAAGGGCTCGGTGAAGTCTATGTGCACCACATCTGGGCCGTCGTAGAAGGTGCCCGCCCGCCCCCCCAGGGTAAGGTCTATCACCTGCTCGGGCAGCACCAAGGTGCCGGGCTCAATGCCCAGCCCGCCGACCGCGTTTACTCCCACGATGCGCTCCACCCCCAGCTCCCTCATCCCCCATACATTGGCCCGGTAGTTCACCTTATGGGGCGGTATGGAGTGCTCCTGCCCATGCCGAGGGAGAAACACCATCTGCCTTCCTTGGGCCTCCGCTATGGTGTAAGGCCCGGAGGGCTCTCCGTAGGGGGTGCGCACCTCCTCCTTGCCCACCAGCCTGAGGCCCTCCATCTCGTAAAGACCGCTTCCGCCTATTACCCCCAATGAAGGCATGGTATAATATTTTTCACAAAAACCCCCGAGGAGTAAAGAAAGAAGCCTTTGATTGACCCCGAGCTTGCCCAGAAGGTCCTCAAGGAGCTCTACTTTCCAGGGCTTCAGTATGCGGAGCTCTTTGCCGAGCACACCACCGACTGCGCCATAAGACTGGAGGAGCAGAGGGTAGAGAAACTCCTTCAGAGCGCCGAGGTGGGAGTGGGCCTGAGGGTCATCCACGGGGGGCGCACCGCCTATGCCTACGGCAACGACCTCAGCCCCAGGGGCCTACTGGGCCTCGCCCGGACCCTCCTGGCCGCCCTCAGGCAAGCCCCCCAGGAGGCGGAGCTTCATTTAGGACTTAGCCAGCGGCCTCCGAAGGCACATCTGGCAATAGAGGAGGACCCCCAGGCAGTAGAGCTTTCCCGGAAGGTGGCCCTCCTGAAGGAGGCCGATGAGGCGGCCAGGGAGGAAAGTCCCCTGGTAAGCCAGGTGGGCGTGAACTATCGGGACTACACCCAGCGGGTCTTTATCGCCTCCTGGGAGGGCTTCTGGGTTGAGGACGAGCGCCGGCAGTGCCTGCTGGCCGTCCAGGTAGTGGCCCAGAAGGACGGGGTGCTTCAGAGCAGCTATGAGCCCGTGGGAGGCACCCGGGGGTTCGAGCTCTTCCGGACCCACCCCCCCCATGAGCTTGCCCGCAAGGCGGCCCGGAGGGCCGCCTTGATGCTCAGGGCCCCCAGGGCTCCGGGGGGCAGGATGGCGGTGGTGCTTTCCTCCCAGGCCGGCGGCACCATGATACACGAGGCCGTGGGCCACGGCCTGGAGGCCGACCTGGCCCAGGAGGGCCTGTCGGTATACTCGGGAAAGCTGGGCCAGAAGGTGGCGTCGGAGCTCATCACCGTCCTGGACGACGCCACTCTCAAGGGTCAAAGGGGCTCCTTGGTCTTTGACGACGAGGGCACCCCCGGGCAGCGCACCGTGCTCATACAGGAAGGGGTTCTGCTCAGCTATATGCACGACAGGCTTTCGGCCCTCAAGGCGGGGGCCCAGCCTACGGGGAACGGCCGGAGGCAGTCCTACAGGCACCGGCCTATCCCCAGGATGACCAACACCCTCATCGCCCCCGGCAGCACCGAGCCTGAGGAAATCATCCGGGCCACCCCCAAAGGCCTGCTGGTCAAGAAGATGGGCGGCGGGCAGGTCAACACCGTAAGCGGGGACTTCGTCTTTTACGCCGAGGAGGCCTACATCATAGAGGGTGGCCGGGTGGGCGAGCCCGTCAGGGGCGCCACCCTGTGCGGCAACGGCCCCCAAGTGCTGAGAGAGATTGACATGGTGGGCTCCGACCTGGGCTTCTCCATAGGCACCTGCGGAAAGGATGCCCAGGGAGTGCCGGTCGCCGACGCCCAGCCGACCCTGAGGGTACCCCAGCTGGTGGTGGGCGGGGCCCTGTAGAGTGTGGCAAACCTTCAACATGCTGTGAGGCTGGCGCCACACCGTAGGAATAAAACCCCTTTTGAAATAGGGATATTATGTCATGGCACCGTTATTGCAACCTGAGCCTAGGGCATGAGACAGCAGCACACCATAAGGGCCGAGGTGCGCATCGAGGGCATAGGGCTTCATACCGGCAGGCCCTGTGCCGTGCTGCTGAGGCCTGCGGCCCGGGACACCGGGGTGGTCTTCGTGCGCAAGGGGGTGAGGGTGCCTGCTACCCTCAAGGCGGTGGCCGAGAGCGCCTTCTGCACCACCTTGGCCGAGGACGGGGTAAAGGTCAGGACGGTGGAGCACCTGCTGGCCGCTCTGGCGGGCCTGGGGGTGGACAACCTCCTGGTGCAGGTGCAGGGCCCCGAGATCCCTATCCTGGACGGTAGTGCCCAGGGCTTTGCCAGGCAGATACTGCAGGTGGGGCTGGCCCCTCAGCGCTCCCCCAGGCCCCACCTGGAGATACTTCGGCCTTTCGCCTTCAAGGAGGGCCATGCGGAGTTCTATGTCCTGCCCTATCCTGGAAGGCGCATAACCTATGTGGCTCACTTCCCCCACAGGCTCATGGGCCTGAGGCAAATGAGCCTGGAGCTCACCCCCCAGAGCTTTCTCAAGGAGGTGGCCCCGGCCAGGACCTTCGGGTTCCTCAGGGATGTTCAGCGTCTCAGGGCCAAGGGGCTGGCCCGGGGGGGCTCGCTGGAAAACGCCGTGGTGTTCAGCGAAACAGGGGTGCTCAACCCCGGCGGGCTGAGGTTCCACGACGAGTTCCTCCGACACAAGCTCCTGGACTTCCTGGGCGACTTGAGCCTCCTGGGCTTTCCCATCAGGGGCTACATCCTGGCCAAGCGCACCGGGCACAAAAGCAATGTCCGCTTTGCCCAGGCGTTGCTTCGGGCCCAGGAGGTGTGGCAGGTCAGGACCTCGCCCGAGGAAAAGGAGGAAACCTCCAGGCTCAACTACCTGAGCCAGGCTTAGGAGAAAAGCAGGACCCGCAAGAGCAGGTGGGGTGGGAGAGGGCCCTTGATTTTTCCCTCTCCCACCCCGAGCTTGCCTTATTTTTTCTTCTTGGCGGTGGTCTTCTTGGCAGCGGCCTTCTTGGCGGTGGTCTTCTTGGCAGCAGCCTTCTTGGCGGTGGTCTTCTTGGCAGCGGTCTTCTTGGCGGCAGTCTTCTTGGCGGTGGTCTTCTTGGCAGCAGCCTTCTTGGTGGTGGTCTTCTTGGCAGCGGCCTTCTTGGTGGCAGCCTTCTTCTTGGTAGCCATCAACTCACCTCCTTTCCCCGGCCGCCCCCCAGGAGGGCGGCCAAATTTAAACCCTGCCCAGGAGGTTTATCCTCTTGGCCCTGAGGACCTGGGCCAGTTGGGCATCCCTCCTGGAGCGCCTCCTGCTGAAGTCCTCTCGGCTTACCTGCTTGAGCCTCAGGCGATAGCCGAATCGGCTGGCCNGCCGCCTCAGCTCGGCCGCATCGAGCTCCCGGCCGCCTATCACAAACAGGTTCACCGTCTTGACATCCCTGCCCTCGGCATAGGGGCCCCAGATGAAGGCAGCCTCCNCCCCGTGGGCCCTAAGCACCGCCTTCAGGTTGCCTGCCAGCCCCAGGGACTTGGTAATGAGCCCCTGGAGCTCCGAAAACAGGGGGGATTCCTTGTTGGCCTGGAAGTAGCGGAGGTTGGCCNCCTTCTGGCTTCGGAGAATGCCCATCTTCTCCAGGTTGTCCAGCTCCCTCTTGACTGCCGAGGGATTCTTCCTCAGGAGCTTGGCCACCTCCCGGACATAGAACTTCTCCTCCGGGCTCTCCAAAAGGAGCGACAGCACGTCGGCCCTCACTCCCGATGAGAACAACCTCTTGAGCATCAGCTTAGAATTTAATACATAATTCCAAATATGTCAACAGAAAAATCAATTCAAAGAACGATAGGTGAATTTTTAAGAACGATTCAATTGAGGCAACGATTGTGTCCTTATCAGCTCTCTGGCTTGCTGGAGGTTCCTCAGGTCGTCCCTGTCGTTTCTTCGGGGGGTCTCCAGTATGACGGGCACCTGGGGGTAGGCCTGGAGCAGGGCCCTGAGCCCCTCAAGGCCTATGTGCCCCCGGCCCAGGTGGGCGTGCCGGTCTATGCCCGAGCCCAAGGGGGCCCTGGAGTCGTTCAGATGGATGAGCCTTACTGCCTCCGGGGGAAGCTCCTTGAGGAGGCTCCCGAGGCCCCGGGGGCTGCGGAGGTCGTAGCCCTGGGCAAAGGCGTGGCAGCTGTCCAGGCACAGGCCCCGGGCACCCACCTCCTGGGCGAGCTCAAGGAGTGTGCCCGGGCTGGGCCCCTTGGCGGTGTTCTCCAGCAGCAGGCCCACCCTGAAGGGGCCCTCCCGGAGGGCCTCCTTGAGGCAGGCCCTGAGGGCTGAAGGCTCCGGGCCAACATGCACGATGAGGNACTCGGCGGCCAGGGCCTGGGCCCTCTGAAGCTCTTTCCTGAGGAGCCACACGGAGCGTCTTCTTACCAGGGCACTTGAGCTTGCCAGGTGCACCAGGTAGGAGGCATGCACGCACAGGGGGCTCAGCCGTAGCTCCTTCCTCAGGGCCTGGAATCCCCTGGCCTGCCGGGCGCTTATGGGCCTGAGGGTCCAGCCCCTGGGGCTGTGGGTGAAGATCTGCACGGCGCTGCAGCCCAGGGCCTGGGCCCTCAGCAGGGCCCTGCTGAGCCCCCCCTGGATGGAGGTGTGCACCCCCAGCCTGCGGTTCTCCCCACCCATATCCCTATGCTACTATAAGGGAGCCACGGGAAGGAGGTGTGCGGTGGAGCTTTTCCTCTTTGGTCTGGTAGTGGGGGCGGCCCTTTCGGCCCTGGCCCTGGGGCTGTTCTTTACCAGGAGGCTTCAGGCTGCCGGGCAGGCCCTCCTTCAGGCCCAGCAGCAGAAGGCGGCGGCCGAGGCCAGCCTGAGGGAGCTGAAGGAGGTCCTGCAGAAGGAGCGCGACATGGAGCAGCGGATGAAGGAGGCCTTTCAGGCCCTGTCGGCCCAGGTGCTCAAGAGCAATTCCGAGGAGTTCCTCCGCAGGGCGGCCGAGAGTCTTCAGGCCGTTCTGGGCAGGGCCGAAGGAAGCCTGAAGGAGCACAAGGCCCAGGTGGATGCCGTCATAGCGCCTCTTCAGGAGNCCCTCAAGCGTTATGAGAAGCGCATTCACGACGTGGAGCTCAAGCACACCGGGCTGGATAAGCAACTGAAGATGTTCCTTCAGAGCCATCAAGAGCTTCAGCGCCAGCTTCAGGGCCTTACCACTGCCCTGAGGAGGCCCCATGTGCGGGGCCGCTGGGCCGAGGTGCAACTCAGGAGGGNGGTGGAGCTGGTGGGAATGGTGAAGCACTGCGACTTCAGCGAGCAGGTAAGCGTAAGTGCCCAGGGACAGCGGCTTAAGCCCGACATGGTGATTCACTTGCCAGAGGGAGGGCAGATTGTAGTGGATGCCAAGTGTCCCGAGGCCATCTACGACATCCATGCGGCCGAGACCGAGGAGGCCAGGGCCGAGGCCCTGAAGCGCCATGCCAGGAATGTGCAGGAGCATGTGAAGGCCCTTTCCTCCAAGGAGTACTGGAAGCAGTTTGAGCGGAGCCCCGAGCTGGTGGTGATGTTCCTCAGCGAAAGCTCCCTGGCCGCTGCCCTGGAGGCCTCGGCCGAGCTGTGGGAGCAGAGCGTGCAGAGCAGGGTGCTCCTGGCCACCCCTACCTCCCTGTTTGCCCTCCTCAGTGCCGTGGCCTATGCCTGGAGGCAGGCGGACCTGGCCGAGAGCGCCCAGGAGATCGCCCGGCTGGGGCAGGAGCTCTACGAGAGGCTCTACACCTGGACGGGCCACTTCAGGGAGCTGGGCGATACCCTCGCCAAGGCGGTCAGGACATACGGCAATGCCGTGGGCTCCCTGGAGCACAGGGTGCTACCCTCGCTGAGGCGCTTCAAGGAGCTGGGCATAGAGGGTAAGGACATCAGGCCCCTGGAGCCCCTCAAGGAGGAGCCCAGGAGGCTGTTCCTTGCTGAGGAATGAACATTAAAAAGGAGTTCAGGCGCCTCAGGGAACTTTACAGCTCCTACTGGGCCTCCAGGGTGCTTCAGGTGGCCGTGGCCTACGAGGTGTTTGAGCATCTCCAAAGGCCCTTGGGGCCAGAGGCCCTCTGCCGCAGGCTCGGCAGCTCTGAGCGGGCCACCCCGATGCTCCTGGATGCCCTGGTGGCCTTGGGCCTTCTGCGAAAGGACAGGGAGGGGAGGTACCAGAACGCCCCCATCAGCAGCAGGTTCCTTCTTAAGGCTTCCCCTTACTACCAGGGCCACATAATTCGCCATTCGGCGACCCTGTGGCACCGATGGGGCCATCTGGAGGAGGTCATCAGGACGGGCCGGCCCCCTCAGGTGGAGCGCGACCACAGGAGCTTCATCCTGGGCATGCACAGCGCCTCGGTGCTGAAGGCCCCCCAAGTGCTGAGGGCCATAGGCCTGAGAGGGGTGCGAAGGGCCCTGGACCTGGGCGGGGGCCCGGGTACCTACAGCAGGCTCATGGCCAACAGGGGCATTCAGAGTACCCTTCTGGACCTGCCCGAGACCATCAAGGTGGCCCGCCCCCTCCTGAGGGGCACCGGGGTGAGGCTAAGGGCAGGGGACTTCTTCCATACCTCCCTGGGCAGGGGCTACGACCTGGTGCTCATAAGCCAGGTGCTTCATGCCTACGGGGCCCAGGACTGCCTGAGGCTCCTGGGGCGGGCCAGAGAGGCCCTGGCGCCTGGAGGCAGGGTGGCGGTCCATGAGTTCTACATCAACCGGAGGCACACCGCCCCCCTCAGGGGGGCGCTGTTTTCAATAAACATGCTCCTTAGCACCCAGGAGGGCCGCTGCTACAGCCCCCAGGAGCTCAAGGGGTTTTTAAGGGAGGCCGGGCTCAGCCCCCAGGGGGAACACCGCCTTGAGGATACCGTGGTCATCACAGCTGCCAAGAAATAGAAAGGGGAAGGGCAACCCCGCTGCCCTTCCCTTTAAGGACAACCCCCTCGCAGGTCAGTGGGCCTTGGCCTTGGCCTCGGCAGGCTTCCTGGCCGGCTTAGTGGCCAGGTCGGTGAGGTAGCCTATGGCAGTGCCGAACACTGCCCCCAGCACAATGCTCACGGAGGCCATGCAGAAAAGCCCCAGCATGGTGCCCACCACCACGACTATCCGGGCCAGTATGGAGGGCTCCACTGCGCTGCCCAAGAGGTGCTTCAGCACCACCAGGCTACCGTAGCTGCCGAAGTAAAACCCCGGCACCAGACCGAAGATGAGGAAGGCGATGAACCCGATTGCCGCCCCTATCCTTCTTCCTATCCTTGCTGAAGTAGTCATCTTTCTCCGCCCCTCCTTTCTATGGTTTTAAACCTTGGCCTTCTCCTCCTTGGGCAGCTTCACCGGCCTGAGGGCCTCAACGGCCAGGCCCACCAGCCAGCCGGCGGCGCTACCTGCCACTACGAACACCGCACCGGCAACCATCACGCCCAGGAGCATTCCTAGGGCTACTATCAGCCGGGGAAGAACTGCCGAGCTGACGGGATGGCCAAAGAGAAGCCCCGCTATGTTCAACCCCATTACCCCTCCCAGGAAGGAACCCGGAAGGAGCCCGAAAAGGGCAAACAGCGCCACCCCTACTCCTGCGCCCACCAGGGCTGCCTTATTTGCTATGGTCCTTTTCATCTGACCCTCCCTCCTTTCTATAGGCCTTTCGTCCTTCATTCTGCCCTTTATACATACAAGGACTGTGCCAACTATAACTTGTTGAAACAAAAGGATTTTCACTCCCACATCTTTTGCATCTCTGCAAAACTCCTGGCAGGGTTGCGATGAAGGCTGCGGCGGGTGTGTTAGAATAGATAAACTTCCCAAGGCAAGGAGAAAGGACCATGTTCAACATGAGGCCGGTGCAGCCCCAGCAGTTGAGCCTGCGGTCCCGCTTCAGGTTCCGCTGCTACAAGGGGATAAGTTGTTTCACTCAGTGCTGCTCCAACATAGACATCCTGCTTACGCCCTACGATGTACTGAGGCTCAAGAGGCGTCTGGGACTGAGCTCGGGGGAGTTCCTGGCCCGCTATGCGGTGGTGAAGGAGGACGAGAAGTCCTCCCATCCCTATGCCTTTCTAAGGATGGGGCCTCCGCCGGAAAGGCTCTGCCCCTTTCTTATAAACGCCCAGGAGGGCTGCAGGGTCTACTCCGACAGGCCCGTGAGCTGCCGCTACTATCCCGTGGGACAGGGCACCGCCAAGGTCAGCACCCCCGAGGGCAAGGNGGAGCATGAGGAGTTCTACTTCCTGGTCAGGGAGGAGCACTGCAAGGGCTTCCTGGAGGACACCGACTGGAGCATAGCCAGCTGGAAGGACGACCAGGAAGTGAGTCTCTACGAGGCCATGAATGCCCAGTGGAAGGAGATACTCATGCGGCGCAACCTCCCCGGGGTGGCCGAGCTGGGCGAAGGCAAGCGGGCCCAGTTCTTCATGGCCAGCTACGACCTGGACGCCTTCAAGAGGTACGTGTTTCAGAGCCGGTTCCTCCAGGTGTTTGACCTTTCCAGGGAGGAGGTGGAGACCCTCAGGCGCTCCGAGGAGGAGCTCATGAAGTTCGGCTTCAGGTACCTGAAGTTCCTCCTGGGGCTTGAGCAGACCTTGAGGGTCAGGCAGGAGGTGTTTAAGGGGAGGTCTCCGTCAGACCAAGGCTCCTCTTGAGCCAGGCCTCCAGGGCCTTTCCAATGGGGTACATGCCGGCTACATCCTGCCCCTGGCCTTCCTTGACGGCCTGCCACAGGAGCTCCTGGGGCACATCCTGCACCTCGGCAATGGTCTTTGAGCGCAGCTGATAGGTCTTCATCACCATGAGGGTGGGCTTGGGGCAGCCCGGGGCGTACTCCACATAGAACATGAAGCCCTGAGTCTCCTGGGCCACATCCTTGCCCTGCCCGGGATAGCGGGGCCGAAACAACACCTTAGGGGTCACATCCCACCTCAGGTGCTTGAGGAAGACGGGATGCCTCTTCAGCCTCTGGATGTCTATCTCCAGTACTTCTTGCATTCTGGGGCTTAGGCGCTATCCCAGGGGCCACCGCTTTCTCTTCGCCACCTCTTGATGGCCTCCTCCTTTACTTCCTCCAGCATCTGCTCCTTGGCCTCCTGGAGCCTTCTCAGGGGTAGCCTCAGGCGCCTGGCCAGCTTCTCCAGGGGGGTCTGTCCCTGGAAGTGCTCCTCCGCTATGAGCACCTTCAGGGCATCCTGCAGCACGGCGGCCTTCAGCTCCGGGTCCTCGCCCTGCAGAAGGCTGGCGGCCTGGGCGAAGCTCAGCCCCTGCGCCACGGCTGCCTTTACCTTCTGGAGCATCTCCTCGTAGCGTTTCTCTTCCGGGCTTTCAAGCCCTTCATACCATGCCTTGCTCATTCTCTAATCATATCATAGTTCACAAGGTGCCCGGGGCTTCGGGTGGAAGCTCCTCCTCATCAAAAGGCAGCACTCCCAGCCTCAGGAGGGCCTTCTGTACGGCCTTAAGGGCCCAGCGGTAGTCTACCTCCTTGCCCTGGAAGGCCTCCTCCAGCAGCTGGTCAAATCTCTGGTAGTCCAGCTCCTGGGGGCTCAGCAGTCCTGAGCGCACCAGCACCTGGTAGGCGGTCCTGTCGTCGGCCAGGTTCTCTGTCCCCTGGAGCCTCAGGCCCTGGCGCCTCCGGGGGCTTGCCAGGTAGTACTGCATGGCGCAGCTGAGGGCGTCCTGCAGGGTGGCCAGGCCGTGCTGGAGCTTTCCCTCCCTGAGCCTCCGCTTGGCAGAGCGCCAATGGAGTCTGGCCCTCAAGAGGGCCCCCTGCTCAGGGCCCAGGGCGTCCTCGTCTATGAGGCCGAAGTGAGGCATCTGTCTTGATTATATCAGGGCCGATGGCTGGGAAAAAGAAAAGGGGGGCGGGACAGCCCCCCTTTTGAGGAGAAACTCCTCCCCCTGTCAAATCTTGAAGGGATTTACGAAGAACACGATGAGCACCACCACCAGGGCGTAGATGCACAGGGACTCTATCATGGCCAGGCCTATGATGAGGGTGGTGGTTATCTTGCCCGAGGCTCCGGGGTTTCTGGCCACGCCCTCGCAGGCACCGCCCAGGCCCGAGCCCATCCCTATGCCTGTGCCCAGGGCGGCCAGGCCGATGCCCAGGCCACAGCCCAGCACCGCCAGGGCGTAGTAGAAGATCTTGTTGCCGGCCACCCCGGTGGCCTCCTTCGCCGCCTCCTCGGCAGCGAAGGCGACGCCGGCAGCCAGCACCAGGGCCGCCACCAGCAGCGCTACCGAAAGAACCTTCCTCATGACACTTCCTCCTTTCTCAGAATAAACATTCTCAGTGTGCCTCCTCTATGGCACCTGCTAAATAAAGCACCGAAAGAAGACAGAACACCAGGGCCTGCACCACGCTGACCAGCACCCCCAGGGCCAGGATGAAGAAGGGCACCACCGCAGGGGCCAGGATGGCCAGCACTATGAGAATTATGTGCTTGCCGGTCATGTTGCCGAAGAGCCGCACCGAGAGGGTAACGGGCCTGGCCAGATGCCCTATTATCTCTATGACGAATATAAGCATCATCAGGGGCAGGGCCATGAGGGAGCGCACCGGCCCCAGGAAGTGCTTTATGTAGCCCGGCCCGTGCACCTTGAGCCCGTAGTAGTGGGTGGCCAAAAACACCGGCAGGGCCATGGAAGCGGTGACATTTATGTCGCTGGTAGGGGCAGCGAAGCCTGGAATGAGCCCCATGAGGTTGCACACCAGGATGTAAATGAAGATGGTGCCCGTAAGGGGGATGAACCTGTCGCCCCAGGTTCTTCCCAGGCTCTCCCGATTGAGGTTCAGGATGGCCTCGGCCACGGCCTCCACGGCATTCTGGAACCCCCTGGGTACCAGGGCCATGGAGCCCCTGAGCAGGAGGGCCATGGCTATCAGCAGGAGGGAGCCCAGGAAGGCATAGGATACATAGTGGGGCACCACATGGGGGTCTATGAAAAGGTCCATCCAGGTGCTCTCGTGCATGGATAAAACCCCTCCTTGGGAAAAATCCTGAATATCTTACTTTAGGGTCGGGGTAAAGTCAAGAAATAGGTTTATAAGAAAATCAAATATTTTTACAGGGGCTTCCTGCAGAGCAGGAAGCGCACCTGTCCTGCCAGGTCCTCTTTGAGCTGTATGTCCCTGAGGCCTGCCTTCCGGGCCAGGGCAGCTGCCTCCTGCTGGCCGCCCAGCTCCAGGAGCAGCCAGGCCCCTGGGCGGAGCACCGAGGGGGCCTCCCGGAGGATGCGCCTTATGATGTCCAGGCCGTCGGGGCCGCCGTCCAGGGCCTGCCGGGGCTCCCAGAGGCTCACCTCGGGCTGAAGCCCCCGTAGCTTTCCAGTGGGCACATAGGGGGGGTTGCCCAAGAGGAGGTCGAAGCTCATCCCTCTGAGGGGCTCCAGGAGGTCGCCGTGAAGGAGGTGCACCCTTTGCTCAAGGCCCAGCTGCCGGAGGTTCAGCCTGGCCCATCCGAGGGCCTCCTGGGAGCACTCCGTGGCCCACACCTGGGCCAGGGGCAGTGCCTTGGCCAGGGCCAGGGCCAGGGCGGCCGAGCCCGAGCAGGGCTCGGCCACCTCTATGGGCCTGTCTTTTGGGGCCAGGGCCAGGGCATGCTGAAGCAGGAGCTCCGTCTCGGGCCTGGGGATGAGCACCCCTGGGCCGACGCGGAGCCTCAGGCCGGCGAAGTCCACCCAGCCCAGGATGTACTGGAGGGGTTCCCTCCGAGCCCTCCTGGAGGCGGCCTCCCTGAGACGCTCAAGCTCCTCTTGGCTCAGGGAGGGGTTTTCCCTGTAAAGGGCGGTCAGCTCAATCTGGAGCAAGCCCTGAAGCAGGGCCAGGGCCTCCCTCTGGGGCTCCTGAAGGCCTGCGGCCTGAAGCTCCCTGCTGAGCTGCCTCAGGGCCTCAAGCGCTCTCAACTTCCTTGAGCCGCTCGGCCTGGAAGTGGGCGATGAGGGCCTCTATTAGTTCGTCCAGGTGGCCCTGCAGCACCTCCTGGAGCTTGTAAAGGGTGAGGCCTACCCTGTGGTCCGTGACCCTGTTTTGGGGAAAGTTGTAGGTGCGGATTCTCTGGCTCCTGTCGCCTGTGCCCACCTGGGCCTTCCTGACCTCGGCCCGCTCCTGGGCCTGGCGCTGAAGCTCCATCTCGTAGAGCCTGGAGCGCAGCACCCTCAGGGCCTTCTCCTTGTTCTTCAGCTGGGAGCGCTCGTCCTGGCACTGCACTACCAGTCCCGTGGGAAGGTGCACCACCCTGACGGCCGAGTAGGTGGTGTTGACCCCCTGGCCCCCCGGGCCGGAGGCGCAGAAGGTGTCTATCCGCAGGTCCTTGTCCTGTATCTTCAGGTCCAGCTCCTCGGCCTCGGGCAGCACCGCCACGGTGGCCGCCGAGGTGTGGAGCCTCCCCGATGCCTCCGTCACGGGCACCCGCTGCACCCTGTGCACCCCGCTTTCATATTTCAGCCGGCTGAAGGCCCCCCGGCCAGAGATGCTGATGATGACCTCCTTCAGTCCCCCCAGCCCCGTGGGATGGCTGCTCAGGACCTCCACCTGCCAGCCCTTCTGCTCGGCATAGCGGCTGTACATCCTGAAGAGCTCCGCTGCGAACAGGGCCGCCTCTTCCCCGCCGGTGCCGGCCCGGATTTCCATGATCACGCTCTTTTCGTCCCGGACATCCTTGGGCAGGAGCATGAGGGTGAGCTCCCGCTCCAGGCGGGGCCTCTGCCTCTTCAGCTCCTGGAGCTCTNCCTCGGCCAGGCTCCTGAGCTCCGCATCGGCTGAGCCCAGGAGGGCCTCGGCCTCCTGCATGTCCTGGAGGAGCTTCTCGTACTGGGCGAGCTTCTGCACCAGGCCCTGAAGCTCCGCCTGCTCCTTGGCCAGGCGCTGGTAGAGCTCCCTCTGGGCGTAGGTCTCGGGTCTGGCCAGTTGCTGGGTGAGCTCCTCGTAGCGCTCCTTTACCCTCTTGAGTTTCTCCCAAAGGTTCATTTCTGCATCCTCAGCNCCGCCTTCAGGGCTGCCAGGGCTACCTGCATCTGCCCCTCGTCGGGCTCCCTGGTGGTGAGCCCCTGGAGGGCCAGCCCAGGGGCCACCAGCATGCCCCACAGTAGCCCCCCCTTGCCCCTGAGCCTGGCGCCCAGCCTCAGGAGCTCGTAGGAGCCCCCGGCCAGAAGGGG
The DNA here is from genome assembly GCA_002011795.1 of Nitrospirae bacterium JdFR-88. GTDB lineage: Bacteria > Nitrospirota > Thermodesulfovibrionia > Thermodesulfovibrionales > JdFR-88 > JdFR-88. The sequence continues at coordinate 155,606 of MTOX01000012.1, forward strand.
CAGAAGAAGCAGCCTGGCCAGGAGCTTACCCCAGAGGGGCCAACCCTGCGGTATAAGGGAAAACACCATTATGGCCAGCACCATTACAATGAGCAGAAAACTGGTGCCACAGCGGGGGTGGCGGGTGCTCATGGCCCTGAGGGCCTGGGGGCTGAGCTCTACCTTGGCCTCCAGGGCGTGGATGGCCTTGTGCTCTGCCCCGTGGTACTGAAACACCCTGCGCATCTCTGCCCACAGCCCTATGGCCCATACATAGGCCAGGAAGGCCCCCACCCTGAGGAGCCCGTCTGCCAGGCTGAAGCCCAGGGCGGAATGGGCCAGCCAGGGAATGAGCAGCCCCAGGAGCTTGGTAAGGTAAAGGGGCAGGGCCAGGAACAGTCCCAGGGCCAGGGCTACGGCCAGGGCTACGCTCAGGGACATCTTCAAGCCTCCGCCCGGGCCTTCCTCAGGGTAGGCCACCTGGGCGGAGTACTGAAGGGCCTTTATGCCCAGGGCAAGGGTCTGCCCCAGGGCATGGACTCCCCTCAGCAGGGGCAGCCGCCAGGGGGGGCGCCTGAGGGGCTCCGCCCTGAGCTGGATGCCCCCGTCGGGCCTCCTGACGGCTACAGCCCAGCCCCTGGGGCCCTTCATCATCCCCCCTTCTATTCCCGCCTGCCCGCCGATAAGCTCCATTCTGAAGACAAAAGGGGCAGGGACGGCTTCGCCAAAGCGGCGGCCCTGTCCCTGCCCCTCGCCTATCCCTTCTTCTGGTACTTCTTGCGGAACTTCTCCACCCGGCCCTCGGAGTCCACTATCTTCTGCTTGCCGGTAAACAGGGGGTGGCACTTGGAGCATATGTCCACCCGGATGTCGGGCTTGGTGGAGCGGGTAGTGAAGCTCTCCCCGCAGGCACAGACGACCATGGCCTCCTGGTACTTGGGATGAATCCCCTGCTTCAACTTTCCCCAGACCTCCTTTACGGTGATATTAAATTCTAAATTACCGGCTGCCCTTTTTGCAAATTCCTGCGCTCCCGGGCAGGCTCAGATGTTTTCCACCATCTCCCACACCCCGCAGGGGCACACCCCGGCGCAGAAGCCACAGCCGATGCAGCGCTCCTCGTCCACCTTGTACTGGAAGGAGCCGTCCTGGAGCTCCACCCTGTAGATGGCCCCCCAGTAGCAGGTGGCCTCGCACATGTGGCAGTCCCTGCAGGTGGCGCAGGAAAGACAGCGCTGGGCCTCCTCGGCAGGCCCACCGGGCTCCGTGGTGCAGGCCTCGTAGTACACCGTCTTTATCCGCTCGTAGGCGATGGGCTCCTTTATCTCGGGCATATAGTCGTAGTGCATGAGTTCCGAGTGAATCACCTCCGCCGCCTCCCTGCCTGCCCCTATGGCGTGGGTGACCAGGCCTGCCCTGGTGGCATCCCCTATGGCATAGACCTTGGGGTCGGTGCTCTGGTAAAGCTCGTTTACCTCTATCCAGCCTGCCTTGTCCCGGTGCACGCTCTGGGGCAGGAAGTCCACCAGGGGGGTCTCCCCTATGGCCACCACCACCAGGTCTGCAGGGAGGCTTGAGCCGTCGGTGAAGTAGAGCCTGCGCTCCTTGGGCTCATACCGCTGGGTGAACTTGGGCCAGAGTATCTTGGTNCCCAGGCTCTGGGCCATCTCAAGCTCCTTGCCGAAGGCTGCCGGCCTCTGAATGTCCACGGCCACTACGGAGCGGGCCCCGCAGTGGAAGGCCTGCATAGCCACATCCATGCCCACATTGCCGGCCCCTATGACCACCACATCGGAGCCCTCCAGCTGGGGGGCCTGCCCCAGGTTTATCCCCCGGAGGAAGTCAAAGGCGGCCACGGNGTGCTCGGAGCCGGGAAACTTTAGCCTCCGGGGCTTGTGGGCCCCGCAGGCCACCACCACTACATCGTGTTCCTTGTAGATGCGGTCAAAGAGCCTGCGGTTGACCTTGCTTCTTAGGTGTACCCGCACCCCTATCTCCTGGAACCTGGAGAGCTCCTTCCTGAGCACCTCCTGGGGGAGCCTCTGCCGGGGAATGCAGAGTTGCAGCTTTCCGCCCAGCTTGTCCTGGGCCTCGTAGAGGTCCACCTGGTGGCCCTTCATGGCCAGGTGCCAGGCGGCCGATAGCCCCGCGGGCCCGCCCCCGATGACCGCCNCCTTGTAGCCCGTGGGCGGGGCGGGCTTGGGGGCCTTGAGCTCCAGGGCCAGCTTGCCCAGCTGCTTTACATTGAAGGGGGCGTCAAACCGTCCCCTGGTGCAGCTCTGCATGCAGAGGTTGGGACATATCTCGCCGCAGACGGTGGCCGGAAGGGGACTGTAGCGGAGCACCAGCTCCAGGGCCTCCATGAGCTTGCCCGCCCTGATGAGCGCCGTCCTCTTGTGCGTGGGTATGTGGGTGGGGCAGTAGTAGGCACAAGGGGGGAGGTACTTCTCGTTGGCCCACACGGGCTTGTTCCGCCTGTCCTTGCCCGTGGTGATGTAAGGAAGCAGGGTGCGCTCGTGCTCCAGGTACTCGGCAAATATGCCCCCTTCGCCTACCTCCCGCTCCCAGGTCTCCTGGCGGAACTCGCTCATGGGCTTGCGAATGCGCCGCCAGGTGCGCTTCTCCGCAGGGGTGTAGGCTATGAGCTTCCGCCAGGCCTTCATGTCACTGGTGAGCTCCCGGTAGAACTGCATCCTGTCTATAGCCCTGAGGAAGGGCTTCATGTTCCGCCTGAGCCACTCCCAGTCCTCGGGGGTAAGCTCCAGGAGCTTCACATCGTTTTCGCTGAAGCCCTGAATGGGGCCCCGGAAGTATATGGTGCCGCCCACCATGCCCACGCAGGGGCGGTAGCCCAGGATGTTTTCAGGGTTTCGGGGCTCTACACCACAGACCACCGACNCCCCCCCGGCCTTGAACTCGGCGAAGGAGTCGCCCACATCCCTGAAGTACCAGGACTGCGGGGGGTCGAACCTGGGGTTGTGCTTGGTGAGGGTGTCGCAGCGGGCCCCTCCCGAGCCCTGCACATACAGGACCCCCTGGGCCGCAGCGTTGAAGGCCCCGTTGGTGACGTCGCCCAGCACCGTTATCTTGGCCCCGCAGTTTATCCAGCCCACATCGTCGGAGGCACTGCCCTTGACGATTATCTCGGTGCCGAACATCCCCATGGAGCCCAGGCGCTGCCCCACCGGGCCCTCCACGATGACCTTCACGGTGTAGCCCCTGGGCCAGATGCGCCCCCCGATGCCGTGCTGCCCGTCGGCCAGGACATGTATCTCTCTGGCGCCCCGGCGCACCGCCTCCTGAATCTGGGCCTCCAGCACCCTGGAGGGCACCCTCCGGCCGTCCACATTGCCCCTTATAACGACCTTCCGCTTAGCAGGCATAGCTGATCTGTAGCCTCCTGGCCATGGCCTCGTCATCAATGCTCAGGCCGTCGGACATGCCGATGGGCAGCTCGGTGCTTCGGCCCATGGGGGCAAAGATCTTCTTCAGCTCCGTGTCGGCGGCCTTGAAGACCTCCACCACCCGCTCGGCCACCTTGTCGGCATCCAGGCGGCGGTACAGCTTGGGGTCCTGGGTGGTGATGCCCCTGGGACACCTGCCGGTGTTGCATATATTGCAACGATTGTACTCATCCCCCAGGCAATCTGCTGCCGCCTGCATGATGTACTTGCCGATGGAGACCGCCGAGGCGCCCAGCATGATGAGGGCGGCGGCGTTGGCCGCCAGGTTGCCCTTCTTGCCCACCCCGCCGGCCGCTATCAGGGGAAGCTCGTTCTGCTTTCCCTGCCGGACCAGGTCCAGGTAGCACTCCCTGAGGTTCGAGGCGATGGGGTGGCCCATCTTGTCCATGCTCACATTGTAGGCGGCCCCGGTGCCGCCGTCCTCGCCGTCTATGGACAGGGCGGCGGCGTAGGGATTGCGGGCCAGGTTGTTCAGCACCGCCCGGGCCGTCCTGGTGCCGGATATCTTGGGGTAGACCGGCACCCTGAAGCCCCAGGCCATGCTCATGGACTGGATCATCTTGGCCACCGCCTCCTCAATGGAGTACTTGGTCTGGTGCGTGGGTGGGGAGGCCAGGTCGACGAACATGGGCNCTCCCCGAATGCTGGCGATGAGCTTCAGCACCTTGTAGCTCATGAGCAGCCCCCCGTCGCCGGGCTTGGCCCCCTGGCCGTACTTTATCTCTATGCCTGCCGGGTCCTCCACCATGTGGGGGAGGGCATGCACTATCTCGTCCCAGCCGAAGTAGCCCGAGGCTATCTGGAGGATGAAGTACTTCAGGAACCTGGAGCGCAGCAGCCTGGGGGGCATCCCCCCCTCGCCGGTGCACATTACCACGGGCATGCCCATCTCCTCGTTCAGGTAGGCCACGCCCATGGCCAGGCCCTCCCACATGGGGGGGCTCAGGGCCCCCACCGACATGCTGCCTATCATGATGGGGTATATCTCCCTGACGGGGGGGACGAACTCAGCGGGGTCAAGCTCCAGGGAGCCGTCCCGCACCTTCAGGGGTAGTTGCTCCGGCGGCAGGATCCTTCCCAGGAAGGTGCGGATGCGGAACTCGTGCCTGCCGGCATCCAGGGCCGGGTCGGTAAGCATGCTTATGCGGGTGAACTTCAGTCTCTCCAGGGTGCCCGGGGCGGGGNCGTTCCTTCGGCCGCCCCGCTTGTAGGCGTCGCCCCCCCGGTTCTTGTAGAAGAGGAACTTGTGCTGGGGATTGAACTGGGGCTCTATGGCCTCGTTGGGGCAGACCAGGCTGCACATGGCGCAGCCGGTGCAGTAGCGCTCAATCTCGGTGACCTGCCGCACGATGTGCTCCACCCTCCTTGTGGCCTGGGGGGTGGGGTTGGGCCCCTCGGAGAAGACCACCCGCTGGAGCCTCACATCTGGCACGATGGCCTTCATGGGGCAGACGGCGGTGCAGCGGCCGCACCGCTTGCACCGGTCGTCCCTCCAGTTAATCACATAGGGGAAGTCCTTTAGCGTAAGCTGGTGGTTGTGGTCAAGAACTGGCCGTGCAGTTGGTTCCATACCTTCACCTCCTGGGCCCCGGGGGGCACGATCACCATGTCGTACTTCATGGGGAAGATGTCCTCAGAGCGCTGTCTCTGAGGCACCGCCCTGTCCAGGCCGCATTCCTCGCTCATGAGGGCATAGCGGCCGGGCACGCCCCCCACGACGCCGGGCCTGAGTTTCTTGGCGTCCTGCACCATGAAGCAGGTGCCATCGGGGATGCAGCCTATCACGCAGTTGGGCCCGTCTATGGTAAGCATCCTGAGGGAGGCCCTCAGGAGCTTGAGGGCCTCGCCGTCGGGCCTGCCCTGCATCTCCTCGGTCTTCAGCGGGGTTATCACATCCTTGTAGTAGTGAAGCGGAAGCCCCAGCCTCTTGTGCATGTAGTGCAGTATGTGGGTGAAGACCTCGCTGTCGGAGTTGTAGCCCATGTAGCCCGGAAAGCCCCTGCTCATGAGAAACTCCCTGATGGGCACGAAGGCAGTGTTTTCGCCGTTGGTCATGCTCAGGTAGCCCTGGATGAAGAAGGGGTGGCAGGCGTAGAGGTTTATGGCGTAGTTGGTGTTCTGCCTACCCTGGGCGAAGATTATCTTGGCCGAGAGCTCTCCCCTGTCCAGGCCGAAGAACTCGGCCAGGCTCAGGGGGTCGCCCACCTCCTTCAGCACCAGCACATCGGGCCAGAAGGCAAAGACCACTATGGACTCGTCGGCCTCGCCCATGCGGCGCAGGGCCAGGCGGGTTCGAAGCAGCAGGTCTTCTACCTCCTCCTGGGGCCTGTCCTGGTACTGGGGCGGCAGCTCGTAGAACTTGGCGAAGTAGTAGTCCCGGGCCTGCACATCCGGCCTGGGCCTCACCGTGGGGCTCCACATGTGCACCTCCTTGAAGCCCTGCTGCTGCATGTACTCCTCCAGGGCCCTGTAGCCCTCCCTGGAGGCTATGCCGGAAAGCACCGGGTAGTGCTTGAGCTCCGTGGCCCAGCCGCCCAGGTCCTTCAGGATGAGGCCCATGCCGGAGCCGTCGTGGCCCTCCTTCATGGTCTCCAGGGCCAGGACATTTTCCATGGGGCTCAGGTACCGAGCCGATGTTATGGCCGCCAGCCGGCACATAGGCCTTTCGTGCGCCTCCTTAGGAGATTTTGTCGGCAAACAGTTGCCGTTAAGATTATCTTAAAAACTGCTCCCCTGTTTTGTCAAACGAGGGATTTCAATTCTAACTTTTTTTCTCCAGGGCTTTCAAGCCTTTGCGGGTATGGAGCACTCTCTGTAGCACGGTAAGTGCACCCAGGAGGAAGGCCAGCCAGAGGGCGGGGTAGATGAGGCCGGTGATGGCCCCTGCGGCCAGCAGGACCACCCTCTCGGGCCGCTCCATGAGGCCCACGGCGCAGCTGACCCCCAGGGCCTCGGCCCTGGCCCGGCTGTAGCTTATGAGCAGGGCCGTTAGCAGTCCTGCCATGCTGAGGGCCACCCCCAGGGGCTCGGCCCTCAGGTGGTAGGCCAGGGCGAAGAACAGGAAAGCGTCGGAGCAGCGGTCCAGGACGCTGTCCAGGAAGGCCCCGAAGGGGCTCTCCTGGCCCTTGGCCCTGGCCACCATACCGTCCAGCATGTCGAAGGNCCCGGCCAGGAGCACCAGCACCCCTCCCCAGAACAGCTCCTGGGCCAGCACCAGGGCGGCCACGGCGCTGAGGACAAACCCTAGGGCGCTCAGGAGGTTCGGGCTGAGGGGGATGGCCTTCAGCAGGGGGGCCAGGGGCCTGTCCAGGAAGTGGCCGAAGCGGGCGCCTATCAAGGGNGGCGCTGGGGCAGGTCCTTCCTGCCCCTCTGGTAAAGCAGCCTGGCTATCTCCTCCAGGGAGATGTTGAAGTCCCTGATGAGCCCCTCCATGGAGTCCTCGCAGTAGGCCAGGAACTTCCTCCATATGCGGTGCACGGTGTCCTTGTCCATTCTGAGGCGTCGGGCCGTCTGGCGGAAGCTCATGCCCTGAAGGAGGCACCTGAGGACCTCCCTTACCTTCCTCTCGTCGGTGTGGAGCCGGAAGAAGAACCTGAGGCGCCGCTCGGAAAACCTCAGCCCGCAGCTTCGGCACTTGAGGAGGCGCCTCCTGGAGGGCCCGTAGTAGTCCACCACCACGATGTTGCCCCCCGCGGGCCTGCCGTACTGGGGGCACTGCCGATTGGGGCAGAAGAGGCCGCGCTCCCTGTTCATGGTGAATTTTTTATAGCTTAAATCTCCGGCACTGTCAAGTTAAGTGGGGACAGGACGATTTCGGGGCCACTGGTTTGACCTTTCCCCCAGCGACCCTTTAGAATTAGGCAACTGCCTTTTCCAAAAGGAGGTTTGAGCTGCCATGCCCATATACGAGTATGAGTGTCTGGGCTGTGGGGCGGTACACGAGGTGCTTCAGAGGCTTTCGGAGCCGCCCCTTCAGAGCTGTCCCAGCTGCGGCAAAGGGGTGAGGAAGCTGGTTTCGGAAAGCTCCTTTGTGCTCAAGGGAGGGGGCTGGTACCTCACCGACTACTCCGACAAGCGGAAGAAGGAGCGGGCCCAGCAGAAGAAGGATGAAAAGAAGGCCCAGAAGAAGGACTGAATGGGCCCGGTGCATGTGCATGTGCCCCTTAAGAGGCTGGGGGAGTATGTGGGGGCCCTGAGGGAGCGCTCCCTGGGGGTGGAGCTCTTCGTCAAGGCCCACGAGCTTGATGCCCTGGGCAGGCAGGAGGTGAGGCGGCTGCGGGAGCAGCTGGGCTTCTGTGCAGGGCTCAGCCTTCACGGGCCCTTCATGGACCTCAGTCCCGGGGCCGTGGACGAGGCCGTAAGGGAGGTGACCCTCCGGCGCTTCCGCCAGGCCCTGGGGCTGGCCGCCTCGCTGGGGGCCCGCACCCTGGTGCTCCATTCCGGCTACGAGAAGTGGCGCTACGGGAAGAGGCCCGAGGTGTGGCTTGAGGGCAGCCTCCGCACCTGGGAGGCCTTCCTCCCCGAGGCCCAGAAGGAGGGGGTGAAGGTGGCGGTGGAGAACATCTTTGAGGACAGCCCTGACAACCTGGCCCTGCTGATGAGGGAGCTGGGCTCGGAGGCCTTTGGGGTGTGTTTTGACACCGGGCACTTCAACCTCTTTGCCCCCTCGGGAAGCCTCCGGCAGTGGCTGCAGGCCCTGGGGCCTTACCTCCTGGAGCTTCATCTTCATGACAATGACGGCACCGATGATGCCCATGCTCCCTTGGGGGAGGGCACCTTCCCCTTCGGGGAGCTCTTTTCCTACCTGGCGGGGCAGCCCCGGCCTCCCCTTATGACCGTGGAGGGCCGGGGGGCCGAAGGGGTGATGCTGAGCCTTCAGCGCCTTAGAGAGTATTTAGCCGATTGCCCATCTTGAGGGCCTCCAGGTGGCTGGGCGTCCTGGGCCCCTTGTACTGAAGCATTACCTTGTGGGTGCCCCCCAGGCCCTGGGGCAGAAGCAGGGTCTTGGCCCTGAGCAGCTCCTCCTGGGACATCTCCTGGAGGAACTCCTCAAGCCCTATATTCACCAGGAACACCCCCTGGGGGAGGAAGCCCAGGGTGCTGAGGCCCACCTCCTGGGCCCAGTCCCTCAGGGCGGTGAAGTTCACGTGGGCGGTGATGTCCTGCTGCCCTATGTGCTCGTAGGGATTTTCCGACACCCTGTGGGCCCTGTAGCACAGGAGGCTGCCCCTGGGGCGCTGGGGGCTAAGGAGGGCCCAGGCCGGGTGCCCGTAGTCTATGACCAGCACGAAGCCTTCCTTCAGGGCCGCGGCCACCTCTCTGAGCCAGTCCCTCATGGCCAGGTTGACCTCGGCCCTGTGCCCCAGGGGCAGTCCCTGAGGGGCGTAGCGCCGAATGTAGGCCTCCAGGGCGGGGCTGCTGAGTGGGCCGAGCTCCTCGGCAAACTGGCCGTCCTGGAGGGCCACATAGACCTCCCTGAGCCCCCCAGGGGACATCTCCACCAGGTGCACTGCCAGCGCGTCCAGGAACTCGTTGCAGAGCACCAGGCCGCGGAAGTCCCCCAGGGCCTGGGCCCACCGGGCTACAGCCCGGTGGGCCTGAAGCAGCTCGGCCTGCCGCCTCCTCAGGGAGGGACTCTTTTCCAGGAGCACATAGCTCAGGTGGGCGTACAGGGGCTTGTCCCTCAGGTACTCCAAGATGTCCCTGGCCAGCAGGCCCTCGCCTGGGCCGAACTCCGCAATGCCCATGGGGCCTCCGCCCAGGTGCTCCTGCCAGAGGGTTAGGGCGAACTTTCCCAGGGCCTTGCCGAAGAGGGGGCCCAGGTGGACGCTGGTGTAGAAGTCCCCCTGTCTTCCCAGGCGGCGTCCGGGCTGCATGTAGTAGCCCAGGTGGGGCTCGTACAGGGCCCTGTGCATGAAGTCCCTGAAGGTGATGGGCCCGTGGGAGCGGATGTGCTCCTTTATGCGCTCTTCAAGGGAGGACATCTCTGAGGAGGCGGAGGTTGGCCTCAAGCTCCTCGGTCTCGTTTATCTCCAGGATGAGGGCTACCTGGGGTTTATGCTCCAGCAGGGCCCTTACGGCCTGGAGCTCCCTGCAGGAGGCGGTGATGGGCCAGTGGTCGGTGAGGCCTCCCCGCAAGGAGGCATTGCGGTGCAGGTGCACGTACTCCACCCTCTGAAGGAGCCCCTGGGGGAGGGCCCGGACGAAGCCCAGGGAGTCCAGCCCGGCGGCCTCCAGGTGGCCTACATCCAGGGTGATGCTCTGGGCAAACTGCTGCCAGAACCAGGGGGCATCGGGGCTGAAGGTGGCGTTCTCGAAGGACACCCTTACCAGGGCCGAGAGCTCTCCCAGGGCCTCTCTGAAGGCCTGCTCCTCGGCTCCCCCGAGCCTTCCTCCGTCCCTGGCCCTGGCGTCATGGAGTATCAGGGCCTCTCCTGCCCAGGGGGCCATCTGCCTTAGCAGGGGGAGGGCCTGGGGCAGGGAAAAACCCACCGGGTGAAGCACATAGGGGATGCCCTGCCGCTGGGCCTCCCGGGCCGTCTCCTTGGCCCTCTGAAGCCCCTGGAGGCTGTAGAGGCTTATCTGCAGGAGGTCGGCCTGCAGGCGGCCCACCTCCTGGGGGGAAAGGACTCTATAGCCCAGGCGCATAACCTGTATTTTAGTCCATGTGGTAAAATCTCCGCACCATGGCCTGGCGGAGCCTGCTGGGTGTAGTGCTTATCCTGGCCCTGGGCTGGGTGCTTTCGGAGCGTCGCAGGGCCGTAAGCCCCAGGACCGTGGGGGCCGGCCTGGCCCTCATGGGCCTTCTGGCCCTGTTCGTGTTCGTCCTGCCTGTGGGCAGGGGCCTCTTTCTCTTCCTTAACTCCCTGGTGGAGGACCTCCTGGAGGCCGCCCTTCGGGGGCCCCGCTTCCTCTTTGGTCCTCTGGCCGAGCCCCCAGGGGCAGAGGGCTCCCTGGGGTTCATCTTGGCCACCCAGGCCCTGCCCACGGNGGTATTCTTTGCCAGCCTGATGGGCGGTCTTTACTGGCTGGGGCTGATGCCCGCCTTGGTGAGGCTGTTTGCTCGGGNGTTTTCAGCCCTGATGCGCTCCAGCGGGGCGGAAAGCCTCTGTGCCGCCTCCAATATCTTCGTGGGGGNGGAGTCTGCCACCACCATAAGGCCCTACCTCGGGGGGATGACCCGCTCGGAGCTCTGCACCGTGCTTACCGCCGGCATGGCCACCATAGCCTCCAGCGTGCTGGGCCTTTATGTGCTCATTCTCAGGGACGCCTTTCCCACCATAGCGGGGCACCTCATTTCGGCCAGTGTGCTTTCGGCCCCTGCGGCGGTGGTGATGGCCAAGCTCCTGGTGCCCGAGACCCAGGAGCCCCTCACCATGGGCAGGCTGCCCAGGGAGGAGACGGCCAGGGCCTCAAGCCTCATTGAGGCCCTTACCGAGGGGGCCATGGCAGGCCTGAGGCTGCTGGCCGGCATAGTGGCCCTGCTTTTGGCCTACTTGGGGCTTCTGGCCCTTCTGGACATGCTGCTGGCTGCGGGAGGCAGGCCCCTGGGCCTTGAGCTCAGCCTCACGGGGCTTCTTTCCTGGCTCATGTATCCCCTGGCGCTGGCCATGGGGGTGCCCTCGGGGGATGCCCTGGAGGTAGCCAGGCTGCTGGGCATGAGGGTGGTGGCCACGGAGGNGCCGGCCTACCAGGCCCTGGCGGGGCTCATGAGGGAGGGGCTCATCGGTGCCAGGGCGGGCTTCATTGCCGCCTACGCCCTTTGCGGGTTCTCCCATGTGGCCAGCCTGGCCGTATTCAGCGGGGGATTTTCGGCCCTGGCGCCCCAGCGGGCCGGGGATATAGCCCGGGTGGCCCCCCGGGCCCTGCTGGCGGCCAACCTGGCCTGCCTGCTTACAGGGGCGGTGGCGGGGGTCTTTTACTCTGAGCAGGCCCTGTTGTTCGGCCCCTGAGGTGGCGGAGGGGGTGGGATTCGAACCCACGGTGGGGCAGTGCCCACAGCGATTTTCAAGACCGCCGCCTTAAACCACTCGGCCACCCCTCCGGCAGTGCCCCAGAATCTTAGTCTTGAGGCCCCGGAAAAGACCTCGGGGAAATCTACAAGCCCCTGGGGGCCAAGGAGGTCTAACCCTATTTTAATGGATGCAGGGGTTCAGGGGGAGGACTTCAGGCGCTCCGCTTCTCGTAAATCAGGACGGGCTTTTCCTTCTTCTCTATGGTTTCCTCCTTTATGAGGCACTCCTTCACGCCCTTGTCCGAGGGTATCTCGTACATCACATCCAGCATCACGCCCTCCAGGATGGCCCTCAGGCCCCTGGCGCCGGTCTTTTTCCTAATGGCCTTTCTGGCCACGGCCCTCAGGGCCTCCTCGCTGAAGCGCAGGTGCACGTTGTCCAGGCTCAGGAGCTTCTGGTACTGCTTGATGAGGGAGTTCTTGGGCTCGGTGAGGATTCTCACCAGGGCATCCTCGTTGAGCTCCTCCAGGGTGGCCACCACGGGCACTCGGCCCACGAACTCCGGAATGAGGCCGTACTTGATGAGGTCCTCCGGCTCCACCTGGTGAAGCACCTCGCCCAGGCTCATGGGGCCGTGCTGCCTCAGGGAGCCGAAGCCCACGGTCCTTCGGCCGATGCGCTGCTTGATTATCTCCTCCAGGCCCACGAAGGCCCCGCCGCAGATGAACAGTATGTTGGAGGTGTCCACCTGGATGTACTCCTGCTGGGGGTGCTTGCGCCCCCCTTGAGGGGGGATGTTGGCCACGGTGCCCTCGATGATTTTCAGGAGGGCCTGCTGTACCCCCTCGCCGGAGACATCCCTGGTGATGGAGGGGCTGTCGGCCTTGCGGCTTATCTTGTCTATCTCGTCTATGTACACTATGCCCCTCTGGCAGCGTTCCACATCGTACTCGGCGGCCTGCAGGAGCTTCAGTATCACATTCTCCACATCCTCGCCCACATAGCCGGCCTCGGTGAGGGTGGTGGCGTCGGCGATGGTGAAGGGCACATCCAGGAGCCTGGCCAGGGTCTGCGCCAGGAGGGTCTTGCCCGTGCCGGTGGGGCCGATGAGCAGGATATTGGCCTTCTGGAGCTCCACATCGGACTGCTGGGGACTGTAGATGCGCTTGTAGTGGTTGTAGACTGCCACCGACAGTATCTTCTTGGCCCGCTCCTGGCCCACCACATACTCGTCCAGGAAGGCCTTTATCTCCTTGGGCGTGGGCAGCTTGGGAAGCGGCCCTGGGGGCTCCGCCTCCTGGTAGAGCTCATCGGCTATGATCTCGTTGCAGAGGCCCACGCACTCGTCGCAGATGAAGACGGTGGGGCCGGCGATGAGCTTCTTTACCTCCTCCTGCCTCCTTCCGCAGAAGGAGCACTTGTATTTGCTGTCGGCGTCTCTCTTTGCCATGCGGTTCCTCCGTGCCTTATTGCTTTCTGCCCTTGAGCTTCTCGGTGGCGATGACCTCGTCCACCAGGCCGTAGCTTTTGGCCTCCTGGCCGGACATGAAGAAGTCCCTGTCGGTGTCCGCCTGAATCTTGTCGTAGCTCTGCCCGGTGTGCTTGGCCAGGATCTTGCACAGGGTGTCCTTCATCTTCAGCACCTCTTTGGCATGAATTTCCACATCGGTGGCCTGCCCGTAGAAGCCCCCTATGGGCTGGTGAATCATCACCCTGGAGTGCGGCAGGGCGAACCTCTTGCCCTTGGTCCCTGCGGCCAGGAGCAGGGCCCCCATGCTGGCCGCCTGACCGATGCAGTAGGTGGCTATGTCGGGCTTGACATACTGCATGGTGTCGTATATGGCCAGCCCCGAGGTCACCGCTCCTCCGGGGCAGTTTATGTAAAGGTGGATGTCCTTGTCCGGATCCTCGCTCTGCAGAAACAGCAGCTGGGCTATCACCGTGTTGGCCACGTGGTCGTCCACGGGGGTGCCGATGAAGATTATCCGGTCCTTGAGCAGCCTGGAGTAGATGTCGTAGGCCCGCTCGGTGCGCCCCGTCTGCTCTATCACGATGGGGATGATACTCACTCTTTGTCCTCCTTAGGTGTTTTCTTCCTGGCCCGCTGGAGCAACCACTGGAGGGTCTTTTCCTCCAGGGCCGCCTGCCTGAGGCCCTCCAGGGAGCCGTCCCTGGCCGTATAGTACTTTATCACATCCTCCATGCCCAGGCCTGCCCTCTGGGCCGTCTCCTGGATGCGCCCTTTGAGCTCCTCCTCCGAGACGCTGAGGCCCTCGGCCTCGGCGATGAGCTGAAGCAGCACGGAGGCCTTCACATTCCTCAGGGCCTGCTCCCGGAAGGCCTCCTTAAGGGCCTCGGGCTCCTGGCCCTCGCCCCTGGCCAGGGCCTCGCCCACCAGGCGCTGAAGCTCCTGCTGAAGCAGGCTCTGGGGAACCTCGAAGTCGTGTCTTTCAAGCAGGGTCTTCACTATCTGGGCCTTCTGCAGGCGCTGGATGCTGTGGTGCTGGGAGCGCTCCAGCTCCTTCCTGATATGCTCCTTGAGGCCCTCCAGGTCGTCCTTTCCGTAGTCCTTGGCAAACTCGTCGTTAAGCTGGGGCAGTCGGGCCTTCTTGACCTCGGTGATGCGTATGCTGAAGCTGAGCTCCCTGCCCCTCATGGCCTTAAGGGGGNGGTCCTGGGGCATTTGGGCCTTTACGGTGAACTCCTCGCCCTTTTTTCTGCCCTGGAAGGCCTCAAAGAACTCTTGGGGCTCTGCCTGGGGGTTGAGGCGGTAGAGCTGTCCCCGCTGGCCCTGGAGTTCCTTGTCAGAGAGCTCCTCCTCTATCTGGTAGTCAAACACCGCCAGGTCGCCCTCTGCCAGGGGCTCCTCGGAGGGTTCAAAGGTGGCCCTTTCCTCCTGGAGCCTCTTGAGCACCGCCTGGACATCCTCCTGGGAGACCTTCACCTCAGGGGCCTCTACCTGCAGCTCCGAGTAGTTAAGCTCCACCTGGGGCAGGACCTCCACCTGCAGGGTGAGGGCCAGGGGCCTTTCCTTGCTGAAGGGGCTGCTTTGGAGCAGCTGGGGACTTCCCACGGGCCTGAGGGAGGCCTCCTTCAGCCCCTTAAGGTAGTACTCCGGAATGAGGCGCTCCAGGACCTCGCCCTCCACGGAGCGGCCGAAGCGCTTCTCTATGAGCCCCAGGGGGGCCTTGCCGGGCCTGAAGCCCGGCAGCTTGGTGCGCTCCCTCAGGCGCTGTAGCTCCTTCTGGTAGGCCTCCCTGATGGCCTCAGGGGGAATCTCTATGTGCAGTTTCTTCTTTGTGGGGCTTAAATCCTCAACGGTCTTGAGCATGGGGCCTCCTTGTCGTTCTCTCAATATTTTAACTTAAATTACCCAGGGGGGTTTGTCAAACTGGCAAAGCGCTGGTGTGTTAAAGTAAAGGGAGTGAAGTCCTTGATGAAAAGACTGCTGGTGGTTGTCCTGGTGGTGCTGGCCCTTCTGTGGGGCCGGGTGTTGTGGCTTCAGCGGGCCCACTTCCTGGAGGCCGAGGGCTACCTCCAGGAGGCCAACTACAAGCTGGCCATAAGGGAGTATGACACGGCGCTGCACTTCTACAGTCCCTTTTCCCCTTACAACGAGCGGGCCGCCCAGAGGCTGTGGCAGATAGGGGAGCGGTTTGAGGCCCAGGGCAAGCTGGACTGGGCCCATATGGCCTACAGCTCCATTCGCAGCTCCTTCTATGCCGCAAGGAGCTTTTACACCCCCGGGAAGGCCTGGATTGCCAGATGCGATGAAAAGATTGCCACCCTCAATGCCCGGATGCTCCTTCAGGACGGAAGCATAGGGCCTGAGGAGTTTGAGACCGAGCGGGCCAGGCACCTGAGGGTGCTGAGGCAGGACAGGGCCCCTTCGGTTCCCTGGGCGGCCCTGGCGGTACTGAGCTTTCTGGGCTGGGTGGGCTCGGCCGTGTATGTGGCCCTCAGGGGGTTCAGCCCCCGGGGGGACTTGCACAGGAGGCAGGCCCTGTGGGGGCTATTGGGTTTTGTGGCCTTCTTCCTCCTGTGGGTGGTGGGCCTCTTGCGGGCCTGAGGGCAGGCGGAGCTCGAAGGTGCTGCCTTCGGGGCCGGTGCTGAGCACCCTGATGGAGCCTCCGTGCTGCTGAAGGATGCTGTGGGCGATGGCCAGGCCCAGCCCGGTGCCCCCGTCCTTGGTGCTGAAGAAGGGGAGGAAGATGCGCTGCAGGGCCTCGGGGGCGATGCCCGGGCCGGTGTCGGAGACCCGGATACTCGCCCATCCGTGGGCCTCCGAGAGGCTCACGCTGAGCCTTCCGCCCCGGGGCATGGCCTCCAGGGCGTTGCTGATGACATTGGCCAGGGCCCTCCTGAGCTGGGCGGCGTCGGCCTGCACCGTGAGGTCCCGGGGGGCCTGAAACAGCACCTCTATGTCCTGCCTCCTAAGCACCGAGGCCCTGAGGACCTCCCCGAGCAGCTCCTTCAGGGGCGTGGGCGCAAGGGCAGGCCTCTGGGGCCGGGCGAAGCTCAGGAAGTCGTTTATCAGGCCCTGCATGGCCTGCACCTCCTTCTGGATGGCCTCGGCGGCCTGCCCCAGGGGTGGCGAAAGCTTCCCCCTCAGCATCTGGGCGTAGCCGGCAATGACCCCTAAGGGGTTTCTCAGCTCGTGGGCCATGCCGGCGGCCATTTCCCCCAGGCTCCAGAGGCGGCGGCGAAGCTCGGCCTGCTCCTGCAGGGCCCTTAGCTCCGTAAGGTCGGTAAACACCAGGGTGCGGCCCAGGGGTTGCCCCTGGGCGTCCCTCAGGGGACTGATGCTCAGGCCCAGCCACAGCCTTCTGCCCGAGGGGCTCCGGTAGGGGAGCTCCTGGCGGTGGAGGCTTTCGTGCTCCTGAAGCAGCCTGGCCAGGGGCTCCTGCAGGACCTCCGGGGCCGGCCGGCCCAGGGCCTCGGCCCTGGTAAGCTCCAGGAGCTCCTCGGCCCTGCTGTTGAGCTTGGTGATTCTCAAGGAGGCGTCCACGCTCAGCACGCCGCTGGGCACGCTCTCCAGGATGTTTTCGCTGAGGTCCTCGGCCCTCTGCCTCAGGGCCTGAAGCTGGGCCTCCTTTTCCTTCAGTTGTCTCAGCATGGCGTGGAAGCTTTCTGCCATGAAGGCCGTCTCCGAGGGGCTCTCCATGGCGCGGCGGTAGGAGCGAAGGAACCTGAAGGCCCCGTAGCTCAGCACCAGGAGCAGCAGGGCCAGGGTAAGGAGCAGGAAAAAGCCCTCCTGGCTCAGCAGGGGGCGGGGCAGTCGTCTGCCCGGTAGCACCAGCACCACCGCATTGCCCTGGTAGGGGAAGGCCACTGCCTCAAGGAGCATCCCCTGGTGGGGGAAGACCCCGTAGGCCATTCCTCCCTGCAGGGCCTGCCTGAGGAAGGCCTCCCCGAGCCACGGGGGGAAGCCCTCGGGGGGGGTGGCCCTGAGGGTGTCGTTCAGCACCTGGCCCTGAGGGCTTAGCACCAGGGCCTGTCTGAGGCCCAGGCCCTGGGCAAACTCGTAGAGGGGGTAGGGCTCCAGGGGGTCAAGCCCCTGGCTGTGAAAGAGCTGCCGGGCCAGGGAGGCCAGTTTCAGGGCCCTGTCCCTCTGGAGCCCCTCCGTGGCCGCCCTGAGCTCGGCAAGCTCCCCGGCCTGCCTCAGCCCCACCAGGGCCAGGAGCACCACCAGGAGGCCTAAGAGCAGGCTTAGGAATCCCTTCATTCTTCACCCTCAGCGCCAGGTGTAGGTCATGTACAGCTGCAGGAGCTCCTGGCCCCACAGAAGGCCCACCAGGGCCCCCAGGGCCAGGAAGGGGCCGAAGGGTATCTTGGTCTTCCGTCCCCTGCCCCTGAAGAGCATGAGGTACAGCCCTACGAGGGAGCCCAGGAAGCTTCCCACCAGGGTGCTAAGGAGCACCCCCTTGTAGCCCTCCACGGCGCCCACCAGGGCCATGAGCTTTATATCGCCCCCACCCATGCCCCCCCTGCTGAGCACGGCTATAAGGTAGTACAGGGAAAAGCCCACCAGGGCCCCCAGCAGCGAGGCCTTCAGGCCCAGGGCACTGGCCCGCTGGAAGGGGTCGGCAAGGAACAGCCAGCCTGCCAGGAGGCCCAGGGCCAGCCCAGGCAGGGNTATCTCGTCGGGGATGATCTGGTGCTCCAGGTCTATGAAGGTGATGACCACCAGGGCGCTTGCGAAGGCCAGGTAAAAGAGGGTCTTTACCTGCGGACCGAACCGCCACAGGATGAGCACATAGAGGGCGCCGCTGAGGGCCTCCACCAGGGGGTAGCGGGCCGAGATGCGGTGGCCGCAGTGGCGGCAGCGGCCCCTCAGCAGCAGGNAGCTCAGAAGGGGCACATTGTCCCGTGCCTTGATGGGCACTCCGCAGTGGGGGCAGCGGGAGGCGGGCCACAGCACCGACTGGCCCCTGGGCATCCGCCAGATACAGACATTGCTGAAGGAGCCTGCCGCCAGGCCCAGGAGGAAGGCCAGGGGGNACAGGGCGCTCACTCCTCGGGGGCCTCCCCCAGGGCCGAGAGCTCCTGCCTCAAGCCCTGGAGCTCCTTCTCCAGGGCCTGCATCTCCTTAAGGAGGCGCCTGAGCTCCTCGTCCTTCAGGTGCCCCAGGGCATGGCGGCGCTCAAAGAGCCTCTGGCCGGCCTGCCTGAAGAGCTCCTCCTGCCTGCGCCTCAGGGCGTCCTGCCTGCCCAGCGTCCTCAGGAGGGAAAGCTCCACCCTCATCCTGGCATTAAGCACCTCGGCCCAGAAGCGGAGCCTCCTGAGGCCCTCCTGGAGGTTTCGGCGCAGGCTCTCCAGCATGGATTAAGTATAACAGGTTTACTGAGGGGTGTCCTCGGAGGGCTTTTCTTCCTGGGGCTCGGCCTTGTTTTCCTCCTCCCTGGTGGCCTCGCCGAAGGCCCGCTCGGCCTCCTCCATCTTTATCTTGGAGTACTCNCTCTCGCTTATTATGTCTATGTCCCAGCCGGTAAGCTTCATGGCCAGGCGGACATTCTGGCCCCTCTTGCCTATGGCGATGCTCAGCTGCTGGTCGCTGACCACCNCCATGGCCGATTTCTCCTCCTCGTTTATGCCCACTCGGTCCACCGTGGCGGGGCTGAGGGCCCTGGCGATGAGCATCCTGGGGTCGTCGCTCCAGGGAATGATGTCTATCCTCTCGCCCCTGAGTTCCCTCACTATGGCCTGCACCCTGGTGCCCTTCATGCCCACGCAGGCCCCCACGGGGTCAACGGAGGGGTCGGTGGAGTATACGGCTATCTTAGTGCGCTCCCCGGGCTCTCGGACGATGTGCTTTATCTTCACCAGGCCCTCGGCTATCTCGGGCACCTCCATCTTGAACAGCTCGGCCACGAACCTGGGGTCGGCCCTGGAGACCACTATCTCCGGGCCCCTGGGGGTGAGTTTTATCTCCTCTATGTAGGCCTTGACGAAGTCGCCCCTGCGGAGGTTCTCCCCCGGAAGGGCCTCCCTGAGGGGAAGCACCGCCTCGGCCTTGCCCAGGTTGAGGAAGTAGGCGCCCCGCTCCCTCCTGAGCACCGTGCCGCTTACCACCTGGCCCACCTTGTCCTTGAACTCCTCGTACAGGACATCGCGCTCGGCCTCCCGGACGCGCTGGAAGATGACCTGCTTGGCCGTCTGGGCCGCTATGCGGCCGAAGTCCTTGAGCACCAGGGGGATTTCCACCTCCTGGCCCACCTGGGCCTCGGGGTCGATGGCCCGGGCCTCCTGGAGGCTGCACTCCTGTTCCGGGTCCTCCACCTTCTGCACCACCTTCTTGCTCTCCCAGATGCGGATGTCCCACCTCTCAGGGTCTATCTTCAGGTGGATGTTGGCCCTTCCGCCGTAGCGTTTCCGGGCGGCCGAAAGGAGGGCGTTCTCCAGGGCCTCCAGGAGCACCTCCTTGGAGATGCCCTTCTCCCGGCATATCTGCTCTACGAGGAAGCCCAGCTCCTTCATCTCAGAACTCTACCTCCAGCCTGGCCTTGAGCACCTGCTCGTAGGGGATGCGCCTCTGGGTGCGGCCTGCCTGAAGAAGGAAGTCCTCCTCCCAGGCCTCCTGGAGCCTTCCCCTGAGTACCTCGCCGCCCTTGAGCCACACCTTCAGGAGCCTGCCCCTGTGGCGGGCGAAGTCCTGGGGGCCCTGAAGGGGCCTTTCGGCCCCCGGGGAGGAGACCTCCAGCACATAGGGGCCCTGGATGGGGTCCTCCACATCCAGGAGGGCCTCCAGCTGCCGGCTCATGAGCTCGCAGTCCTTCAGGGCCACGCCTCCTTCCTTGTCAATGGTCACCCTGAGGGTGGGCCTGCGGGGACTTCCCAGGAGCTCTACGGCCTGGACCGTCAGACCCAGGGGGCCCGCCGCCTGGCGGGCCAGCCTCAGGACCTTTTCCTCAACCCTGCCCATAAAAACAAAAGAGTGGTTGCCAGCCCCACTCTTTCCGCCCAGAAAGAATTTTAAAAATATTAGCAGTTTTCCTAAGGAAATTCAACCTTTTCAGAGGGCCTCGCACAGGAGCTTTATCTTCTCCAGGACATTCCTGGCCTCCAGGGCGTTGAGCCTCTCCAGGAGCACCTTGTCGGCTATCTGCCCAATGATGCCCTCGGGCACCTCGTAGTGGATTTTCACCGTAAGCTCTGTGCCCTGGCCCCTGGGCATGAAGTGGTAGGTCTCGGTGATGGGGAACCGGCCGCTCATGCTTATGGCGAAGCTCCTGTCCTTCTCATACTCGGTGACCCTGCCCTGGCCCGAGAACCTCAGCCCCAGCATCTTGTACTCCCAGGCGAAGGTGGCTCCAGCCTGGGGCATCTCGGGGCTCAGCTCGGAGACATCCACCAGGCTGGTGACGAACTTGGTCCAGTTGGCGGGGTTGGTAACGAAGGCAAAGACCTTCTGCACCGGGGCCTCTATCTTTACGCTCTGGCTGAGCTCTGCCATGGGACGACCCTCCTCTTTCCTGGGTTTTCTGGAATTATAGACCTGTTTCCCAGGGGTTTCAATATATAATCCTAAGCATGAGGAGGCTCCTGAGTCCCCAGAACCCTCTTGTGAAGGAGCTTTCCAGGCTCAAGGATAGGGGCTCTGCCCAGGGCTTTCTGGCCGAGGGGCCTCATCTGGCCCAGGAGGCCCTGGCGGCGGGCCTGAGGCCCCTGGGGGCCTTCTTCACCGAGGCCTTCCTGCAAAGGCCGGAGGCGGAGGGGCTCCTCAGGGCCCTCAGGCAGAGGGCCGAGGCCCTCTACCTCTGCTCCCAGCGGGNGATGAGGCGTCTTTCCGAGGCCAAGACGCCCCAGGGCCTGGTGCTCCTTTGTGCCCTCAGGGGGACGGCCCTCGGGGGCCTCAGGCTGGCCCGGCCCCCCCTGGTGGTGGTGGCCGAGGCCGTGGCCGAGCCGGGCAACATGGGGGGCCTCATCCGCACTGCCTATGCCCTGGGGGCCGATGCGGTGCTGAGCCTCAAGGGCTCGGCCAACCCCTTTCTGCCCAAGGCGGTGAGGGCCTCGGCGGGGGCGCTGTTTCNCCTGCCAGTGCTTACGGGCCTTGGCCCGGAGGAGTTCTTCCGCTGGGCCAGGGCCCAGGGGCTCCTGGTGCTGGCTACGGCGGCCCGTGGGGGAAGGGCCATTAACGAGCTTGACCTTACCGGGCCCCTGGCCCTGGCCTTCGGCTCCGAGGCCCACGGCCTGAGCGCCTCCTTTACGGAGCGCTGCGATGCCCTGGTTAGGGTGCCCATCCGGGGCGAAAGCCTCAATGTGGTGGCCGCCTCGGCGGTGTGCCTCTGGGAGGTACAGAGGCAGAGGGGCGCAAGGGGCTGACTTTCTGTTATTATTTCCCCCATGAAGGTGAGGCTTACGGAGAAGGTGCGGGCCGCAGGTTGAGCTGCCAAGCTGGGTCCGTTGGACCTGGAGGAGCTTCTCAGTGCCTTGGGGCCCCAGGGGCCCGAGGTGCTCATCGGCCCCGGGGACGATGCAGGGGTGATGCGTCCTCCCGAGGGAGGCCTCCTGGTGCAGACCGTAGATGTCATCNCCCCGGTGGTGGACGAGCCCTCCAGCTTCGGGGCCATTAGCGCCGTAAACTCCCTGAGCGACATCTACGCCATGGGGGGCCAGCCCCACAGCGCCCTGGCCATCCTGGGGTTTTCCTCCTGCGACTACGACAAGGAGGTGGTGAAGGACATCCTGAGGGGGGCCTCCAGGGTCCTCCAACAGGCCGGGGTGAGCCTTCTGGGCGGGCACAGCTTTGAGGACCCTGAGCTGAAGTTCGGCCTGGCCGTCTCGGGCACGGTGAGAGAGCCCATCCTCAGGGCCCAGGGGGCCAGGGAAGGGGAGCTCCTGGTGCTCACCAAGCCCATAGGGGTGGGGGTGCTGAGCACCGCGCTTAAGGCCCAGAAGATTACCCAGGCCCAGATGCAGGAGGCCATCCAGAGCATGCTGACACTCAACGACAAGGCCGCCAGGGCTGCCCGGGCCGCGGGCGCCAGCGCCATGACCGACATAACCGGCTTCGGCCTCCTGGGCCATGCCCTCAGTATGCTGAAGGGTTCGGAGCTGGACTTCCACCTGGAGCTGTCCCGCGTCCCGGNGTTTGAGCGCACCAGGGAGTTCATCGCCAGGGGGATAGTGCCCGAGGGGGCCTACAACAACCTCCGGTTCCTCCAGGGCCGGGTGGACTGGGAAGGACTGGCAGAGGAGGAGCAGCTCTTGCTTGCGGACCCCCAGACCTCAGGGGGACTGCTTATCAGCCTCCCCCAGGATGGCCTGGAGACCTTTCGCCGGCACTTCGGCCCAGTGGCCGTCATTGGCAGGACACAGCGGGGCAGCCAGCGCCTAAAGGTCAGGCCCTAAGGGAGGGCGCCGTCCAGGAGCTTCTCGTAAGGGTAGTTGCGCAGGAAGCTCAGGAAGGTCTCCACCGAGTAGGTGCTCACGGTGTTCTTGTTGAAAAGCAGGCTGAAGTCCCTCAGCAGTTGCCCCTCCCTGAACCTCAGGGCCCTGAGACTCCCGTACCTCAGCTCCTTTCTTACCGTCCAGCGGGAAAGGATGGAGACACCTATGCCGGCCTCCACCGCCTCCTTGATGGCCTCGGTGCTGCCCAGTATGGCGGAGATGTTCAGGCTCTGGGCAGTGAGGCCGAACCGCTGAAGGTGCCGCTCTATCATCTGCCTGGTGCCCGAGCCCTCCTCCCGGAAGATGAAGGGCTCCTTGGGAAGCTCCAGCATGGAGACCTCCTTCAGGGCCGCCCAGGGATGATGGGCCGAGACAATGAGGGCCAGCTCGTCGCTTATGAGCTTCTGCACCGTGAGCTTGTACCGACTCACATCGCCCTCCACCAGGCCCACATCTATGATGCCGCCCTTGAGAAGCTCCACAATCCTCTTGGTGTTTCCCACCAGGAGATGTATCTTTATCCTGGGATAGGTCCTGCGGAACTCCGAGACCACCGCCGGCAGCAGGTAGTTCCCTATGGTGGAGGAGGCCCCCACCGTTATGGAGCCCTTGACCAGCCCCGTGAGGTCGCCAATGGCCCTCTCGGCCTCGGCATAAAGGCCCAGTATCTGCTTGGCATACTTGTAAAGTATCTCCCCCGCGGGAGTGAGGGAGACGGTGTTGGAGGAGCGGTCAAAGAGCTTGGTCTCAAACTGCTCCTCCAGGGCCTGTATCTGCAGGCTTACGGCAGGCTGGGTAAGATGAATAATCTCGGAGGCCTTGGAGAAACTCCTGGTCTCTGCTACGGTGCAGAAAACCCTCAGCTTGTGGTCTTCCATGCCCATAATTTTTATTAATGGTAATTTACAATACTGTTAATAAAACATTCAAGGTCTGAAGTGGGCCAGCACGATGGCGGAGGCGATGATGAGCCCCCAGAAGGNAGCCTCGTCGGCGGCCCACAGGTAGGCCCCCAGGCCCAGGAGGCCCAGGGAGGCCCCCAGGGCCCAGGTGCCCAGGAAGGCGGCGGTTTTCCTTCCTCTCCGGAGGAGTCTTCTCCTTAAGGCGGGGATGAGGAAGAACACCACCGAGGCTGCGGGGACATAGAACAGGTAGTGCAGGCCCTTCGCTGGGTAGCCCTCGCCCAGGGGGCCCAGGGCCTTGCCCAGGAGGGCAAGGCCCGCAGGCGCCAGCATGGAGAGCAGCCAGGGCCTTTTCAGTTCAGTAGCCAAAGGGTCTGCCCCTGCCTCTGCCGGGAGGGCCTTTCCTCTTCATCTCCTTGGGGNAGTAGGCCCTGGGCAGCCTGTGCCAGGGGCCCTTCTGGGAGAGGCTCACGTACCAGGTGCCCTCCCAGTAGTAGTAATAGAGGCCCCCCCAGAGGTACAGGTACCGGCCCGGCACCAGGATGACCGCGGGCAGGGGCCTTAGCTTCTTGGCTATTCCTGGCGGAAGTCCTCCTGGAGGCCCCGGGGCCAGTACAGGGGGGGCCACCACCACTGCAGCGGGAAGGGGCTCAAGCCAACTGCCCTGAGGGGTTATCACTGCGGCGCATCCGCCAAGAAGCACCAGGGCCAACGCCACAAGGACGGCTCTCCTCATTCCTGGCTCCTCCTTTTTTAGAAATCTTATCAGAAAGGGCACCAATTTGATATCATACTGGTATGAAGACCAACAAGACCCTCATAATGGTGGGCGAGAAGGTGCTCATCCGTCCTGACGAGGATGCGGAGCAGAGTGCCGCAGGCCTTTATCTTCCCCCCACGGTGAGGGAGAAAGAGCGGGTGCAAGGCGGCTATGTAGTGAAGACCGGCCCTGGCTACCCCATAGCTGACCCCTCGGCCTCGGAGGAGCCCTGGATGGAGCGGAAGNTCAAGTATATTCCCCTGGAGGCCACCGAGGGCGACTACGCCATCTTCCTGCGCTCCGAGGCCATAGAGATTGAGTTTGAGGACGAGAAGTATCTCATCGTACCTCACTCGGCCATCCTGGCCCTGGTCAGGACGGAGCTCCTGGACTGAAGCAGACCCCTGGCTGCCTCCAGCACCTCCTGGGCGCTTAGCGTCTGAAGGCATCTCCTGTGGCCGCAACGCCTGAATTCCTCTCTGCCCTCGCAGGGGGCGCAGGACAGCGAGGGCCTCAGCAGTCTCAGGGCCCTNCCCACAGGCCGCCACAGCCGCCAGTCCGTGGGGCCGAAGACCGCCACGGTGGGCACCCCCAGCCAGGCGGCCAGGTGGGTAGGGCCGGAGTCCGACCCCACATACAGGGCCGCCCCCTGGAGGGCCTGCCGAAGCTCCCTGAGGGAGCCCTCCAGCAGGGGCCGACCCCTGAGGGCCTGCCCCAGGGCCTGCTCGGCCGGGCCCAGAAGCCACAGGCACTCCAGACCCAGGTGCCTCTTGATTAACCCCTCCAGCTGGAGGAACCGCTCCAGGGGCCAGCGCTTGCCCTCCCAGCCGGCGCCGGGGNGAAGGCAGGCATACCCTGCAGGGGGCGTCCCTTGCCTGGGAAGGCGGAGCCGCCCCCCCGCCTGCCTGAGTTGTCGGAGCCAGAGGGGGCCCTTTCCAGCAGGCCTCCGCTGTATCAGCACCAGGTGGGGGGCGGCCCTCCGGAGGGCCTGCTCCAGGGCCGAGCCCTTCTGGCTGAAGAGGCAGACCCGCTCATACTGGCAGAAGAACTCCCTGAGGCTCTCGGGGCTTGAGCTGTAAAGGCCCCTCAGGAGGGGGGCCTCGGTGCTTAGGAGCCTTTCAAAGAGCCCCATGTCCTGTAGCAGCTCCTGGGCAAAGGGCCTGGCTGCCAGGTGGAGCCTCTTGCTCAGGCTGAGGATGGCCGGCAGGGAAAGCACCAGGTCGCCCAGGGTGCCCTCGTGGTATGCCAGGGTGGGCTTCGTGCTCACCACAGGAGGGTTATGCGCTCCTGGGCCACGCTGACCCGCAGGGGGCTTTGGCCTGCGCAGTCGCCGTCGGTCTGCACCCAGGCAGAGCCTTCCACCAGCACCTCGGTGCAGGCAAGGCTCTCTATGCCCCTCTGGCGCTCCAGCCTGCCAAGGAGGAGGCCCAGGCCGTAGCGCAAGAGGTCGGCCCTGGTGCAGTCCCTTATGAGCAGACACTGAAGAAAGGGACTGAAGAGACTGGCCCGCCTGGAGGCCTTCATGAAGCCCCCGTAGTGGGCGGCCTTCAGGCACAGGAGGCTTGAGATGCCCTGGTGCCTCTTCCCATCCACCACGACCGAAAGCTCCGGGGGCTGCCACCGCAGCAGGCTCCTCAGGGCTGCCCCCACATAGGCGGCCTTTCCGCCGTAGTGTTTCCTGCCGGCCCGCCGGAGGCGGCAGACGGCCTGGCCGTCAAAGCCTATGCCGGCCATGAGGAAGAAGAGCCTCCTTCTGCGGCCTGGAAACTCCAGAGCCCCCGCCCAGGCCTGCCTGCCCTGGGCGGCCACGATGCGCTGGGCAGAGGCCCTGGCCGAGCGGGGCAGGCCCAGCTCCCAGGCCAGCACATTGGTGGTGCCCATGGGCAGTATGCCCATGGGGATGCCCGAGCCGGCCAGGCCGTTGAGGGCCTCGTTGAAGGTGCCGTCACCGCCGGCCACTGCCACCAGGGCTACACCTTCCTGCACGGCCTGGCGGGCAAGCTCGGTGGCATGGCCTGCCCGGGCGGTCTGCCTGAGCAGTACCCTGTAGCCTGCGGCCTTGAAGACCTCCACGGCCTGCTCCAGGCCCCTGGGGCTGAACTTGTTAGCTATGGGGTTGGCTATGAGCAGCAGGGACTTCATCCAGGGGGATTATACCACCCCTGAGGGGGCCCACCCGGGTAAGAAGCACGGGGGTGTGCTCCAGGTACCGAATGAGCTCCTTCACCGGGGCCCCGGGCCTGAGGAAAAAGACCCTCCCGCCCCTGGCCGAGCCCTTCAGGTGCGGAAGCCTGAGGTAGCCCAGGGCCTCTGAGGCCACATACCCGGTGCTGTAGTCCGGCTCGTCGGAGACGCAGAGCTCTGCCAGCAGCCCTGGGGCCCTGGCCACCTTGGAGGCCAGCAGCAGGGCCTCCTCCGTCCTGGGATGCCCGAGGCCTGCCCTCCTGAGCCTCTGCCTGAGGAGCCTTCGGGCCCGGGGGCTTGCNCCCATGAGCTTGGCCCTTACGCCCCTGGAGGGCTCGGGCTCAAGCCTCCTGGCGCTCTGGGCATCCAGCAGGGCTGCACCCCTCATGCCCCCTCGGCCGATTATCCTGAAGGCCTCCTTCACGGCCTGCTCCGAGACCCCCAGGGCCCTGAGCAGCCTCCTGGCCCAGGCCCTGGCCTGGCGGCTGTCCCTTGCCCCCAGGGTGAAAAGGGCCAGGGTGGAGGCCTCCAGGGGCCTTTCCCCAAGGGCCTCTACCCTCAGGTGAACCTCCTGGGCTCCCTTAACAAGGGCCCTGCGGGCATAGGCCCTGAGGACGGCCGGCNCCTCCTCAGGGACAAAGAGCCCCTCGGCACCCGAGATGTGCCTGCCCCCTCTGCAGGCCCGCATCCTTACGGAGTAGAGCCTCACAGGACCCTGAGGCCCCAGGCCTCTATTAGCCTGAGGTCCTCCCGAGGCTCCATTCCCTGGGTGGTCAGATAAGGGCCCGTAAGGAGCCCGTCGGCCCCGGCCATGAAGACCAGCCCACCCAGGGGGCCCAGGCTCTGGGGCCTGCCGCCGCAGAGGCGAATCTCCTTGCGGGGTAGGATGAACCTGTAGAGACTCACTATCTTCAGGGCCTCCAGGGGGGGTGGGGGCTCCAGATGCTGCAGCCTGGTGCCCTTTATGGGAATGAGGAAGTTAAGGGGCACGGAGTCCACCCCCAGGTGCCTCAGCGTCAGGGCCATGTCCACCCGGTCGGACCACTCCTCTCCCAGGCCGAAGATGCCCCCTGAGCAGACCGAGAGGCCCACCTCCCTGGCCGCCTCCAGGGTGCGGAGCTTCTCGGCCCAGGAGTGGGTGGAGCAGACCTCGGGGAAGAACCGCTCCGAGGACTCCAGGTTGTGGTGGTAGCGCTGGAGCCCGTGCTCCTTGAGCATCCGAAGCTCCTCCTTTCCGAGCAGTCCCAGGGTGGCACAGGGACTAAGGCCCAGCTCCCTTATGTCCTGAAGCATTCGGGCAATCTTGCGGAGCTCCTCCGGGCTGGGCCTTCGGCCGCTACAGACCACGCAGAAGCGTCTTACGCCAAAGGCCTTGGCCNCCTGGGCCTTCTGGAGCACCTCTTCAAGAGGCAGCAGCCCGTGGCGCCTGAGCTCCGCCTTGGCCCTTACGGACTGGGCGCAATAGGAGCAGTCCTCGGGGCAGCCGCCCGTCTTGGCACTGACGATTGAGCAGAGGTCCACCCCCTGGCCCCTGAGGCGCCTGGCCAGCCTGCCCGCCTGGGCGAAGAGCTCGTAGAGCTCCTCGCCCTCCAGCTGGCACAGGGCCAGGGCCTCCTCCCTGTCAAGCTCGCCCCCCTGAAGAAGCCTCTCTGCCAGGGCCTGAAGCATCAAGGTATTTTGGGTGGGGTGGGCGGGCTTTGTCAACAAGTTTTTGCAGGATGGTTTACCAGAGGGTTTTCGTCCCTCCAGGGTCTTGGCCTCCTGCCGTGGTATAATTCCTGTAGGATGAGCTGCCGGAGCCCCTATGCGGTGAGCCCCCTCTGGAGGCTCCTTAGGCCGCTGAAGATAGCCCTGGGCTTTGCCCTCCTGGGGGTAGGGCTCCTCATGGTGCTCCTTCCCGGGCCCGCGGTGGTGGTGATACCCTTGGGGCTGGCCCTGCTGGCTACGGAGTACCACTGGGCCAGGAGGCTCCTGGGGGGCATAAGGGCCAGGCTCAGGAGGGTCTCTAAAACTCCAGGGCGATAAACAGCACAATCTCCAGGGCAATAAGCAGCACGATGAGGAGCTCCAGCAGCTCGGTGCGCTTGGTGGCTATCTCCCGGTAGAGCATGTCGTATGCCCTGGCGGCCACCTCCAGCTTGCGCTTTATGTTGGTCTCCCACTGCCTGAGCCTCAACAGTTCCAGGGCGGCCGCATAGACCCTGGCGTAGTAGACATCCTCGGTGACCTTGAGGGAGTTGTCTATCTTCTCGGTAATCTCCGTCAGCTCTGCCACGGTGCGCATGGCCTTGGCTGCCAGGGCCTCGTACCGCCTTATCTTCCACACCGAGGGTGAGCCCCTTCGGCCCATCTCGGTGTATATCATGTCCAGCTCCCTGTCCAGCATGTCGTCGTAGACCCTGAGCTCCAGCAGCTGGGCGTTGGCAAACTCCAGGAGGTCCGGTATGTCCATACTGCCGGAGGGCTCCATGACCAGGGCGCTGTCCCAGCTGAGCCCCACCAGGTCGTGCTGGGAGTAGGAGAACCTTCTTGACAGCAGCTCCTCTTTGGCCAGCTCCGAGGGCGGGGGCTCGCCCGGCTCCCACAGGAGCAGCCTGCCCACATCGTAGCTGCCGAGCAGCTCAGGGGCCGTAAGCGGGGGGCTCAGGGAGCGGATGTAGTAGACCGAGTAGTCCTCCTGGAAGCGGCTGGTGTTGGCCCCCTTGAGGGCGTCGCCCAGGGCCGAAAGGAGCCTGTCCCTTTCCTGGGCGAAGCGCTCTGCCAGGGGCTCCCGGGCCCTCAGGTGCTGCACCAGGGCCTCAAAGCCCTCCATGCTGCCCTCGTAGGGCAGCTCGAAGATGAGGGAAAGGACGCCGTAGTCGTAGGTCTTGGCATAGGCGTTGACCTGGCGGGGCCCCCCTGGAAGCTCTGCCTGGAAGCCCTCCAGGCGGATGCCTACCGGCGGGTCGGCAAACTCGAAGGCCTTGGAGAAGCGCCGGCGCTCCAGGGCCAGGCGGCGAGACTCCCTCACCCGCTCCTGCACCTTGGCCAGCTCAATCTCCCAGGCCACATCGTAGAGCCGGTACTGAAGGACGCTGCCCCTAAGCTGCATGGGAAGCTCTCTATCCCTCGGTGGCAAAGCCCCTGATGGCCCTGAGTTTTTCATACCGCTGCCTGAGCAGCTCTTGGTGGGGCTTGTCCTTGAGCTCCCTCAGGGCCTGAAGGAGAGCACCCTTCAGGGCCTGGGCGGCGGCCTCGGGGTCGGCATGGGCACCTCCGGGGGGCTCGGCGATGATGCCGTCTATGAGGCCAAAGCCCTTCAGCTCCTGGGCGGTGAGCTTCAGGTTCTGGGCAGCCTGGGCGAACTCCTTCTGCCCCACGGGCTGCTCGGGACGCCTCCACAGGATGGCGGCACAGCCCTCGGGGGATATCACCGAGAACACCGCATGCTCCATCATGTAGAGCCTGTCGGCCACTGCCAGGGCCAGGGCGCCGCCGCTTCCGCCCTCGCCGATTATCACCGAGACGATGGGCACCCTGAGCCTGGACATCTCCTGCAGGTTGGTGGCGATGGCCTCTGCCTGGCCCCTTTCCTCGGCCCCCACGCCGGGGTAGGCCCCCGGGGTGTCCACCAGGGTGATGACCGGTTTACCGAACCGCTCTGCCAGGCGCATGAGTCTCAGGGCCTTGCGGTAGCCCTCCGGGTGGGGCTGGCCGAAGTTCCGGGCCAGGCGCTCCTTGAGTGTCCGGCCCTTCTGCTGCCCCAGGACCATGACCGTCTGGCCCTCCAGGCTCATGAGGCCGCCTATTACGGCCGGGTCGTCGCCGTAGCGGCGGTCGCCGTGAAGCTCCAGGAAGTCCTCGCCCAGCAGGCTTATGTACTGCAGGCACTGGGGCCGCTCAGGATGTCTGGCCACCAGGCACTTCTGCCAGGGACTGAGGTTTGAGTACAGGCGCTGCCTCAGGCCCAGAAGCTCCTGCCTCAGGGCCTGAAGCTCCTCCTCCGGCCCCCCCAGGCGCTGAAGCTCCTGGAGGCGCATCTGAAGCTCCTCCAGGGGCTTTTCGAACTCCAGGTAGTGGCTCATGGGAGCTTTACCGCCTCCTGGCCCAGGCAGGCCCTGAGGCCCTCCAGGGCCTCAGGCGCCAGGGTTATGGAGGTCTGCACCAGGGCCTCAAGCCCACCGGCCCGCACCCTCAGGTAGAGGCTGAGGGGCCCAGGGGGGGCATCCCTCAGGCCCTCCCTGAGCCTCTTGAGGGCCTCCTCGCTTTCTACCGTAAGCTCCATCTTGGAGGCAGGGAGGCCCTGCCCACCGTCCTGGCCCTTGAGGGGAGTAAGTCTCCTGGCTATGAGCTTAGGGCCCTTGTCGGTCTGCTCCAGGGTGGCCTCCATGAGCAGGGCCACATCCTTCTGGAGCCACGGGGCCGCCTCCCTGTAGAGGTCTGAAAACACCACCACCTCCACCGCCCCTCCCTCGTCCTCCACCTGCAGGTAGGCCATGGGGCCCCTGGAGGTGCGTATCTTTCTCATGGCGGTGACCATGCCCAGGAGGCGGACCTCGGCCCTGTCAGGGGCCTCCTGGAGCTCGGCAATCCCCCTGAGGCCCAGATGCCTGAGCCTCTGGCTGTAGCCCTCCAGGGGATTGCCCGAGATGTAAAACCCCAGGGCCTCCTTCTCCTGTCTCAGCAGCTCCTGCCTGTCCCACTCCTCGTTGCTGCGGAAGAAGCTCTCCTGGAGCAGCCCTCCCGGGCCCTCCAGCACCTGCATGCAGGCCTTTCTGCTGAGGCCCGTGCTGTCAAAGGCGCCGGCCTTTATGAGGGCCTCCACGGCCTTGCGGTTGAGCCGCCTGGGGCTCAGCCTCTGCAGGAAGTCCTGGAGGCTCTGGAAGGGGCCCCGCTCGTGTCTTTCCTTCAGCACCGCCCTTATGGCCTGCTGGCCCACGCCCTTGACGGCCCCCAGGCCGAAGCGGATGCTGGGGCCCTTGACGCCGAAGGCCCAGTCGGACTCGTTTATGTCCGGCGGCAGCACCTCTATGCCCATGGCCCGGCAGTCCCTGAGGGCCTTCAGCACCTTGGGGGCATCGCCGGCCTCGGCGCTGAGGGCTGCGGCCATGAACTCCACCGGGTAGTGGGCCTTCAGGTAGGCCGTCTGGTAGGCCACATAGGCGTAGGCGGCCGAGTGGGACTTGTTGAACCCGTATTCGGCAAAGAAGGCAATCTGCTCAAAGAGTTCCTGGGCCTTGCCCGGGGGTACCCCCCTCTGAGTAGCCCCCTGGAGGAAGGCCTCCTTCAGGGCGGCCATCTCCTCGGGCCTCTTCTTGCCCATGGCCTTGCGCAGGATGTCGGCCTGCCCCATGCTGAAGCCGGCCACCTTGTGGGCTATCTGCATCACCTGCTCCTGGTAGAGAATCNCCCCGTGGGTCTCCCGCAGTATCTCCTCCAGCTGGGGAAGGCTGTAGCGCACCGGCTCCAGCCCCTTTCTGCGCCTTATGAACTTCTCTATCATGCCGCTTCCCAGTGGGCCGGGCCTGTACAGGGCCACCAGGGCGATGAGGTCCTCGAACCTCTCGGGGGCCACCTTTCTCAGCAGCTCCTTCATTCCCGAGCTTTCCAGCTGAAACNCCTGGTCCGTGGCCCCTGAGCTGAGCAGCCTGTAGGTGGCCGCATCGTCCAGGGGCATGTCCTGCAGGCGGATGTCCTTTCCTCCCTTCTGGGCCAGGCGGATGGTCTTCTCTATGATGGTGAGGGTCTTGAGCCCCAGGAGGTCGAACTTCACCAGGCCCAGGGCCTCCACCGAGCCCATGTCGTACTGGGTGGCGATGCTCTGGTCCGAGGGGTTTCGGTAAAGGGGCACCAACTCCGTCAGGGGCACGGGGCTGATGACCACCCCGGCCGCATGGGTGCTGGCGTGCCGAGCCAGGCCCTCCAGGCGCTGGGCGATGTCCAGGAGCTCCCTCACCTGGGGCTCCTTCTGGTAGCGCTCCAGCAGGGTGGGCTCGTTCTGCAGGGTCTCTCCAATGGTCACCTTGGGCCCCTCGGGGATGAGCTTGGCCAGCTTGTCCACCTCGGCGTAGGGCAGGCCCAGCACCCGGCCCACATCCCTGACGGCGGCCCGGGCCTTCATCTTGGAGAAGGTGATGATCTGGGCCACCTTGTCCTGCCCGTACTTCCGGGCCACATAGGCCAGTATCTCCCCCCGGCGCTCCTTGCAGAAGTCCACATCTATGTCCGGCATGCTCACCCGCTCGGGGTTCAGGAAGCGTTCAAACAGGAGGCCGTAGCGGATGGGGTCTATCTCCGTGATGCCCAGGCTCCAGGAGACCAGGCTGCCGGCGGCCGAGCCCCTGCCGGGCCCCACGGGGATGAGCCTCTCCTTGGCATAGCGGACGAAGTCCCACACGATGAGGAAGTAGGAGGCGTAGCCCATGCGCTCTATTATCTGCAGCTCCCGCCTCAGGCGCCTCTGGTAGGCCTCGGGGGGCTCTTGGCCTCGGAACCTGGCCCTCAGGCCCTCCTGGGCCCGGCGCCTCAAGAGCTCCTGGGCGCTTATGCCCTCGGTGGGAAACTCCGGCAGCAGGGGCCTGCCCGAGCAGCGGAGCTCCACATTGCACCGCTCGGCAATCTCCACCGTGGCCCTCAGGGCCTGGGGGATGTCCCTGAAGGCCTGGGCCATCTCCTGGGGGCTCTTGAAGTAAAGGCCGTCGCCCTTGAAGCGCAGCCTCTGGGGGTCGTCTATGCCCTTGCCCGTCTGAATGCACAGCAGGATGTCGTGGGCCCGGCGGTCCTGGCGGTGCAGGTAGTGGCAGTCGTTGGTGGCCACCACGGGGATATGAAGCTCCTGGGCCAGCTCGTAGAGCCGGCGGTTGAGGGCCTCCTGCTCGGGCAGGCCGTTTTCCTGGAGCTCCAGGTAGAACCCCTCGGGGCCGAACAGATGCTTGTAATACAGGGCGGCCCGGCGGGCCCCCTCCAGGTCTCCCTCCAGGAGCAGCCGGGGCACCTCGCCCTTCATGCAGGCACTAAGGGCTATGAGCCCTCCTGAGTACTGCTCCAGCAGGGCCTTGTCCACCCTGGGCTTGTAGTAGAAGCCCTCGGTGTAGGCCCTGCTTACGAGGGCCATGAGGTTTCGGTAGCCGGCCTCGCTCCTGGCCAGCAGCACCAGGTGCAAGAGGGCCTCCTCCTTGGTGCGCTCCCGGATGTTTGGGGCAAGGTAGACCTCGGCGCCCAGGATGGGCTTTATGTTGGCGGCGGAGACCTGGCGGTAGAACTCCACCGCGCCGAAGAGGTTGCCATGGTCGGTGATGGCCATGGCGGGCAGCCTCCAGTCCTGGGCCACCTTTACCAGCTCCTGTATCTTTATGGCCCCGTCCAGGAGGGAGTACTCGGTATGAAGGTGAAGGGGCACATACTCGGCATGGGGTTTCATAGAGGAAATATTACCCCTGCTCCGAGGGGCAAGTCAATGAGGCCGCTTTATCCCGTGGCGCCTCATGAGGGAGTGGAAGTTGCTCCTCTGCATGCCCACGGCCCGGGCCGCCCTGGTGATGTTCCAGTCGTGCTCCCTGAGGGCCTGAAGGAGGAAGGCCCTTTCCAGGGCCTCGGTGGCCCTCTGCCGGAGCTGCCGCTTCAGGCCCTTCAGCTGCTGTGCGCTGCGAGGGAGGGGGCTGCAGGCCTGCTCCGAGGGCGCCAGCAGTATGTCCTGGGGCCCGATGCTACGGCCCCTGGCCAGTATCACCGCTCTGTGGATGGTGTTTTCCAGCTCCCGGACATTGCCCGGCCAGTGGTGCTCCATGAGCAGGCGCATGGCCTCGGCGCTGAGGTGCTGGACCGCCTTCCCCGTCTCCTGGGCGTACTTTCGGAGGAAGTGCTCGGCCAGCAGGGGGATGTCCTCCCTTCTCTCCCTCAGGGGAGGAAGGTGAAGGGGGAAGACATTGAGCCTCCAGTACAGGTCCTCCCTGAAGCGCCCCTGGCGCACCAGCTCCGAAAGCTCCTGGTTGGTGGCGGCCACTATGCGCACATCGGCCCTGAGGAGCCTTCTGGCGCCCACGGGCCTGTACTGTCGCTCCTGGAGCAGCCTCAGGAGCTTGCCCTGGGTGCTGGGGGGAAGGCTCCCCACCTCGTCCAGGAACAGGGTGCCCCCCTGGGCGGTGGCCACCAGGCCCTCCTGGGTGCTTACGGCGCCGGTGAAGGAGCCCCTTACATGGCCGAACAGCTCAGCCTCAATGAGGCCCTCGGGAATGGCCCCGCAGTCCAGCACCACGAAGGGGCCGTCCCGCCGGGGGCTGTTGTAGTGGATGGCCCTGGCCAGGAGCTCCTTGCCGGTGCCCGAGGCCCCGGTAATAAGCACGGTGCTCTGCAGAGGGGCCACCCTGCCCAGGAGCTCAAACACCCTCTGCATGGGCTTTGAGGCCCCCACGATGTTTTCCATCCTGTAGAGGGTGGCCAGCTCGGCCCTGAGGCGCACATTTTCACTGAGGAGCCTTCGGCGCTCCAGGCAGCGCTGTACCACAGCCAGCAGGACCTGGGGGCTCAGGGGCTTCTCCAGGAAGTCGTAGGCCCCGTGGCGCAGGGCCTGAACCGCCTGGGGGATGCTGCCGTAGCCGGTGATGATTATCACCTCCGTCTGGGGGGAGAGCTCCTTGGCCCTCTTGAGGACCTCCAGGCCCTGCATCTGGGGCATCCTGAGGTCCAGAAGCAACAGCTCCGGGGGCTCGGCCTGAAGCCTCCTGAGGGCCTCCAGGGGGCTGCCAGTGGTCCTTACCCTGTAGCCCTGGCCCTGGAGCACCTTCCTCAGGGCCCGCTGCACTACCGGCTCGTCATCCAGCACCAGGATGCGTTCCTTCATTGCCCGAGGGCCTCCTTCACCGCCTCCCTGAGGGCCTGGGGGCTGAAGGGTTTCTCCAGGTAGTTGAAGGCTCCCTCCCTCATGGCCCTGACGGCCGTCTCGGTGGTGCTGTAGCCAGTGATGACTATCACCCTGGAGTGGGGACTCAGGTGGCGAATCTCCTTGAGGACCTCCAGGCCGTCCATGCCGGGCATCTTCAGGTCGGTAAGCACCACCTGGTAGGAGCCCTCCCGGAGCATCCTGAGGGCCTCGGGGCCGTCCCGGGCCACATCCACCCGCAGGCCCAGGGGCTCCAGGGCCCTGCGACAGCTAATCCTTATTATCTCCTCGTCGTCAATCACCAGGATGCGCCCCTTGCTCATGCTCGTGCCTCCCCTTGGGGGCTTGCCGGCAGCCTGATGAAGAAGCTGGCCCCCTTGCCGGGACTGCTTCGCACCAGGATGTCGCCCCCGTGGCGCTTCACTATGCCGTAGCTTACCGAAAGGCCCAGCCCCGTGCCCTTGCCCACCGGCTTGGTGGTGAAGAAGGGCTCGAAGATCTTGCCCAGGTGCTCGGGGGGGATGCCCGGGCCCGTGTCGGTAAACTCCACCTCCACGAAGTCCCTCTCGTCCACCTTTATGTTTCTCGTGCACATGGTTATCTGGCCCCGCTCCTCCATGGCGTCGGCGGCGTTTATGAGCATGTTCAAGAACACCTGCTGGAGCTGGTTGGGGTCGGCCACCACGGGCCTGAGGTCCGGGGCCATCTCAATCCTGAACTGGATGTTGTGGAACCTGGCCTGGTTGCGCACCATGCCCAGGGTGGCCTCCAGGAGGTCGTTCAGGCTGAGCTCCACCTTCTCGTAGGCCGCCTTGCGGGAAAACCCCAGGAGCCCCTTGATTATCTTGGAGCAGCGCTCCGCCTGCTCTATGATGACCTGCAGGTCCTCCTGGGCCTCCTTGTCCTGGGGGGGCAGGCGGTCCTTGAGCAAGTGGGCGAAGGTGACAATACCCGTGAGGGGGCTGTTCAGCTCGTGGGCCACCCCTGCGGCCATCCTGCCCAGGGAGGCCAGCTTCTCGGCGTTTATCAGCTCCTCCTGGGCCCTCATTATCTCCTGGGTCTTTTTCCTCNCCTCGGCCTCCAGCGACTGCGTCCAGCTCTCCATCCTCTGGCGGTAGCGCTTGAGCTCCTGGGCCATCTGGTTGAAGGCCTGAGCCAGCATGCCCATCTCGTCCCTGGTGTGTATCTCAATGGGGGTGTCCAGCTGTCCCCGGCCTATCCTGCGCATGCCCTCCTCCAGGAGGGCCACCGGCTTGGAGACGAACTTGTACAGGATTATGCACAGAAACACCGATATCACCCCCACGAAGGCCCCTCCCATCAGCAGGGTGGCCACCCGGTTCTGCCTGATGAGGGCGTCCACCCTGGCGGTGGAAAACCCGGCCTCCAGCACGCCCAGCACCCGCTCCTGAGGGCTGTGGTGGTGGCAGGCGGAGCTGTAGCAGGCCGGCTCGTTCTCAATGGGCATGAGGTAGTGCAGGGTCCTCTGGCCCTGCCAGGTGATGAGCTCGGCCCTGGGGGCCGCCAGCGCAAAGAGGGCCTGGAGGTCCACCTCCGGCGGAGGGGCGTCCTCCTTCAGGCTCTTGTAGGCCACCCGGCCGTCAGGGGCAAACACCCTTATGAAACGGATGTCCCGGCCACTGCCTATCACATCTACCGTCTGCTGGATGAGCTGCCGGTTGGCCGTGAGCATTCCGTAGTGAATTCCCCGCTTTATGAGGTCGGCGGAGCTGGCGGCATGCTCCAGGAGGTTGCGCATCATCCCCTCCTCCTCGTAGGTGATGAAGATGTAGCCAAAGAGCAGGCTGCCTGAGGCCATGAGGAGCCCTACGGTGAGGATGAGCTTTCCGGCCAGGGACTGCAGGGACTTGCGGAACTTCACCATCCTGGGGGAATTTTAACACAGCGGCCAGGAAATCTGAGCCCCAGGGGGCGGTATGTAGCCCCTTACACACCCCTGGGAAGGCCATTACCCACCCGCCCCCCTAAGTGCCCGTATCAAAAGGCCCTAAATGGTGGTATAATCCTTGCAATGCATGAGGGCGTGAGGGGCAAGGAGGGTTTCACCCTGGTGGAGCTCCTGGTGGCCCTGACGGTGTTTGCCTTCGGGGTGCTGGGGGTGGTGGGAATGCAGCTTTATGCCATAAGGGGCAATGCCTTCAACTGGAGCCTCATGATGGCCCAGAAGATAGCCCAGCAGCGGATGGACTACATCGTGCGTCTCAGCTACTCGGCGGCCAAGGAGAGCACCTTCACCGGCGGCTTCCAGACGGACCAGAGCAATGTGCCCAAGGAGGACCGGCTCAGCCTGGGGCCCGATGACTCTGTGCTGGTGGACATAGAGGACTACGGCGCCCTCATGAAGAACCCCAACGAACTCTACAAGGACGAGGACGGCGACGGAGTACTGGATGCCCCTTACGACAGGTTCAAGCGCATCACCATAATGAAGCTCATAGAGGGTGCCACCGGGGAGGACCTCCACATGGTGGTAAAGGTCGTTGTCTACTGGCGGGGGGCGGAAGGACAGCACAAGACATATCTCATAGGGGCACATTCGCTGTGAAGGCCAAGGCAAGGATAAGGGGCATGACCCTCATTGAGCTCATGGTGGTGCTGGCCATCTTCACCATTGTGATGACCATTATCTACAGCATGTTCATCACGGGGCGGCGCACCCAGAGGGCCCAGGAGGAGGTGGCCATGGTGGTGGGAGAGGCCAAGGCCGCCGTGGAGCTCCTGGAGAGGGAGCTCAGAATGGTGGGGGTGTACAAGAAGGATGTGGCCAACAAGCCCTGCGACCTGGACGAGAGCCTCAACAAGGTGGTGCTCTTGGCGGCCAACACCACGGCCCTGGAGTTTGAGGGCGACCTGCAGCTGGACGGCACCCTGGAGAGAGTGCGCTACTGGTGGGAGCCCACTACCAAGATACTCTACCGCAAGGCCATGAGCATCAGCAGTCGGGACGACTCCCAGAGCGGGGGCCTTTCCTGCTCCTCCAGCATCAGCATAAAGAGCGAGACCCTGGCGCCCACGCAGCCGGTGGCCTTCTTTGTAAACTCCCTGAGCATAGAGTACTACCGCTCTGACGGCACCAAGGTGGCCAGCCCCAACTTCACCCCCACCAACAACGACGACACCATAGACATCACCCGGGTGATTGTGCGCATCCAGACCAGGGGCAAGATGCCTCTTACCGCTGCGGGCGAGCCCCCGTTGAGGGAGTTCACCCTGGACATGACCATTCCCAACTTGGGCACCAAGGGAGGGGCCGAAATCACCCCTCCCGATGCCCCCACCGACTTCGTGGCCTGGGACCCCGGCGTCTGCGGCCGCATAGAGATGACCTGGAGCCCCTCGGGGAGCACCGACCTGGAGGGCTACCGCCTTTATTACATGCGCACCGACGCCCCCGCCTGGAGCACCGTGGACATTCCCAAGACCTACACCGCCTGGCAGCTTACGGGGCTTCAGAACGGCGCCAGCTACAAGCTCATGCTGGCCGCCTATGACTACTACGGCAACCTCTCCAACACCACCGATGTACTCACCGTGGGGCCCCTCCAGGACGCCACCGAGCCTACCGNCCCCACGGGCCTGGCCGCCGCCGTAAACAGCATAGCCAACTCCATAACCCTCAGCTGGGACGATGTGCCCGACATAGGCAAGGACAAGGACGGAAATACCAAGACCACCGATGTGTTCGGCCAGCCCTACAAGGTGCGCTACAACCTGTGGTACGAGTCGGCCGACCTGGGTATTTCCAACCAGGTGCTTTCGGGCAACATGAACGCCGCCAGCTATGTGCACATCAATGCGCAGAAGTGTGCCTACTACACCTACAGGGTGCAGAGCCTGGACGCCTGCTGGAATGTGAGCGCCAACTCCTCCGATGTACAGGCCCGGGTGGAGACCACCAAGGACCCCGGCCCTCCTGGGGCCATAAACCCCGGCCGCGGTGGCTTCACCGGCGCAGGCAAGGGCAAGCAGACCTACAGGATCTACATCACCGGTTCCAACGCCAACGCCACCGATGCCCCGGCCTTCAAGACCACGGTGGTGGTGTACAACCAGGGCCAGACCGACTGCTCCTTCCACTCCGGCGACCCCAAGGGCAACGAGTTGGAGCCCAGCCCCATGGTCTGGAGCACCTCGCCAGAGGAGGCCGGGGCGGGCGGCTCCTTCAGCGGCCACTGGGACGAGGCCACCAAGGACTACTACTGCTTCTCGGCCTACACGGNGGACAAGTGCGGCCGGGACAGCGAGTTCCTGAACGCCTCCTACAAGATAAGCGGCGCCTGCAAGGACGAGCCCGCCTTCAGCAACGGGACCGGCCTGGAAGACTGCATCGTGGATGCCACCGCCAGGGNGTGCGCCGTCCTGGGAAACGGCGTGAGTGATTACGGCGCCGCCGACGGCTTCGCCGGCATTACCCTCTGGTGGAACCGCAAGGGCCACGACTCTTGCGAGGCCTACCCCTGCGATGCCGACGGCACCAACTGCATAGAGAACATGGCCACGGACTTCTACCCCGACCAGGGCATAGGGGGCTACATCATAAAACGCTCCCTTTCCAGCGCCCCCAAGGACTTCCCCCCCCCCGAGGACCACGAGTTTCGGACAGGCCCCCTCACTCCCTACCACTACCAGGACACCAAGGCGGTGGCCAACACCGTCTGCTCCTATGACGGCCTTACGGAGCGCTGCCAGTACCACTACGCCCTGGTGCCCGTGGACTGCGAGCTCAACCCCGCCACCAACGAGGAGCCGCACTACACCGAGCTGCTGAAGGCCCCCGACGGCACCTTCCCGGCCTACTTCAGCCCCGGCAGGTTCGACCTGGAAACTGACACCGACACCTACCCCATCCGCATCGAGGGCAAGAAGCGCGACAAGGTGAGCTTCTGGATAAGGAACACCGCCGCCGCCTCCATGAGCATCACCAGGATGCAGATAAGCTGGAACGAGGAAAACTGGAACCTCACCGAGGACTCCGAGGGCCACAGGGCCTACCTCAGGAAGATAGAGATATACAACGGCTCCAGCACCATCACCTTCTGGCAGGCCGGAAGCCCCAGCGACATAAAGCCCTCCGGCAGCATATTCAACGGCACCGACGTGGCCTTCATAAACTCCACCGTCCTGGGCGTAAGCCCCGAGTTCATCAGCCGGGGGGTGGTGAGGCTGCACTTCACCGACCCGCAGGGCAGGCCCCTGGACATGACCAGCTCCAACCTGGGGGCCAACGCCGAGATATACATGAGCATCTACTATGTGAACCACTCCAGCACCTATGCGGGCTCCAACGAGTGCATCCCTTACGGCCCCTTCACCGTGAAGGTGCCCTCGGGGCCGACCATACGCGATGTGAAGCAGACCCACAACCCGGGGTTTGACTTCGCCGTGGACACCGCCACTACCACCCCCCCTGAGGGCAACTTCAGGGGGGACTCGCTGCTCCTTGAGGCCTACCAGGATGTGCTCGTTGAGGCCACCATAAAGCCGTTCAAGAAGGATGCCCCGGTGCCCGAGTGCGGGGTGAGACTGTGGTACTACCTTACGGACCTTTACAACACCACGGCGCCTGTCCCCACCGACGACACCGGGGCCGAGAACGTCCAGAGCCCCACCAACTACACCGGCTCCATAGACCTGTGCAACACCGACTCCGGCGAGGCCTGCGCCGAGTCAAGCTGCATCTACAACGGGGTGATAGAGGTGCTCCCTGCCGATGGCAGCCCTCATAAGCCCGGCAAGCGGATGTTCTACTACCTGGTGGCCACCGACGAGAAGGGCAACTTCGGCCTGGCCCCGGAGCAGCCCCCCGAGGAGGACGCCCCCTACAGCACCTTCAGCTACGACACCAAGAACAGGTATTATTACCTGCGGGCAGGCGATATAACTAACACCGCCTCTGACGAGATAGTCATCAACTACCTGTGGACTACCGCGGCCCAGGACTGCACCGACAGCAGCCCCGAGGACCGCCGGAGCGACGGCACCACCAGCGCCGTCCTGGTGGAAGGCACCGACCCCAGCGGAAACCCCGTTTCCGACAATAACCTGAAAACCACCACCGCCCCTTACGGCGGAGGCTGCAGGGACTGCTGGCCCTGCGAAAGCGGCTACTCCGACGCCCTGAGCACCTCCAAGCAGTTTGACCTGAACAAGGAGATAACCATCACCATCACCCACTCCAAGGAGGGCTTCACCACCAGGAGCTGCACCTGGACAAACGGCGGCTCAGGCACCAACTTCAGCTCCGCGGACACGGAGTGCCGGGGTGAGTAAGGCAAAACACACAAGAGTAAACAACCCGCCCCCGCAAAATCTGCGATTTTGCGGGGAGCAGCCGGGGCCGATTTTTCGGGGCACCGAGGGTATTGCCCTGGTGGCCGCTCTGGTAATCCTCCTGGCCCTTACCATCATGGGCTTCATGATGCTTAACCGGGCCAGCCTGGTGGCCCGGGGCGCAGGGGTGGACAGGGAGCAGGCCCAGGCCCTCTACCTGGCCGAGGCCGGCATAGCCCTGGTGCGGTACTGGTTCAAGGAGGCGGAGGAGCACGCCAGGACGAGCACCGCGGACCTGCCCTTCAGCCTCACGGGCACTTACGGCTCCGAGGGGGCCAACGCCCTCATTCCTTACATAGACGAGGTCTCCGACGGCGACGGAAGCAGCGGCACCTACAGCACCCTCCGCTGGGGGTTCTTCAAGCGGAGGTTCATCGTGGATGCAAAGCCCGACTACATCCAGAATGCCTACAGCCAGTTTGCCGACCCGGACGGCGACGGCTGGAGTCAGGGGGAGGACTCTTACAACCCCGTGGACACCGCCCCTCCCGGGGGCGCCAGCGCCTTTGAGAAGAAGTACGGCCGGCCCGCCCTTTACATAAGCGACCCCGACACCCTGACCGCTCTCATGAATGCCCTTGACCCCGGGCTTTCCCAGGCCGGCACCATAAAGTTCATAGGCATCTATCCCCCCATAGGGACCGAGCAGTCCCCTGGCACCAGTCCCCCCCGGGCCTTTGCCACCGTTAGGGTGGAGGTGGAGACCGCCTCCGGCTACACCCGCACGATAGAGCAGGAGCTGGTGGAGCCTCCCTTCCTGCCCGTGGCCGGCGCTGCCGAGGCCGGCGCCACTGCCGGCTGGAGCGGTGCAGGAAGATTTCGCTGGGGGCCCATCATGGCCCTGGGCAATGTGACCGTTGGGGGCTCGGGCAACAATGTGCCCACAGGCTGCGCCGACACCGACGGGGACGGAATAGATGACCTTAATGACTGCACAGATGAGCAGGGGACATCCAACAAGTGCTACGACAAGTGGTTCTCTGCCAGGAGCTCTGGGGAGGTAGACCTCTCCGCCGATGCCAACGACTGCACGGACTGCATAGGCTGCTCTGGCGAGGACGATGTGCCCCCGGCAGGCAAGAGGCCCTACAAGAATCACAAGGTGTATGAAAACACCACGGTAGAGCTTGATTTCTGGGACCATAGCGAGGTGAAAGAGTATGCCTCCGGCATAGGCGCCGTCTATACTTATGACGGCAAGTACTTCTATCGGGGCGAGACGGTGGCCGGCACCCCCATAGACCCCAAGGTGTTCTTTGACCCCGACGGCGACTACCTGGGCGCCCAGGGACTGGTCTACATCAAGATGGCCTCCGGGGTGGACACCATGGACATAGACCTGGGGCAGACCTACTCGGGCCCTATCACGGGCACCATATTCGTGGAGGGTAGTGTAAACATGGACGGCTCAGGAGGGGGCTGGGACATAACCGTGAAGAACCCGGACCAGTACGACGGCCTTGCCGCAGGTGAGACCTCCCTTACCGATGTGCACATACACGGCGTAGTCTATGCTACCGGGGACATCACCAGCACAGGAAACCCAAAGGTCTTCGGCGCCATACTGGCCGAGGGGCTGATTGATGTCTCGGGAAACACCGAGGTATGGTATGACCGCTCGCTCATAGACGGCCACCTGGGGCCCAAGCAGCCCAACACCATAAAGGCGAAGTGGCGGGAGGTAAAGTGAGCCCGAGGGAGGCACCCCGAAGAGCGGGCCGTTCCCCGGGAGGCTTTACCCTTATTGAGCTCCTTACCGTGCTGGCCATCATAGCCCTCCTGGCGGTGGTGGGCATCGGGGGCATCGGTAGGTTTCGGGGGGCCAGCCTGGCCAAGGCCCAGGACAATGCCGAGGCCCTCAGGCAGTTTCTCAACCTTGCCAGGGTGGTGGCCACCGGGCTGGGTAATGTGATAGTGGTCTTCAGTGCCTCGGGGGGCTACTACTACGCCTGCCAGGACACCAACGCCGACGGCGACTGCTCGGCCTCCGAGCAGGCAGGCCTCAGGCTCCCTCAACCCGACGCGGTGTCAAACTCCGGTGGAGAAACCATCAAGGGAGTTAAGCTCAAGTACCGGGTGGCCTTCGGCNCCCACGCCCAGGCGGCGGCGCATGTGGCGCAGGGAAGGCTCTCCGGCACGCTCAGCCTCTCCTCCGAGGGCTTCTACTACCGGGCTGGCGGGGGCGGCTCCATAGGCAACGGAGTTCACCTCTCTGGAAGCCCCCCAAGGGTGCTCTTCAACCGGGCAGGACAGGCCCAGGCGGGCGACGGCGAAATATATCTTTACCTCAAGAAGGACGATAAGAATTCCTTCCACTTCGCCGTGGAGGTGCTACCCACCGGAAGGGTGAACCTCTACTGGTGGGCCCTGGTGCAAGGAAGCTACAAGTGGAGAACGATATAAGGGCCCCGAGAAAGGCCTTTCTACGGGGGACAGCCCCCTTGGCTTGCCCTTAAGGTGGCGCCCTTGAACNCCCCTGGGGGCCGTAAGCCCAGGGCCCAAAAGGCTTGAAAAACCCGAGGGAACTCCACGGGGCATAGAAATGAAAAAATGTCCCCAGGCCGCAGAACTTTCAAGGGGTTTTATGTTAAAATAAATAGATTTTTCAAATACTTTTCGGGGGTTTTCCTATGCTTCAGAGGGTGAAGATAGAGGAGGAGATGAAGGTCTCCTACCTGGATTACGCCATGAGCGT
Source organism: Nitrospirae bacterium JdFR-88 (assembly GCA_002011795.1). Lineage (GTDB taxonomy): Bacteria > Nitrospirota > Thermodesulfovibrionia > Thermodesulfovibrionales > JdFR-88 > JdFR-88. Next base: position 199,643 of record MTOX01000012.1, read on the forward strand.
GATCGCCGGCAGGGCCCTGCCCGAGGTCAGGGACGGGCTCAAGCCGGTTCAGCGGCGCATCCTTTATGCCATGTTCAGGGAGGGGCTGCTTCCGGGGCGGCGCTACAGCAAGTGTGCCGGCGTGGTGGGGGAGGTGCTGAAGAAGTATCATCCCCACGGCGACATGGCCGTCTATGACGCCCTGGTGAGGATGGCCCAGGACTTTGTGATGCGCATGCCCCTTATAGACGGGCAGGGGAACTTCGGCTCCCTGGATGGCGACCCTCCGGCCGCCTACCGCTACACCGAGGCGCGGCTGGCCCCCCTGGCCGAGGAGTTCCTCAGGGACATAGACAAGGAGACGGTGGACTTTGCGCCCAACTTTGACGAGACCACCGCAGAGCCCGTGGTGCTTCCTACCAGGGTGCCCAACCTGCTGCTTAACGGCTCCTCGGGCATAGCGGTGGGCATGGCCACCAATGTGCCTCCGCATAATCTTGCCGAGCTGGTGGACGCCCTGGTGTACCTGCTGGAGCATCCCGGGGCCAGGACGGAGGAGCTCATGCGGTTCATAAAGGGTCCGGACTTTCCTACGGGCGGGGTCATCCACGGCACCAAGGGCATCCTGGATGCCTATGCCCACGGTCGGGGGCTCCTGAAGGTACGGGCCAGGGCCAGGGTGGAGGAGCCCCAGCGGGGCCCCCAGGCCATCGTGGTCACGGAGCTCCCCTACCAGGTCAACAAGGCCGGCCTCATCAGGAAGATAGCCGAGCTGGTAAGGGACAAGAAGCTGGAGGGCATAGGGGAGGTAAGGGATGAGTCCGACCGGGACGGCATTCGCATCGTGCTGGAGCTCAAGAGGGGGGAGGTGCCCCAGGTGGTACTCAACAACCTGTACAAGCACACCCAGATGGAGACCACCTACGGCATCATAATGCTGGCCCTGGTGGGCGGGCGGCCCAGGATACTGAGGCTCAAGGACATCCTGGCGCACTTCCTGCAGCACCGCCGGGAGGTGGTGCTCCGAAGGACCAGGTTTGAGCTCCGCAAGGCCCAGGAGCGGGCCCATGTGCTGGAGGGCCTCAAGGTGGCCGTGGAGAACCTGGACGAGGTGGTGGCCCTCATCAGGCGCTCCTCCAGCCCCCAGGAGGCCAGGGAGGCCCTGATGAGGAGGTTCAGGATGACGGAGGTGCAGGCCCAGGCCATCCTGGACATGAAGCTTCAGCGCCTTACGGCCCTGGAGCGCAAAAAGGTACTGCAGGAGTACCAGGAGGTGCTCCGGGAGATAAGGCGCCTTAAGGACATCCTGGGCAGCGAGGAGCTCCTGAGGGGCATCATCAAGGGGGAGCTTCTTGAGCTCAAGGACAAGTATGCCGACGAGCGCAGGACGGAAATCACCGAGGCCACGGGGGAGATTACCGTGGAGGACCTCATCACCGAGGAGGAGATGGTGATAACCATCTCCCACCGGGGCTACATCAAGCGCAATCCCCTCAGTGCCTACAGGAGCCAACGCCGGGGAGGCAAGGGCCTCATCGGTATGGAGNCCCGGGAGGAGGACTATGTGGAGCAGCTCTTCGTGGGCTCCACCCACGACTACATGCTGTTTTTCACCAACCTGGGGAGGCTGTACTGGCTGAAGACCTACCAGATACCCGAGGCCGGCCGGGCCGCCAGGGGCAAGGCCATAGTGAACCTGCTGAGGCTGAGCGAGGGCGAGCGGGTCAGCACGGCCATTCCGGTGAGGGACTTCTCCCAGGGCTACCTGGTGATGTTCACCAAGAAGGGAATGGTGAAGAAGACGGCCCTGAGGGAGTTTTCCAACCCTCGGGGCAAGGGGGTGGTGGCCATCAGCCTCAGGCCCGGCGACGAGCTCATAGCGGTAAGGCGCACCGACGGTGCCTCGGACCTCATCATGGGGACCCGGCAGGGGCTGGCCATGCGCTTTGCCGAGGAGGATGTGCGCCCCATGGGCAGGACGGCCCAGGGGGTGATAGGCATAAGGCTCAGGGAGGCCGACGAGGTGGTCTCCGCCGAGGTGCTGGAAAGCAGCACCACCTTGCTGACCGTCACGGAGCGGGGTCTGGGCAAGCGCACCAGGGCGGAGGACTACCCCGCCCATCGGCGGGGAGGCAGGGGGGTGATTTCCGTAAGGCTTACCCCCAGGGGGGGAAGGGCGGTGGGGCTCCTTCAGGTAAGGGACGAGGACGAGGTGATGCTCATTACCGCCTCCGGCAAGCTCATCCGCATGAAGGCCGGCGACATCCCCGTGCACGGGCGCAACACCCAGGGGGTGAAGCTCATGGAGCTGGCCGAGGACGACCTGGTGGTGGGCCTGGGCAAGGTGGCCGAAAAGGACTGATGAAACCCGGTGGGGGGCTTCAGAGTACCGCCCATTCCGAGGGCAGGAACAGCCTCTGGTAGGTGGCCAGGGCGAACCGGTCGGTCATGCCGGCGATGAAGTCGCACACCAGGCGGTGGCGCTCCGTAATGTCCTCGCCGCCTCGGCCGCCGGCCTCCTGGGGGTGTTCCAGGTAGTAGTGGTAGAGGTCCGTCAGGAGCTTCTTGGCCTTTCGGAACTCTGCCTTGGTGCTTTCGCTCTCGTAGACCCGCCGGTAGAGGAACTCCCTGAGGCTCAACATGGCCTCCAGCACCTGGGGGCTCAGGCGGAGCTCCTGGAGCTGCGCCTTGAGGGTCTCCCTGACCAGGTCTTCCACCATGGTGTTGATCCTCTGGGAGTGGCGCTCCCCCAGGGTCTTGAGGACTTCCCGGGGTATTTCCGAGGGCCTGACCACCCCTGCCCTCAGGGCGTCGTCCAGGTCGTGGTTGAGGTAGGCAATGGTGTCGGAGACCCTCACCACCTGGCCCTCCAGGGTTAGGGCCTGCTCCTGGGGCCCCTGGGGCAGGATGTTGCCCTTGCCCTTGGAGTGCTTCAGTATGCCGTCCCGGACCTCGTGGGTGAGGTTAAGGCCCTGGCCGTCCTTCTCCAGGGTGTCCACCACCCGGAGGCTCTGCTGGTAGTGCTCAAACCCCCCTGGATGGAGCTCCCTGAGCACCTCCTCGCCGGCGTGGCCGAAGGGGGTGTGGCCCAGGTCGTGCCCCAGGGCGATGGCCTCGGCCAGGTCCTCGTTGAGCCTGAGGGCCCGGCAGATGCTCCGGGCTATCTGGCTGCACTCCAGCACATGGGTCAGGCGGGNGCGGTAGTGGTCGCCCCTGGGGGCCAGGAAGACCTGGGTCTTGTGCTTCAGGCGCCTGAAGGCCTTTGAGTGGATGATTCTGTCGCGGTCGCGCTGGAAGCAGGTTCTGAGGGCGCTTTCCGGCTCCGGCCTCGGGCGGCCCCGGCTGCGGGCGCTGAGGGCGGCCCGGGGGNGAAGCACCTGCTGCTCCAGGCGCTCAAGCTCCTCCCTGATGCTCATCGCTCTGCCAGGCGCATGCTGAGCACTGCGGACACGCCGGGCTCCTGCATGGTTATGCCGTAGAGGTAGTCGGCGGCCTCCATGGTCAGGCGGTTGTGGGTGATGATGATGAACTGGATGCTCCGGGAGAGCTCCTGGAGCATCTGGGTGAACTTTCTGGTGTTGGGCTCATCCAGGGCGGCGTCGGCCTCGTCCAGGATGCACAGGGGGGNGGGCTTTATGAAGAAGCCGGCAAACAGGAGGCTCAGGGCGGTAAGGGCCTTCTCTCCTCCGGAAAGGAGATTGATGTTCTGGAGCCTCTTGCCCGGCGGCTGGGCCACTATCTCTATGCCGGCCTTCAGGATGTCCTGCTCATCGGTGAGCCTGAGCTCCGCCCTTCCGCCGCCGAAGAACTGCGAAAAGACCTGGGCGAACTTCTCCCTCAGGGCCTGGAAGGCCTCCCTGAGCTTCTCTCTGGTGGTGGCGTTTATGCGCCTTATGNCCTCCTTGAGCTCGGCTATGGAGGCCTCCAGGTCCTCCTGCTGCCCCAGGAGGAAGTCGTGCCGCTCCTTGAGTTCCTCGTACTCCCTCAGGACCTCCAGGCTCACGGGGCCCAGCCCCTTGAGGCGCTCCTTGAGTTCCTGAACCCTCTCAGGGTCGTCCTCCTCTGGGGGGGCGCACTGCAGGGCCTGGAGCTCCACCCCATAGGCCTCGGCAATGGAGGCCTCCAGTCCCTGGAGCTTGAGCTTTGCCTCGGTACTTCTTACCTGGTGCTCCGAGAGTCTCTTTCCCAGGGCCTCCAGCTCCTTTGCTGCGGCCTTGGCCTCGGCCCGGAGGGCCTCCTCCTGCTGGGCTGAGCGCTCCAGGGCCTCCTGCCTCTGGCCGAGCTGCTCCGTGAGGGCCTGGGCCTCTTGGGCCAGGCGGGCGAGCTCCTCCTGCAGGGCCCCTTGCTGCTGCTGGCAGTGGAGGAGCTCCTCCCGGGCCTCCTGGCGCTGCTTCTGCAGTCGTTGGAGGGCCTCCTGGAGCTCCTCCCGGGTCTTCCTCAAGGCGGCCTCCTCCCGCTCCTTGGCCTCCAGGGTCTTCTGGAGGCTGGCCAGCTCCNCCCTGGCCTCGGTAAAGCCTGCCTGCCCCTTCTGCAGGGCCTGAGAGGCCTCCTGCAGGGCCTGCTCCCTCTGGCGTATCTGCTCCCCGAGGGCCTCCCTTTTGTTCTGCAGCCGGGNGATGGCCTCTGTGAGGGTCTGGGCCTCCTGGGCCGTCTGCTCAAGCTCCTCGGCGAGGGCCTGGGCCTCCGTCTCAAGGTGGGAGAGCTTTCGCCCAAGCCTCTGGACCTCCTCCTGGGTGCTTTGCATTGAGTGGTTCTTCAGGGCCAGGGCCTCCCTGAGGCCCTGGCCCTGCTCCTGGAGCCCCTGGAGCCTTCCCTGAAGCTCCTGTTGCCTCCGGGCCTTGAGCTGAAGCTCCTGTCTGAGCCCCTCCAGATGGCGGCTGAGCTCCCGGGTCTCTGCCTCAAGCTCCTGGAGCTCCCTTTTCAAGCCCAGCAGGCCCCTGCCCTTTCCGCCAATGAATACCTTGCCCTGTAGCAGCAGCTCACCCTCGGGGCTTACCACGGCGTAGGGCGCGGCCTCCTCGGGGGGAACGGCCCGGAGGTCCTCCACCAGGAGGGTGTCCCTGAGGAGCCCCCTCAGCAGGGGCAGGTAGGGCTCAGGGGCGCTTATTACCTCCCAGGCCCAGGCCGCTGCCCAGGGGGGCTTGTCCCGCACCTGCAGTGCCACCTGGGGATTGTGGATGCTGAGCAAGGCGGTCCTTTGCAGCCCCTGCTCCCTCAGGCCCTTCAGGGCCTGGAGGGCCTCCCGGGGGCCCGGGATAAAGAACCCCGTGGCCGCCTCCCTGAGGGCGGCCTCTATGGCCTTTTCATACTCCCTGGGGACCTCCAGCACCTGGGCCACCGGGGCCTGCAGGCTGGGCAGGCTCTCCCTGCTCAGGGGGGGCGCCAGGCGCTCCTTCAGCGAGGCGGCCCGGGCGGTGAGGGCCACCAGGCGCTCCTGCATCTGGGCCTGCCGGGCCCTAAGGGCCTGGCCCTGCTGCCCCAGGGCCTGGAGCTCCTCCTGGAGGGCCTGCCGTTCTTCGTTGAGCCCTTGGAGCTCTGCCTGGGCCTGGGCCGTCTGGCTCCTGAGCTGCTTCAGCCTGGCCTCTGTGCTGGCCAGCTCCTGTTGTGCCGAGGCGGTCTCCCTGTCCAGGGCCTGTTGCCTGTGCCTGAGGGCCTCCTGGTGGGCCTCGGCGGCGGCGAGGGCATTGGCCTGCTGGCTTAGCTGCTCGGAGACGCTGAAGAGCTCTCTCCTCAGGGCCTGGAGCTCCTCCTCCTGGCTCCTGAGCTGCTTCAGGGCCTGCTCCTGGGCCTCCTGCCGAGCCCTCAGGGCCTGCTCCTTCGCCTCACCCTGGGCCCTCAGGGCCTGAAGCTCCTCCCCCAGGGCCTCCAGGGCCTGAAGGGCCTGGGACAGCCTTGCCTCAAGCCCGGCCTCCTGGGCCTGCATCTGCTGGAGGGAGTCCCGGAGGGCCTGGCCCCTGGTCTTGAGCACCGCCTGGTGCTGTCGGCACTGGCTCATGCGCTCCTGGAGCTCCTGGATCCGCTGCCTCTGCTGCTTAAGGCCCTCCTGCTCCCTTAGCTGCCGGAGCCTCAGCTCAGCGGCCTGGGCCTCCAGGCTGCCCTGCCTGCCCCTGAGGGCGGCCTCCTTTTCCTGAAGCTCCTGGAGGGCCTTCTGCTCTTCCTGGAGGGCCTGGGTGAGCTCCTGGTGCTGCCTCTTGGCCACCCTGAGGTGGCGCTCCCTGAGCTCCTGGCTCAGGCGCTCGTACCGGCGGGCCTTCTGGGCCTGCCTCTGCAGGCTCCTAAGCTGGCGCTGAAGCTCCCCCAGGATGTCCCTTATCCTCTGGAGGTTCTGCTCCGAGGCACTGAGCTTCTGCTCCGCCTCGGAACGCCGCACCTGGTACTTCACCACCCCTGCCACCTCCTCTATGAGGAAGCGGCGCTCCTCTGCCTTGGCATTGATGATTCTCTCGATGCTTTCGGCCTCAAAGATGCTGTAGCCCTTCAGCTCCAGCCCCGTGTCCAGCAGTATGTCCCTGATGTCCCTGAGCCTGGAGGCCTCTCGGTTAATGAGGTACTCGCTTTCGCCCGAGCGATAGAGCCTCCGGGCTATGACCGTGGGCCCCTGGGGACTCAGGCCCGTGAGGGTGAGCTTCACCTCAGCCATGCCCCTGGGGCCCTTGCTCTGGGAGCCGCTGAATATCACCTCCTGCATGTGCCTTCCCCTGAGGCTCTTGGCGCTCTGCTCACCCAGCACCCACTTGAAGGCGTCCACCACATTGCTCTTTCCCGAGCCGTTGGGCCCCACGATGCAGGTTATGCCGGGATGAAACTCCAGTACCGTCCGCTCGGCAAAGGATTTGAACCCTGAAAGCTCTATCTTTTCTACCCGCATGACCTTTATGGAGTGACGAGAGGTTTAAGTAGTATACCCCCGGCCCCATGACAAAGACAACTGGAGGGGAGTCCTTTTATGGCATCATAGGTGGGGATGCACAGGGGCTGGCTGATAGGCGTGGTGGCGGTGTTTCTCCTCTGGGGGGCCCTGAGCCTCAAGAGCTATCCTCCGGTGAACTACAACCTGGGCGACGAGCTCTGGGCCGCCAGGGCCAGCAAGGCCTTCCTTCAGGGCGAAGTTCCCGGCAGCGTAGTAGCACCCAGGCTCTACTTTGCCCTCCTGGGGGCCTTCCTGCATGCCGGGGGCTGGGGGGTGTTTGGTGCCAGGGCGTTCTCCCTCCTGGCGGCGGCGGGCTGCCTGCTGCTGCTGTGGCTGCTGGCCCGGAGGCTCACCGACGAGGGCACGGCCCTGCTGGCCGTGCTGCTTCTGGCCTCCAGCTATGCCTTTCTGTGGCACAGCCATGTGGCCAGGCACGAGATGCTTACCGCCCTGGTAGTGCTCCTGGCCTTCCATGCCATTCTCAGGGGGTTCTCCTTGGGCAGGGGCCCGTGGCTCCTGCTGGGGGGACTGCTGGCAGGGCTTTCCGTGGGGGTGCATCCCAACAACCTCCAGTATGTGTTCGGCCTGGCCCTGGCCTGCTTATGGATAGGGGGCGGGAGGCTCCTGGGGGGGCTTTGGTGGCTTTCGGGCCTGGCCCTGGCCTTCCTGGCCTGGCTGGTTGCCAACCCGGCCCTTCTGCAGGAGCACGGCCTCTGGGGCACCCTGGGGAGGCTCCACCGCCTCTACCCCTTTCCCCTGTTCCATGAACCCCTGGCAGGGTTGCTCAAGAGGACCTTCTTGGGGCTACCGGGGGAGTTCCTGGAGTACCTCAGGCTTTTCAACATCTTCTTTCCCAACCGGCTGGACATTGCGGCGGTGGCCTTCCCTGCGGTGGCCCTGCTGGCCCTGGGGCTCCTGCTGAGGATCCGCCCGGTGCCCCTGCTTGGGGGCTTTGTGCTTTTCACCTACATAATCGGCCACTTCCTGGCCCAGAGGTTCGGCTACTGGCACATGGTGGAGTTCTATCCCTTCCTGGCCCTGGCCCTGGCCGCCTCTCTGAGGGCCCTGCAGAGGAGGCTGAGGCGCTGGGGCCTGCTTGCCTGGGCCCTGGCAGGATGGTTCATCCTGGCAGGGGTAGGCGACACCCTCCTGAGCTACCGGGACTTCAGGCCCTACAGCTACCAGAAGGTACTGGAGGCGGTGGCCTTTCCGCTTCCCGAGGGCCAGGAGGTCATGGGGGTGGAGCTTTACCGCCCGGCCTTTCCCCAAGGGCAGTATGTCCTTCCCTGGTTTGACATGGACAGCAGGAGGTGCCCGCCCGTGGCCCAGGGGCTTAAGCAGTCGGGGGCTGAATATGTGATACTGGACGACCTCTTGAGGGGGCTTGCCAGGGCAAGCTGCGGGCCCCGGTACGAGAGGGAGCTCCTGTGGTTTCTGAACACCAGGGGCCGGCTGCTCCGGAGGCCCCAGGCCCGGTACCCCAACTACTGGGCACCAGGGGGCATGATAAGGCACATATACATCCTGAAGGTTCTACCTTAGGTAGAGCCCGTAGAGGGTGTAGATGAAGTGTCCCTCTATGGTGATGGCCTCCCTGCCCCAGCCCTCCGGAAGGGGCCAGAAGGGCTGGGCGTCCCTGAGGGCCTTGAGGGCTGCCTCATCCAGCAGGGGGTGGCCGGAGGTCCTCAGGAGCCTTACCTCCCCCAAGGAGCCGTCCTTGAGGATGGTAAACAAGGCCACCATCTCGCCGTAAAGGCCCTGCTCTGCGGCCCTGGGGGGATAGACCCATACACTCTCTATGCGCTCCTTGAGCCTCTGGAGATACCCCTCGTACCTGAGCCCCTGGGTGCCCAGGGTGATGGCGTTGCTCATCCCCTGGGCCTTCATTCTGGAGTCCACCAGGGCCCGGGCCTCCTGCCTGAGGGCCTGAAGGAGGCTGGGGGCCCCGGGGGCGGCAGGGGTCTGCTCAGGCGCCTCTACAGGGGCCTTCTCCGTCCCCTCAGGGGGGGTCCGCCTTGCCGGGGGTGCCGGTGGGGTCTCCTGCAGGGACGGGGGCTCCTCAGGGGCCCTCTCCTGGGGTTGAGGCGGCGGAGGTCCGGGAGCTTTCTTGGGAGGAGGCGCTACCCAGGGCTTCCCGGGGGTGGAGAGGGGGCTCAGCAGCCTGGCCACCAGCAGGGCCCGGGGGCCGGGCTCGGGGGGCCGAGGCAGCACCAGGAGCCCCACCAGCAGGGCGTGCACCAGCAGGGAGGCTATGAGGAAGTGCCGAAGCCTCAATGAAGAAGCCTTCTTAAGCCGTAGAGGAATCTCAGGAGGCTGCCCCGTCCGAGCTCCTTCTGCAGGTAAAGGCGCAGGGCGGCCTCTTGCACCTTCTGCTGGCGGAAGGCGCCAAGGAGCCTCTCCATGCCCTGCACACCTTGCAGGAAGCGCTCCTGGAGCAGCCTCATCAGCCTGAAGCGCCCCAGGAGCCTGCCTTGCCACCNCCTGGGATAGAGGGAGACCTTGCCCCGAAGCACCGCCTCGGCGGCCATCTGGCCGCTGAGCATGGCATAGTAGATGCCCTCGAAGCTGAGGGGCATCACCAGCCCTGCGGCATCGCCCACCAGGAGGACGTTGTCCTTTACCACCGGGGGGCCCTCCCACAGGGGCACCCTGTAGCCCTTGGGGTCCTGGGGCCGAAGCCCCCTCCGGGCCTTCAGCCACTGGAGGGCTTCCAGGAGGCCTCTCCGGGCCCCTACCCCCGCCGAGGTGGGAAACACCCACAGGTATCCCCCCGGGGCCAGGGGGCTTAGGTAGAGTTCGCAGGCCCCGTGCTCCGTCTTTACGGGACCTGACAGCGTGGGATGGCTCCTCAAGGGCCTCAGGCCCAAGGCGGCCCTCACCCTGGAGCCCACGCCGTCGGCGCCAATCACATACTGGGCGGCCACCTGGACCCTGCGGCCTTCTGGCAGGGCTATCTCCGCCACCGTCCTGCCCCTTCCTGCCCGCAGCAACCGCAGGAAGGAGCCCCTCAGGAGGGCCTCTCCCAGGGAGGCCTGAAGATGCCCTGCCAGGGCGGCCCTGTCCAGGAGCACCACGGGCTCGGGCAGGGGGATGTCAAAGGGCTCGCTCCTGGGCGGATGGAGCCTCAGGGTACGGGCCTCAGAGGAGGCCAGGGCCCTGGGCAGGGCGAACTCCCTGAGGGTGGCCAAGGGGGTGGCCCCTGCGCAGGGCTTGGCCCAGCCGGGCCTGCTTTCCACCACCAGGCAGTCAAGCCCGTGGGCCATGAGCAGCTTGGCGGCCACTGCCCCGGCAGGGCCGGCGCCCACTACCAGGACCTTTGTCTGAAGCATCACAGCCCTGGGGGAAAGGGGCAGTGGATTCTGGCCCTCCTGGGCTCCTTGCCGTTGAGATAGTAGGCCGAGACCTTGAAGAAGAACTCCCCGGCCGAGCCGGAGATGGTGCCGTCGCGGTTTTCCCCCCAGGGAATGCTCTTTGAGCCGTTGTTTATGGCCACGATGAGGTAGATGTGGCCCCGCTTCATGCTCCTTACATCCTCCTTGCTGGGGATGGGCAGGCCCTTGGCCTCGCCGTACTGGGTGTGGGAGTGGAAGTCCCCGATGATTTCCAGCCTGTGGAAGTTCCTCAAGAGGCCCTGGAGCCTCTTGTGGTTTTCCCTGTAGTAGGCCACGCCCCTTCGGCTCCGGGCCGCACTCTGGAGGCTGAAGGCGTGCTCCACAATGAAGCGGTCCTCCAGCCTGTAGCCCAGGAGGTAGCCCAGGCACTCCTTCTTGAACACCTCGGCGGAGCTAAGAAGCAGGTTCATGAAGGCAATCTCGGAAAGATATACCCTCATGGCCTTCACAACAGCTCACCCCCCCTTGGAGCGCACCACCAGCACCGAGCAAGGGGCCTCCCTGACCACCTTGGCCGCGGTGCTGCCGAACAGCACCTTGTCCAGCCCCTTGCGGCCGTGCGTGCCCATCACTATGAGGTCTATGTCCTGCTCTTTGGCATAGCGGAGTATCTCCTCCGTGGGGGAGCCCCTGAGGACCTCATACTGGATGTCCTTGTAGCCCCTGAGGTCCTCTATCACGCAGCGCTCCAGCTGCTTCATGGCCCCCTCCTGAAGCTCCCTGTACAGCTCATCGGTGCTCACATGGGGGACATACCAGCCGGTGGCCTTGGCAATGTCATAGAGCACATGCACCACGTACAGTTTGGCCCCGTAGCGCCTGACCAGGTCGGCTACCAGGGGGCAGGCCACCTGGGAGCCCTCGGTGAAGTCCGTGGGATAAAGGATTCTCTTTACCTGCATGCTATTAAGCCTCCCTTATGTATTTTGCCCCGTCCTCGGGGGATGTGCTGAGCATGTAGAAGTCCGAGCCCCACTCAAACCCCGAGGTCCGGTGAAGCCTCGGCAGCACCTCTATGTGCCAGTGGAAGTCGTCCCCCAGGGTGTGCCAGTGGTCGCGGCGGGGCACCCGGTTGGGCGCCGTGTGGATGTAGTAGTTGTAGGGCGGCTCCCTGAGGGCCCGGCGCATCTTCTGAAGAAGCCCCTTCATGAGCATGGCCAGCTCCCCGAGCTCCTCGTCGGTGCAGTCCTCAAAGGCGCAGTTGTGCCTGCGGGGTAGCACCCAGAACTCAAAGGGCACCCGGGGGGCATAGGGACTGAAGGCCACGAAGCCCTCGCTCTGGGCTATGATGCGCTCCTTCATCCTGAGCTCCTCGTTCAGGATGTCGCAGAATATGCAGCGCTCCTTGTAGGCATAATAACCCTTGGCCCCGTCAAGCTCCTCCTTGAGGAGCTTGGGAATTATGGGGGTGGCTATGAGCTCCGAGTGGGGATGCTCAAAGCTGGCCCCCGAAAGCATCCCCCGGTTCTTAAACACCAGCACATAGCGGACCTTGGGGTCCTTCACCAGCTCCTTTATCCTGGCCCTGTACAGACCCAGGAGCATCTGCATGTGCCCCTCCCCCAGGNCCTCGGGCTGAAGGCCGTGCTCGGGGCTGTCTATCACTATCTCGTAGGCCCCCACGGGGTTCATCCTGTCGTATATGCCCACGCCCTTTCGGCCCAGCTCGGCCTGCCTGAGCATGAGGGGCACAAACCCCTCTATGGCCTTTATCAGCACCCTGCCCTCCTGGCTCACCTGCGCCAGGGGCTCGGCCTCCCTGAAGGCCCGGCACAGGGGACAGTCCTGGCGGTGCCAGTTCTCCTGGGGCAGCTCGTAGTCCTGGGGCCTCATGGAGCCCTGAAGTACCGCCACCCAGCGCTGAAGCAGTGGGTCCTTCCTCAGCTCATGCATCCCTCTGGGCCTCGTGCATGCACGCCATCCCCTTAAGCACCAGGGCAGGCTCCAGGACGACCTCCCTCTGAAGCAGAGGCCCTATCAGGGCCGCATAGCCGCCCGCAAGCACCACCTGAAAGGGGCCCTCCTGGGCCTCCNCCTCCCTGAGGATACGCTCCAGGGCCCCCGCCACTGCATATATAATACCAGAAACCAGGGCCTCCTCGGTGTCCCTGCCAGGGGGCCTCAGGGCCCGGGAGGGCTCCACCAGGGGCAACTGGGCCGTGCCCTCCGCCAGCGCCCTGCCCATGAGCGCAGGGCCGGGAAAAATGGCCCCGCCAAGGAAAACCCCCCCAGAGGCAACGAAATCCACCACCGCGGCCGTGCCCAGCAGGGCCACCGCCACAGGGGCCCCGTAGAGCCTCCAGGCCCCGTAAGCGGCGGCCACCCTGTCGGCCCCCAGGGCCCCAGGCTCCCTGACGGCAAAGCCCATCCCCCGGGCCAGCCCAGGCCCTACCAGAAGGGGCTCCAGGCCCAGCACCGCCCTCAGGGCCTGGGCCAAGACAGGGGTGTGCGAAGGCACCACGGAGCAGAGGAGGGCCTCGAAGGGGCCCTTAAGGCCTTGTTTTTCAAGGAAATTGTTGAGCCAGGAGGCATACTCCCCGGGGTCCCGCAGGGGCTGGGTGCTGAGGCTGCCCAGCAGGGGCTCGCCCCCCGGGAAGACCCCCACGGTGATGGTGCTGTTTCCTACATCCACGCAGAGAAGCACAGGGAAAACTGTAGCATCGGCCCGAAGAGGTGTCAAACTTATCGCTCCGAGGCGCGGGTGCTTTACTTCAGGGGGACATCTCCTATAAAGTATGAAATCCCATGAAAAAAATGAGGAAGCTCCTCCTGGCTACCAGGAACCAGAAGAAACTCCTGGAGCTAAGAAGACTCCTTCAGGGGCTGCCCCTGGAGGTCCTGGGCCTGGAGGCCTTTCCCACGGCCCCCCAGGTGAAGGAGACAGGCCAGAGCTTTGCCGAAAACGCCACCCTGAAGGCCACCCAGGTGGCCAGGCACACGGGCCTGTGGGCCGTGGCCGATGACTCCGGCCTGGAGGTGGACGCCCTGGACGGGGCCCCGGGCATCTACTCGGCCAGGTACGCAGGGCCGGAGGCCACAGACCAGGACAACATCCAGAAGCTCCTGAGAGAGCTGGAGGATGTGCCCCCTCCGAGGCGCACCGCCCGGTTCCGGGCCGTCCTGGCCCTGGCCAACCCCAAGGGCCAGCTGGTGGCCCTCTTTGAGGGCACGGTGGAGGGGCTCATAACTACCTCTCCCAAGGGCCAGGGAGGCTTCGGCTACGACCCGGTCTTTCAGCCCCTGGGCCACGACCGCACCTTCGCCCAGATGAGCCCCCAGGAAAAAGACGCCCTCAGCCACAGGGCCCGGGCCCTCAAAAGACTCAGAACCTACCTCGTCAGGAACCTCCTTTAGGAAAAGCCCTGCTAATCGGGCCTATAAGCAAATCTTATCCACCGATTTTATTTTTTTTCTTGAAAAAACCGCACCTGGGGAATATCATTTAGTGCTTAGTTTGGTCTTCCGTTTTCATCTATTTACTTCAGGGGGTTAAGGGCGATGCGAATAGTGCTACTTGGTGCGCCTGGGGCAGGCAAGGGCACGCAGGCGAAGAAGCTGGTAGAGGCGTATGGAATTCCCCAGGTCTCCACGGGAGACATCTTGAGGGAGGCGGTGGCCCAGGGCACTGCCCTGGGCAAGGAGGCCAAGGCCTACATGGACAGGGGCGAGCTGGNGCCCGATACAGTGGTGCTGGGCCTGGTGAAGGAGCGCCTGGNGCAGCCGGACTGCCAGAGGGGCTTCATCCTGGACGGCTTTCCCCGCAACACTGCCCAGGCCGAGGCCCTGGACGGGCTGCTAAAGGAGCTGCAGATGCCCCTTCAGGCGGCCATAAGTGTGGAGGTGCCTTTTGAGGACCTCATGAAGCGTCTCACGGGCAGGCGCACCTGCCGGGGCTGCGGGCAGATGTACAACATCTACTTCTCCCCGCCCCAGAAGGAGGGGGTGTGCGACAAGTGCGGAGGGGAGCTTTACCAGCGCGACGACGACAGGGAGGAGACCATCAGGAGGCGCCTGGAGGTCTACGAGGCCAAGACCGCGCCCCTTATTCAGTACTATGAGGGGAAGGGAATCCTCAAGAGGATACAGGGCACCGGCAGCATAGAGGAGATATTCCAGAGGCTTACGGCTGCACTCAAAGAGGCAGAAACCAAAGCATAAAGAGGAGGTCCGGAGAGATGGCATTGGTCAATCCCCATGGGAAGGAAAAGAGGCTGAAGCCCCTGCTGCTTCAGGGGGCCGAGCTTCAGGAGGAGAAGGAGCGGGCCAAGGGCATGACCCAGGTGAGGATTACCTCCAGGGAGGTGGGCGACCTCATCATGATGGGCATTGGGGGCTTCACCCCCCTGGAGGGCTTCATGGGCTATGAGGACTGGAAGGGCGTCTGCTCCGAGATGAGGATGGCCGACGGCACCTTCTGGCCCATACCCATCACCGTCAGCACCACCGAGGGGCAGGCCGACAGCATAAAGACAGGGGAGGAAGTGGCCCTGGTCTCCGAGGAGACGGGGGAGATTATGGCCACCATGAAGGTCACGGAGAAGTACAAGATAGACAAGGCCTTCGAGTGCCAGCAGGTGTTCCGCACCACCGATATGGAGCACCCCGGGGTGGCCATGGTGATGAAGCAGGCCGATGTGAACCTGGCCGGCCCGGTAAAGGTCCTCAGCGAGGGGCGCTTCCCCCAGGAGTACGACATCTACATGCGCCCTGCCGAGGCCAGGGCCCTCTTTGAAAGCAAGGGCTGGAGCACCGTGGCGGCCCTGCAGCTTAGGAACCCCATGCACCGCAGCCACGAGTACCTGGCCAAGATAGCCATTGAGGTCTGCGATGCCGTCTACATCCACATGCTGCTGGGCAAGCTGAAGCCAGGCGACATTCCCGCCGATGTGCGCCAGCGGGCCATCGATGTGCTCATAGAGCACTACTTCGTCAAGGACACCGTGGCCGTGGGCGGCTACCCCCTGGACATGCGCTATGCCGGCCCCAGGGAGGCCCTGCTGCATGCGGTCTTCAGGCAGAACTACGGCTGCAGCCACCTCATCGTGGGCCGCGACCATGCCGGCGTGGGCGACTACTACGGCCCCTTCGACGCCCAGAAGATCTTTGACGAGATACCCCAGGACGCCCTGGAGACCAAGCCCCTGAAGATAGACTGGACCTTCTACTGCTACAAGTGCGACGGCATGGCCAGCATGCGCACCTGCCCCCACGGGAAGGAGGACAGGCTGATACTGAGCGGCACCAAGCTGAGGAAGATGCTCTCGGAGGGCCAGGAGGTGCCGGAGCACTTCTCCAGGCCCGAGGTGCTGAAGGTCCTCAGGGAGTACTACGCCGGCCTCACCGAGAAGGTGGAGATAAAGGAGCACAAATACTCCCAAGGCGAGTGATGAAAGGGGGTGAACGCCAAGAGGCCCTGCCTGTGGCAGGGGGGAGAAATCCTTAACAAGAAGGAGGTTGAGAGGGAATGCCCAGTTTTGTGATCACCGAGAAGTGCGACGGCTGCAAGGCCCAGGACAAGACGGCCTGCCAGTACATCTGCCCCAACGACCTGATGAAGCTGGACCGCGACAGCATGAAGGCCTTTAACCAGGAGCCCGACCAGTGCTGGGAGTGCTACAACTGCGTGAAGATCTGCCCTCAGCAGGCCATCGAGGTCAGGGGCTATGCCGACTTCGTCCCCCTGGGCGGCAATGTGATACCCATGAGGGGCTCCGACGCCATCATGTGGACCATCAAGTTCCGCAACGGCAAGCTCAAGAGGTTCAAGTTCCCCATCCGGACGACCCCCGAGGGCTCCGTTGACCCCTATGCGGGCAAGCCCGAGGCCAATCTGGACGGACTGAAGAAGCCCGGGTTCTTCACCCATCAGGGCGAGGGCGCGCAGATGCCCACCATAACCCAGAAACCCTAAGGGAGGTGAGTAAAGTAATGGAGAAAGAGACCTGTACATTTTCCTACTGCCAGAGGCCCGAGGTGGAGGTGGTAGAGACCGACATCCTCATCGTGGGCGGAGGCATGTCCGCCTGTGGGGCCGCCTTTGAGGCCGTAAGGTGGGCCCAGGCCGCCGAGAAGGCCGGCAAGGGCCCCATCAGGATAAAGCTGGTGGACAAGGCCGCCATGGACCGCTCCGGAGCAGTGGCCATGGGCCTTAGCGCCATCAACACCTACCTGGGCGAGAACGACCCCCACGACTATGTCCGCTATGTCAGGGGCGACCTGATGGGCATCATCAGGGAGGACCTGGTGTTTGACCTGGGCCGCCATGTGGACGACAGCGTGCACAACTTCGAGGACTGGGGACTGCCCATCTGGAAGAAGGACGAGCAGGGCAAGACCCATGACGGCGCCTCGGGGCTGCCCAAGCTCAAGGAGGGCGGAAAGCCCGCCCGCAGCGGCAAGTGGCAGATCATGATCAACGGCGAGAGCTACAAGGTAATCGTGGCCGAGGCGGCCAAGAAGGCCCTGGGCATGGACAACATCTACGAGAGGGNGTTCATCGCCAAGCTCATCCTGGACGAGAAGGAGGAAAACCGCATAGCCGGGGCCATCGGCTTCAGCGTCAGGGAGAACAAGGTCTACCTGTTCAAGGCCAACGCCATCCTGTTGGGCTGCGGCGGCGCGGTGAATGTCTTCAGGCCCCGCTCGGTGGCCGAGGGGCAGGGCAGGGCCTGGTACCCCGTGTGGAACGCCGGGTCGGGCTACGCCCTGGGCATCATGGCAGGGGCGGAGCTGACCATGATGGAGAACCGCTTCGTGCCTGCCAGGTTCAAGGACGGCTACGGCCCCGTGGGCGCCTGGTTCCTGTTCTTTAAGGCCAAGGCCACCAACGCCCTGGGCGAGGACTACTGCGCCGGGCAGAACTTCGAGGAGGCCAAGAAGCTCTACAGCCCCTATGCCGAGAAGCTGGGCACCTGCATCCGCAACCACATGATGATGATGGACATGAAGGCCGGCAAGGGCCCCATCCTCATGCACACCGAGTGGGCCATGCAGGAGATGGGCAAGACCATGACCCCCAAGGAGCTAAAGCACCTTGAGGCCGAGGCCTGGGAGGACTTCCTGGACATGTGCATTGGCCAGGCCGGCGTCTGGGCCGGGCGCAACATAGAGCCCGACAAGGAGCCCTCGGAAATAATGCCCTCGGAGCCCTACCTGCTGGGCTCCCACGCCGGCTGCGCCGGCTTCTGGGTCAGCGGCCCGGACGACCTGGGGGCCCCCGCCGAGGGGCACTGGGGCTACAACCGGATGAGCACCGTCAAGGGCCTGTTCATGATGGGCGACATCTGCGGCGCCAGCGGCCACAAGTTCTCCTCCGGCTCCCATGCCGAGGGGCGCATCACGGCCAAGGCGGCGGTGGCCTTCGTGCTGGACAACAAGGACTTCAGCCCCACCATCACCACCCCTGCTGAGGAGATCACCGCGGAGCTGTATCTGCCCTTTGAGCTGTACGAGAAGTACAAGACCTACTCCACCGCCCCTGAGGTCAACCCCCACTACATCAAGCCCAAGATGCTTCAGGCCAGGCTGCAGAAGATAGCCGACGAGTACTTCGGCGGCGTCAGCACCTGGTACATGACCTCCAAGACCATGATAGAGGAGGGCCTGAGGCAGCTGCAGGNGCTGAAGGAGGACGCTGCCAGGATGGCCGCCAAGGACCTGCACGAGCTGCTGCGCTGCTGGGAGAACTACCACCGCATCTGGTCCGTGGAGGCCCACGCCAGGCACATGCTCTTCAGGGAGGAGACCCGCTACCCCGGCTACTACTACAGGGGCGACTTCCTGGCCATCGACGACCAGAACTGGAAGTGCTTCGTCAACTCCCGCTACGACCCCAAGACCGGCGAGTGGAAGGTCTTCAAGAGGGACTATGTGCAGCTGGTCTCCGACTAACGCGGCTACGGCAGAGGGGGGGCGCCTCGGCGCCCCCCTTTTTCAAAACCCCTGGTCTTGTCTTCATGACTACAGTTCATTCCTCTTCGGAAGCGCAGGGCCCGTCCAGGGCCTTTACATAGATTCAACGCAGTGCAAAAGACTGCCCTTGGAAGGAGGCTCGTAGATGGCTCAGGAAGCTGTACTCATCATAGGCGGTGGCATCAGCGGCCTCACCACGGCCGTGGAGGTGGCCGAGGCGGGCTGGGATGTCCACCTGGTGGAGATAAACCCCTACCTGGGCGGCAGGGTGGCCCAGCTGAGCAAGTACTTCCCCAAGCTCTGCCCCCCCTTGTGCGGCCTGGAAATCAACTACAGGCGCATAAAGGAAAACCCCAGGGTGAAATTCTACACCATGGCCCAGGTGAAGGATGTAAAGGGCCAGGCAGGCTCCTACGAGGTCCAGGTGGAGGTGGCCCCCAGGTATGTGAACGAGCGCTGCACCGCCTGCAACGCCTGCGCCGAGGCCTGCCCCGCCGAGCGGCCCAACGACTTCAACTTCGGCATGGACACCACCAAGGCGGCCTACCTGCCCTTTGAGCAGGCCTTCCCCCAGCGCTATGTGATAGACCGAAGCTACTGCAAGGACGACTGTGCCCAGGCCTGCCTGAAGGCCTGCAAGTACGAGGCCATAGACCTTCAGATGAAGCCCCAGGGCCTCNCCCTCCAGGTGGCGGCCATTGTGGTGGCCACAGGCTGGAGGCCCTATGACATTTCCAGGGCCGACAATCTGGGCTTCGGGAGGGTCAAGAATGTGATAACCAACATGATGATGGAGCGCCTGGCCTCCCCCGGGGGGCCCACCGGGGGGCGCATCAGGAGGCCCTCCGACGGGGCCGAGCCCAAGAGGGNGGCCTTCGTGCAGTGTGCGGGCTCCAGGGACGAGAACCACCTGCCCTACTGCTCCTACATCTGCTGCATGGCCTCCCTGAAGCAGGCCACCTACCTGCTGGAGCAGGACCCCGAGGCCCAGGCGGAGATATTCTACATAGACATCCGCACCCCCGGCAGGTACGAGAGGTTCTTCTGGAAGGTCAGGGACACCCAGGGGGTGAAGCTCATAAAAGGCAAGGTGGCCAGGATAACCCAGGGCCCTGAGGACTCCGTGGTGCTGGAGGCCGAGGATGTGCACTCCGGCAGGAAGCTGAAGGAGACCTACGACATGGTGGTGCTGGCCGTGGGCATGGAGCCCTCCCTGAGGGGCCTTCCCCTGCCCCTGGAGCTTTCTTACAGCCCCGAGGGGCTCATCCTGCCCGAGGCCCTGGGGCCAGGTATCTATGCCCTGGGCTCGGCCAAGAGCCCCGTGGATGTGGCCCGGAGCGTGCAGGAGGCCACCGCAGCCGCAGTAAAGACCATACAGAGCCTTGTGAGGAGGTAGCGGCCATGGAGAAGAAATACGGTGCATACATCTGCAAGGGCTGCGGCATCGGCGATGCCGTGGACATAGAGAAACTGGCGGAGGAGACGGCCGAGGCCACCGGGCTCAAGAAGGAGGACATCAAGAGCCACGATGTGCTCTGTAGCCCCGACGGGGTGGCCCTCATCCAGAGGGACATAAAGGAGCAGGGGGTCAACGCCATAGCCATAGGGGCCTGCTCCTGGAGGACCAAGTACGAGGAGTTTGACTTCCCCGGCTGCGTCATGGAGAGGGCCAACCTGAGGGAGCTGGTGGCCTGGGGCCAGCCCCCCAAGGAGGCCTCTACGCAGGCCCTGGCCAGGGACTACCTGGTGATGGCCGTGGTGAAGACCCAGAAGGGCGAGCTTCCCGAGCCAGGGGTGCTGCAGGAGCTTTCCAAGACCATCATGGTAGTGGGCGGCGGCCCTGCCGGCCTGGGCGCCGCCCTGCAGGCCGCCAGGGCCGGCTACGAGGTGGTCCTGGTGGAGAAGGAGGCCCAGCTGGGGGGCTGGGGCGGCAGGCTGTACAAGCAGGTGCCCAGGAGCTACCCCTACCAGGGCCTGGAGGAGCCCCTGGTCAAGACCCTGGCCCAGGAGGTGCAGGCCTCCGAGAAGATAAAGGTCTACACCTCCACGGTGATAGAAAAGACCGAGGGGCAGCCGGGCCTTTTCGATGTGACCCTCAAGGGCCCTTCGGGCTCCGAGACCCTGAGGGTGGGGGCCTTCGTGCTGGCCGCAGGGCGGAAGCCCTACGACGCCAAGAAGCTGGGACACCTGGGCTACGGCCTTCCCAATGTGCTTACCAACCTAGAGTTTGAGGAACTGGTGAAGGACTCCAACGGCAGGCTCACCAGGCCCTCCGGCGGCGGGGAAATCAGGAGGGTGGCCTTCATCCAGTGCGCTGGCCAGAGGGACGAGGAGCACCTGCCCTACTGCTCGGCCTTCTGCTGCGCCACCGCCCTGAAGCAGGCCAGGTATGTGAGGGAGGCCAACCCCGAGGCGGTGGCCATGATACTCTACAAGGACATCCGCACCCCCGGGCAGACCGAGCTGTTTTACAGGAACATGCAGGATGAGCCAGGGGTGATGCTCACCAAGGCCGAGGTCAAGGCCGTTAAGGAAGAGGACGGCCGCCTGGTGGTGGAGGCCACCGACACCCTCCTGGGTGAGGCCATAAAGCTGGAGGCCGACCTGGTGGTGCTGGCCACCGGGGTGGTGCCGGCCACGGCGGAGTTTCAGCGCTACTGGGACGGCCTGCTGGAGGCCGCCTCCAAGGGCGACGAGGCCAAGGCCAAGTACATGCAGGAGCATCCCCAGCCTGAGACCATCCTGAACCTCCAGTATCGGCAGGGCCCGGAGGTGCCCTCCATGGAGGGAGGCTACGGCTTTGCCGACTCCAACTTCATCTGCTTCCAGTACGAGACCCGGCGCACCGGGGTGTATGCGGCCGGCTGCGTGCGCCAGCCCATGAACATGGCCGAGGCCGTGGAGGACGGCGCCGGGGCGGCCATGAAGGCCATCCAGTGCGTGGAGCATGTGGCCCAGGGGGTGGCGGTGCATCCCAGGGCCTGGGACATAACTTTCCCGGACCCCTTGCTTCAGCGCTGCACCGCCTGCAAGCGCTGCACCGAGGAGTGCCCCTTCGGCGCCATAGACGAGGACGAAAAGGGCATCCCCTACTACAAGATCAACCGCTGCCGCCGCTGCGGCACCTGCATGGGGGCCTGCCCGGAGCGCATCGTCTCCTTCAAGGACTACCATGTGGACATGATAGGCAGCATGATAAAGGCCATAGAGGCGCCCGAGGAGGAGGAGCTCAGGTTCATCTGCCTGGCCTGTGAAAACGACGCCTACCCCGCCCTGGACACCCTGGGGCTGAAGCTCAGGCAGGGACTGCTGAAAAAGCCCATCCACCCCTCCGTGAGGGTGATACCCGTGAGGTGCCTGGGCTCGGTGAACCTGGTGTGGGTGGCCGACGCCTTCTCTAGGGGCATAGACGGGATGATACTGCTGGGCTGCAAGTTCGGCGAGGACTACCAGTGCCACTTCATAAAGGGCAGCGAGCTGGCCAACTACCGCTTCAGCAAGGTGCAGGAGACCCTGGACAGGCTGCAGCTTGAGGCCGAGCGCTGCCAGATGCTCCAGGTGGCCATCAGCGACTACGACAAGCTGCCCGACATGATAGAGGCCTTCGTGAAGAAGGTAGAGGAGGAATTCGGCCCTAACCCGTTTAAGGGCTTCTAAGCTTTGAAGGAGGAGTTTCCCTATGAGCGAGAAGGTGCTTAGCCCAGACCTCGGGTTTGTGAAAGAGGTCATAAAGGCAGGGGGGCAGAGCCTGAAGAAGTGCTACCAGTGCGCCACCTGCACGGTGGTCTGCAATGTGACCCCTGAGGAAAGCCCCTTTCCCCGCAAGGAGATGGTGCAGGCCCAGTGGGGGCTTAAGGAGGAGCTCTTTGCCAACCCGGACATATGGCTGTGCCACCAGTGCAGCGACTGCACCGCCTACTGCCCCCGGGGGGCCAAGCCCGGCGAGGTCCTCAATGCCGTAAGAAGGCTGAGCCTGAAGGAGTTCGCCCCCCTGGGCTTCCTGGCCTCCCTAGCGGGAAGCCCCGGCGGGCTCCTGCTGCTTCTGGCCGTGCCGGTGGTGCTGTTCCTGGTAATCCTGGGCGCCCTGGGCAACCTGGGCAGCGTACCCAGGGCAGAGGATGGCTCCATAGCCTACCACCTGTTCATGCCGGTGCTGGTGATTGACATAGTGTTCATAGCGGCGGCCCTGTTTGCCGTGCTGGTGTGGGTCGCAGGCCTCAGGCGGTACTGGAGGCTCATGTGCAGCCGGGCCAAGCCCGTGGTGCCCCTTTCCACGGCCGTGCTGCAGACGGTCAAGGAGATACTGGCGCACCGCAGGTTCGGCAAGTGCGAGGTGGCCAAGGGCCGCAGCCTGGCCCACCTCCTGGTGTTTTACAGCTTCGTGGCCCTGGCCATCACCACCACCTGGGCCCTGGTTTACCTGTACGGGTTCCACCGGGAGAGCCCCTATCCCCTGAGCGACCCGGTGAAGTGGCTGGGCAACCTGGGGGCCCTGGGCCTGCTGGCCGGCATGTTCCTGGTCATACTGAACCGCCTAGGCACTGCGGCCAAGGCGGGCCTGGGAAGCTACTACGACTGGCTGTTCATCGTGGTGGTGGCAGGAGTGGGCCTGACGGGCTTTTTGAGCGAAATCTTCAGGCTGGCCGACGCTGCGGCCCTGGCCTATCCCACCTACTTCGCCCACCTGGTGCTGGTGTTCTTCCTGTTTGCCTACGCCCCTTACTCCAAGATGGCCCATATGCTCTACAGGGCCCTGGCCATGGTGTTTGAGCGGGCCACGGGGAGGAAGTAGTGAAGATAAAGGAGCTCATAAAGAGCAAGGGATTTGAGGTCATAGCGGTGGACGAGGACACCACCGTGGGCGAGGCCATGGGCAAGATGGTGGAGCGAAACATCGGGGCCCTCATCGTGGTGAAGGAGGGCCAGCCCGTGGGGATGTTCACCGAGAGGGATGTGCTGAAGTGCTGGCACCACAGGGGGCAGGACTTCACCGCCGTGGCGGTCAAGGAGGTGATGAGCCGCGACCTGGTAGTGGCCGAGCTGGGCGACGATGTGGACGACGCCATGTCCATCATGATACAGCGCAAGGTAAGGCACCTGCCCGTGGTGGACGAGGGCAAGGNGGTGAGCGTGCTCAGCATGAGGGATGTGGTGAAGGCCCATGTGGGCAACCTGAAGGCCGAGGTGCACTACCTTAAGGACTACATCAAGTATGCAGGGTAGGAAAACATTCCTAAGGAGGAGGGACGATAGATGAGCACTATAGTGTTATTTGCCTTGCTGTGCGGGGCGGCGGGAGNGCTTTATGCCCTCTTTGCCGCTTCCTGGACGGGCAGGCAGGATGCGGGCACCGAGCGGATGCAGGAAATCTCCGGTGCCGTCAAGGAGGGGGCAGAGGCCTTCCTGGCCAGGGAGTACAAGACCGTGGCCATAGTGGGGGTGGTGCTGTTCCTGCTGCTGCTTTACCTGGGGCTCTGGACCGCCATAGGGTTCGTCATAGGGGCGGTGGGCTCGGCCCTGGCCGGCTACATCGGCATGATGGTCACCGTGCGGGCCAATGTGCGCACTGCCCAGGCGGCCTTCAAGGGGCTCCAGGAGGCCCTGAAGGTGGCCTTCCGGGGAGGCTCGGTGACGGGCCTCATGGTGGTGGGCCTGGGCCTGTTGGGCCTTTCGGGCTACTTCGTGATAGTCCGGGCGGCCGCCCCTGAGGAGGCCTTCCATGCCCTGGTGGGCCTGGGCTTCGGCTGCTCCCTCATGAGCGTGTTTGCCCGAATTGCCGGGGGCATCTACACCAAGGCGGCCGATGTGGGGGCCGACCTGGTAGGCAAGGTGGAGGCGGGCATACCCGAGGACGACCCCC
This sequence comes from Nitrospirae bacterium JdFR-88, assembly GCA_002011795.1. Taxonomy (GTDB): domain Bacteria; phylum Nitrospirota; class Thermodesulfovibrionia; order Thermodesulfovibrionales; family JdFR-88; genus JdFR-88. The sequence goes on from MTOX01000012.1 coordinate 223,695, forward strand.
GAAACCCCGCAGTCATAGCCGACAATGTGGGCGACAATGTGGGCGACTGTGCAGGAATGGCCGCAGACTTGTATGAGACCTACACCGTCACCCTGGTGGCGGCCATGCTGCTGGCCAAGACCGTCTATGGGGCCGACAGCCCCTGGGTGGAGTTCCCCCTGCTTCTGGGCGGCGTCTCCATCCTGGCCTCCATCGTGGGGACCTTCTTCGTGCGCCTGGGCAAGAGCCAGTACATCATGGGGGCCCTGTACAAGGGGCTGGCCGTGGCCGGCCTGCTGGCGGCGGTGGCCTTCTACTTCGTCACCGGCTGGTTTCTCCGTAGCAGCGGGGCCACGGAGTTCACCCAGGCCGCGGTGGTGACGGCGGCGGTGATAGGGCTGCTGCTTACCGGGGCCATAGTGGTGATAACGGAGTACTTCACCTCCAAGAAGTTCAACCCCGTAAGGCACATAGCCGCCGCCAGCCAGACAGGGCATGCCACCAACATCATAGCCGGGCTGGCCGTGAGCATGAAGTCCACCGGCTGGCCCGTGGTGGCCATAGCCGGGGCCATCATCTGGGCCTACTCCCTGGGCGGCGGCTTTGCCGGCAACCCCGGCGGGGGCCTCTTCATGATAGCCCTTTCGGCCGTCAGCATGCTCAGCATGACCGGCATAGTGGTGGCCATTGACTCCTACGGGCCCATCACCGACAATGCCGGCGGCATAGCGGAGATGGCCGAGCTGCCCGAGGATGTGCGCAATGTCACCGACCCCCTGGACGCCGTGGGCAACACCACCAAGGCCGTCACCAAGGGCTACGCCATCGCCTCGGCGGGACTGGCCGCCCTGGNGCTGTTTTCCGAGTACTCCAGGAGCTTTGCCCAGGAGCTGGCGGTGGAGATATCCAACCCCAAGGTGCTGGCAGGGCTGTTCATCGGCGGCCTCTTGCCCTACTACTTCGGCGCCCTCCTCATGGAGGCCGTGGGCAAGGCGGCCGGCGGCGTGGTGGACGAGGTGAGGCGCCAGTTCAGGGAGATAAAGGGCATTATGGAGGGCACGGCCAAGCCCGAGTACGGAAAGTGCGTGGACATCGTCACCAAGAGCGCCATTAAGCAGATGGTGGTGCCGGCCCTTATACCCGTGGTGGCCCCCATACTGGTGGGCTTCCTGGTGGGCCGAGAGGCCCTGGGCGGCGTGCTCATCGGCAGCATCATTACCGGCCTGTTCCTGGCCATCTCCATGACCTCGGGCGGAGGCGCCTGGGACAACGCCAAGAAGTTCATAGAGGACGGCGCCTACGGGGGCAAGAAGTCCGATGCCCACAAGGCCGCCGTGACGGGCGACACCGTGGGCGACCCCTACAAGGACACCGCGGGGCCGGCCATCAACCCCATGATAAAGGTGATAAACATCGTGGCCCTGCTGATAGCGCCCCTGCTTTAAGGCTCACAAAAGCCCCGCACCAAGGGGGATGCCTTTTGGGCATCCCCCTTTTTTGTCTTCACAGAAGAAGAGGGGTTCCCAGAACTCATGGAATTTTTGGGGCACGGCCCATGTTATTATTTCCCCATGGAGCGGTTGCTCATACAAGGGGGGGTACCCCTTCGGGGGGAGGTTCAGGTGAGCGGTTCAAAGAACGCCACCCTGCCCCTTATGGCCGCCAGCCTGCTGGCTGCCCGGGAGTGCATCCTTCGGGGGGCGCCCCAGCTCAGGGATGTGGCCACCATGGGGAGGCTCCTTCAGCACATGGGCGTGCGGCTTGAGAGCGGGCCCCGGGGGCTGAGGCTTGATGCCTCGGCCCTGCAGAGGGCCGAGGCCCCCTATGAGCTGGTAAAGACCATGAGGGCCTCGGTGCTGGTGCTGGGCCCCCTGCTGGGCCGCTGGGGCAGGGCCAGGGTGTCCCTGCCAGGGGGTTGCGCCATAGGGGCCAGGCCCATAAACCTGCACCTCATGGGGCTTGAGAAGATGGGGGCCTCCATAAGGCTTGAGGCCGGCTATGTGGTGGCCAGGGCCCGGAGGCTCAGGGGCGCCAGGGTGTGCTTTGACCTGCCCACCGTCACGGGCACGGAAAACATCATGATGGCCGCCGCCCTGGCCAAGGGCACCACGGTGATAGAAAACGCCGCCAGGGAGCCCGAGGTGGTCGACCTGGCCAGGGCCCTCAGGGCCATGGGGGCCAGGCTCCGGGGCGAGGGCTCCAGTGTGCTGGAGATACAGGGGGTAGAGGAGCTCCAGGGGTTTGACCACGAGGTGATTCCCGACAGGATAGAGGCGGCCACCTTCATGGTGGCCGCGGGAATCACGGCCGGCAGGGTGCTCATCAGGGGGGCCAGGGCAGAGCACCTGGATGCGGTGCTTCAGAAGCTCCAGGAGGCGGGCCTCAGGATTGCCCCCGGGCCGGAGGGCCTCCTGGTGGAGGGGCCCGGGCGGCCCAGGGCGGTGGATGCGGCCACCGCCCCCTATCCGGGCTTTCCCACCGATGTGCAGGCCCAACTCATGGCCCTGATGTGCATAGCCCGGGGAAGCAGCGTCATCGCCGAGACGGTTTTTGAGAACCGCTTCATGCATGTCCCTGAGCTTCAGCGCATGGGGGCGGATATCTCCGTTCGGGGGGGGGTGGCCACGGTGCGGGGAGTGAAAACCCTTAAGGCCGCCCAGGTGATGGCCACCGACCTGAGGGCCAGCGCCTCGCTGGTGCTGGCCGCCCTGGCAGCCAGGGGCTCCAGTGTGCTGCACCGGGTGTATCACCTGGACAGGGGCTATGAGCGCATGGAGGAAAAGCTCAGGGCCCTGGGGGCGGCCATCCAGAGGCTGACTTAGCCGGGCAATGCTTGAGCGCCAGAGACTTGCCTCGGTGCCCCCCAAGCCCGGGGTCTATGTGTTCAGGGACTCCCGGGGCAGGCCCCTTTATGTGGGCAAGGCCAAGGACCTCAGGGCCAGGCTCAGGAGCTACCTTACCGGCCCCCTGGATGAAAGAAAGGCGGCCATGCTCAGGCAGGTGGAGGACTTCTCCATACTTCTTACCGAGACGGAGCTGGAGGCCCTGGCCCTGGAGGCCAACCTGATAAAGCAGTATCGGCCCAGGTTCAATGTAGTGCTCAGGGACGACAAGAACTACCCCTACCTGAAGCTCACCCTCAAGGAGCCCTGGCCCCGCCTGGAAGTGAGCCGGCGCATCGTGCACGACGGCTCGGCCTACTTCGGCCCCTTTGTGCCGGCCTCGGCGGTGTGGGAGACCCTGCGGTTCATCCGCCGGCATATGGGCATAAGGCCCTGCCGCTACAGCCTGCAGAAGCCCCGCAGGCCCTGCATCCAGCACCAGATAGGGCGCTGTCCTGCCCCTTGTGCAGGCCTCGTAAGCAGGAAGGAATACATGAAGGCCGTGCAGGAGGGGAGGCTGTTTCTGCAGGGCGACAAGGAGGCCCTGATGAAGGCCCTTGAGCAGAGGATGCAGAGGCTCTCGGAGGAGCTCCGCTACGAGGAGGCCGCCCAGGTGAGGGACCGCCTGAGGGCCCTCAGGAAGGCCTGGGAGCACCAGCGGGTGGTGGCCCCCGAGCTGAGGGGCGACATTGACGTGGTAGGCTGGGCCAGGGAGGGGGCCGACTGCGCCTTCCAGGTGCTGTTTGTGCGCCAGGGGCTGCTGGTGGGCGCCAGGGAGTTCTTCCTCAGAGGCGTTGCCCAAGTGCCCCAGGCCGAGCTCATGGCCGACTTCCTGAAGACCTTCTATGCCAAGGAGATCATCCCTCCCCAGGAGCTCCTTTTGCCCCTCAGGCCCCAGGATGCCCAGACCATAGCCCAGTGGCTTTCAGAGCGCCGAAAGGCCAGGGTGCGCCTCGCCGTGCCCAGGAGGGGAAAGAGGGCGGAGCTCCTCAGGATGGCCCAGGACAACGCCCTGGAGCACCTGAGGGCCCAGCGGGCCGCCCCTGCCGAGGGCGTCCTCAGGGAGCTGGCCCAGCGCCTCGGACTCAAGGAGCCGCCCAGAAGCATCGGGGCCTTCGATGTGGCCACCACGGCCGGGGCCCACTCTGTGGGGGCCTTCGTTTGGTGGCAGGAGGGGCAGTTCAGAAAGGAGCTTTATAGGCACCTGAGGATAAAGACCGTCCAGGGCCTGGACGACTATGCCATGATGCGGGAAAGCATCCTCAGGGTGCTTAAGGACATAGAGCCCCCGGAGCTACTGGTCATAGACGGCGGCAGGGGCCACCTGGAGGCCGCCCTGGAGGCCCTGAGGCAACTGGGCCTTGAGCTTTCGGTGGCCGCAGTGGCCAAGGCCCCTGACAGGGTGTTCCTGCCCCGGCGTCCTGCCATCAGCATTGAGGACGGCAGGGCCTCCAGCCTGCTGCTTAAGCGCCTGAGGGACGAGGCCCACAGGTTTGCCCAGAGGCTTCACAAGAAGCTTCGGGCCAGGGCCATGGTGCGCTCGCCCCTGCAGGAGGTGGCAGGCATCGGCCCCAAGCGCAGGCTGGCCCTGCTTAGGCGCTTCGGCTCCCTTGAGGCCATAAGGCAGGCCCCGGTGGAGGAGATTGCCAGGACGGAGGGCATGAATCTGGCCCTGGCCCGAAGGCTCAAGGAGGCCCTCCTGGGGGAAACTGTGATAAAATGAGCCCATGAAAAGGGTCTTCCTCCCGGTTCTCCTGGGCCTCCTGCTGCTGGCCGGACCCTTGTGGGCCCAGAGGCAGTACCGCCTGTACCTGAAGTCCGGGGCCACTATAGAGGGCATAACGGAGTACGAGGAGACCGCCACCCATGTGCGCTTCAGGCTTCACGGGGGAGAGGTGGCCATCCCCTTGGAGGATGTCCTCCGCATAGAGGCCTATACTGCCGAAGAGCCTGCCGAGGCCCCGCCCGCCCCCCCAGCCCAGGAGCCCGAGGCCCCGGAGCCCCCGGCACGGGAGGCTGCCCAACAGGCGGAGCTCCGGAGGCTCAAGGACTGGCTCAAGAAGATAGATGAGCGCCTGAAGGAGGTCCAGGACAAGGAGGAGGAGCTCAAGGCCCTGAAGGAGGAGCTAAGGAGGGTGAGGCTGAGGATTGAGCTCAAGTACAAGCAGGGCCGGGAGCGCTGCCAGCAGGTGCTGGCCCAGCAGGGGGTGCCGGCCCCGGAGCGTACGGTCCAGTGCCGAAGGCGCTACCTGCAGTTCCTGAGCCCCCGGGACAGGGGCATCGTGCAGTCAAACTTCATCCGGAAGGCCGAGCTTGAGGCTGCCATAGCCGAGCTTGAGGAGGNGCTTTCGCCCCTGCTTCAGGACAAGGAGGAGCTCCTAAAGGAGCGGGCCCAGGTGCTTCAGTCCATCAGAGAGCTTCGAAGTGGGTCAGGGCCTTGAATTCCTGAAACCGGGCCTCTATGTCCTTGAGGCTGAGCCCCTTTATGCCGGCCACGCTGAAGCCCTCCACCGCAAAGGAGGCCATGACGCTTCCCATCNCCAGGGCCTTGCGCATGCTGGCCTCTGAGAAGTCCCTCGCCTTGGCCAGGTAGCCCAGGAAGCCGCCGGCAAAGGTGTCCCCTGCGCCCGTGGGGTCGTGGATGTCCTCCAGGGGGTAGGCCGGGGCAGAAAAGATGCTCCGGGAGTTGAACATCAGCACCCCGTACTCCCCCCTCTTTATCACCACCACCTGGGGACCCATGGCCTGGATGGCCCGGGCCGCCCGCACCAGGTTGGCCTCCTGGGCCAGCTCCCTGGCCTCGGCCTCGTTTATGGCCAGGATGTTCACCAGGCGAAGGGTCTCCCTGAGCTCCCGGGGCTTGTGCTCTATCCAGTAGTTCATGGTGTCGGCGGCCACCAGGCGGGGGGAGTTGGTCTGCTGGAGCACCCGGCGCTGAAGCTCCGGGTCTATGTTGGCCAGGAAGACCACCTGGGCCCCCCTGAGGCTGCCCGGCAGGCTGGGGCTGAAGTGCTCAAACACATTGAGCTCCGTCCTGAGGGNGCGGGCCTCATTGAGGTCATAGCCGTAGGAGCCGTGCCAGCGGAAGGTGCGCCCGGGGCTCTGGTGAAGCCCTTGCAGGTCCACCCCCCTGGCCCTGAGAAGCCCCAGGTGCTGCTGGGGGAAGTCCTGGCCCACCACGGCTACCAGGCTTACGGGGGCAAAGTAGCTGGCCGATATGCTGAAGTACACCGCCGAGCCCCCCAAGGCCTCCTGTACCTCGCCAAAGGGGGTCTTTACGCTGTCCAGGGCCACCGAGCCCACTACCAGGATGCGCATAGGCACGGCTCCTTGCAAGGAGATAGAGGGAATTATACCACAGGGGCTTAGGCCAGGAGGATGTCCTCGGCGCTCAGCTCCCGGTCTTCAAACAGGGGCAGCCACTCGTTGTCCACCTGCACGAAGACCATCTGCTTCTGGCAGAGCTTGCACCGCCTGACCTCTATGGCCCTTATGCCCAGGGCCCTGGCCTGGGAGGAGACCCCGGGATGGTACTCAGGCTCGTACTGATGCTTGTGCTCTTTAGCCATCCCCTTAAGCATACAAGGTTTTCCCCCGGTGTGCAAGCGGCCGTTCCTTGTCGTGGCAATGTATAATTTGCTCATGAGGCCCAGCAGGAAGGCCCTGCAGCAGTACCTCAGGGAGCGCTGGGGCGCCCGGCGCCTCCTGGAGACGAGGCCCCTGGGCAAGGGGGNGCACGGGGAGGGCTTTCTGCTTAAGCTGGAGGGCCCGGACGGCCGGCCCCAGGAGATGGTGCTCAAGGCGGTGAGGCCCCGGGGGCTGGGCCATGACTATCCCTCCGACAGGGCGGCCCTGTTGCTCCTGGCCCACAGCGCCTACAACGCCCTGGAGGGCCATGTGAGGGCCTATGATGTCCTGGGCCTCTGGCCCGGTGGCCAGGTGCGCTCCGTGGGCGGGGCCAGGGAGTTCTACCTCCTCATGCAGAGGGCCCAGGGCCGAAGCTACTTCCAGGACCTCAGGGCCATGGCCGGCATGAAGAGGCTTGACGGTTCCCAGAGGCAGAAGCTGGCCATGATGGTGCAGTATCTGGCGAGGATTCACTCGGTGAAGAAGCGCTCCAGGGAGCTTTATGTAAGGCGCATAAGGGATGTCGTGGGCCACGGGGAATGCCTCATGGGGGNGTTTGACGCCTATCCCTCAGGAGCGGTTAGGCCCCGGGAGATGGTGGCAGTGGAGCAGGCCCTCATTCCCTGGCGCTACAGGCTCAAGGGTAGGTGGCAGAGACTCTGCCAGGTGCACGGCGACTTTCATCCTGGAAACATCTGGTTCAGGGGGCGGGGCAGGACACTGCAGATGACCCTCCTGGACCGCAGTCGGGGTCCCTGGGGGGAGGCCGCCGACGACCTTACCGCCCTCGGTATAAACTACATCTTCTTCAGCCTGCTGGGGGGCCAAGAGGNGCAGGGGGCCTACCTGGAGGCCTTCCTGAGGCTCTTTGACCAGTACGTGCGCCTCAGCGCCGATGAGGAGCTCCTTCAGGTGCTGGCCCCGTTTTTCGTCTTCAGGGCTGCCGTGGTGGCCAACCCCAGGTTCTACCCGGAACTGCGGGCCCCTGGGCGCCGAGCCCTCTTTGCCTTCATGCACAGGGTGCTGGCCGAGGAGCGGTTCGAGCCCCAGAGGGTGAACGAGTACCTTAAGGCTTAGGCAAAAGGGGCCGATTTCTGTTAAATTATTTTTACGAACTAAAGGCAGGAGGTACCGCAGGTGAAGAGACACAAGCTTTGGGTTCTGGCCCTTGTTTTTACCCTCCTGGGGCTTGCCATGGGGCTGGTGCTTTCCTCCTCTCTGAATCTGCCCCAGGACGGCTACTCCCAGGAGGCGGCCTCTCTGCAGGCGGTGCTGAAGGAGGGCAACTTCCTTCAGCTTTACGGCCAGGCCATGGCCCAGGTGGTGGAGGCGGTGAAGGCCTCGGTGGTCAACATCTCCACCACCAGGAGGGTAAGGCTCAGGGGGGTGCCCAGCCCCTTCTTTGACGACCCCTTCTTCAGGCGGTTCTTCGGCGAGGAGTTCCGCTGGATGGTGCCGCCCCGGGAGCGCCGCACCATGAGCCTGGGCTCAGGGGTCATCGTATCCCCGGACGGCTACATCCTGACCAACAACCATGTTATAAGAGGGGCCGAGCAGATAAAAGTCACCCTGGCGGACAAGAGGGAGTTTGAGGGCCGGGTGATAGGCACCGACCCCAAGACCGACCTGGCGGTGATAAAGATACAGGCCCAGGGGCTCCCGTCCATCAGGTGGGGGGACTCCGACGCCCTCAGGGTGGGCGAGCCGGTGATAGCCATAGGCAGCCCTTACGGGCTTACCCAGACCGTTACGGCCGGCATCGTCAGTGCCACCGGCAGGGCCAATGTGGGCATTGCCGACTACGAGGACTTCATCCAGACCGATGCGGCCATCAACCCTGGAAACTCCGGCGGCGCCCTGGTCAATGCCAGAGGCGAGCTGGTGGGCATCAACACCGCCATATTCTCCACCACCGGGGGCTACCAGGGCATAGGGTTTGCCATACCCTCCAACATGGCCAAGGTGGTGATGGAAAGCCTCATTCGGGAGGGCCGAGTGGTCAGGGGCTGGCTGGGCATATGGATTCAGCCCCTTACGGAGGAGCTGGCCCAGGAGTTCGGCCTACAGGAGCGCCAAGGGGCCCTGGTGGCCGATGTGGTGGAAGGAAGCCCCGCTGAGAAGGCCGGCCTCAGAAGGGGTGATTTCATCACCCACTACAACGGCAAGCCCGTGGAGGGGCCCACGGAGCTAAGAAACATGGTGGCCTCCACCAGGCCGGGAAGCACCGTGAAGCTCAAGCTGATAAGGCAGGGCAAGGAGCTCCTCCTGAAGGTAAGGATAGCGGAGCTTCCCGCCGATGAGCAGGAGGCCGCCCTGGAGACGGAGAATGTCCTCCGAGGAGTGCATGTGCAGGAGCTCACCCCCTCACTGAGGCAGCACATGGGGCTTCCCAGAAGGGTGCAGGGGGNGGTGGTCACCATGGTAGAGGAGCAGAGCCCTGCCTTCGGCCTGCTTAGGCGCGACGATGTAATCATGGAGGTCAACAGGGAGCGCGTAAGGACCCTGGGGCAGTACCGCAAGGCCCTCAGCAAGGTGGGCAAGAGGGTACTGCTGCTTATCTACAGGCAGGGTGCGGTGTTCTACCTGACCATTTCGGAGTAAGGGAGGGGCTGCATGGGCATGGGAGCTCTGGCTCTCCTGGCGGTGCTTCTTCTGGCCCCCGGGGCCTGGGCGGACATCTACACCTATGTGGCCGAGGACGGCTCGGTGGTCTTTACCGACAGCCCCGTAGAGGGGGCCAGGAGGCTGCAGGGCTCCCCCGGGGAGGCCCCCACGCTCCAGGAGCTTATTGAGCTTAAGGCCCGGCAGCACGGCGTGGAGCCCGAGCTGGTCAGGGCGGTGGTGCAGGTGGAGTCCGGCTTCAGACTCAGGGCCCGCTCCCCCAAGGGGGCCATGGGGCTCATGCAGCTGATGCCCCGGACGGCCTACTCCCTGGGGGTCTACGACCCCTATGACCCCGAGGAGAACCTGGATGCCGGGGTGCGCTACCTCAAGAGCCTGCTGGAGCGCTTCGGCGACCTCCGGCTGGCCCTGGCGGCCTACAATGCCGGGCCCCGCAGGGTGAGCCTCTACGGCTCCGTGCCCCCCTACAGGGAGACCCGTCGATATGTGCAGAAGGTCCTGTCCCTCTACCAGGGTCAGAAGGCCCGAAGGAGCGTCATCTACCGGGTGGTGCTTTCCGACGGCACGGTGCTTTACACCAACATCCCCCCGAGAAGAAGGGAGTAGGGTTTGGAGGTGCTTCAGGGACAAGAGGCCCTGGTGGAGGAGATCCTCCGCCTCAAGGAGCAGCGCCGGGCGGTGCTCCTGGCACACAACTACCAGAGGGACGAGGTGCAGGAGCTGGCCGACTTCGTGGGCGACTCCCTGGAGCTCAGCCGCACCGCCGCCGCACTCCGGGCCCAGGTAATAGTCTTCTGCGGGGTGGACTTCATGGCCGAAAGCGCCGCCATCCTGAGCCCCGAAAAGACGGTGCTGTTGCCCGAGCTGGGGGCCACCTGCCCCATGGCCGAGATGATAAGGGTCTCGGCCCCCAGGAAGGTATGGAAGACCTTTCCAGGCTACAGGGAGCAGCCCAGGCTCATCTTCCCCCTGGAGTTTACCCTGAGGGACATCAGGGCCCAGTACCCTAGGGCCCCCGTGGTGGCCTATGTGAACACCACAGCCGAGGTAAAGGCCGCCAGCGATGTGTGCTGCACCTCGGCCAATGTGGTGAAGGTCGTAGAGAGCCTGCCTGAAGAGGAGGTCATCTGCATACCTGACCGCAACCTGGCCGCCTGGGCCCAGAGGAATACCTCAAAGCGCATCATTGCCTGGGACGGCTTCTGCCATGTGCACGACAGGGTCAGCAGAGAGGATGCCCTCCAGGCCAAGGAGCGCCATCCCGGGGCCCTGCTCATGGCCCATCCGGAGTGCCGTCCCGAGGTCCTGGATGTGGCCGACCATGTGACCAGCACCTCCGGAATGCTCAGGTTCGCCAAGGCCTCCTCTGCCAGGGAGTTCATCGTGGGCACCGAGGTGGGCCTGCTTTACCGCCTGAGGAAGGAAAACCCCGAGAAGGTCTTCCACCCCCTGAGGAAGGACATGATATGCCCCAACATGAAGAAGACCACCCTGAAGAGCGTCCTTTTGGCCCTCCGCCAGATGAGGCATGTGATAGAGGTGCCCCAGGATGTGAGGCAGCGGGCCAAGGTGGCCCTGGACAGGATGCTCCAGATAAGGTAGATGGTGCCGAAGGGGGGATTCGAACCCCCACGGGTCTCCCCACACGCCCCTCAAACGTGCGTGTCTACCAGTTCCACCACTTCGGCTAAAGTTAAATTTACAACAAGCCCTGGGGAGTTTTCAAGACAGCCTATCCGCCGGGCGGATATGTTATACTTTCCCCGGCATGAAGCAGTCCCTCATAAAGGAGCTCTATCGGCACGGCAAGGCCCTCTTTGAGGAGGGCAAGTATGCCGAGGCCGAGCTTCTACTTAGGGATGTAATAAAGCTCAACCCCGGGTATGCCGATGTGCTGAACAAGCTGGGGGTGATTGCCCACCTGAAGGGTGAGCTGAAGGAGGCCGCAGGGTATTTCGAGCGGGCCCTGAGCATCAACCCCCGCTACACCGAGGCCTCCCTGAACCTGGCCATCACCTACAACGAGCTGGGCCAGTTTCAGAAGGCCCAGGAGGTCTTCACCCGGGCGGCCCAGATAGCCCAGCCCGGGCCCCAGGGCCTGGACCCCTTCATAGCAGGCAAGATGGCCAACGAGCACTTCAAGCTGGGCAACATGTACATGGACCTGGGCCTCCTGGAGGAGGCCATAGGGGAGTACGAGAAGGCCCTCAGGCTCCATGACGGCCTGGCCGATGTGCACACCAAACTGGGCATAGCCCTAAGGGCCCGGCAGGACTACCAGGGCGCCGTAAGGCACTTCCAGAAGGCCAAGGAGGTCAATCCCAAATACGGGCAGGCCTGGGTGCAGCTAGGCCTTACCTACTACATGCAGGGACGCACCGAGGAGGCAGTGGCCCAGTGGGAGGCCGCCCTGAGGGAGATTCCAGACCTGCAGGAGGCCAAGACCTACCTGAAACTCCTGAGGGGCAAAGAAGGCTCCTGAGCACTCCGGTGCTGCTTGAGCTTCAGGGCCTTTCCGTAAGCTTCCGCACCTCAAGGGGCCAGGTGGAGGTGGTAAGCGGCCTGAGCTTCGGCATTCCCAGGGGCAGCTTCTTCGGCCTGGCCGGGGAAAGCGGCTGCGGCAAGTCCCTCACCGCCCTGGCCATAATGGGCCTCCTTCCTGAAGGGGCCAGGGCCTCCGGCAGGGTGCTCTTTGAGGGCACCGACCTGCTGAGCCTTCCGCCCGCCGAGATGCGCTGCCTCAGGGGCAAGGAGCTGGCCATGGTGTTCCAGGAGCCCATGACCAGCCTGAACCCCGTGCTCAGGGTGGGCTACCAGGTGATGGAGGCCTTGCTGGCCCACCGGCCCCTGAGCAAGGCGGAGGCCCAGCAGAGGGCGGTGGAACTCCTGAGGGCGGTGCGGCTGCCCAGCCCGGAGCTCAGGCTCAGGGAATACCCCCATCAACTCTCCGGGGGTATGCGCCAGAGGGTGATGCTGGCCATGGCCATAGCCTGCGGGCCCAAACTGCTTCTGGCCGACGAGCCCACTACCGCCCTGGATGTCACCATAGAGGCCCAGATACTGGAGCTTATTGATTCCCTGAGGAGGCAGCGCCAGATGGCTGTGCTGCTCATCAGCCACGACCTGGCCACCTTGGCCGAGTGGGCCGATACCATCGGGGTAATGTATGCCGGAAGGCTCATGGAGCTTGGCCCAGCCGGGGAGCTCTTCAGCAGGCCCCTTCATCCCTACACCCGGGGGCTCCTGGAGTCCCTGCCCAGGGCGGGACAGCCCCTGAGGCCCATACCCGGCATGGTGCCTCCGCCCTGGAGGCTTCCTGAGGGGTGCAAGTTTTCCGACCGCTGCCCCTTTGCGCAGCAGGCCTGCAGGAGGCAGGAGCCCGAGCTTCAGGCCCTCAGGCCTGCCCATGCGGCCAGGTGCATAAGGGCGGAGGAGCTTTTCCTGTGAGCACCCCCCTGCTGGAGGCCCGAGGGCTCAGGAAGTACTTCAGCCTCCGCCGAGGGCTATGGGCAAGGCCCATGGTGCTCAGGGCCGTGGACGGGGTGGACCTGCAGGTGGGCAAGGACATGGTCCTGGGGGTGGTGGGCGAAAGCGGCTCGGGGAAGAGCACCCTGGCCAGGCTGCTCCTGGCCCTGCTGGAGCCCACCGAGGGGGATGTGCTGTTCATGGGCCACAGCGTTTTCACCCTCAAGGACGAGCTCATGAGGGCCTTCCGCCAGGCGGTGCAGGCAGTGTTTCAGGACCCCTTCGCCTCCCTGAACCCCCGAAAGAGGGTGCTGGAGCTGGTGGGCGAGCCCCTGAGGATACACGCCCTGGTGCAGAGCAGGGGGGAGCTCTTGGAGAGGGTCAGGGAGCTCCTTCAGGCAGTGGGGCTGGGCCCCGAGGCCCTGTGGCGCTACCCCCACGAGTTCAGCGGGGGGCAGCGCCAGAGGCTGTGTATAGCCCGGGCCCTGGCCGTGGAGCCCAGGCTCATCATAGCCGACGAGCCCCTCAGCGCCCTGGATGTCTCCATCCAGGCCCAGGTGCTCAGCCTCTTTGCAGAGCTCAGGCGCCAGAGGGGCCTGTCCTATGTGTTCATAAGCCACGACCTGAGGGTCGTCCAGTACCTGAGCGACACCGTGGCGGTGATGTACCTGGGCAGGGTGCTGGAGCAGGCCAGCAGGGAGGAGTTCTTCCGTAAGCCTCTTCATCCTTACAGCCAGATGCTGCTGGCCTCGGCCCCCTCCCTGGAGCCCGGAAGGCGTCGGGCCGTGCCCAAGGGTGATGTGCCCAGCCCCTTGGAGGTGCCCACGGGCTGCCCCTTTCACCCCCGCTGTCCCAGGAGGTTTTCCCCCTGCGACCAGGTGCTGCCGAAGCTCCAGGCCCCTGGGGGCGGAGGCAGGCTGGTGGCCTGCCACCTCTATAACCCTTATTGAAGAAGACGGCGGATGCTTCGGCGTAGCTCCGGGGGGTCAAACTCGCCCAGAAACCGTTTCCTTATCAGCCCGTCCTTGTCCAGCACCACGGTGGTGGGTATGGCGAACACCCCGTAGAGCCTGTGCACCCTTGAGTCCCTGTCAAGCAGTACGGGGTAGGGGAGCCTGCCCCTGGCCCGGAAGAACCGCCTGAGGGCCCTTCGACTCTCGGTGGTTATGCCCAGGATGCTCAGGCCCCTGGGGCCCAGCTCCCTCTGCAGGGCAGCCAGCAGGGGCAGCTCCCTCTTGCAGGCCGGGCACCAGGAGGCCCAGAAGTTCAGCACCACCACCCTGCCCCTGAGGCTAATGAGGGAGAGGTACTTGCCCTCCAGGCTCCTGAGGGCAAAGTTCGGGGCCACCTCCTGGGCTCCCAGAGGCCCCCGAAGGCAGAGCAAAAGAAGCAGCACCACTACAGACGGCCTCATCGCCCTAAAGTATAGCAGGAGTAGTCCCTCAGAAAGACCTTGACAAACCCTCCCGGCATGGTGTATCTTCTTTACTTCAGGGAAGGCTGAAGGCCATGGATTTTTCCGTAGAAGGGGGGTTGCAGATTGCATGCTTTAGGTACCCATCTGCTGGTAGACTTGAGGGAGTGCAATCCCGACATCCTGAAGGACCTCCGCCAGGTTCGGGACGCCCTGGTGGAGGCGGCCAAAGCGGCATCTGCCACAATCATAGAGGCTTCCTTTCACGAGTTTAATCCCTTCGGCGTAAGTGGGATGGTGGTCATAGCGGAATCCCACCTGAGTATTCACACCTGGCCGGAGTATGCCTATGCGGCGGTGGACATCTTCACCTGTGGGGAGCTCATCAAGCCCCAGGTGGCGGCGGAATACCTGATTCGGCGCCTCCAGAGCAAGAACCCCACGGTGGTGGAAATGAAGAGGGGCATCCTGCCCCCCTTTGACCGCCGCCATCCCCACAAGGTGGCCGAGGCGGTCAGCCCCTCTTGTCCCTGAGGGCCGCAATGCCCGGAAGCTCCTTGCCCTCCAGCAGCTGAAGGGAGGCCCCTCCCCCCGTGGATATGAACGATATGGAGTCGGAGACCCCGGCCCGGTGCACCGCCAGGTCGGTATCGCCACCGCCCACTATGGTGAGGGCATAGACATCGGCCACCGCCCGGGCTATGGCGAAGGTGCCCCGGCTGAAGGCGTCTATCTCGAACACCCCCATGGGGCCGTTCCATATAACCGTCTTGGCGTCCTGCAGGGCTTCTGAGAACAGCTTCACCGTGGCCGGGCCTATGTCCAGGGCCCGCCACCCCCGGGGTATCTCCTGGGTGGTGACTATCTTGGTCTCGGCCCTAGGGCTGACCTCCTGGGCCACCACGCAGTCCACCGGGAGGTAGAACTTCACCTTTCCCTCCAGCAGGCTGAGGCGTATCTGCTCGGCATACTGGAGCATCTCCTCCTCCACCATGGAGGCCCCGGTCTGAAGCCCCATGGCCCTGAGGAATGTGAAGGCCATGGCTCCCCCAATTAGCACCTTGTCCACTTTGTCCTTCAGGTTCTGAAGCACCCCTATCTTGCCCGAGACCTTGGCCCCTCCCAGGATGGCCACGAAGGGCCTGACGGGGTTTTCCACTGCCCCCTGAAGGTAGCTCACCTCCTTCTTGAGCAGGAACCCTGCCACCGCCGGCAGCAGCTTGGGCACCCCCACTATGGAGGCATGCTCCCTGTGGGCGGCGCCGAAGGCATCGTTAACATACACATCGGCCAGGGAGGCCAGCTCCTTGGCGAAGGCCTCGTCGTTGGCCTCCTCCCCGGGGTGGAAGCGCAGGTTCTCCAGGAGCACCACATCGCCGGGGCGCATCTTGGCCACCGCCTCCTTCACCTGGGGGCCTATGCAGTCCGGGACAAACAGCACCTCCTTGTTCAGTAGCCTCTGCAGCCTCTTGGCCACGGGGGCCAGGCTGAACTGGCTCTGGCGCCTGCCCTTGGGCCGGCCCAGGTGAGAGGCCAGTATCACCATGGCCCCCTCGTCTATGGCATAGTTGATGGTGGGCAGGGTGGTGCGGATGCGCCGGTCGTCGGTAATGACCATGTTCTCGTCCATGGGGACATTGAAGTCCACCCGGACGAACACCCTTCTTCCCCGGAGGTCTATGTCCTCAATGGTCTGCTTTCTGAAGACCTCAGCCATGGCTTAGGCCCTCTTCTGGATGAGCAGCATGAGGTCTCTCAGGCGGCAGCAGTAGCCCCACTCGTTGTCGTACCAGGCCAGGACCTTTATCATCCGGCCCTCTATGACCTTGGTGAAGGGGGCGTCGAAGATGCTGGAGTGGGGGTTGCCGTTGAAGTCCACCGAGACCAGGGGCTCCTCGGTGTACTGCAGGATGCCCTTCATGGGCCCCTCGGCCGCCTCCTTCATGACCCGGTTGACCTCCTCGGTGGAGGTCTCCTTCTGGACCTCCACCACCAGGTCCACTACCGAGACATTGGCCGTGGGCACCCTCATGGCCATTCCATCCAGCTTGCCCTTAAGCTCCGGCAGCACCAGCCCCACCGCCAGGGCTGCCCCCGTGGTGGTGGGGATGATGTTCAGGGCTGCCGCCCTGGCCCGGCGGAGGTCCTTGTGGGGCAAGTCCAGGATCCTCTGGTCGTTGGTGTAGGCGTGCACCGTGGTCATGAGGCCCCGCTGTATCTTGAAGTGCTGGTGAAGCACCTTGGCCACCGGGGCCAGCCCGTTGGTGGTGCAGGAGGCGTTGGAGATGATCTTGTGCGCTTTGGGGTCCAGGGCCTCGTCATTGACCCCCATGCAGACGGTGATGTCCGGCTCCTTGGCGGGAGCGGAGATGACCACCCACTTGGCCCCGGCCTGAAGGTGCTTGGCCGCATCGGGCCTCTTGGTGAACCGGCCGGTGGACTCCAGCACCAGCTCCACCCCCAGCTCCGCCCAAGGGAGCTTTTCGGGCTCGGTGAGGCTAAGGCACTTGATCTCCGCTCCGTCCACCACTATACCCTGCTCTGTGGCCCGGACCTCGGCCTGAAGCTGCCCGTGCACCGAGTCATACTTCAACAGATGGGCCAGGGTCCTGGGGTCGGTAAGGTCGTTTATGGCCACTACCTCAAGCCCGGAGCCTAGGGAGGCCCTGAGAAAGTTCCTCCCAATTCGTCCAAACCCGTTGATGGCTACCTTCATGACACCCTCCTTATGGCATTAAGGTTTTCTTGCTCAAGGTTCCAGGGCTCGCCCATTACAAACCCTGTAAGGAGCTTGGGGTAGAAGTAGGTGGACTTGGGAGGCATGCGCTCGCCCGCCAGGGCCACCTTCTTGACATCCTCCACCCTGGTGGGATTGAGGAAGAAGGCTGCCTCCCAGCCCTGGCTCCTTACCATGGCCTCGGCCCGGGCGGGGGACATCTCGTAGGCCAGCTCCTTAGGGGCCAGGCCCTTTACGAGTAGCTCCTGAAGGAGCACCACATCCAGCCCCCTCAGGGCCTGGGGTACATGGGAGAGCCCGTCCTGCCCCCTGTGGGCCAGGGCGAAGTAGCCCTCGGGGCAGTAAAGGCCCAGGTGGCCGGCCTTGCCCTTTATGGCCTTAAGCAGTGCCTCCAGGCCCTGCTGCCTCTTCAGTTGGAAGTGGCGCTCTGCGCTCTGAAGCAGGGGGGCTGAAAGCCCCCTCAGCACCCTGTGCGTAGGCAGGATGGTAATGCCCCCGTCGGCCGTGTTTGCCAGGAACATGAGGACATAGTCGAAGGGGCCGTGGCCGTGGCCCTCCCTGTGCATGAACTGCTGGGCCTGCAGGGCCGTCTCGTACCGGTGGTGCCCATCGGCAATGAAGATGTCCTTGTCCTCGAGGTCCTCCTTCNCCGCCCTGAGGGCCTCGGGGGAGCTGACCACCCAGAGCCTGTGGGTGGCGCCCTGGGCGTCCTGGGCCTCCATGAAGGGAGGAGCCCCCTCTATGGCCCGTGCGATGGCCTGCGAGGCCAGCCGCTGAGGACTTTCGTAGATGGCGTAGATGGGGCTGGTGTTGAGCCTGAGGGCCTGAAGGAGCCTCAGGCGGTCCTGCCTGGCCTTGGAGTGGGTACACTCGTGGGGGTGGATTCTTCCAGCACCCAGGGGCTCAAGCCTCACCAGGGCGAAGAAGCCCTGAAGGAGCTTTTCCGAGCCCTCGTGGCGGTAGCGCACCTGGTAGGCATAAAAGGCCGGCTCCGGGGCCCTCTGAAGTACCCCCTCCTGGAGCCACTGGAGGAGGGCCTCCCTGGCCCGGGTGTATCTGTTGTCCTGGGGGGTGTCGCCCTCCAGCTCGGCCCCGGCGTCAATGCGCACCACATTGTAGGGGCTCCGCTGGTAGAGGGCCTCCCGCATCTCAGGAGTGATTATGTCGTAAGGAGGTGCCACTACCGAGCCTGCATCTACCTTTCTGGGGTTGTAGAGAATCCCCCTGAAGGGAATAACCTCGGCCATCTCAGGGCACTTATCTTAGCATTAATCAGGCGGGATTGCAATTTCTCCCAGCTATGCTAAGCTTAAGGGCGTAAAGTTCACTGCATGGACTACACCATCAGAATAGGGGGGCAGGCGGGGCAAGGGATCCAGACCATCGGGGCTGCCCTGGCCAAGGTGTTTGCCCGGGCGGGGCTTCATGTGTTCACTCACCAGGACTACATGTCCCGCATCAGGGGGGGGCACAACTTCTACCAGATAAGGGTCTCGGAGACCCCTGTGAGGGCCTCGCGTCGGCAGGTGGATGTGCTGGTGGCCCTGGATGCCCTGACGGTGGAGCTTCATCTTCCCCAGGTGAAGCCCTCCGGGGTCGTTCTTTACGACCGGGAGGCCCTGAGGAGGACCTTTGAGGGGCCCCAGTTCATAGATGTGCCCATGCGCAAGATGGCCCTGGAGGTGGCCCACAACCCCATCATGGCCAATACTGCCGCCACCGCCACGGTGCTGGGTCTTCTGGGTCTTTCCCTGGAGCCCTTCTCCCAAGTGCTCAAGGAGACCTTCAAGAAGAAGTCCCCCCAGGTGCTGGAGCAGAACCTGGAGGTAGCCCAGAGGGGCTACCAGTTCGCCAAGAGCAGTTGCCCCCGCTGTAGCTTCACCCTCAGGGGCAGAAAGGAGAGGCTCCTTCTGATAAACGGCACCCAGGCCATGGGCCTGGGGGCGCTGCTTAGCGGCTGCAAGTTCTACAGCGCCTACCCCATGACCCCTTCCACGGGCATAATGCTGTATCTGGCCCAGAAGGCCCAGGAGTACGGCCTGGTGGTGGAGCAGGCCGAGGACGAGATAGCGGCGATAAACATGGCCCTGGGGGCCAGCTTTGCCGGCGTAAGGGCCATGACCGCTACCTCCGGGGGTGGCTTCGCCCTCATGGTGGAGGGCCTTTCACTGGCAGGGATGACCGAGACCCCCATCGTCATAGCCGAGTGCCAGAGGCCTGGACCTGCCACCGGCCTTCCCACCAGGACGGAGCAGGCAGACCTCCTGTATGTGCTTCATGCGGGCCACGGCGAGTTTGCCAAGGTGCTGTTTGCCCCTGGAAGCCCCAAGCAGGCCCTCAGGCTCATGAACAAGGCCTTTGAGCTGTCGGAGAGGTTCCAGGTGCCCGCCCTGGTGCTCATAGACCAGTATCTGGCAGACTCCCAGTGGACCTTTTCCTCCCTGAACACCTCTGCCCTCAGGTACCAGGACTACCGCCTGAGGGGCGAGGCCCTGCAGGGCCTTTCCTCCTACAGGCGTCATGCCCTTACGGACACGGGGGTTTCGCCCTTGGCCCCTCCGTGCGCGAGCCATCACCTGGTGGTCACCGACAGTGACGAGCACGACGAGGAGGGCCACATAATAGAGGACGCCCCCACCAGGGTGGCCATGGTGAAAAAGAGGCTTCATAAAAAGCTGCCCCTTCTGAGAAGGGAGATAGAGCCGCCCACCTTCTACGGGCAGGAGAGGCCTGAGGTGATGCTGGTGGGCTGGGGCTCCATGTACGGGCTCCTGAGGGAGGCGGTGGATGCCCTGAGGGGGGCCCTAAAGGTGGGGATGCTTCATTTCAGCGAGCTCTACCCCTTTCCCCTCCAGGAGAGGTACGACTTCATGGGCCCCCTCCAGAAGGCCCGCAGAAGCATCTGCATAGAGCAGAATGCCTCGGGCCAGTTCGCCCACCTCATGAAGGCCGAAACGGGCTTCTCCTTTGACGCCCTCATAACCCGCTACGACGGTAGACCCTTCATGCTGGAGGAACTCTTGGAGGAGATAGATGCCCACATTTGAGCAATACCAGGGGGCCCAGGAACCTGCCTGGTGCCCCGGCTGCGGCAATTTCCCCATCCTCAGGACGCTGAAGGAGGCCCTGGTGGAGCTGGGGGTGGAGCCCCACCAGCTGGTAGTGGTCTCCGGCATAGGGCAGGCGGGAAAGCTGCCCCACTATCTTAGGTGCAACACCTTCAACGGCCTACACGGCCGCACCCTTCCCGTGGCCACGGGCATAAAGCTGGCCAACCACGAAGCCCTGGTGCTGGCCGTGGCCGGCGACGGCGATGCCTACGGCGAGGGGGGAAACCACCTCCTTCACGCCATAAGGCGCAACATAGGGGTGAAGCTCTTCGTGCACAACAACCAGGTCTACGGTCTGACCAAGGGGCAGGCCTCGCCCACCTCTGAGGAGGGCATGGTCACCAAGGCCCAGCCCCTGGGGGTGCTGTCGGAGCCCCTGAACCCCTTGGCCCTGGCCGTGGCCCTGGATGCTTCCTTCGTGGCCAGGGGCTTTGCCGGCGACGGGGAGTTCCTCAAGGAGCTCATGAAGCAGGCCCTGCAGCACCGGGGCTTCGCCCTGCTGGACATACTTCAGCCCTGCGTGACCTTCAACAAGCTCAATACCTACAAGTGGTATCGGCAGAGGGTCTACCGCCTGGGCCCCGAGCATGACCCCACCGACAGGGCCGCCGCCTTCCAGTTGGCCCTGAAGTGGGGCGAACGGATACCTACGGGCGTAATCTTCCGCAATGACCGCCCTCCTATGCAGGAGCGTCTTTCCGTGCTGAAGGAGGCCCCACTGCTGAAGCAGCCCTTCAGCCTGGAGGAGGCCCTCAGAGCCGTGGAGGAGTTCTATTAGGACATTAAAAAAGGCAAGGGGGAGGGGGAAGACCCCTCCCCCCCTTGAAGAGAGGAAGGGCTGTCCCTATTTACCCTGCAGTTTCTTTATGGCCCGGCGCATCTCCAGGTCCGAGAGCATCATGCCCAGCTTGTTCATGATGGTGTCTACGGCACCGTTCCAGTGGGTCCAGTCCGGGCCCATCATGCTGGCGCCCATCCTCCAGCGCCGGCCGTCGTGGTGCCAGATGAGGTAGTGGTAGATTTCGGGGNCCTCGTCGATGGGGTTGGACTTGTCCACCAGGCCCTCGGCGTAGGCCTGCTTCAGGAGGTTGTCGGTGTAGGCCCAGATGCGGTTGTAGTCCTCCACCACCTTGTCGAATTCCACGAAGTAGTTGTCGGCCCACTGACGGCTGTGGCACTGGTAGCAGACCTTCTTCATCTGCTCTCTGCCGCGCTGGGCCTTGGCCAGGTCGGGCACGCGCTGAAGCACCAGGTCCACCTCGTCAGGGCCCTTCCACTGGGGCACCGACTTCTTGGGCTGGAGCTCCCAGTACAGCCTCTCGCCCACATCGTGGGTGGTGGACACCGCGCCGCCGAAGCCGCTCATGTGGCAGGTGGCGCAGGTGGGGGCCACGATGTCCTCAGGGCCCCACTGCCCAGGAGGGGTGTCCCAGTTCCACTCATCGCCGCTGGCCACATAGATGTTGCCGTGCTTGGACTCCAGGTATATCTCGTGCTGAGGATGGTCCGGCCCCAGGTGGCACTGCCCACAGGTCTCGGGCTTGCGGGCCTCGGCCACGCTGAAGCGGTGGCGGGTGTGGCAGTAGGTGCAGGCCCCCAGGGAGCCGTCGGGGTTGACCCTGCCCACCCCGGCGTTGGGCCAGCCCTTCAGCTTGCCGCCGGGCTCGGCCAGGATGAAGCTACCGTGGCACTCTATGCAGCCCAGCACCACATTGTTGTGGTTGTAGCTGGGGTCATCCAGCAGTCCTATCTTCTTCAGCACCCCGCTGTCGGGAAACAGGGGGGTGAGGGCCCTCTTGGCCATCTCCTCGGGGTTGAGCTTCCGGGCCGTCTCCTGGGCGGTGGGGTCAAGGCCCAGCTTCTTGGCCTTCTTGTAGTAGGGCTTCAGCGGCCCCATGAAGGCCCCCCAGGCATGCTTGCTCCGGGAGTTCTGGGCCACCTCCTTGGGATGGCAGCCTTCGCAGTAGCGGGGCGAGGGCACCGCGGTTATCCAGAAGCCGTTGTGCTCGTACCCCGAGGGGTCGCCCTTCTTGGCCTTGTGGCATACATAGCACTTCACCCCCACCCGGCTGTGTTTGGAATCCTGCCACTGCTTCACTATGCCCGGGGTGACGGTGTCGTGGCAGTTTATACACGGGGCCATGGGGGCTTGGGCATAGGCCACGGCCGCCGCCAGCAGCACCAAGACTACACTTAAGGCAATTCGTCGCATCGTTGCTTCCTCCCTCTTTCCTAAAAGTAGTTTAGAGTTCCTCCCAGTTCAGGTAGTTAAGCTGAAGGTCTATCACCTCCTCCCACTGCTGAATTTCCTCGGAAAGCTTCCTGAGGGCTTCCACCGTGGGGGCCTCAAGCACCAGGGCTATGCCCCCTTTCCCCTGGCCCTCGATGGAGACTCCCTCCAGGGCCCTGAGCCTCTTGAGTACTGCCTCCTCGGAACCCCTTTGTGGAAGCACCACCACGCCGGCCACCGCCATGTCAGGCCGCCTCCTTTCTGAGTATGCGCCACTGGTAGGTCAAGGCCCCCACGGGGCAGGCATCGCGGCAGAGGCCGCAGTTGTCGCACTTGAGCCAGTCAAAGCTCCGCCCCTCCCTCAGGCCCATGGGAGCAAGGTCGTAGGGGCAGGCCCTGTCGCAGTCGCCGCAGAGGNTGCACTTCTGCTTCNGAAGCCTTATCCTCAGGGCCCTCCTGGCCCCCAGGAGGCTCAGTCCCCCTCCAGAGGGGCAGAGCCTGGAGCACCAGAGCCTCTTTCCCAGGAATGTATCGGCCAGGAGCACCCCCAGCAGTATCAAGAGTCCCGAGAGGCTCACCATCTGGTGGGTGAACAGGTACATGAGCTCCCTGCCCAGGGCATGAGGGGGGTCAAACACCGACACCAAGGGAAAGGCGAACAGCACCGCAAACAGCAGGCAGATGCCCAGAAGGAGGTACCTTATGTCCCAGCCCTGGCTCTCTCTGGCCATGTGGAGCCTCCTCAGGAGGGCATGGGTGCGCTGGTTGAGCTCCAGCAGGAACCCCAGGGGACAGAGCCAGGAGCAGAACACCCTGCCCAGCGCCAGGGTGATGAGCAGGGGAATGAGCACCGCTGCCAAGAGGGGCAGGTACAGCACCTTGGCCGCCAGAACGGCCTCGGCAAAGGCCACCGGATGCACCAGGGTGAAGTTGCCGATGGAAAAGCTCCAGGTGTCCCCGGAAAGGGGAATGACCCTGGGCTCTGGCAGGGCCCCTTGGGCCACCCTGCTGGGGGACCACCGGAGGGGATTTTGGCTCAAAAGGGGCACTGCCACCAGCACGGCCAGCACCGAGCACTGAAGCAGCCTTCTGGGATAAAGGGCCTTCATGTCCTGGGCAACACCCTCACGGCTGGCAGCTTTGCCCCTGGACCGGCCCGGCCCAGGAGGTTCCTCACCATGGAGGCATAGCGGGCCTCGTAGAGGCTCAAGGGGGCCTGCATCCTGGCCTGGGCTACCTCCTCCCTCACGGGGCAGACATAGTTGCACATTCCGCAGCCCACGCAGTGTTTGGGGTTGACCCAGGGCCTGAGCCCTCCCTCCTTAGCCAGATAGGGGGGGCTGTCCATCATGGCCTTGTCCTTGAGGGGGCAGTTGTAGTAGCACTCGCCACAGACATCAAACTGCCAGGCCAGGCACAGCTCCTCCTGGAGGACCGAGACCCCGATTCTCAGCTCCTCGGGCAGTGTGGCCAGCACCTCCTTGTCGTTTTCAATCTTTCTCAAGGCCCCTGTGGGGCAGGCCTCGGTGCAGCGGAGAAACTTGCTAAGGGGCCTGTCCACCCCGTCGGGCCCCCTCTCATGGCATAGGTAGCAGGGGGTTGTCAGGGGCTCTATGTAGGGGGTATGGGCATTGGCCCCCGCGGTGATGCCCAGGGGCCTGAGGGTGTCGTAGGGGCAGGCCTCCAGGCATTTGCCGCACCGGATGCATCGGGCCAGGAAGTCCTCCCTGGCCCCAGGGGGCCTGAGCACCGGGGGGCGCAGCCTCAGGGGTGCCAGGGCGAGCAGTCCCAGGCCTGTCAAGAACTGCCTCCTGGTCATGGCTTCAGGCGCTTTAGCTCCAGCACCGCCACCTCCCAGCGCCGGCCCTTTATCTGGTAGGGGGCAACTACCCGGCCCCTTAGTAGCAGCTCCTGCTCCTGCTGGGGCATGGCGGCGGTAGTGATTACCCAAATCTCCCCGGTGGCGTCCCTGAGCAGGTAGGGCTGCTCATCCACGAACTGCCAGGGGAGCCCTGGGGTCGCCTTACCCTGCAGGTATACTACCTTGCCCTTGTACTTCTGTGGTGCCTCAAGCACAGCGGCGATTTTCACCACCTCCACCTTTGCGGGAGGGCGCCCCCGGGGTCTCTTCAGGGGAGCCTCCCTTTCGCAGCCCGCAAGCAGCAGTGCCAGTAGCAGTCCAAGGAGCAGTCTTTGCAGGCGCATCTCTTCTAAGTACCCTCCCCTTGAGGCTGAGGGGGGGGCGGGGACCCCCGCCCCCCCTCAGAAAGATGCTCAGGCCTTCTCCAGCCTCACGGCACAGACCTTGTAGTCAGGCTCGGCAGCGCCAGACCAGCTCTTGGGGTCGTCTATGGTCAGCAGGTTTATGAGCTTGCGCTCGTCAAACCAGGGGACAAACACCATGCCGGCCCTGGCCCGCTCGGTGACCCACACAGGCAGCACTATCTGGCCCCGGCGGCTTATGAGCCTGAGGGCCTGCCCGCTCTTTACGCCCAGCTTCCGGGCGTCCTCGGGGCTTACCTCTACATAGGCCCTGGGGTTGAGCTCCCTGAGGAGCTTGACCCTCATGGTCATGGTCCCCGTGTGCCAGTGCTCTATGACCCTGCCGGTGTTGAGCACATAGGGGTAGCGCTCGTCGGGCATCTCGTAGTCCAGCCCGGCCGCCAGCNCCCTTATGATGGCCTTGCCCAAGGCGTCCTTGTGGAAGGGATGGGGACCGTAGTAGTTGATGGGCCCGGGCAGGCCCTTTTCCTCCAGGTGCTGGTCGTAGAGGGTTACATAGCCGGTCTTGTACCGCTTGATGGTGGCGCCGAAGACCTCGCGGGCATAGTCCTTGCTGATGTAGCGCTTGGCCGAGCCCCGGTTGTCAAACTCCACGCTGGGGCAGGGCCACTGCACCCCGCCGGCATGGGCCTTGAGCTTCTCGTAGGTGGCGCCCCAGAGGTCCACATCCTGCCCCCTGGTGGCCAGGCGGTACTCGTTCCAGGCCTCCTCCTCGGTCTCAAACCCCAGGCCCCAGCGGCGCCTGATGCGCCTGGGCTGGCCAGTGAGGGGGTCAATCTCCCTGTAGGCGGTCTTTCGGCCCAGGCGCTTGGCTATCCTCTTGGCCACCTCCTTTATCTGCCAGAAGTCCGGCCTGGCCCCCTTGGGGGGCTCCACCATCTTCTGAATGAACTGGCTGCGCCTGTCGGTCTGGCCCATTATGCCTTCCTTCTCCACCCACATGGCCGAGGGGAGCACCACCGAGGCCAGCTCGGTGGTCCGGTTGGGATACACATCGCTAACCACGGTGAAGGCCCTCTTCATGGCCTCCCGGTACTTCTCGGCGTTGGGCAGGCTCTGGCCGGGGTTGGTGGTGTTTATCCATATGGCCTTTATCTTGCCCTCGGCCAGGCGCATGAACATGTTTACCGCTGGGCCGGTGGGCTTCTTGGGCAGCCACTCCTCCTTTACCCCCCAGATTTCGGCCATTTCGGCCCTGTGCTTGGGGTTGGCCACGGCCCTGTGACCAGGAAGGATGTGGGTGAGGCCCCCCTGCTCCCTGGTGCCGCCGCAGGCATTGGGCTGCCCGGTGAGGGAGAGGGAGTCGCAGCCGGGTTTCCCAATCTTGCCAGCAAGCAGGTGCAGGTTGTGTATCTGGCAGTTAAGATGCACCCCCTTGGTGCGCTGGTTGACCCCCATGGTCCAGAGGCTGGTGGTGGCATGGCCCTTGCGGGCAAACCAGCGGGCCGCCCGCCTGATGTCCCCTGCCGGCACCCCCACCAGGAGCTCCACCTTCTCGGGGGCGTAGTCCTGGAGGAACTTCCTGTAGGTGGCGAAGTCCACGAAGTCGCCCTTCTTCTTCAGCCCCATGCGGAAGGTGCAGAACTTAAGATGCTCCTCGTCCACCAATCCCTCCTCTACGACCACATAGGCCATGGCGTTCAGGAGGTGCATGTCGTAGCCCGGGCGGAACTTCAGATGCAGGTCGGCATACCTGGCCGTGGGGGTGTAGCGGGGGTCGGCCACTATGACCTTTACCCTGTCGGGGTAGGCGGTCTTGCGGTCTACCACCCGCCTGAACAGTATGGGGTGGCACTCGGCCATGTTGGAGCCTATGATGAAGAAGCAGTCGGCCGCATCCAGGTCGTCGTAGGTGCCTGCGGGCTCATCGGCTCCGAAGGTGTTGAGGTACCCGCCCACGGCCGAGGCCATGCAGAGCCTGGGGTTGCCCTCCACATTGGCAGTGCCTATGATGCCCTTGAACAGCTTGTTGGCAGCGAAGGCCTCCTGGGTGGTGTTCTGCCCCGAGCCGTACCAGGCTACGCTGTCGGGCCCGTGGGTCTTGATGAGCTCCGCAAACTTGTCGGCAATGAGGTCCAGGGCATGGCGCCAGCTGACCTCCTTGAAGGAGCCATCGGGCTGGCGCACCAGGGGCCTGGTGAGCCTGTCGGGACCGTACATGATGTGGGTGAGGCTGTAGCCCTTCATGCACAGGCGGCCAAAGTTTATGGGGCTGTCGGCATCGCCCTTGACGGCCACCACCCGGTTGCCTTTTACTCCTACCAGCACGGTGCAGCCCACGCCGCAGAACCTGCACTGCCCCCGCCCCCACCGAAGCGCCGGGTCGGCCAGGGCCTTGCCGGGAAGCCCTGCCGCCGCCAGGGCCGCTGCCGCCGCCGATGCCTTGATGAAATCTCTCCTGCTTAGTGCCATCGTCCTCCTCCCTTCTTTAACGAAAGAAAAACTCTAAAGACGCAATACGCCGCAGGCTTTTAGTGTTTCCGGACTTCTCACCCCCCATGGGCCTTCATGGTCTAAAACCCACCTCTGAGCAAATCATATCACCACCCCAGGCGGTGTCAAGACAGGAATTAAGGTTAACCATTGGACAGAATTTTATGCCCCACCAAGAGGGGAGGGTATGATTTTAATCATATAGAGAATTACTGAGAGGGGTAGTCCTGGGGGCCCTTGAGCTTATGGAGCAGCATTCCTATGTACTTGTTTATGGGGTGAGAGCGGCTGAGGAACCGCACCGGGGGCCTTCGGCGGATGCCCAGCTTCTTCAGTTCCCAGATAAGCTCGGGATGGTGCTTGTCCGTCTGCAGGCCTTTCTTCAGCGCTGCCACGGCGCTCCTCTTATTGCCCATGGCCAGGTAGGCTCTGGCCAGGTTCAGGTAGAAGGTGGGAATAAGCACTTCCACCCCGAAGGGCACCCTCTGGGGCAGGAGCTTCAGGGCCCTGCGACAGGCCTGTATCCCCTGGGCGTTTTTGTGCACCATGCACTGCAGACAGCCCCAGTAGGAGAGGATGAAGGGCTCCTCGGGGTAGTGCTGAAGGGCCTCGCTCAGGCACTGAAGCGCGGCCTGCTTGTTCTTGCGCCTCAGCAGGGTCTTGGCCGTCTGGAGGTACTCCGAGGGGCTCTTCACAGGGGGCGTGGCCTTCAGCTCCTGGAGCACCTCCTCATGCTGCCTGAGCATGGCCTCCTTCAAGGCCTCCTCCGTGGGGGCATTGCACAGCCGGCTTTCTCTGCTCAGAAGCACCTGTCCGCCCCTGAACACGACGGTCCTTATCAGAGGTCCTTTCAGGGCAGGCTCGGTCTGCACCAGATAGCGCTGCCCGTGAAGCTCCAGCTGGGTATCCAGGTGCTTCTTGCCCGAGAGGGTGAGCCTGACGGTCTCCTTGTCTTTTTTCTTCATTTGAAGGCCTGTAGCTCCTCCTCCTCCAGGCGCCTCAGGAGGAAGCCGTCTATGCGGGCCTCTGCGGCTCCCAGGCCCCCCACGAAGTTGGCATACACCCCTGCAAAGCCCCTCCGCACCCTGTCTACCAGGAAGGGGCCGCCGGGAAGCTCTACGCCGTCCCAGTAGAGGGTAGCCCTTCCCAGCTGCACCCTTATGAGCACCCTGTGCCAGCCCTCGGTGGCCCCGCCGGGGATTTCCTCCGGCCCCCAGAACTTGAGATACACAGGGTAGTTCCTGGTGCTTCGGCCCACGAAGGCCAGGTTGAGGTTGGCGTCGGCCGTCTTGAAGTCGCACACCAGGCGGTAGAAGTCCCCCTCGATGGGGTCTATGAGGAAGGCCAGCCCGGCCAGGGGGCCCCTGGTGCCCTCCGTCCGGGGGCAGTAGAGCAGGGCCTCCAGGTGGAAGTTCTGCATGGGGGTGGTGACGGCGTAGCTCAGGCTGGCAAAGCCCCCAACCCTGGAGTTCGTAAGCACCCCGATGCCCCCGTCGCCGTCAGGGGCTGAGGGGTCGGCCCTGCCCTGAAGATTGTCCAGGTTGAAGAAGGGAAAGAAGGACCACCTGAGCTGGGGCCTGCCCTGGGGGAAGCTGTCCGTAAACAGGTGGCTGCCCCAGACGGGGCCGGCCACCAGGACTATGGCCAGCAGTGCTATTGCCAGCGCCCCCTTCATCCCCTTTAAAACTCTCATACCCTGAGAAGACTGTCAAGGGTGGCTTTTGACATTCCTTCCTGGGCTGTGTTAAAAAAATCCTCTAAAGTGCATTACTTTCACTACAGGGACGGGGAGCTTTACGCCGAGGAGGTGCCCCTCAGGGAGCTGGCCGCCTCCTACGGCACCCCCCTTTATGTCTACAGCCAGCGCACCATCCTCAGGCACATAAGGGCCTACCAGGAGGCCTTCCGGGGGCACCAGAGCCTCATCTGCTACGCCTTGAAGGCCAACTCCAACCAGGCCATCCTCAGGCTCATGGCCTCCCAGGCCCTGGGGGCCGATGTGGTCTCGGGGGGGGAGCTTTACCGGGCCCTGAGGGCCGGCATCCCTGCAAAGAGAATTGTCTTTGCCGGGGNGGGAAAGGGCCCCGAGGAGCTGCGCATGGCCCTCAGAAAGAGGCTCCTTATGCTCAATGTGGAAAGTGCCGAGGAGCTGGAGGAGATAAACCGCCTGGCCGGTTCCCTGGGCCTCAGGGCCCCTGTGGCCCTGAGGGTGAACCCCGACATAGACCCCCTGAGCCACCCCTACATCAGCACCGGCCTCAGGCGCCACAAGTTCGGCATCCCCATGGAGGAGGCCCTGGAGCACTATCGCCGGGCTATGCACATGGAGCATGTGGAGGTCCTGGGGGTGCACAAGCACATAGGCTCGCAGCTTACCGATGTGGGCCCCTTTGTGGAGGCCCTGGGTAAGGTCCTGGCCTTGGTGAGGCATCTGAGGGCCGAGGGCCTGGCCCTGAGGTACCTGGACATGGGCGGGGGGCTGGGCATCCCCTACAAGGAGGGGGAGCAGCCCCATCATCCTAAGGAGCTGGCCAGGAGGGNGAAGCCCCTGCTGAGGAACCAAGGCCTCGTCCTCATTGTGGAGCCCGGCCGCTCCATCGTGGGAAA
This sequence comes from Nitrospirae bacterium JdFR-88, assembly GCA_002011795.1. GTDB lineage: Bacteria > Nitrospirota > Thermodesulfovibrionia > Thermodesulfovibrionales > JdFR-88 > JdFR-88. The sequence goes on from MTOX01000012.1 coordinate 253,084, forward strand.
CGCAGGGCTGCTGCTTACCCGCTGTCTCTACACCAAGCAGGGGGGCGGAAAGAGGTTCCTCATCGTGGATGCGGCCATGAACGACCTGCTGAGGCCGGCCCTTTACGGGGCCTACCACCAGGTGCTTCCGGTAAGGAGGCACAGGGGAAAGAGGGNGCCCACCGATGTGGTGGGTCCCATATGCGAAAGCGGCGATTTCCTGGCCAAGGACAGGCCCCTCCCGCTGATAAAGAGGGGGGAGCTGCTGGCAGTGATGAGTGCAGGGGCCTATGGGTTCAGCATGAGCTCCAACTACAACTCCCGCCTCAGGGCGGCCGAGGTGCTTGTGGACGGCACGGCCCACAGGCTCATCAGGAAGAGGGAGACCTACAGGGACCTTCTGAGGGGCGAGCTTTGACCCTCCGGTTTACAAAGATGCAGGGGGCGGGCAACGACTTCATCCTCATTGACTGCCTCCAGGGACTGCCCCTTCCAGAGGAGGCCCTGCCTGCCCTTGCCCGCAGGCTCTGCCGGAGGCGCTTCTGCGTAGGGGCCGACCAGCTCCTCCTGCTTCTTCCCTCCCAGAGGGCGGACTTCAGGATGCGCATCCTGAACTCCGATGGCTCGGAGGTGCAAATGTGCGGAAACGGCATTCGCTGCTTGGCCCGATACATATGGAACAGGGGACTTTCCCACAAGGACACCCTGGAGATCGAGACCCCCGCAGGCATCATACGGCCTCAGAGGGCCGGGCAGTTGGTCCAGGTGGACATGGGTCCCCCCAGGCTGGAGGCCCAGGACATCCCTGTGGGCCTGAAGGGCCGGGTGCTGGGGTATCCCCTGGATATTCCCGGGGCAGGCAGGTATCTTATAACCTGTGTGGGCATGGGCAACCCCCATGCGGTGGTCTTTGTGGACGATGTGGAGGGCTTCCCCGTGGCCCAGGTGGGCCCCCTGATTGAACGCCACGGCCTGTTTCCGGAGCGCACCAATGTGGAGTTCGTGCAGGTGCTTTCCCCCAGGAGGCTCAAGGTGAGGGTGTGGGAGCGGGGGGCAGGGCAGACCCTGGCCTGCGGCACCGGGGCCTCGGCCGCCGCAGTGGCGGCGGCCCTGAGAGGACTTGCGGAAAGGCGCCTGGAAGTGGAGCTCCCAGGTGGGCTGCTGAAGGTGCATTGGCAGAAGGCCGATGGCCATGTCTACCTCAGCGGCCCTGCAGAGGAGGTCTTCAGGGCAGAGATGGAGATACCCGATACATTCCATGAAGAAAAGGAGGGGCAGCAAGATGTTTGAAGGCTCCATGGTAGCGATAGTCACCCCTTTCAAGAAGGGGAAGGTGGACGAGAAGGCCCTGCAGGGCCTCATTGAGTGGCAGATAAAAGAGGGCACCGACGCCATAGTGCCCTGCGGCACCACGGGGGAGTCGGCCACCCTGGATTATGATGAGCACTACAGGGTGATAGAGATAACCGTGAAGAAGGTGGCCGGGCGAGTGCCCGTGATAGCCGGCACTGGGGCCAACTCTACCGACGAGGCCATCATGATAACCAAGGAGGCCAAGCGACTGGGGGCCGACGGGGCCTTGCTGGTAAGTCCCTACTACAACAAGCCCACCCAGGAGGGCATCTATCTTCACTACAAGGCCATAGCCCAGGAGCTGAAGGGCTTCCCCCTGGTGCTGTACAATGTGCCCGGAAGGACGGCCTCCAACATCCTGCCCTCCACGGTGGCCCGCCTGGCCGAGATAAAGAACATAGTGGCCATCAAGGAGGCCTCAGGAGATATGAGGCAGGTAAGCGAGCTAATAAGGCTCTGCGGCCGAAAGCTCACCGTGCTTTCGGGAGACGACTTCACCNCCTTCCCCCTCTACGCCCTGGGCGGAAGGGGAAGCATTTCTGTAAGCGCCAATGTGGCCCCCGCCCTTCAGGCCAGAATGTGGGACGCCTTCAGGGAGGGAGACTGGGAGGAGGCCAGGAGGCTTCACTACCAGCTTGAGCCCCTCAACAAGGCCATGTTCCTGGAGACCAACCCCATACCGGCCAAGACCGCCCTGGCCATGATGGGCAAGATAAAGGAGGAGCTGAGGCTTCCTCTGTGCAGGATGGCCGATGTCAACAGGAAGAAGCTCAGGGAGGTGCTGAAGAGCTACAAGCTCATTTAGGCGACAGCACCAGGTTCTTCTTCAGGAACCACAGGCTTCTCTGCCAGGCGCTCTGCGTGCCCCAGCGGCTGAAGTCCTCCGAGAGGGCATCGTAGAAGCTTCCTCGGGCCTCGGCAAGCACGTGGAGCTCCACCTGGGGGGGCAGGCCCTCAGGGGCCTGGCCTGCCACAATGAGGGCCGTGGGTACCCGGGGCCACTGCTCCGGCAACCTCCGGGGCTGCCAGGCCAGCACCACCCACAGGCCCTGCAGCCTTGCGCCTGCCCAGAGGGCAAGCTCGGCCCCCCAGCCTATGCCCATGAGGGCCACCCGGGNAGGCCTTACATTGCCCCTGGAGCGAATAAAACCCAGGGCTGCCTCCAGATGCTCCAGGACCTCCTCAGGGCCCATGGCCCCGTAGGGTATGTCCGGCACCAGCACCACATAGCCCTCCTCCGAAAGCCTCTCGGCCAGGGCCTGCATCTGGGCGGTGAAACCCCGCTGCGATGGCAAAAACAACACCGCCGGGTAGGGCCCGATAAGGTCAGGCTCGTAGATGAAGCCGGCTCTGTCCGTCCCCCAGGAAGGGCCTATGCCCGCCAGGAGTGTCAGCAGCGCTGCTACGAAGAGACGAGCCATCCGGATGTTGTATAGCACAATGCGTGCCATCTTTAAAAATCTTAGCACAAAAGATATAATGCAGGGTGCGGTTCTTTGCTGACCTTCATGTACACTCCCCTTACTCCAGGGCCAGTAGCGCCCAGATGAGCCCTCGGGGCATGGCCCGGTGGGCCCAACTGAAGGGCCTGAGGGTCCTGGGCACGGGGGATTTCACCCATCCTGGGTGGCTTGGCGAACTCAGGGAGGCCCTGGAGCCAGCGGGGGAGGGGCTCTTTAGGCTCAGGGAGCCGGTAGAAGATGTGCCCACAAGGGTGCGCTCGGAGGTCCTCTTCGTCCTTACTGCCGAGGTAAGCAGTGTTTACAAAGTGAAAGGCAGGCTCAGGAAGGTCCACTGCCTGCTCTTGGTGCCGGGGTTTGCCGAGGCGGCGGCCCTTTCTGCGCGCCTGGCCCGCTGGGGAGACCTCTCTGCTGACGGCAGGCCCACCCTGAGGCTCCCTGCCCGGGGGCTCCTGGAGACCCTGCTGGAGGTATGCCCCCGGGGGCTCCTGATACCCGCACATGCCTGGACTCCCCACTTCTCCGTCTTTGGGGCCTTCTCGGGGTTTGACACTCTGGAGGACTGCTTCGGCTCCCTGAGCCCCCATGTGCCTGCCCTGGAGACGGGGCTTTCCTCGGACCCGCCCATGAACTGGCGCCTCAGTGCCCTGGACGCCCTGCGCCTGGTGTCCTTCTCCGACGCCCACAGTCCTCAGAACCTGGCCCGGGAGGCCACGGAGTTTGAAGCCCCCTGCACCTACGAGGGCCTCCGCAGGGCCATCTGCACGGGCCAAGGCCTGGTAGGCACGGTGGAGTTCTTCCCCGAGCACGGCAAATACCACCTGGACGGTCACAGGCCCTGTGGACAGAGGCTGGCCCCTTCCGAGAGCAGGGCCAGGGGCTACCGCTGCCCCAGCTGCGGGGGGAGGCTCACCGTGGGGGTCCTTAGCAGGGTGGAGGCCCTGGCAGACAGGGCCCTGGGGGCCAGGCCCCCAGGGGCCAAGGCCTTCAGGCACCTGGTGCCCCTTAGGGAGGTGCTGGCCGAGGCCTTGGGCGCAGGGCCTGCCACCAAGGCGGTGCAGGGGCTTTACATGAGGCTCCTGGAGGAGCTGGGCCCGGAGCTTCAGGTACTCCTCAGTGCACCCCTTCAGAGGCTTCGGCGCCTGGCCGACGGGCGCCTGGCCGAGGCAGTGCGCAGGGTACGCCAGGGCCAGCTGTACATAGAGCCGGGCTACGATGGGCAGTACGGGGTGGTGAGAATCTTCCCCCCAGAGGAGCGCTCCCAGAGAAGCCTCTTTTAAGGCCCCCTAAAGAGGTACGAGAACCTGGCCTTTAGCTCTGCCGGGCTCATTCGGGCTGCCTGGGCCAGGCGCCTTAGCCTGGCGCCCTTGAGGTCCTCGGGCTCAAGCCTGAGCATGTACTTCCTGGCCACGGTGTAGCCCTCAGAGGAGGTGTCTATGTAGCGGAGCCTCACCGCCCCGTCCGGCCCCAGCATATCCTTGAAGGGCAGGGCCTTGAGCCTGCCCTCGTAGAACACCACCACTGCGGCCCTGCCCCCTTCAAGCAGCTCTTTCACCGCGCCGTAGCCCAGATTGCGGGTGTACTCGGCGTCAAAGGGGATGGGCGGGGCAGCCCTGAGCTCATAGCCTATATCCAGGGCCAGGATGGCAGGGCCCCTGAGGCCCCTCTTGGCCATGCTCTGGGAGACCAGGGGCATGAGGGCCTCTTCCAGCTTTATCTTGGTAAGGCTCACCCTGCCGGCCTCGTCGGTGGCCACAGGGCCTATCTCCTGGAGCTGCCGGGACTCAAGCCTCCCGGAGATGCCCTCGGCCAGCACCGCCACGCCGTAGTGCCTTCCCATGGAGAGCCTCTTGATGATGGCCCCCTCCAGGGTGTCGGCCACCTGGTGAATGGAGCAGCCCCGGGGGAACTCCTCGGGTATCAGGGTTATGGTGGCCCCGGCCGCCTTGCCTATGCCCAGGGCCAGGTGGCCGGTAAAGCGCCCCATGGTCTTTACGAAATACCACCGCTCGGTGGCCCGGGCGTCCTCCATCAGGTTCTTCACTATCTCCACGCCCCAGTGCCTGGCCGTCTCGTACCCGAAGGTGGGAAGCCCCGCAGGAAGCGGCAGGTCGTTGTCTATGGTCTTGGGCACATGCACTACCGCACACTGGGAGGCCTCCTGGATAAGTCTGGCCATGTGGAGGGTGCCCTCGCCCCCTATGGTGATGAGATAGCGGACCTTGAGGCCCTTAAGGGTCTGAAGCAGCAGTGCAAACTGGCGCTGGAAGTCCCGGGGAAACTCCCTGGAGGTGCCCAGGATGGAGCCTCCGGTGGAGTGAATCCTGGAGACGGCCTCCAGGGTAAGCCTCCTGGCCGCCTTCTGCCGGCCCTCAAAGAGGCTCTTGAAGCCGCCGCTGATGCCCAGCACCACCAGGCCCCTGTTGAGGGCCTCGATGGTGGCGGCGCTTATCACCCCGTTTATCCCTGGGGCGGGACCGCCACCCACCACCAGGGCCAGCACCTCCTTGCGCCTGCTCACAGGGGAAGCCTCCTGGGCAGCAGAGGAGGCCTTACCAGCTCCCTGACCATCTGGGCCGTGCCGGCCACCCCCAGGCGGTCGTAAAGGAGGGCAAAGCGGGCCTGGAGCTTCCGGGCAATTTCGGCCTTCAGTTCCTCCGGCAGGCCCCACCACCACTGCTTCATGGCCCCGAAGGCCTTCTTCCGGGTCTTGTACAGGAACTGCTCCTCGGTCATGCCCTGAGTCCATTCCTTGCCGAAGTGCTCCTTTATGAACCCGTAGACCTCCTGGCGGAGCTCCTGGGGCAGGGCCTCGTAAATGATGTTCTGAAACCCGGTGGCCAGGTGGACCTCCGAGGCCCCTGCCTGGGGAAAGAGGCTGAAGGCCTCCTCGGGTAGGGTGGAGGCCCCGTGCTGCACACAGCCTGAAAGACCGAACTCCCTCCGGGCTATCTCGGAGAGCTCCTGGAGGGTCTTGAAGTCAATCTGCACCTGGGCCAGGGAGCCGTCCGGTAGCACCACCCCGCCATGGGTGGTACCCGTCTGGATGCTGAGCTTGCTGAGGCCGGGCCTGCCACCGAAGACCTGGTTGAAGCCTCTGAGGAAGGCCCTGAGCTCCTCGGCAGTGCTGTTTCGACCCCCTATCTCGCCTATCTCTCCGCCTATGCAGACAGTGATGCCCCGGGGCTGGAGGCTGCGGATGAAGGCAGCCATCTGGGCGGTAAGGGTGTAGTTGGGCCTCTGCTGCTCCTCTGGGCTGGCCCTGGAGAGGTCCACCAGGGTGGAGGCGTCAATGTCAATCTGGTAGAACTCAGCCTCCAGGGCCTCCTGGATGAGGCGCTTGAGGTAGGAGGTCTCGGCCTCCGGGTCGGCCTCGTAGTGGCGGCGGACGAACTGGAAGTGGTCGGCCTGGATGAAGACCGGACCACGGTAGCCCTCCCTGAGGGCGGCGCAGAGGATGACGGTGGAGTACTCCAGGGGTCTCTGGGCGGTGTAGCCGATTTCGGAGCGGGCGATTTCAAAGATGAAGGCGCCTGCCTGGGCGGCCAGGGCCGCCCTGAAGGCGGCCCTGGCCGCCTCATAGGTGAGGCCCCGCAGGTTCATGGCAGGCACCGAAAACCCAGGGTAGTCCCTGGCCATGGCCTCGTAAAGGGGCTGAATGCTGGCAGGCACCACCCCCTGGGCCTTGGCCACCTCCTTCAGGGCCAGAAGCAGGGCCTGCTTCCTGCCAGCGTCGGGCTCAAACACCGCCTCCCTAAGAAGGCCATCAAGCTCCAGGAGGAGACCCTCGGGGTCCTTCACCCGGGGCGGTGTGGGGCTGAAGTCCACAAACTTCCTGAGTCTCATCTTCTTGCCTCCTTTACGGTGCGGGCCTGAGGGAGGGCCCCTGAAGGGCCGCCAGGGCTACGGTGGTGGGCCTGTCCAGAAGCCCCGTGACCTGGAGTCCCCACTCGGCCTGGAAGGCCTGAAGGGCCCTGTAGGTCTCAGGGCCGAAGAAGTCATCGGCCCGCCCTTTCAGGTAGCCCAGGCTTAGGAGGGCCTCCTCCAGGGCCTTCNCCCCTTCAGGGCCCTTGAAGGGGTTCCTGTAGGGAAGCACCGCCTCTATTACCTGGTCCCTGAGCTCCCTCAGGGGGATGAACTGGCCGGCCTCCTTCAGGGGGTCTATCACATAGGCTTCGTGGGAAAAGAGCCACCTGAGCAGTACATGCCGGCTCCTGCCCTCCGTGCCCCTGAGCCTGAGCATCATGGGGAGTCCGAAGCGAAGGGCGTCCTCAAGGTCCGGACTCCGATAAAGCATGAACCCCCGGTCCTGAAGCTCCAAGGCCAGCGCCTGGGGCTCTATCCCCTGCTGGCCCCACAGCTGGAGGAGATTCAGGAGGCAGGCAGTCTCGTCCAGGCGGGCCTGCCGGGCGTAGTAAAAACCCGCCCTCCTGTAAAGGGGTGGGGGCTCCTCCGAGGGGTTCTTAAGGGGAGCGAATTTCACGCCCTCAAGCAGTTTCGTGGGCTCCAGGCCCCTTGGGCCCACCAGGACTGCCCCGCCCAGCAGGGCCAAGGCAAGCACCGCCAGGGCCGCCCACCTGAGGCCCCTGGAGGTGGACTTGCCCTGCCCCCTCAGCTCCCCGATGGCCTCCCGGGCCAGCCTGGCCGTGACCTTGTGCCTTCCCCTGGCATAGGCGGCAGTGAGGGCCCTGTCGGAGGCCAGGTTTATCAGCCTGGGGATGCCCCGGCTGAACTGGTGGATGAGCTTCAGGGCCCCTGTCCCAAAGGGCATGGCCTCTGAGCCGGCCACCTTCAGACGGTGCCTTATGTACTGGGCCGTTTCCTCCTGGCTCAGGCCCTGCAGATGGTACCTCACCACCACCCTCTGGGCCAGTTGCCTGAGCCTGGGGGCCTGAATTATCTCCTGTAGCTCCGGCTGCCCCACCAGCAGGACCTGAAGGAGCTTGGTGGTGTCCGTCTCCAGGTTGCCCAGCAGCCTTATGAACTCCAGGCATTCTGGGCTCAGCTCCTGGGCCTCGTCCACCACCAGCACCGCCTGTCTGCCTTCCCGGTGGCACCCAAGAAGAAAGGCGTTGAGCTCCTCCAGCAGCTCCTTGTAGCTCTGCCCCCCTGCGGGGAGGCCGAAGTCATGGTTTATCATCTTAAGAAGTTCCAGGGCCTCCACTTTGGGATTCAGTATCAGGGCGGTGTGCACTCCCTGGGCATCCAGGTGCTGAAGCAGGTAGCGCACAATGGTGGTCTTTCCAGAGCCCACCTCCCCGGTAAGCATGAGGAAACCCCTGTGGCCTTTGATGCCGAAGCGGAGGCACTCCAGGGCCTCCTCGTGCTGCCGGCTGAGGTAGAGGAACCTGGGGTCAGGGGTGACTCCGAAGGGCTCCTCTCTTAGGCCGAAGAACCTGGTATAGATCATTCCTCCCCCTTGCCCCAGCTGTGCAGGAACTCCTGGTAGCTCATCCAGAAGGCGGCCTCGAAGGCCTCGTGGAAGTCTGCCCCCTGGGCCATGTCCTGAAGCATCTGTCCCACCGAATGAAGGCCATGCCTCTGTATAAGATACCTCACCGCCGAGTAGCTTTCCACGTAGGCGGTGCGCACCTGGGCCTCGCTGAGTCCTTCAAAGGAGTGCTCCAGCTCCTGCAGGGGTATCACCTGGTGGGTGCCCCTGGCGCCCCCGGGGAGGGAAAGGTACTCGGCCAGCCCCTCGTGAAACCACAGGGGGAGCCACCTGCCTCCCAGCAGGTCGTGCACCAGGGCATGGGTGTACTCGTGAAAGAGCACCCTCCTGAGGGCCCCGGGCTCCGAGGGGGCATCCCCCAGGGGAAGCCTTATGAGCCCGTCGTAAAGACCCCCCACCCAATGGGGCCTACCCGTGAGGGCATGAAAACCCTCCTTTTCGTAAAGCACCACCTTTATGGGCTCCAGGGGGTAGTGGCCCAGGGCTGCGCCCACCTCCCTGTAGGCCTCCTCCAGCACCTGAAGCACCGTCCGGCTGAGCCCTCCGTGGACTGCGCCGTTGTAGAGCACCTCGAAGTGGGCCGAGACCTCGGAGAGCGCATCCCCCCTTATCTTCTGCTCCTTCCGGAGATGCTCCAGGAGGGCCTCAAGCTCTTTGTCCCTCCTGATGCTCAGGGCCTCCTGGGCATACTCCAGGGCCTCCTGCAGCTCCTCCTGCCTGTAGGCGATGAAGGCCAGGAGCTTGAGGGCCAGAGGGCTTCGGTGCTCCCTCAGGCTGCCCTGGAGGCTCAGCCTGGCCTCCTCGAGCTGCCCCCTTTCATAGGCCCTCAGGCCCCGAAGCAGGAGGGGCGGGAGGGCGGGGCCTTCCTTAGGGGAGCTCGGCCCGGGCCTACTGGGAGATTCAGCGGAAGGGGGAGCCTGTGGCTCTGCTGTGGCAGGGGCCTCGGCATGCCCGGGTTCAGAAACCCGCAGAGGGCGGAGGGGCTGCTCCGGGTACTCCTTCAAGGACTGCTTGTACAGCAGCCAGGCCGGGGCAAGCAGGGCTGTCAGGGCCAATGCATAAAGCAGGGCCCGCAGGACGCTAACCTTCCTTCTTAGTCTTGTCTTCCGAGGCGGCCTTGCTGATGGTGATGTCCTTCACGAAGTCCGGGCACCGCATGTCCCTGCCCGAGAGGGAAAACTTTTTCTGACAGGTGGCCCTCCAGGCACATATGGCGCAGAGCTCGGGCTCCTTGTTCTTCAATCCTTCCTCCTGAGGGCGTGGCTCAGTACCCTTTGCACATTGGCCGCCACCGAACCCTTGGCATTTATTATATAGATTCTGTCCGGGGCATGGAAGAGCTCCTTGTACAGCCGCTGGGGCCTGAGGCCTTCCTCCTGGAACATGGGCACTATCTTGTCCTTCATTCTCAGCTCCGTGTCCATGAAGAATACGGCCACCTCGGGGGCTAAGTCCTCCACCCTTTTCAGGAAGGCCCGGATCTCGCTCTGGTATATCTGCTTGGGAGGAGAGGACTTCACCTCCATGTACAGGATTGAGGCGTCCNCCTTGGCCACCAGGTCGTAGTCCCCGCCTATCCTGGGCCGGCGGAACTTCACCCCCCAGAGGGCCTCGGCGGCAAACTCCCTCTTGAGGGTCTCGGCCAGGAACCACTCCAGGGTCTCGCCGAAGCTCTTTATGGGCCTCTTGCGGAGCCTGTAGCCCCCCTGGTGGGGCTCCAGCAATCCCAGCTGAAGGAGATAGCCGATGTACTCCTTCGTGACCTCGGCGGTGGCATAGTGCACCACCTGCTGGGTGCTGAAGCCCTCCTGGTACTTGATTACATCCCTAAGGAAGAGCCTGAAGGAGTACTTCTTCATTCTCTGGTAGTACTGCTGCAGGTGCTGGGGGGCCGGCACCAGGAGGTCCTCGGAGGGGTTCTTCTTGTAGACCTCAAAGCCCCTTCTCCTAAGCAGGGCCTCCAGGGGNGGAGTGAGCTCCCTGAGGGCCTGCCTCAACCGCCTCAGCTCCCCAAGGAGCGCCTCCCTGTCCTCAAAGGCCTCCTTCATGAGTAAAGGTTAGCATAAGCCCTTCCGCCCCTGAAACAATAAAGCGTAGTTCTTTACTTGCTCCACCTAGGGATGATAGAATTAAAAACTGAACTTTTTCCTTTTTCCCTTGTTATGGAGAAGCCCTGTGTAATAGGAGTTGACCTTGGGGGCACCAATCTGCGGGTGGCCGTGGTGGATGCCTCGGGCCGGCTGCTCAGGCGCCACCAGGAGCCCTCCGAGGGAGATGTCCTGGAGGCCCTGAGGAGGGCGGTGGGAGAGCTCATGGGCCCTGAGGTAGCCGCGGTGGGCCTGGGGGTAGCCGGGGTGCTGGACAGGCAGGCCCAAGTGATGCTCTCCTCGCCCAACCTGCCCCAGCTCAATGGGCGGAGTCTGGCCCTGGAGTTCGGCGTGCCCCTGGTGGTGGAAAACGACGCCAATGCCGCCGCCCTGGGCGAGGCCCTCTGGGGAGCGGGTCGGGCCTACCAGCGGTTTGTGCTCCTTACCCTGGGCACCGGCGTAGGGGGTGGGGTGGTCTATGACGGCCGGCTTATGGAGGTCTCTGCCGAGCTGGGCCACATCACGGTGCAGGCCCAGGGGGGGCGCTCATGTCCCTGCGGAAACACCGGCTGCCTGGAAAGCTATGCCGGGGCCAGGGCCATCGTGGATGCGGTGCACAAGGCCCTTCAGGAGGGCCAGGACAGCGCCCTGGCAGAGTGCTGCCAGGGCAACATCTACCGCATAACCCCTGAGGACATATACAAGGCGGCCTTTGAAGGGGACAATCTGGCCAGGGAGACCCTCCGGGAGGCGGGCCGCTACCTGGGCGCAGGGATAGCCAGCTTGATAAATATCTTCAGCCCCCAGGCGGTCATTCTGGGAGGAGGCCTTACCGGTGCCTGGAACATATATGTTCAGGAGGCCATCAGGGAGGCCTCCAGGAGGGCCTTCAGGAGCCTCTTTGCCCAGTGCCAGATTGTGCCTGCCGCCCTGGGGCCTGATGCGGGTCTGCTGGGCGCTGCCGCCCTGGCCCTTAAGAAGATACGATAAGGCATGCGGAATATTCGCAACTTCTCCATCATTGCCCACATAGACCACGGAAAAAGCNCCCTGGCAGACAGGCTCCTGGAGCTTACAGGGGCCCTCAGCGCCAGGGAGATGACCCAGCAGGTCCTGGACAGCATGGAGCTGGAGCGGGAGCGGGGCATCACCATCAAGGCCCACGCCGTAAGGCTCAGCTACAGGGCCACAGATGGGCAGCTCTACACCCTTAACCTCATAGACACCCCCGGGCATGTGGACTTCTCCTACGAGGTCTCCCGCTCCCTGGCCTCCTCCGAGGGGGCCCTCCTGGTGGTGGACGCCACCCAGGGGGTGGAGGCCCAGACCCTGGCCAACGCCTACCTGGCCATTGAGCATGGGCTGGAGCTCATCCCGGTGATAAACAAGATAGACCTGCCCCAGGCCGAGCCCGACAGGGTCAGGAGACAGCTGGAGGAGACCCTGCCTGTCAGGGCCGAGGAGGCCCTGCTGGTAAGCGCCAAGGAGGGCACCGGCATCCAGGAGGTGCTGGAGGCCATCGTGAGGCGCATCCCCCCGCCCCGGGGCGAGCCCGCGGGGCCCCTCAGGGCCCTGGTGTTTGACTCCTGGTTTGACACCTACCGGGGAGTGGTGGTGCTGGTGAGGGTGTTTGACGGCTCGGTGGCCCCGGGGATGCGCATCAGGCTCATGAGCACTGCAAGGGAGTTTGAAGTCTCGGAGGTGGGGGTCTTCACCCCCAAGATGCTTCCCACACAGGAGCTTTCCACGGGCCAGGTGGGCTATGTTGTAGCCGGTATAAAAAACGTGGCCGACACCCGGGTGGGCGACACCATAACCACTGCTGAGCGACCTGCCGCAAGGCCCCTGCCGGGCTACCGCCAGGTGCAGCCCATGGTGTTTGCAGGCCTTTACCCCACCGAGGCCCACCAGTACGAGGAGCTTAAGGAGGCCCTGCAGAAGCTCAGGCTCAACGACGCCTCCCTGAGCTTTGAGCCCGAGAGCTCTCAGGCCCTGGGCTTCGGCTTCCGCTGCGGCTTCCTGGGCCTCCTTCACATGGAGATAGTGAAGGAGCGGCTGGAGCGGGAGNTCGGCCTCAGCCTGATAAGCACCACCCCTACGGTCATCTACCGGGCCTGGGACGCCAAGGGAGGAATGCACCTTCTGGACAGCCCGGCCAAGTGGAGCCCCCAGTTCAGGCGCACCGAGGAGCCCTATGTGAAGGCCATTATATTCGTGCCCCAGGAGTATGTGGGCGGAGTGCTGGAGCTCTGCCAAAAGAGGCGGGGCATCCAGAAGGAGTTCACCTATGTGGGGCAGGACCGCATAATGCTCNCCTACGAGCTTCCCCTGGCCGAGATCCTCTGGGACTTCTACGACAGGCTGAAGTCCCTGAGCCGGGGCTACGCCTCCCTGGACTACGAGCCCTCGGGCTACAAGGAGGCCAAGCTGCTCAGGGTGGACATCCTCATAAACCGGCAGCCCGTGGATGCCCTGAGCTTTATAGCCCCTGAGGAGAAGGCCTACCACAGGGCCCGCCAAATGGTGGACAGGCTCAGGGAGGTAATACCCCGGCAGCTCTTCGATGTGGCCATCCAGGCCGCCGTAGGCGGCAGGGTCATCGCCCGGCAGAGCATCAGGGCCCTCCGCAAGGATGTCCTGGCCAAGTGCTACGGCGGCGATGTCAGCCGCAAGCGCAAGCTCCTGGAGCGCCAGAAGGAGGGCAAGAAGCGCATGAAGCAGCTGGGCAGGGNGGAGATACCCCAGGAGGCCTTCTCCGCAGTTTTGCAACTGGGCGATAAATAGTTTAAAATCCCTGGACATGACCAAGCCCAGAAAGAGCGTAAAGAGGCTGCTGTGGGACTACACCGAGGCCATCGTAACGGCCCTCATACTGGCCCTGCTTATAAGGGCCTATGTGGTGCAGGCCTTCAAGATACCCTCGGGCTCCATGAAGCCCACCCTCCTGGTGGGCGACCATATCCTGGTGGGCAAGTTCATCTACGGCACCAGGCTGCCCTTCATGCAGGAGCGCATACTGGTGCTCAGGGAGCCCCAGAGGGGCGATGTAATTGTATTCCGATATCCCAAGGACCCCTCCAGGGACTTCGTCAAGCGCATCATAGCCGTGGGGGGCGATGTGGTGCAGGGCAAAGACGGGGTGGTGTACCTCAACGGCCGGGCACTCCAGGAGCCCTATGTGAACAAGGACCCCACAGCCGCCCCCGCCCCCCTGGATGACGGCGACTTCGGCCCCATACTGGTGCCCCAGGGAAAGGTCTTCGTCATGGGGGACAATCGGGGCCAGAGCTACGACAGCCGCTACTGGGGTTTCGTGGACATTGACGACATCAAGGGCAAGGCGTTTATAATTTACTGGTCCTGGGACAGACAGAGGCACCTGCCCAGGTTCAACCGCATAGGAAAGCTGGTGCACTGAGATGAAGACCCTGAAGACCCTCTTCTGCCTGGCGGTGGTGGGGCTCGCCCTGTACTCCGCCCTGCAGTTTGCCCTCCCTTACTTCAGGTTCTACACCTTCCGCTCCGATGTCAGGGACATGATGAGGTTTGAGCTTCAAGGCCCCGGGGAGCTCAAGGCCCTGGTGCTTCAGCGGGCCGCTGAAACGGGGGTGCCCCTCCAGGAAGAGGACCTGGAGGTAGAGGCCAGCCCCGAGGGCTACCTCCTCTGGGCCCAGTGGACCGAGGAGGTGAACCTCTTTGGTCAGTACCAGAGGTACCTGGATTTTGAGATAAAAGAGGGCCCCTGGGATGTTTACGGGGATTATTAAGGCCTTGGGCAGGGTGGTGAGCCTCCACAGGGCTGCCCTGGGGGCCGAGCTTGTCCTGTCCTGCCCGGCCTTGGCGGCCGAGGCCCCTTCCCTGGGCGACAGCATAGCGGTAAACGGCGCCTGCCTCACCATAAAGGCCCTGGAGGGCGATGCCCTGAGCTTTGACCTCTCGGAGGAGACCCTTCGGCGCACCACCCTGGGGGAGCTTCGGCCAGGGCAGGAGGNGAACCTGGAGCCCGCCCTCAGGGCTGGGCAGCCCCTGGGGGGCCACTTGGTGATGGGCCACGTGGACGCCACCGGCTGGGTCAGAAGTCTCAGGCCCCAGGGGGCTGATTTCTGGGAGCTTCAGGTTCAGGCCCCCCCAGAGCTCATGCGCTACATAGTGCCCAAGGGCTCGGTGGCCGTGGACGGCGTAAGCCTTACCGTGGCCCAGGTGCTGCAGCAGGGCTTTACCGTGGCCCTCATCCCCCACACGGTCAGGAGCACCNCCCTGGGAAGGAGGCCTCCCTACAGGGTTAACCTGGAAGCTGATATAATAGGGAAATACGTGGAGAGGCTCCTGGGTATGGGTGAAGGGGGCCTCCTTCGGGCCCTCAAGCGGGCCGGGTATCTTTAGGTAAGGAGCCGGCATGCAGAAGTACAGGTTCAACACCATAGAGGAGGCCCTGGAGGACATCGCCCGGGGCAAGATGGTCATCCTGGTGGATGACGAGGACAGGGAGAACGAGGGCGACCTCTGCATGGCCGCAGAGAAGGTCACCCCTCAGGCCATAAACTTCATGGCCAAGTACGGCCGGGGGCTCATCTGCCTTTCCCTTACGCCCGAGCGGGTGCAGCAGCTTAAGCTGCCCATGATGACCGATGAGAACACCTCCCCCTATGGCACCGCCTTTACGGTCTCCATAGAGGCCAGGCGGGGGGTGACTACCGGCATATCGGCCCACGACAGGGCGGTGACCATCCGCACCGCCATTGACCCGGCCACGAGGCCCGAGGACCTGGCCCGCCCTGGCCATGTGTTCCCCCTGAAGGCCAAGCCCGGAGGGGTGCTTCAGCGGGCTGGCCAGACCGAGGGCTCGGTGGATTTGGCCCGACTGGCAGGGCTTTACCCCGCAGGGGTGATATGCGAAATCATGAACGACGACGGCACCATGGCCAGGGTGCCCCAGCTCATGGAGTTTGCCAAGCGCCACAACCTCAAGATAGTGACCATAAAGGACCTCATTCACTACCGCATGCGCACCGAGCGCATGGTCAGGAGGCTGGCCCAGGTCGCCCTGCCCACGGCCTACGGGGAGTTCCAGGCCATTGCCTACTCCAACATGGTGGATGACAATGTTCACATAGCCCTCCTGAAAGGCCAGTTCGGCCCCAAGGACAAGGTGCTGGTGAGGGTGCATTCCGAGTGCCTCACCGGCGATGTCTTCGGCTCCCGCAGGTGCGACTGCGGAGAGCAACTGCACGCCGCCCTCAGGATGATCCAGAAGGAGGGCAAGGGAGTGGTGCTTTACATGCGCCAGGAGGGCCGGGGCATCGGACTGGCCAACAAGCTCAAGGCCTATGAGCTGCAGGATGAGGGGCTTGACACCGTGGAGGCCAACCTGAAGCTGGGCTTCAAGCCCGACCTGAGGGACTACGGCATAGGTGCCCAGATACTGGTGGATTTGGGCGTAAGGAACATGCGCCTCATGACCAACAACCCCAAGAAGATAGTGGGCCTGGAGGGCTACGGCCTCAAGGTGGTGGAGAGGGTGCCCCTGGAGGTCAAGGCCCACGAGAGGAACCTCCTTTATCTTAAGGCCAAGAAGAAGAAGCTGGGCCACATGCTGGAGGGGGTCTGAGAGAGGGAATTCCTTAAGGACGGAGGGCCTTTCCTATGAAGACTTTTCAGGGACAGCTGGATGCAAAGGGACTTAAGTTCGCCATGGTGGTAAGCAGGTTTAATGAGTTCATCACCTCCAGGCTTCTCAGCGGGGCCCTGGATGCCCTCCTGAGGCACGGGGCGGCCGAGGAGGACATCCATGTGGCCTGGGTGCCAGGGGCGTTTGAAATCCCCCTGGTGGCCAAGACCCTGGCGGAGCGCAAGCACTACGATGCCCTGGTGTGTCTGGGGGCAATCATCAGGGGGGCTACCCCCCACTTCGAGTATGTGGCTGCCGAGGTCTCCAAGGGGGTGGCTCAGGCGGCGCTTCAGACCGGCCTGCCCATGGCCTTCGGTGTCATTACAGCCGACACCATTGAGCAGGCCGTGGAAAGGGCCGGCACCAAAGGAGGCA
>MTOX01000015.1 GCA_002011795.1 Nitrospirae bacterium JdFR-88
CAGGATACAAGGCATGACAGGCGCCTCGCTTTTTGCTTTCCGCTTTTGCCCCTATATTATGGGAAGGCCGAGTCCGGTTGCAACCTCCTCTGCTGCTTCTACTGCTCAGAGCCTTCCCGAGCGGATTATGGAGATAAGTAGCCAGATGCCCAGCAGCACTGCCAGGGCAAAGGCCGAAAGGCCCAGGATGCTCACGCCGTGCAGGGTAGGGCCCACGCCCGTGGCGTGCATGATGGCGGAGCTTATGATGAAGGAGCTTACCACCATGGCGAAGGCGATGCGGTTGGAGGAGCGGTCCATGTCCCTTATGAGGTGCTCCAGGCCCAGGTGGGTGAGCTTCATGTGGAAGTCGTCCCTGAGGAGTTTTCTCATGAGCTTTCTCAACTGCCTGGGCAGCTGGAAGGCAAAGGCCCCCATCTCGTAGGCCTCCTCGCTGAGGCGCTTGTACAGCCTCTGGGGGCTCAGGCGCCTTCTCAGGAGCCTGGCGGCATAGGGCTCGGAGGCGGCCACGAAGTCAAAGCTGGGGTCAAGCTGAAGCCCCAGGTTCTCCAGTATCAGCATGGCCTTGTTGATCAAGAGCAGCTCGGAGGGAATGTGCATGTTGTGCTTGAGGGCCAGGTGCACCAGGCCGTCCAGGTACTCGGCGAAGTTGATCTCCCCCAAGGTGCGGCCGTAAAGGGGCTCCAGAAACTCCACGAGGTCTGCCTTGAACTCCCTGCGGAACACATCCAGGTCCACCTCCTCGGGCACCAGGCCCAGCTCTATGTAGTTGTCTATGAGGCGGTCAAAGTCCCTGTGCAGCAGGGCCAGGAAGGTGCTGGCCATGGTCTCCTTGAGCTCCTCGGAGACCCTGCCCACGATGCCGAAGTCCACGAAGGCGATTCTACCGTCGGGAGTGACAAAGATATTTCCAGGATGGGGGTCGGCATGGAAGAAACCGTCTTCAAGAATCATCTTGAAGTAGGCATCCACGCCCGTCTTGGCCAGGGCCGCCCGGTCATAGCCCAGGGCCTCGATGCGCTTTATGTCATCAATCCTTACGCCCCTTATGCGCTCCATGACCAGGACCCTTTCGGTGAGGAACTCGGGGTAGACCCTGGGGAAGTACACATCCGGGTGGCCCTCGAAGTTGCGCCTGAAGCGGCAGCAGTTTCGGGCCTCCTCTATGAAGTCCATCTCCTTCCTGACGGTCTTGGAGAACTCCTCCACTATGCCCGTGGGGTTGAAGAATCGGCTTTCAGGGAGGTAGCGCTCCAGGAGCCTGGCCAAGGTGGTGAGAATTTCTATATCTGTCTGGATGGTCTGTTCAATCCCCGGGCGCTGCACCTTCACCACTACCTCCGAGCCGTCGGCCAGCACTGCCCCGTGCACCTGGGCTATGCTGGCTGCAGCCATGGGGACATCCTCGAACTCCTTGAAGACCTTGTCAATGGGGAGCCTCAACTCCCTTTCTATGATGGCCTTGGCCTGGGGCGTGGGGAAGGGGGGCACCTCGTCCTGGAGCTTCTTGAACTCCTCGGCGAAGCGGGCCCCGATGAGGTCCGGTCGGGAGGAGAGTATCTGGGCCAGCTTGATGAAGCTGGGGCCCAGCTCCTCGAAGGCCATCCTCAGGCGCTCCGGCACCGCAGGGCCTTTCAGCGGGGGCCACTGGCCGAAGGTCCTCAAGCGCTGAAGGAAGGGAATGTAGCGGCCCAGGTGAATCTGGTCTATCACCTGGCCGAAGCCGTGCTTCAGCAGGACATTCACTATCTGCTGAAGCCTCCTGGCGGTGCGGTATGTCCTGGCGGCCCTGAGGAAGCTCAAGCCTCTCTGCCCTTACTCCTCTGGCTCCTCTGCCTGGCCCTTGGCCTCCTCCAGGCGCCTTAGGCGCTGGCTGAGGTTCTGGAGCTTCTTGTTGAGCTTTTCCATCTCGGCCTTGGTGGGAAGGTTCATCCTCTGGAGGGTCTTCTCCACCAGCTCGGTGAGGGTCTTGTTGAGCTCCGCGGTGCTCTTCTCGGCCCGCTCGGTCCATTCCTTGACCAGCTTGGCCCCCTGGGNCTCGCTGAGTTCTCCTTTCTTGACCAGCTCGTCTATGAACTCCTTGACCCGCTCCTGCACCCCGAAGCCAGCCAGCATGGCCCTGCGCACGATGTCAAAGATTGGCATGCTTCAAGCACCTCCTCCTTAGTGAATTACTCCCTGGCACCTTTGTCGGCATCCAGCATCTCCTTGAGGATATCGTATACCCTGGCGAGGGCGCTGTCCAGACGCTTCAACTCTCTGGTGCCTCCTTGTCCCAGGGTGGGCTTTCCGCCGCCTCGGCCGCCGGCGGCGGAGGNAAAGTGCTTCATGAACTCCCCTGCATTGAGGCGATGGCTCAGCTCCTTTGAGACGGCGCAGAGCAGATGGGCCTGTCCCTCCGCTCTTGATACCAGCACTACCGCCCCGTGGGGGCCCAGCCTGGAGCGCTCCCGGTCGGCCAGGCTGCGGAGCTCCCTGGGCTCAAGCCCCTGGGTGTTCAGCACCGCCACCTTGACCCCCTGCAGTTCCTTCTCGGTGCGCTGGTGCGTGGCCCGGGCAGTGGTGCCTACCTTTAAGGCGGAGACCTGCTCCTGAAGCTCCTTCTTCTCCTTGAGGAGCTTTTTCACTCCTTCCAGGGGCTCCTGGCCCTTGAGCATCTCCCTGAGGGCTTTGAGCTCCTCCCTGTCCCTCTGGAGCTCCCTTAGGGCCTGGTGGCCCGTGAGGGCCTCCACCCTGCGGATGCCGGCAGCCACGCTGCCTTCCGAGACTATGATGAAGGGGCCTATCTGGCCCGTGGCCTGCACATGGGTGCCTCCGCAGAGCTCCATGCTTACCCCGGGGATAGAGACCNCCCTTACGGTCTCGGCGTATTTTTCCTCAAACAGGGCTACGGCGCCTTTGCCCACGGCCTCCTGGAGCCCCATGTGGGAGACCTCCACCGGGAGGTTCTGGAGCACCTTCTCGTTTACGAGTTCCTCCACCTTCTGTATCTCCCCTGGGCTCAGGGCGGAGAAATGGGTGAAGTCGAACCTGAGCCTTTCGGGCTCCACCAGGGAGCCTGCCTGCTTTACATGCTCACCCAGCACCTCCCTGAGGGCCGCATGGAGGAGGTGGGTGGCAGTGTGGTTTCGCATGATGGAGGCCCTTCGGGCCTCCTGCACCTGGGCAGTAAGCCTCTGCCACACCCTCAGGGTGCCCCTCAGCACCTTTACCCTGTGCTCCAGGAGGCCTCCCAGGGGCTTCTTCGTATCCAGCACCAGGAGCTCCACCTCCTGGGAGAACATCCTTCCCGTGTCGCCCACCTGCCCGCCCGAGGCCCCGTAGAAGGGGCTCTGGTCAAGGAAGACTTCAGCCTCCTGACCCTCCTGGAGCTCCTCCACGGTGTGCCCGTCCTTCAGGATGGCCCTCACCAGCACCTGGGCCTGGAGGGTCTCGTAGCCCAGGAACCTGGTGTCCCCCAGCTCCGAGTGAAGCTCCCTGTAGATGGCGGCGGCAGTGGCCTCTTCGGCTACCCAGGAGGCCCTGGCCCGCTCCCTCTGGGCCTCCATGGCCTGTTGGAATCCCTCCTCGTCAAGCCCCAGGCCTTCTTCCTGGGCGATGTCCCTGAGGATGTCCAGGGGGAAGCCGTAGGTATCGTAGAGCCTGAAGGCCTCCTCCCCAGGGATCTGGGGCTGCCCGGTCTTGTTGAGCCGGGCAATGAGCTCTCCCAGTATCTGCATTCCCTGCTTCAGGGTCTTGGCGAAGCGCTCCTCCTCGAAGCGGAGCACCTTCCTGGTGCGCTCTGCCTCCCTTTGTAGCTCGGGGTAGGGCGAGGCCATGACCTCCAGCACTGCCTCCACCAGCCTGTAAAGCACCGGGCCTTCCATCTGCAGCTTCAGGGCGTGGCGTGAGGCCCGGCGGATGACCCTGCGGAGGACATATCCCCTGGCCTCGTTGGATGGCATGAGCCCCTCTGAGAGCAGAAACACTATGGCCCTCATGTGGTCCGCTATGACCCGCATGGAGGTGGTGGTGGCCCTGTCCTGGCCGTAGCGCAGGCCCGAGAGGCCCTCCAGGGCCTGGATGATAGGCTGGAAGAGGTCCGTGTCGAAGTTATTGGTCTTTCCTTGAAGCACGGCGGTGATGCGCTCAAGGCCCATGCCCGTGTCTATGCTGGGGGCGGGCAGGGGATGAAGCTGTCCCTGCTCGTCCCGGTCGTACTGCATGAACACCAGGTTCCACAGCTCCAGGAAGCGGTCGCATTCGCAGCCCACCTGGCAGGAGGGTCTTCCGCAGCCCACCTCGGGGCCCTGGTCTATGATTATCTCCGAGCAGGGGCCGCAGGGCCCTGTGTCGGCCATCTGCCAGAAGTTGTCCTTGGCCCCCAGGCGCACTATGCGCTCGGGGCTCAGCCCGGCCAGCTCCTGCCACAGGCCGAAGGCCTCCTCGTCCTGCTCGTATATGGAGACCCAGAGCCTCTCCTTGGGCAGCCTGTAGTGCTCTGTAAGGAGTTGCCAGGCAAACTCTATGGCCTGGCGCTTGAAGTAGTCGCCGAAGGAGAAGTTGCCCAGCATCTCAAAGAAGGTGTGGTGCCTGGCGGTAAAGCCCACGTTCTCTATGTCGCTGTGCTTTCCGCCTGCGCGCATGCACTTCTGACAGCTGGCGGCCCTCTTGTAGGGTCTGCTCTCCTGGCCCAGGAAGACGGCCTTGAACTGCACCATTCCCGCGTTAGTAAAGAGCAGGGTGGGGTCGTGGGCAGGCACCAGGGGGGAGCTGGGCACCACCTGGTGCTCCCGCTGGCGGAAGAACTCCAGAAAGCTCTGCCTCACCTCCTGGCTCTTCATGGCTTCTCCCGAGGGATGATGTACTTCCTTGCCCCTGGCGATGTGGAGATGATTTCCGTCACCACGCCGCCTGTGAATATCACGGTGGTGCGGAAAAGGAGCTTCTTGTATGTCCAGGCCTCCCGGGACTGGCCTTCTCTGGAGGGTTCCAGGACCTCCACCTCCGAGGGGGCCCCCCAGGCGTAGCGCACCTGCTGGGGGCTCATGCCCGGGGTGACCTGTCCGGCCCTTATGTGCTCCCTTATATGGGGTGGGTAGGCCTGTATCTCCCCGGGGGAGTAGCGCACCCCCGGAGTGCATCCCAAGAGCAGGACGGCCGCAACCGTCAGCCACCACCTCATTGCTCTGCCTCCTTTAGGGCCCTTCGTATGGCCTGTGCTGAAAAGCCCCTCCTCTGCAAGGTCTGCCTCAGGCGCCTGAGGCGCACCGGGGGCTCCACCGTGTGCCAGGCCCTGCGGCGCTTCCTCAGCAGCCTTCTCAGGGGCACCCACTCATCATACCCAGAAAGGGCCGCCTCTGCAAGCTCTCGGCTGAGGCCCATCTGCTGCATGTACCTCAGGGCGCCCTGAAGGCCCAGGAGCTTCCGCTCCATGCAGTGCCTCAGCAGGTACTGGCTGAAGGCCACATCGTCCAGGTAGCCCAGGCGCTCCAGTTCCTCCAGGGCACGGGTGCATTCCCGGGGGTCAAAGCCCTTCCTCAGGAGTCTTTCCCTTAGCTCATGGGCACTGCGGGCCCTGTAGGACAGGAGCTTCAGGGCGTAGCGGAGGGCCTGGGACATTCCTCAGGAGGCTAAAACCTCTCGATGGTGAAGTCGTCCGGGGGTTTCTGCTGCTCTGCTGCCATCTCACTTGTGGCCTGTATGCCTTTGACCTTCAGCTTGAAGTCCTCGGGGTTGGTGGCCCACTTAAGGGCCTCCTCCAGGCTGATGAACTCCTTCTGGTAGAGCTCAAAGAGGGACTGGTCGAAGGTCTGCATTCCGTAGTGCAGCTTTCCCTGTGCTATTACATCCGGAAGCAGGGGGGTCTTCTTGGCCTCCAGTATGCAGTCTCTTACCGTGGCGGTGCTGACCAGCACCTCCACGGCCGGCACCCGGCCCTTGCCGTCGGCCCTGGGCACCAAGCGGAGGGAGATTATGCCCTTAAGCACGGTGCTCAGCTGCAGCCTCACCTGCTGGTGATGATAGGGGGGGAAGAAGGACACGATGCGGTTGACCGTCTCGGGAGCATCCAGGGTGTGCAGGGTGCTCAGCACCAGGTGGCCGGTCTCGGCGGCCATGAGGGCGGTCTGGATGGTCTCAAAGTCCCTCATCTCGCCCACCAGGATGACATCGGGGTCCTGTCTCAGGGCAGCCCTGAGGGCCTTGGCGAAGCTCTTGGTGTCGGCCCCCACTTCCCTCTGGCGGATGATGCTCTTTTTGTCCTTGTGCAGGAACTCTATGGGGTCTTCTATGGTGATGATGTTCACGGTCTTGTGGTTGTTTATGTGGTCTATCATGGCTGCCAGGGTGGTGGACTTGCCGCTTCCAGTGGTGCCAGTGACCAGCACCAGGCCTCGCTCCTCCAGGGCAATTTTCTTCAGTATGGGGGGCAGGTTGAGCTCCTCTATGTTGGGGATGCGGGTGGGGATGACCCTGAAGACCAGCCCTATGCTGCCGCGCTGCATGAAGGCGTTGCAGCGGAACCTGCCCAGCCCGGGCACGCTGTAGGCGAAGTCCACCTCGTTTTCTCGCTTGAAGGTCTCCTTCTGGGCCGGGCTCATCACCGTGGAGGCCAGCTTCACCGCCTGCTCGGGCATGACGCGCACCGAGGCATCCAGGAGCTTGAGCTTGCCGTCTATCCTTATTACTGGAGGGGTGCCCACCTTTATGTGCAGGTCCGANCCCCCCAGCTCCACCGTCCTCTTGAGCAGGGCCCTTATGTCAATCTCTGCGGCCATCTGCCTACCGCTGTCTTATCTGCCGAAGGAGCTTTTCCTGTATCTCCTGGGCCACCTTGGGGTTGGCCTTAAGGAACTGCTTGGCGTTGTCCCTGCCCTGGCCTATCTTCTGCCCGGCGTAGCTGTACCAGGCCCCGGCCTTTTCTATCACCCCGTGGGCCACGCCCAGGTCTACCAGCTCGCCCTCCCTGGAAATACCCTCGTTGAAGTATATGTCAAACTCCGCCTGTTTGAACGGCGGGGCCACCTTGTTCTTCACTACCTTCACCCTCACCCTGGCGCCCACGGGCTCCTGGTTGCCCTTCAGGGTCTCTATCTTGCGGATGTCCAGGCGCAGGGAGGAGTAGAACTTCAGGGCGGTGCCGCCCGTAGTGGTCTCGGGATTTCCGAACATCACCCCTATCTTCATCCTTATCTGGTTTATGAAGACCACCGTGGTGAGGCTCTTGGAGATGGCGGCAGTGAGCTTTCGGAGGGCCTGGCTCATGAGCCTGGCCTGAAGGCCCGGCAGGCTGTCGCCCATTTCGCCCTCAATCTCGGCCCTGGGCACCAGGGCTGCCACGGAGTCTATCACAATGATGTCCACGGCGCCGCTTCTGACCAGGGCCTCGGCCACCTCCAGGGCCTGCTCCCCGGTGTCGGGCTGGGAGATGAGCAGGTCCTCCACCTTCACTCCCAGCCTCTGGGCATAGGCTACATCCAGGGCGTGCTCGGCGTCCACGAAGGCGGCCACGCCCCCGGCCTTTTGGGCCTGGGCTATGGCGGAAAGCGCCAGGGTGGTCTTTCCAGAGGCCTCGGGGCCGTAGATTTCCACCACTCGGCCCCTGGGGAAGCCCCCCACGCCGGTGGCTATGTCCAGCGACAGGGAGCCGGTGGGTATAACCTGTACGGCCTCGGCCACCTCCTTGGAGCCCAGGCGCATAATGGCTCCCTTGCCAAAGCTCCGCTCTATCTGGGCTATGGCCATCTCCAGGGCTTTAGACCTGTCCTTGTTCATTCCTTCCCCCCTTAAGCTGTATCTGGGCCACTACGCTGTATTGAGCCCCCTGGGGGCTCAGCCTGCTTTGCATCAAGCAGACCCTGTCAACCCTTATCTTACCAAAAGGGGCCTCCTTAAGGGTAGAGAGGCTCTGGCTTAGGGAAGGGCATGCCCGGGGCTCCTTGAGCCTCCCCAGGGTGAGGTGGGGCACAAAGGGCCTTTCTTCCGGGGAAAACCCGGCCTGTTGGGCTGCGGCCTCCACGGCCTGCTGCAGGGCCTGGAGGGCCCGGGGCTCCCTTACTCCCAGCCACACCACCCTGGGGCGCTGGGGGGAGGGGAAGGCCCCTGCACCTTGTAGCTCCACCTCCAAGGCTGCAAAGGGGGCCAGGTGCTCCTTGAGCAGGGCGACGAGCCCAGGGATGGCCCGGGCCTTCACATTGCCCAGGAACTTGAGGGTTATGTGGAGGTTTTCCGGGGGTACCCAGCGGGCCCGGCTACAGCTCTCCCTAAGGGCCGAGGTGGCCCGATAGAGGGAGCTCCTGAGGTCAGGGGGAAGCTCCACGGAGATGAAGCACCTGAGGGTATCGGCCCTGCTCATCCGGAGGCCTCCTGCAGGAGCATCCTGAGGAGCTCCAGGGTTGCCTGCTGGATGATTTCTCCCCTCTGGCCCTTCAGGTGGAGCTCCCTTACCACGGTTCCCCCTGGGCCGTCCACCCCCAGGTAAACCAGGCCCACGGGTTTGCCCTCCTGGGCGGTGGGGCCGGCGTTTCCAGTGCTGGAGTAGGCCAGGGCTGTGCCCGCAAGCCTCCGCACCCTTCGGGCCATCTGCCCGGCGGTGGCCTCGCTCACTACTCCATGCTCCTGGAGGAATTCTCTCTTGATGCCCAGGAGCCTCTCCTTTGCCTGGGGGCTGTAAAGCACCAGGGCGCAGTGGAAGAACTCCGAGGCCCCGGGCAGGGCGGTTATGAGGTGGGCCACGAAGCCGCCTGTGAAGGACTCTGCCCCCGAGAGGCTCAGCCCCCTGGCCTTGAGGGTGTGGTGGAGCCTCCTGGCGGCCTCTAAAAGAGTATCTTCCATAGATGGATGAACCCCAGGGTGACGGCTGCTGCGGCCAGGTCGTCGGCCATGACGCCCAGGCCCCTGGGGAGCCTTTCAATCTGCCTAAGGGGCGGGGGCTTCAGGATGTCCAGGGCCCTGAAGAGCACGAAGGCCCCCGTCAGGTGGCCCACCGTCAAGGGGATGAAGGCCGCGCACCACAGGAAACCGGAGAACTCGTCAATCACGATGTGCCTGGCGTCGGAGCCCAGCCTGGCCTCTGCCTCCCGGGAGGCAGGAAGGCCCAGGAGGGTAAGGAGTGCGGCGGCCCCCACGAGCACCCCCTTGGAGGGCTGAAACACGAACACCAGCATCATGGCCAGCAGGCTGGCAAAGGTGCCCGGGGCCAGGGGCAGGTAGCCCACCACGCACAGGGTGGCCGCATGGCGGAGGAGGTATCCTATGAACCGGCCTTTCACTCCGGGAGGATTTTGTAGCTGGCCTTGACCTCGGCATTGAGGGAGGCCTTCACCGCGCAGTAGCGCTTCATGGAGAGCTCCACGGCCCTGGCCACAGCCTCCTCGTTTATGTCCTTTCCCCGCACTACGAACTCCACCTCAATCTTGAGGAATCGCCGGGGATGCTCCTGGGCCCTCTCGCCCCTAAGGTTTACCTCCAGGCTGCTCAGGGCCTGCCTCTTCTTCCTCAGGATGGAGGCCACATCCATGCCCGAGCATCCCCCCAGGCTCATAAGGAGCATCTCCATGGGCCTGGGAGCGGAGTCCTCGCCCCCTGCCTCAGGGCCGCCGTCCATGAGCACGGCATGGCCGGTCTCGCTGAAGCCCACGAACTGAAGCCCCTCGGTAAAGCGCAGCCTTGCCCTCATTTGCGCCCCCTCTTCCTCTTCAGGCTCTGAAACAGCTTGTAGGCCTTCTGGGCGCTGGCGCCCTCCTGCACCACGGCCCTTACGGCCTGAATCATGGCCACCGGGTCCTCGGACTGAAAGATGTTTCTTCCCATGTCCACCCCTGCTGCACCGCTTTGCACTGCCTTGTAGGTGAGCTCCAGGGCGTCCTTTTCTGGGACCTTCTTGCCCCCGGCTATCACCACCGGCACGGTGGCCGTGCCCGAGACCCGCTCGAAGCCTTCGCAGTAGTAGGTCTTGACGAAGTGGGCCCCCAGCTCGGCCGCTATCCTGGTGGCCAGGGAGAGGTAGCGGGCATCCCTGGCCATCTCCTTGCCTACGGCCGTCACGGCCAGCACGGGCATACCCCAGCGCTCGGCCTCGTCCACCGTCCTGGCCAGGTTCACGAGGGTCTGGTGCTCGTACTCCCCCCCTACATAGATGCTCACGGCCACTGCCGAGGCGTTCAGCCTCAGGGCCTCCTCCATGCTGGTGGTGATGGCCTCCTGGCTCAGTTCCTTAAGAATGCTCTGTCCTCCCGAGACCCTCAGCACCACGGGGGTGCCGATGGTGGGCTCAAAGCAGTTCCTCAACACCCCCCTGGTGGGCATCACCGCGTCGGCATACTGAAGCAGGGGCTGGATGGTGCGCCCGGGCTCCTCCAGCCCGCTGGTAGGGCCCAGAAAGTACCCGTGGTCCACCGCCAGCATGACAGTCCTGCCCGTGGCAGGATTGATGATTTGTGAAAGCCTGTTCCTAAGTCCCCACTGCATGCTTGACCTCCTTGTTAGGACTTCTCAAGAGACTCCATGGGGCTCTATTATAACCTTCAGGGACTCTCCCGCCTGCCTTACCAGGGAAAAGCCCCTGGCCGTCTCCTGCAGGGGCAACCTGTGGGTGATCATCTCCTTCACCCTCACCTTGCCCGAGCGGATGAACTCCAGGGCCTGGCGGTGCTCCAGGGGGCCTGCCGCATAGGAGGAGATGAGCATCCTTTCCTGCCTCCAGAAGAACTCGTTTAACTCCACCGGGAGCTGGCCTGCCCCCTCCGTAGGGGCAAAAAGGAGCACTGCTGCCCCCCTGTCGGCCGCCTCCAGGGCCTGCCCGAGGGCCTGGGGGGCGCCCGTGGTAAGCACCACTACATCGGCTCCCCTTGAGTCGTTGAGCTTCCTGAAAAGCCCGGGCACATCCTCCCTGGCATCAAAGGCTGCGTCTGCTCCCAGCTGCAGGGCCCTCCTGAGCCTCCAGGGCTGGGGGTCCGAGACGGCCACCACCCTGGCCCCCAAGGCCTTGGCAGCCTGCACATGGAGCAGTCCCGAGACCCCTGCGCCCAGCACCAGCACCGCATCCAGGACCCTCAGCCTGGCATGCCTGAGGCCCCTCAGCACACAAGCCAGGGGCTCCACAAAGGTGCCCTCCTCAAAGGAGACCTCCTGGGGCAGCACATACAGGCCCCGCTGGGTGTTTATGGCCGGCAGCCTCAGGTACTGGGCAAACCCCCCAGGGTCAAAATGGGTGCTCCTGAGGGTGTCGCACACCGTCTCCCTGCCCCTCAGACAATAGTGGCATACCCCACAGGGTACATGATGGGCCGCCACCACCCGCTGCCCTGGCGGATGGGCCGGATGACGGGAGAGCTCCAGCACCCCCGCTACCTCATGGCCCAGCACCACCGGGCCCCGCCTGTACCAGCCCATGACATCGCTTCCACAAATGCCCGAGGCAAGCACCTTTATCAGCACCTCCCCGGGGCCGGGCTCAGGCACGGGCCGGTCCTCGGTGCGGATATCCCCCTCGCCGTAGTACACCGCTACCTTCATAGAGGCAGACTTTAAACCCAAAGCCAGGGGGTTGTCAATCGGGGACTGCACATCCCGAGTTTCCTGCCGAGGTTTCAGCTCCCCAGGGTTGCAAATTGGCCTGGATTTTGCTTCAATATTCCGACAGTATGGGTGTGTACAAAGGATTATCTAAATATTTCGCTATACTAAAGCCCTGGAGGGTGGGTATTTTGCCCCATAAAATGGGGTATTTCGCCATGCTCTTGGTGTTGCTCTGGGGCTGTGCCTCGGTGCCCCGGGTGGCGGTAGCCCCTGAGCAGGTAGTAGCTCCGCTGGGGCTGACGGATGCACCGCCGGGGGTCCTCGGGCAGGTACAGGAGCGCAACCGCACCCTGGAGGACGACCCCCGCTGGATTGAGCAGGCCTACAAGGGCCTCAGGATAAAGAACCTCAAGACCATCAACTACAGGGAATATCCCTTTTACAAGAGGTATGTGGCTCCAGAGGGGGTCTACATCCTGGTGCATCCGGCCTTTTTCAGCTTCTTCCATGCCCAGAGGCTGAGGGGCGGCCCCCAGGAGGAGCGCAATGTAGTGGAGAGGCTCCTGGCCCTTCCTCCCAGGGATGCCGAGATGGCCCTGCTTCAGGCCCAGGAGCGGCGCACCAGGGACTTCCTGGAGATCGCCTCCNCCCAGAGAAAGCTGGTAATTCTCATCCTGCCCAGGCGGTACAAGCGCTACAAGGGCTATGTGTACCGCAAGGGGCCGGACGAGTACACCAGGTATCTCAACGAGGTGACCAACGAGTCCCCCTCGGTCCTGTACCTGGAAAGCCGCTCGGCCACCAGGGGCTACCTGAGGGATGCCGAGCTGGCAGCCCTGGTGGAGTTCCTGGCGGCGGTAGATGCCCCCAAGGTGCTCATAGGGGGTGGCTACATAGGGCGCTGCCTGGAGGACTTCTATGCCGGCCTTACCGAGGACTACGGCGAGGAGGGCATATACATCGTGCCGGAGCTTTCCGATGTCTCCCCCACGGAGCTTAATGCCCGGCTGGCCGCCAAGCTACTTACCAAGGAGGGCCTCCTCAATCCTCAGGCCCTCACCATAGCCCTGCGCAAGGATGTCTACAACGTGCAGGATGTGCGCCCCCAGGTGTATAATCTGAGTAAATGAAAAGGACGCTACTGAGGGGCAACGAGGCTGTGGCCGAGGCCGCAGTGCAGGCCGGCTGCCGCTTCTATGCCGCCTATCCCATAACCCCCCAGAACGAGATACCCGAGTACATGTCCTGGCGCATGCCCCAGGCGGGAGGGGTGTTTGTGCAGGCCGAGAGCGAGCTTTCGGCCATAAACATGGTCTATGGGGCCTCGGCTGCGGGGGCCAGGGCCATGACTACTTCCTCAAGCCCCGGGGTGAGCCTCATGCAGGAGGCCCTGTCCTACCTGGCGGCGGCCGAGCTTCCTGCCGTGGTGGTGAATGTGCAGCGGGGGGGGCCGGGGCTGGGCAACATCTCCGGCAGCCAGGCGGACTACTTCCAGGCCACCAAGGGCGGAGGCCATGGGGACTACCGTCTCCTGGTGTATGCGCCCTTCAGCGTCCAGGAGCTCTGGGAGCTCACCATGTTGAGCTTTGACAAGGCCGACGAGTACCGAAACCCCGTGATGCTCCTGGCCGACGGGGNGCTGGGCCAGATGATGGAGCCAGTGGAGCCCTCTCCTTACAGGGGCAGTCCCCCGGACAAACCCTGGGCCCTCACGGGCTCAAAGGGCAGGAAACCAAATGTAATAAAGTCCCTCTTCATGGGCCCCGGGGAGCTGGAGCAGAGGAACCGCCATCTTCAACAGAAGTACCGCCTCATGCAGCGGGAGGCCCGCCATGCCTGCTACCACCACGAAGGGGCCCGGGCCATGGTGGTGGCCTTCGGCATAGGGGCCAGGCTGGCCCTTCAGGCGGTACAGAGCCTCAGGGCTGAGGGCCACAGGGTGGGGCTCTTCAGGCCCATAACCCTCTTTCCCTTTCCTGCCCTGGCCCTCAGGGAGCTTGTAGCGGAGGGAGTGGGGAAGTTCATCGTGTTTGAACTCAACGCGGGCCAGATGGTGGAGGATGTGAGGCTTGCCCTTTGCTCAAGCCCCGCCCGGGTGGAGTTTCACGGCAGACCCGGCGGCTCCGTAGTGAGCCCCGAGGAGGTGGCCGAGGCCCTGGAGGCCCTCCTTTAAGACGGCGTTGGGCTCGGAGGAAAGGCCCAGGAGGCCCCTCATAGCCCTCATAACAGGCTCCACCGGGGGGCTGGGCAGGGCCCTGGCAGAGGAGCTCCACCGAAGGGGCTGGCTGCTGGCACTCAATTACAAACGGGACGAGGAGGCAGTCCAAAAGCTCCTTAGAAGCTTCGGCCCGGACAGGGCCATGGCCCTGAGGGCGGATGTAGGAAGCCCCCAGGAGGTTCGGCAGATGGCCAGGAGGCTCAAGGACAGGTGGGGAAGGCTCAATGCCCTCATCAACTGCGCAGGCCTGGGCCTCAACGAGCTGCTTTTAAGGACCGGCCCGGACAAATGGGACGAGCTGATGAGGGTCAACCTTACGGGCTGCTTCAATGTAATAAGGGCCTGCCTGGAGCTCCTTGAGCCCCCGGCCCATGTGCTTAACATCGCCTCCTATGTGGGGCTTAAGGGGGCCAGGGGACAGGCGGCCTATGCGGCCTCAAAGGCGGCGGTGGTGGGCCTGACCAAGGCCCTGGCCAGGGAATTGGCCCCCCGAGGGGTGAGGGTCAATGCCATGCTTCCGGGCTACATGGACACCCCTATGGGCAGGGCCTCGCCGGAGGGCATGAGGAGGGCCCAGGCGGAAAGCCTTCTTGGGAGGCTTTCGGAACCCCGGCAGGTGGCCCGCTCCGTGGCCTGCCTGCTTGAGCTGGAAGATGTGACCGGGCAGGTGCTGGCCCTTGAGTCCAGACTGCTGTGAGCGGGGGCCGACGCACCACTGCCAGGGGAAGGTGCAGAAGATGAGCAAGGGGTTTTTCATAACCGGCACCGACACGGGGGTGGGAAAGACCGTTGTGGCGGTGGCCCTTCTCAAGGTGCTTCAGGCCCTGGGGCTTAAGGCAGGGGCCATGAAGCCCGTAGAAAGCGGCTGCCAGAGGCAGGGCCGAAGCCTGCTTCCTGCCGACGGGCTCTTTCTGAAGGAAGCGGCCCAGATGGCCGAGCCCCTCAGCCAGGTGGTGCCCTATACCCTGCAGGCCCCCTTGGCCCCCCTGGTGGCTGCCAGGCAGGAAGGGGTGAGAATCCGGCTCGGGGCACTTAAGAGGGCCTTCATAGAGCTTTCAACCCGGTATGAGGTCATGGTGGTGGAGGGGGNGGGTGGACTCCTGGTGCCCCTGGCAAAGGGGCTCTTTGTGGCAGACCTGGCCAGGGAGCTGGGCCTTCCCCTGGTGGTGGTGGCCAGGGCCTCCCTGGGCACTATCAACCATACCCTGCTTACCCTGCAGTGCGCCAGGCAATGGGGTCTGCAGGTGGCAGGCCTGGTGCTCAACTACCACGCCCCGCCCAGGGGGACCGAGGCCGAGCGGACCAACCCCGAGGNGCTGAAGGAGCTTTCGGGAGTGCCTCTCTGGGGAGTGATGCCCTACCTGGAGGCCCTGAACCCCAAGGCCCTGGAAAGGGCAGCCTTGAAGTGCCTCAGCAGGGCGGCCGTCCGCAAGGCCCTGTTTGACTAACTCCCCGGCCTGCCTTATATTTCTTAAGGCCATGCTGCAAGGGATGACAGGGTTCGGGACTTCCGAGCAGGGGGACTTCAGGGTGGAGGTGCGCTCCCTGAACCACCGCTACCTGGATGTCCATGTGAGGCTTCCCCAGGGAGTTTCTGCCGAGCATGAGCTCAGGGTGCGCCAGATGGTGAGGGAACTCTTCAGCAGGGGAAGGTTTGACATCTACATAACCCTGCGCCCCGGCCGGCAGGGCCTTCAGCTGGAGCCCACAGCGGCCAAGGAGGNCTATGAGGCCCTCAGCCAGCTGAGCTCCGAGCTGGGCCTTGCGGGCCCCGTGGGCCTGGCCGAGCTGCTTAGGCTCAAGGAATTCTTCATCCAGGAAAGGACGGAGCTTTACACCGAGGCCCTCTATGGGGCCCTGAAGGAGGCCCTCCAAGGGGTGCTCCAGATGCGCCTCAGGGAGGGACAGGCTATCCAGGAGGACATCCTCCAGAGACTTCAAGGCCTGGAGGGCCTTCTTCGGGCAATGAGGGAGCGCCTGCCCCGGGCCCTTCAGGACATAAGGGAGCGCCTGGGGGAAAGGCTCAGGCACCTGTGCCAGGAGCAGCCCCTGGAGGAGGCCCGCTTGGCCCAGGAGGCGGCCCTCCTGGCCGAGCGGGCCGACATAACCGAGGAGCTGGNGCGCCTTCAGGCCCATCTTCAGAGGATGAGGAAAATCCTCTCCAGCGATGATACAATAGGCAGACAGTTGGACTTCATCCTTCAGGAGCTTCACAGGGAGGCCAACACCATTGGGGCCAAGAGCCAGGACATGGAGATTATTGAAAGGGTGATAGAGTTCAAGACCGAGGTGGAAAGAATGAGGCAGCAGGTGCAGAATCTGCAATGAAGACCGACAGGCCGGCAGTGTTGGTCAACATAGGATTTGGCAATGTGGTGGCGGCCTCCAGGGTGGTGGCAGTGGTCACCCCTGGCTCCGCCCCCATAAGGCGCCTCAGGGAGGAGGCCCGGCAGAGGGGCAAGCTCATAGACGCTACCGAGGGCAGGCGCACCCGCTCCATAATCATCACCGACAGCGACCATGTCATCCTGAGCGCCCTTCAGGCAGAGACCATTACCCAACGCCTCAGCGGCAGGGCTGCCCAAGAGGATGCAGAGTAGGTACCTCAGGGGCGGAAACCTCTTCGTGGTCTCGGCCCCCTCAGGGGCAGGCAAGACCACCCTGTGCGAACACCTCCTAAGAAGCGTGCCCAATCTGGCCCTTTCGGTGTCCTACACCACCCGGAGGCCCAGGGCCAACGAGCAACACGGTATGCACTACTACTTCGTAAGCCGCCAGGAGTTTGAGGAAATGCTCCAGAGGGGCGAATTCCTGGAGTGGGCCCGGGTGCACGGAAACCTCTACGGCNCCTCCCGGCGGAAGCTCCGGGAGATGCTCCAGGGCGGCCTGGATGTCCTCCTGGACATTGATGTCCAAGGGGCCCAGAGGCTCAGGCAGGAGGAGGCCTTTAAAGGCCAGGNGGTTTACATATTCGTGCTTCCCCCTTCGCTCCAGGCCCTGAGAGAGCGCCTGCAGGGGCGGCTCACCGAGGCCCCCGAAGAGGTTGCCCTGAGGCTCCGCAATGCCCTCCAGGAGCTGAGGCACTACAAACTGTACGATTATGTTATAGTAAATGATAGGCTTGAAGAGGCCGTGGAGGCCCTTCGGGCCGTGGTGCTGGCCAGAAGGCTGGCCCGCATCAACCCCCAGTGGGTTGAGGACACATTCTTTGCCCAAGGAGGTTGAGCCCAAGGCATGGATATAATCTCTCTGCCCCTGGAGTTTGACAAGGACAAGATAGACAGCCGGTTCCGCTTGGTGGTAATAGCTGCCCAGAGGGCCAGGGAGCTTTCCCTGGGGGCCAGGCCCAAGGTGGACGAGAAGTGCCAGAAGGTCAGCACCGTCGCCCTCCTGGAGGCCGTGCAGGAGAAGCTGGAGTTCCTGGTGGGCGAGGAGGCCCGCCAGGCCCTGGAGGAGGCCAAGAAGTACGACCTCAGGAAGCTCCTGGAGGCCGAAAGGCTCAGGACCAAGGAGGAGGAGCTTACCGAGCTGGAGCGCGACCTGAGGGTGTATCTGCACGAGCGGGAGGGCGAAAAGCAGGCCGAGCTGGAGGAGCTCTTCGGCGAACAAAAGGGNGAAGAGCAGGAGCCCTCTGAAGAATAGCTCCATACTGCTGGGCATAACTGGCAGCGTTGCCGCCTACAAGGCCCTGGAGCTTTCCCGGCGCCTAAGAGAAGAGGGTGCCCAGGNGCGGGCAGTCCTCAGCAGCACCGCCCATAAATTCATAACCCCCCTTTCAATACAGCTGGCCACAGGGCAGAAGCCCCTCGTGGAACTCTTCCAGGAGCCCCTGGCCCATGTGAGCCTGCCCGAGCAGGCCCAGCTCTTTATCATCGCCCCAGCTACGGCCAACACCATAGCAAAGCTGGCCCTGGGCCTGGCCGAGGACGCCCTGAGCACCNCCTTCCTGGCCTTCAGGGGCCCGGCCATAATAGCCCCGGCCATGAACTACAGGATGTACGAAAACCCCCTGTTCAGGGAAAACCTCAGGCGCCTCCAGGAGCCGGCGTCCAGGAGGTGCCCCCTGAGAAGGGCCCCCTGGCCTGCGGCGCCGAGGCCATAGGCCGCATGGCCAGCCTGGAGCGCATCCTGGAGGCCGCCAGGGCCGCCCTCAGCCCCCAGGACCTGAAAGGCCACCACCTGGTCATCACCGCGGGGCCCACCCGCGAGCCCCTGGATGCCGTCAGGTTCATCTCCAACCGCTCCAGCGGCAAGATGGGCTACGCCCTGGCCACCGTGGCCCTAAGAAGGGGCGCCCAGGTGAGCCTCATCACAGGCCCCACCTCCCTGCCCCCACCCCCTGGGGCCCACACCGTCAGTGTAGAGACCACCACCCAGATGCACCAGGCGGTCCTTCAGCACACCCGCCAGGCCTCCGCCCTCCTCATGGCCGCCGCGGTGGCAGACTTTTCACCATATCCTGAGGAGAAAAAAATTGAAAAAACAGGAAAGTTAGCTCTCAAACTTAAACCAACTGTTGACATTCTGGCTGATATCTCCAAGAAAAGAAAGGGAATTTTTCTCGTTGGATTTGCTGCTGAGGCAGGGCCCATGGTGGGCAGGGCTGAGGAGAAGCTCAGGGCCAAGGGGCTTCACATGGTGGTATTCAATGATGTACTTGAACCAGGGGCTGGCTTTGACTCGGAGACCAACAAGGTGGTGATACTGGACCGGTGGGGCGGCAAGGTGGAGCTGCCTCTTCTGAGCAAGGAGGAGGTGGCCTACGAGGTGCTGGACCGCTACAAGGCCTTGAAAACTTGACATTTGAGGCTCCTGGGTTAAAATTTACCAATGGCTGAAGACCTGGAAAGGCTGAAGGAAAAGGTTCTGAGGGAGCCCACCTCAAGGCTCTTTGTTCCTGTGGCAGAGGAGTTGAGGAAGGCCGGAAGGCTCCAGGAGGCCCTGCAGGTGCTGAAGGCGGGGCTTTCTGCGCAGCCCAACTACGCCAGCGCCAGGGTGGCCCTGGGAAAGCTGTATCTTCAGATGGGCCAGAAGGCCGAGGCCCTCAAGGAGTTTGAGGAGGTGGTAAGGGCCGTTCCTGACAACCTCTATGCCCAGCGCAAGCTGGCAGAGCTTTACCTTCAGGAGGGCAGGCAGGAGGCAGCCAGGCAGGCCCTTAGGGCGGTACTCAGGCTCAACCCCATGGACGAGGAGGCCCAGCAGATGCTTAGCGAGCTACAGTCGCAGCAGGCCCCCTCCATGGAGGAGGTCCTTGAGCCCACGTCCTTTGCCCAAGAAGGCCCTGAGGCCCGGGAGGCCGAGGCAGAGGTCCTGGAGGAGGCAGAAGGGGAGGTGCTGGAGGCCACGGCGGAGGATGCTCTGGAGGTGGAAGAGGCCCCTGTGGCAGAGGAACCCTCCTTTGAGCCCCAGGCCGAGGCGTCCCGGGTGGGGAGCCCCGAGGCCGAGGCTGCCCCCTCGGGGGAGGCCCCGAAGGAGGGGCTTTCAGAGGTGGAGGCCCTCATAGGCAAGGATGAGCTGCCCGAGGCCTACATGATGCTAAAGAGGCTGCTTTCCCGGGAGCCTTCAAATTCGCTCCTCAGGCAGAGGCTTGAGGAGCTCAAGATGCTGCTCAGGCTTACCGCGCAGGAGCCCCTGGTGAAGGCCCGCAGGCTGGAGGCCTTTCTTCAGGGCATAAAGGCGAGGCGGGATGAATTTCACCGAGGCGCTTAAGGAGGCGGTGCAGAGGGTGGAGGGTGCCGTCTCAGCTCTTATTATCGGGGCCGACGGCATCCCCGTGGCCGAGTACTCCCAGGGCCAGAAGCTCCTGGACCTGGAGGACCTGGGGGCCGAGGCCTCCCAGATGATAAAGGACATCAACATGGCCGCTGAGGACCTGGGGCTGGGGGAGGCCAAGGAGTTCTCCATTGTCTCCGATGTCTGCGGCATCCTGATGCGCAAGATAGTGCCCGAGTACTACCTGGCCCTGGTCATAAGGCCCGAGGGCAACTATGGCAAAGGCAGGTTCGTCCTTAAGAGCCTGGCACCCAGGCTGGAGCCGGAATTTCTCTAAAAGGGAGGTATCTGTCCATGGCCGAGCTGGAACTCAGGATAGAGGGGATGAGCTGTCAGCACTGCGCTATGGCCGTAAGGAAGGCCCTGCTGGAGACCCCCGGGGTCAAGGACGCCCAGGTGGAAATAGGCTGGGCCAAGGTGGAGTATGACGAGGCTCAGGCAGGGCCCCAGGCCCTCAGGGATGCGGTGCGCAGGGCAGGCTACAGGGTAAAGGAGTAGGGGAGGGCCTCGGGTCTTGCCGAAGCGGGTACTGGTGATTCACGGTCCCAATCTTAACCTCCTGGGCAGGAGGCAGCCCGGGCTTTACGGCTCAAAGACCCTGGAGGAGATTGACCAGGCCCTGAAGGGACTGGCCCAGGAGCTGGGGCTTGAGCTTCAGTGCTGGCAGTCCAACTCTGAGGCCCAGATTCTGGAGCGCATCCAGCGGGCCGACTACGATGTGCTCATCATAAACCCCGCGGCCTACNCCCATACCAGCGTGGCCCTCAGGGATGCCGTGGAGGCAGTGGGCAAGCCCACCATAGAGGTGCACCTGTCAAACATATACGCCAGGGAGGAGTTCCGCCACCGCTCCCTTCTGGCCCCCGTGGCCCGGGGGCAGATAAGCGGCTTCGGCCCCCTGAGCTATACCCTGGCCTTGAAGGCGGCGGCAGAGCTTGCAGATTGAGCCCATACCCTGAAAGGCTCAAGGCCCTGAGGGGCCTTATCAAGGGGCCCCTGCTGGTAGGCAGCCTGGAGAGTATCCGCTACCTCAGCGGCTTTACCGGTTCCTGGGCCCTCCTTCTGGTACTGCCCCGGGAGGCGTTTCTCCTTACCGACGCCCGCTACATCCAACAGGCCCAGAGGGAGCTTATGCCCCAGGTCAGGCCCGTGCTCTCAAAGGGCAGCCCCCTGGCAAGCCTGAGAAGGCTACTTCGGGGCTACTCAAGGCTGGGCTTTGAGGAGACCATCACCTACAAGGCCTATGAGCGGCTCAGGAGGCTGAACCTCAAGTTAGTGCCCACCAGGGGGCTGGTGGAGTCCCTGAGGGCCCAGAAGGACCAGGAGGAGCTTGCCCTCATCCGCAAGGCCATAAGAGTGGCCGAGGAGGCCTTTGTAAGGGTGCTTCCCGCCGTAAGGGCTGGGGTTCAGGAGCGGCGCCTCTGTGTGCTTCTGAAGGAGGCCCTCCTGGAGCTTGGCTCCGAGGCCCTGCCCTTTGAGCCCGTGGTGGCCTCGGGCCCCAATGCTGCCTTGCCCCATGCCAGGGCTACGGAGCGGAGGCTTCGGCCCGGGGAGGTGCTCCTCATTGACTGGGGGGCCAGGGTAGGGGGCTACTGCTCCGACATGACCAGGGTGCTTCTTTCTCCAGGCCCGGGGGCCCAGAGGTGGCTGGCCCTGGCCAGGCTTCTTAGGCAGGCCCAGAGGGCAGCCCTTCGGGCCCTCGGGCCAGGGGCCACAGGGGCCCAGATTGACAAGGCGGCCAGAGATGTTATAAAAAAGGCAGGCTATGGGGAGCACTTCGGCCACGGCCTGGGCCATGGAGTGGGGCTTCAGGTCCACGAGCTTCCCCGGCTGAGCCCCCAGGGCAGAGCCCCCCTGAGGCAGGGGATGGTCTTTACGATTGAGCCAGGGGTGTATCTACTGGGCCAAGGGGGCCTGAGACTGGAGGACATGGTGTACCTGGGTCCTTCGGGGCCCTCGGTGCTTACTCATCTGCCCAGGGACCCGTTGGCACTTAGGAGGNACTTGAGAAAGGGATGATTTCCACGGCGGACTTCAGGAAGGGCTTGAAGATTGAGCACAGGGGACAGCCCTGCGAGATACTGGACTTTCAGCATGTGAAGATGGGGCGGGGAGGGGCCATCGTGCGCACCAAGCTCAGGGGGCTCATCACTGGAGCGGTCTTTGAGGAGNCCTTCAGGGCGGGGGAGAGGTTTCAGCCCCCGGGGCTCAGGGAGCAGAAGATGCAGTACCTTTACTACCAGGACGGCCTGTACTACTTTATGGACACCGAGAGCTACGAGCAGGTGCCCCTTTCGGAGGAACAACTGGGCCAGGCACGGA
Source organism: Nitrospirae bacterium JdFR-88 (assembly GCA_002011795.1). Lineage (GTDB taxonomy): Bacteria > Nitrospirota > Thermodesulfovibrionia > Thermodesulfovibrionales > JdFR-88 > JdFR-88. The sequence goes on from MTOX01000015.1 coordinate 21,812, forward strand.
GGTTCCTAAAGGAGGGCACCGAGGTCCTGGTGCTCATCTACAAGGACTCGCCCATCGGGGTGGAGCTACCCACCTTCGTGGAGCTTCAGGTCTCCCAGACGGAGCCCGGCTTCAAGGGCGACACCGCCCAGGGGGGCTCAAAACCTGCCACACTGGAGACAGGAGCCACCATCAAGGTGCCTCTTCACATCAACGAAGGGGATGTAATAAAGGTGGATACCCGCACAGGGGAGTATGTGGAAAGAGTGAGGTAAGCAAGATGGAGCTTGAGCTCATAAAGGCCCTGGTGGAGCTCCTGAAGGATACGGACATAACGGAGCTTCAGATAGAGAAAGAGGGCATGAAGGTGCGCCTAAGGAGGGAGCGCCCCTTCGGGCCCCTGCAGGTGCAGGCCCCCGGGGGGGAGCCTGCGGCAGAGGAGGCCCAGAGCCCCGAGGAGGCCCAGCGCCTGCTGACCGTTACCGCCCCCCTGGTGGGCACATTCTACAGGGCCCCTTCCCCTGATGCAGAGCCCTTTGTCCAGGAGGGCGACAGGGTAAAGAAGGGCCAGGTGCTCTGCATAATAGAGGCCATGAAGCTTATGAACGAGATAGAGTCCGAGGTGGAGGGCACGGTGGTGAAGGTGCTGGTGGAAAACGGCCAGCCCGTGGAGTACGGCGAACCCCTGTTCCTCATAGAGCCTGCCTCCTGAGCCCCCCTGTGTTCAGAAAGATTCTCATAGCCAACCGAGGGGAGATTGCCCTCAGGGTGATAAGGGCGGCCAGGGAGCTGGGGGTGCGCACCGTGGCGGTGTACTCCGATGTGGACAAGGAGAGCCTGCATGTGCGGCTGGCCGACGAGGCGGTCTGCATTGGCCCGGCCAGCCCCGAGCAGAGCTACCTGAACATTCCGGCCATCCTTACCGCTGCGGAAATTACCGATGCCGAGGCCATTCATCCGGGCTACGGCTTTCTGGCCGAAAACGCCCAGTTCGCCGAGGCCTGTGCCACCAGCGGCATAGTGTTCATAGGGCCCAGCCCGGAGGCCATCAGGCTAGGAGGGGACAAGGCCAAGGCCAGACAGCTCATGCGCAAGAGGGGCATCCCCGTGGTGCCGGGAAGCGACGGCCCGGTGCAGGATGCCGAGGCGGCCCGAAAGGTGGCCAGGAAGGTCGGCTACCCGGTGATGCTGAAGGCCTCCCTGGGAGGTGGCGGAAAGGGCATGAAGATAGTGGCCCACGAGGCGGAGCTCACCGAGGCCTTTTACAAGGCCCAGAGGGAGGCCCTTACGGCCTTCGGCTCAGGGGAGCTCTATGTGGAAAGATACATTCCCAAGGTGCGCCATGTGGAGGTGCAGATTCTGGCCGACCAGAAGGGCACGGTGGTCCACCTGGGAGAAAGGGAGTGCTCCATCCAGAGGCGCCACCAGAAGCTCATAGAGGAGGCCCCCTCCCCCTTCGTATCGGAAAAGCTCAGGAGGCGTCTGGGAGAGCTGGCGGTGAAGGCGGCCAAGGCCATTGGGTACCACAACGCCGGCACGGTGGAGTTCATCATAAGCCCCGAGGGCCACGCCTACTTCGTGGAGTTCAACACCAGGGTGCAGGTGGAGCACCCCGTGACGGAGATGGTCACGGGGGTGGACATCGTGAAGGAGCAGCTTAGGGTCTCGGCGGGCCTGCCCCTGGAGCTCCAGGAGAAGGTGCACAGGCCCCAGGGGGCAGCCATTGAGTGCCGGATAAATGCCGAGGACCCCATAAGGTTTGTCCCCAGCCCGGGAAGGATTGAACAGTTCTGTCCCCCCGGAGGTCCGGGCATAAGGGTGGACACCGCTGCCTACGCAGGCTGGGTCGTGCCCCCGCATTACGACTCCCTGGTGGCCAAGCTCATTGCCCACGGTCGAGACAGACAGGAGGCCCTGGCCAGGATGCGGAGGGCCCTGGAGGAGTTCATCGTAGAGGGCATCAAGACCACCATACCGTTTCACCGACGGGTGCTTGCCCACCGGGGCTTCCTGGAGGGGGACTTCGACACAGGGTTCGTAGAAACACTCAATGCAGAGCACTGAGCGCCTCTACCTCGGTGGGGTGTGCTTCATTACCGGCCCCCATCCCGAGCTCAGCATCCAGCAGACCGTGGAGCTTGCCTTGGAGGGGGGCATAAGGTGGGTGCAGCTTAGGCACAAGGGCCTCTGCAGGAGGCGGCTTTATCGCCTGGGCCTCTCCCTGAGAGAGCTTACAGAGCGCTACGGGGCCACCCTCGTGGTCAACGACTACCCGGACCTTGCCCTGGCCATAGGGGCCCATGGGGNGCATCTGGGCCAGGAGGACTTCCCCTTGAGGGAGGCCAGAGCCCTTATGGGGGGAAGGCTCATCGGCCTTTCCACCCACAGCGTTGAGGAGGCCCTTAAGGCCCAAGGGGCCGACTACATCGGCGTAGGCCCCATATACCATACCGCCACCAAGGAGGCCGGCCCCCCGAGAGGGCCGGGACTCATCAGGGAGGTCAAGGCCAAGGTGGGAATGCCCGTGGTGGCTATCGGCGGAATAGGGCCTGAGAACCTGAAGGATGCCCTGGAGGCCGGCGCCGATGCCGTGGCCCTTTCAGGGGCGTTGCTGGGGGCGGAAGACTTCCTTCAGGCAGTACGGCAGTTGATGGACACCCTAAGGCAGGTGCTTGAGGAGCTCAAGTAGGGCTTCCTGGCATGCCAGGGCGGCCCTCCCGAGGACTGCCCTGTGGGGGGCCCTGCCGGCCCTGTTGCTGATGGCCCTGAGCTCAAGCACCTGGATGCCATACCTCAGGGCTACCTGCNCTACCGCTGCGCCCTCCATGTTTTCCNCCTGCACATTGTAGGCCTCCCTCAGCCTCCTGGGCCTGGAGGGGCCCCTGGAGGAGGCGCATACCGTGGCAAATCTGGCAGTCTTGACCTGGGGGAGGNCCTTTCTGAGGAGCTTCAGGGGTGCCCTGGAGAGGGGAAACTCGTTGAAGAAGCGCCTAGGGCCTTTCTCAAGGAGCGCAAGTCCCAGGGCCTTCATCCCCTCCCTGCCGGCCCCTGAGTCGGCGTACNCCTCCGCCTCGGCGGCCACCACCTGGCAGGGCCTAAGACCTGAGCCCGGGTAGGCCCCCCCTGTGCCCAGCACTACCAAGAGCCTGGGCCTGAGCCGCTCCGCCAGCACCGTGGCAGCCCAGGCGGCATTGGCCACACCCACGCCTGAGCATACACAGGCCGTCTCTCTCCCCTGAAGGAGCCCCCTCAGAAGGGGGCCGTCCTGTCTTGGGCCCCGAAGCTGCTCAAGGAGCAGCCCCGCCTCCTGGGGCACGGCGGTAATCAGCCCTATCATGACGAGGGATTTTACCATAACGGGGCCGGGCAGGTTGCAAAACCCCGCCCCCTGTGTTAAAGTGTTCAACTGGCATTAAAGCACGCACGCCCCCCACATCAGGGCTGCCCTGCTGGTCTTGCCCGTGGGCAAGTGTGGGGCAGAGGGGCGAGGGCGAAAAACCAGCACAAGGAGGTTCTTCCATGGTAGCCACTATGAAGGAGCTCCTGGAGGCCGGGGTCCACTTCGGCCATCAGGTAAAGCGCTGGAACCCGAAGATGCGCAAGTACATCTTCGGGCAGCGAAACGGCATCTACATCATTGACCTGCAGAAGACCATCAAGGGGCTTGAGGAGGCCTACAACTTCCTCCGGCAGACCGCCCAGGATGGCAAGCCCATACTGTTTGTAGGCACCAAGAAGCAGGCCCAGGAGGCCATAGCCAACGAGGCCCAGCGGGCCGGGGTCTTCTATGTCAACCAGCGGTGGCTGGGCGGCATGCTTACCAACTTCCGCACCATCCAGAGGAGCATAGAGAAGCTCAGGGCCCTGGAGGCCATGCAGGAGGACGGCACCATGGAGCGCCTGAGCAAAAAGGAGGCGGCAAGGCTGCAGAAGCAGAAGGAAAAGCTTGAGCGCAACCTGGGGGGCATAAAGGACATGCCCGAACTGCCAGGGGCCGTCTACATAGTGGACCCCAGGAAGGAGCGCATAGCGGTGGCCGAGGCCAGGAAGCTCAGCATCCCCATTGTGGCCATCGTGGACACCAACTGCGACCCCGACGAGATAGACTATGTGATACCCGGAAACGACGACGCCATAAGGGCCATCAACCTCATATCCTCCCGAATGGCCAACGCCGTGCTGGAGGGCAAGGAGGCCCTGCAGAAGCAGCTGGCCGAGGCCGAAGAGGCCCAGGCCGTCCAGGAGGAGGGGGCCCCGGAGGAGGCCCCCCCAGAGACAGCCGTTTCCGAGGCCACCCAGGAAGAACCCAAGGAGGAGACCGCACAATGAGCATTACCGCAGAGATGGTCAAGACCCTGAGGGAGCGCACCGGAGCAGGCATGATGGACTGCAAGCGGGCCCTCAGCGAGGCCCAGGGCGACATGGACAAGGCCGTGGAGCTGCTGAGGAAGAAGGGGCTGGCCCAGGCCCAGAAGAAGGCCGCCAGGACGGCCTCGGAGGGCCTCATCGGCTCCTATGTGCACATGGACAGGATAGGGGNGCTCCTGGAGGTCAACTGCGAGACCGACTTCGTGGCCCGCACCGAGGATTTCAGGGCCCTGGTCAAGGACCTGGCCATGCACATAGCGGCAGCCGCACCCCAGTACATAAGGCCTCAGGATGTGCCCCAGGAAGTGCTCGACAAGGAGCAAGAGGTCTACCGGGCCCAGATAAAGGACAAGCCCGAGCATGTGCAGGAGAAGATCCTCCAGGGCAGGCTGGAGAAGTTCTTCTCCGAGGTCTGTCTCATGCGGCAGGTGTTTGTGAAGGACCCCCAGCAGAAGCAGACGGTGCAGGACCTGGTGAACTCCATGATCGCCAAGCTGGGGGAAAACATTGTGGTAAGAAGGTTTGTGAGGTTTCAGCTTGGCGAGACAAGCCAGGAGTAAGCCCCGGTACCAGAGGGTGCTGGTGAAGATGAGTGGGGAGGCCCTTATGGGCTCCGCCCCCTACGGGATAGAGCCCCAGACCCTTGCCTACATAGCCAGACAGCTCAAGGAGGCCTACGACACGGGGGCCCAGGTGGCCGTGGTCATAGGCGGGGGGAACATGTTCCGGGGGGTGCAGGCCAGCACCTACGGCATGGACAGGGCTACGGCCGATTACATGGGCATGCTGGCCACGGTCATAAACTCCCTGGCCCTTCAGAGCGCCCTGGAGGCCCTGGGGGTGCCCACCAGGGTGCTCTCGGCCATTGAGATGAGGGAGTTGGCCGAGCCTTACATCCGCCGAAGGGCGGTCAGGCACCTGCAGAAGGGCAGGGTGGTGATATTCGCCGCGGGCACGGGCAACCCCTTCTTCACCACCGATACGGCTGCCGCCCTGAGGGCCATGGAGATTGGGGCCCAGGTGCTCCTGAAGGCCACCAAGGTGGATGGGGTCTACTCCGCCGACCCCCAGAAGGAGCCCCAGGCCAAGAAGTACTCCCGGCTCTCCTACATAGATGTGCTTAAGAAGGGCCTGGGGGTGATGGACTCCACCGCCATAAGTTTATGTATGGACAACCATATGCCGATTGTGGTATTTAATCTCAGAAAACCCGGCAGCATAAAGGCCCTGGTCATGGGCAGAAGGGTGGGCACCACTATAGCTGCTGATGCAAAGGGAGCTAAGAAATAAGACCGCAAAGCGGATGGAAGGCGCCGTGGAGTCCTTCCGCAGGGAGCTTGCCTCGGTGCGCACGGGCAGGGCCTCGGTGGGCCTGCTGGAGGGCATAACGGTGGAGTACTACGGCGCCCCCACCCCCTTGAAGCAGGTGGCGGCCCTCAGCGTGCCGGAAAGCAGGCTCATAGTGATTCAGCCCTGGGAGCCCAGGCTCATCGCCGACATAGAGAGGGCCATCATGAAGAGCGACCTGGGCCTTACCCCCACCAACGACGGAAAGGTGATAAGGGTGCCGGTACCCCCTCTTACGGAGGAGCGGAGGAAGGAGCTGGTCCGCCTGGTGCGCAAGAAGGCCGAGGAGGCCAGGGTGGCGGTGCGCAACATCCGCAGGGATGTCAACGAGACCCTGAAGAGGATGGAAAAGCAGGAGCACATTAGCCAGGACGAGACCAAGCGGGCCCTGGAGGAGGTCCAGAAACTCACCGATGAGTATATAAAGAAGATAGACGAGATACTTCAGCGCAAGGAAAAGGAGATAATGGAGGTCTGAGGTGAAGATCAACTATATCCTCAAGGTGCAGGACGCCAAGGCAGTGGACATCCAGAAGGCCCTTCAGCAGGCGGGCATAAAGGNTCAGAGCATCCAGGAGGTCTACAGAGAGGCCCCTCCCAAGGAGCCTGCCCAGGAGCAGAAGCAGTAATGCCCAGGAGGAAGAGCTCTGCCAAAGGCACCCGGGCAAGGAAGGCCTCCGGCCGGAAGGCCTCCGGCAAGCAGGGTGCCCAGGAAAGACAGGAGGCCCTCAGGAAGGAGCTCATAAGGCGCAGGGAGGCCATCGTCAGGGAGGCCAAGGAGGAGGTGGCCAAGTACATAAGGGGCGAGAACCGCCAGCTGGTGGAGACCGCCCTGGACGACGGGGACTGGTCGGTGGTGGACCTCTCCGACGATGTGATATTCCGCAAGCTGAGCGTGCACAAGGAGACCCTCAACAAGATAGACACCGCCCTGAGGAAGCTACAAGAGGGCACCTACGGCATCTGCGAGGACTGCGGGGAGGAGATATCCCTGGAGAGGCTGAAGGTGATGCCCTTTGCCATCCTCTGCAGGGACTGCCAGGAGCGCCAGGAGGCCCTGGAGGCCCTGGAGAGGGAGGAAGGCCCTCCCACTTAGTTGGCACCTCGGCATAGCCGGGCTCCGAAGGCTTCTGAATCAGTAAAACACCTTCTCCAGGAACAGCCCCTGGGCTGGGGCAGTGGGACCTGCCAGGGTCCTGTCCCTTTTGGCCATGGCCGAGGCCACATCTTGGGGACTCATCCTGCCCTTTCCCACCTCCACCAGGGTGCCCACGATGTTTCGGGCCATGTGGCGCAGGAAGGCATCGGCCTCCAGGGTTATCTTGAGGAAGCGGCCTTCAAACCGCACCGTGGCAAAGCAGAGCTCCCAGAGGGGTTCTATCTGAAGGAGCCTGAGCTCCCTGAGGGTGCTTCGGCTACAGCAGCCCGAGGCCCTGAAGGCCGAAAAGTCGTGCCTTCCCAGAAGGCCCTGGGCAGCCTCCTTCATTGCCTCCACATTGAGGCCGCGGCGGAGCTGCCATACATATCTTCTGAGAAACACCGGCACCTCCCCTGCCAGGGACAGGAGATAAAAGTACCTCTTGCCTCTGGCACTGTAGCGGGGATGGAAGTCCTGGGGCGCCTCCCTTACCTCCAGGACCCTGATGTCCCCTGGAAGGAGGGCATTGAGGGCCCTGTGCACGGTCTCGCAGGGCAGGGCCGAGGAGGTGCGGAAGCTGGCCACTTGGGCCAGGGCATGCACGCCGCTGTCGGTGCGGCCTGCGGAAAGGAGCCGCACCTGCTCCTGGGTGAGCCTCCCCAGGGCCTCCTCCAGGGTTGCCTGGATACTGGGCCCTCGCCGCTGGCGTTGCCAGCCCTGGTAGGCCGTACCGTCATACTGAAGGGTGAGCCTCAGATGCCTCATTTCACGCTAATTTTAACCCAGGCGGTGTTATCATAGAAGGGCCATGGCCACCCAGGGGCTCATCGGGCAGGTGAAGTACAACTGCGATGTCTCCGATGCCAGGTTCTGGGGCCTGTTTTCCCTCTGCGGGCTGCTCCTGAGGCTCAGGGAGCTGTATCTGTCAGAGCATGGCCTCAGGCCCTGGCACAGGGTCAGGAGCCAGGAGATGGGCCCCTGGATAGCCAGGAAGGAGGCCCTGTGGGAGGAGCTTTCGGAAAGGGACTTCAGGCCACTAAGGATAGGGGGCAGGAGTTTTGGGCCCTTCGACACCCAGGGGATAAACCGGGCCCTGAGCGGCCGGGGACTACTGTACGGGGCCGGCTACGGCATCCACAGGAAGCCCACCTTCTTTCTGGCCCAGCTGAAGAGGCAGGGAGAGCTTCAGGGCCTGAGGTTCTATGTCCTGGGCAGGGAGCTTGCCAGGGACCTGGCAGCCTCTCCGGCCATGCTTTCGCAAGGGGCCATCATAGGACGGCTGGAGGTAGCAGAGCAGATGCTCTGGAGTGCCTATCAGGAGTTTGAGGCCCGGCCCCAGGGAGCCCTGAAGGCCGCCTTCGGCTTCTACGGCGTGGAACCGGGGCAGGCCCCGGAGGTCTTCCTCCCCAGGGTGGCCGAGGCAGAGCTTGAGACCTACCTGTGGCACGAGGTGGGTGAGGCCCGAGAGGGCCAAAGGCTGGGCCCGGACTGGAGGGAGCTTGTCAGCACCTGCGGCCTGGCCAAAGGGGCACAGCTCCTTGACGCCTTGAAGGACACCCTGGCCGACACCTGCCCCGAGGGCATGCTCAGCTTCATCATTCGGCGGGAAAGGGCCGGCTCGCTGGCCTTTTTCCTCTACCACCTCAGGGGACCCAGGGCCCGGCTGTGCAAGGCCCTGCAGGAGGCCTGCAGGGCCTTCCTGGCAAAGCAGGACTGGGCCATGGTGGAGCAGGCCAGGGGGGCTACATACCAAGGGGCCAGCCAGTTGGCCCAAAGGCTTCTCAGGCACTACCGGCAGGGCAGTACCAGAGAGGCCATCCTGAGAGAACTGCAGGACTTACTCTAAGGGCTTTTCCACTACCTCCCTGAAGCGCCCTACCAGGGCAGGGTCAAACTGGCTGCCAGCGTGGCGCAGAAGCTCCTCCATGGCCACATCAAAGCTCACGGCTATCTTGTAGGAGACCCTGCTGACCATGGAGTCAAAGGCCTCCGCTATGTGGATTATGCGGGACTGAAGGGGAATCTGCTCNCCCTTAAGCCCCTGGGGATAGCCGTAGCCGTCGTAGCGCTCGTGGTGGTGAAGCACCACGGTGGCGATGTCCTTGTAAAAGGAGATGGGGCTGAGCATCTCGTATCCGATGACCGGGTGCTTCATGTACTGGGATTTCTGGAAGTGCTCCTCCAAGGGGATGCGCATGAAGCCTATGTCATGAAGCAGGCTGGCGAAGTAGAGCCTCCGCCTCTCGGCCTCCTGCAGCCCCAGGGCCTTCGCCAGCATGTTGGCGTACTGGGCTACCCTTCTTGAGTGGCCCCGTTTCTCCGGTATGAAGCGGTCTATGGCGTCCAGAAGTATGTCGGTGATGTGTATCTGAAAGTTCCTCTGGTCCTCGTGAAACCGTGCCCGTTCCAGGGAGACGGCGGCATGCCCGGCCAGGNAGCTCAGGAGCTCCTGGTCAAACTCGGTGTAGGGGGTGGGCTTGTTCAGCACCTGGATGGCTCCCACGGGGCCCTCCCTGGTGAACATGGGGCTACAAAGGATGCGGCGGGNGCGGTAGGAGATTTCTGCATCCATACTGGGGTTGAACCTTTCCTCCGAGGCCGTGTCGTTTATGAGCAGGGGCTGCTTGTGCCTCAGCACCCAGGCGGCTACACCTGTCTGATGGGCCGCCTTGCCCTGTAGCTCCTGGCTCTTGGGCCCCTTTACCNCCTTGTAGCGCAGCTGGCCGTCTTCCCTCAGGAGGACGCTGGAGGCCTCTGAACCAGTAAGGCTCATGGAGGCCTCGGCTATCTTCTCCAGGAGGATGTCGCCGTAGAGCTCCTCCCGGATGTCCCTGGTGAGGGCCAGGAGTTTCTCCACCATGGAGCTGGAGTACTGCAGCTCCCTCAGGAGCCTCCTGCTGAGCATCCAGAAAAGATAGCCACCCACCAGACTAAGCCCCAGGGCTATGCCCACCACGACCGATATGGAGCCCTTGGGGATGAAGTGGAGCACTACGCTGAGGGGCTCAAAGTGATACACCGCCACCACCGCCAGGAGCACGACGATGACCAGGGTGGCAACCGCCCTTATGAGCCCGAGCCTCTTTCTTGCCTCCCTGAGGCTTACCCTGGTTATGCCCCCGCCCTCTGGCATCCTCTAAAGGTTAAACCTACAGGGNGCCGATTGTCAAAGGAGAATACCAATGGTTTCTAAACCAGCAAACTTCTATGTATTTTTATTGACAAGCGATTGGCGACTTTTGTATAGTCTGTAAATTTCTGAGGGGGCGAGGAGATGAGACACNCCCTGCCAGCGCTGATAGGGCTGCTGGTGCTGGCCTTGTGGGGCTGCGAGGCCCTGAAGACTTCCAAGCCCATAATGCCCATAAAGGAGTACGAGCGCCTCGTGGTGGGCCGCTTCGATGCCGACTATGTGGGCACCGACCGCTGCCTCAGTGCCTGCCACAGCCACGACAAGATAAGACGGGACTTTGAGGCCAGCACCATGGGGGCGCAGCTTTCTCCCGAGACGGGGCTGCCCCTGGTGGACTGCGAAAGCTGCCACGGCCCGGGAAGCCTGGCCATTGAGGGCATAACGGCAGAGAAGGNTCAGGAGGCCAAGGCCGAGGGCCAGGAGCTTGCCTGCAAGTACGAGACCCTCATAGACCTGAAGGCCCTGCCCGCCGGGGCCCTCTCCTTGATATGCCTTAAGTGCCACACTGCCAATGCCNCCTTCAACCTCCACGACTGGAGCTCCAGCGCCCATGCCATGGCCGAGGTGTCCTGCTCGGACTGCCACAGGATTCATGCCGGCCCGGACCTCATCGTGCACCCCGAGGAGACCGCCAAGATGTGCTACGAGTGCCACCAGAATGTAAGGGCCGAGTTCTCTCTTCCCAGCCGCCATCCGGTGCCTGAGGCCAAGGTGTTCTGCACCGACTGCCACGAGCCCCACGGCACAAGCTCTCCCAGGATGCTCAGGGCTGAAACGGTGCGGGCCACCTGCCTGAGATGCCACGGGGAAAAAGGCGGCCCCTATGTGTACGAGCATGCGGAAAACACCGAGGACTGCCTGGGCTGCCATGCCAACCACGGCTCCCCCAACAACTACCTCCTTAACGTCAAGGTGCCTTTCCTGTGCCTTCAGTGCCACGAGGGCCACAGCACCGATACGGCCGAGGCAAGGCAGGCCCACTTCACCCGGTGCACCGACTGCCACAGCCAGATACATGGCACCGATGTGCCCGGGGCAGGGGGCGAGGGGACCTTTACCCAATGAGAAGCGGAAGCGGCATGAGGGGGACTATGGCTCTGGCGATAGTGCTCTTGCTGCTTCTTCCCCTGCCGGGGCAGGCCGAGGAGCCTGTGGAGGTTCCCATATACGAGTTCCCAGAGATAGCNCCCCGGTATGCCCTTTGGGGTGGCCTGTGGCTGGCCGACTCAGAGGGCTCCAGGAGGGCCGGCGAGTACCTCTTCCTGGAGAACTCCGTCAGCCTGGGCGGAAGCCTCATAGCCTTTCCCTTTCCCCACAGGGTGCACCTGGAGCTTGAGCTTGAAAACCGCAAGGACTACTTTACAGACCTCCGCTATGCCTACAAGGACCTGGTGCTCTTCAGGGCGGTCTCCAGGGGACTTTGGCACAACCTGGAGAATATCCGGCTGGTGGGCACCGATGTGGATGTGCAGGATGGGGCAGCACAGTACGGCATCATGGCGGTGCTGGGTGCTGCCAGGCTGAGGTTCAAGGCTCCTGAGTTCCCCCAGCATATCTTCCTCCAGGGCACCTGGGTGGACAGGGAAGGCAGCAGGCAGCAGCGGTTCATGGGGGGCACCGCCTACTGGTACGGCGAGGGTTCCAAAAAGAGGGTGAGCCAGCCTAGAAGCATCAATTGGCAGGACCAGGACATAGCCGTGGGAGCAAACAGCCACCTGGGACCCGTGGAGCTTGAGGTCCTGCTCTCCCGATGGAGTTTTGACCCGGGCGAGGGCGCCATAATGAGCGCCCTTTACAATGCCGTATGGGGCAAGCGTTCCGAGGGGGTCTACCCCCACAATGTCATCCCTGAGCTTGAGGGCTCGTCCAACACCGTGAAGATTCACACCTCCTACACCGGCCGCCTGGTGGCCTCCCTGACCCTCCAGAAGGCCGACAGGGACAACACCACCAGCGGCGCCGAGGCGGACGACTTCCTGGCCTCTGCCAGCGTGCGCTTCATGCCCCATACCAGGGTGAGCATTGCCCTGAGGTATCGCCACATCCAGAGGGACAGGGAAAACCCCCAGAGCCTGCCCGATGATTATCTGGGTTTTGATGACTTCAGCGCAGTAAGCGGCATCAGGAACTCCATTTCCTCTCGAATAGACTACCTCCTCTTGAGCGCCCGGTGGAGGGCTGCCAGGGGAGTGCTCCTGGGTCTGGATGCCTCCTACAGGCACACCGAACGCAGCCATGCTGAGGAGTGGGAGCTGGAGGACTCCAGCACGGAGCGCACCGTGGGCGCCTATGCCAGGCTGAGGCCGGCAGAGGGCCTCCAGCTCAGGCTCAAGTATCAGTACATGGACACCCAGGAGCCGGCCTACAACATCCGGCCTGACTCTGCCCACAAGGCGGCCTTGTCGGTGAACTACTCGCCCCTTCAGTGGCTCAGCGCCTTTGCCAGCTACGCCGCCACATGGCAGGACAGGGAGCACATTCACATAGAGACCACAAGCCCGCCCTCGGGCGGGGAGCCCCAGGACCGGGAGGCCTTCAGGGAACAGTTTGCCTGCTATGTGAGCCTCCTGCCCAGGGAGGACCTGGACTTTTCCCTGGGCTTCAGCTACTGGCACAACAAGGTGAAGCAGGACATAGCCTATCTGGACGCTTATCCCACCGCCATCCTGGATGAGGATGTGCCCTACACCGACCAGGCCCGCACCTACACGGCCTCGGTGGGCTACAGACCCCTTGAGAGGCTGTCCATTGCTGCCGAGGCTTCCTACACCAGGGCCGAGGCCGGTTTTTCTGCCACCAGGGACATAGACTCCTACTCGGAGATGAAAATCAGCGAGACCCTCCTGGGCCTTAGCGCCACCTACCGGCTGCCCAGGGCTACGGAGCTTTCCCTGAGCTACCAGTACAGGGACTTCGAGGACAGGCTGGAAAACCCCGAAAACCCCGAGGTCTCGGACGGCATAGCCCAGAGCATTCTTCTGAGGTTTACCAGGAGGTGGTAGTGCTGCTCAGGGGTCTTCTCCTTCTGGGCCTTCTTTTCCTGGGCTTTCCCGGCCTTTCCCACGCCAAGAGCATAGGGATTATCTTCACCGGTGATGTGCCCTACTACCGCCAGGTGCACGAGGCGTTCCTTCGGGCTCTCAAGCAGAGAGTGGGGGAGGTGGAGGTGCTGCTTCAACGCCCCAGGCCGGACCCGGTGGCCTGGAGCAACGCCGCCAGAAAAATGGTGGCCGTAGAGGTGGACCTGATAGTGACCTACGGGGCCCCGGCCACTCGGGCCGCCCTGAGGGAGACTGCCAAGATACCCGTGGTGTATGTAGGGGTGTTTGACCCCCGGGCCCTTAAGAGGCCTAATGCCACGGGGATAAGCTCCCAGGTGCCTGTGGCCGGGGTGCTGAAGAACCTGAAGGCCATAAAGGACTTCGCCGTGCTGGGGGTGATTTACAATCCCAAGGAGCAGGACACCGTGGCCCAGCTCCAGGAGGTCCTTAGGCTCAGGGAGCGCTTCGGCTTCAAGGAGGCCAAGATTGATGCCAGGAAGCTCAGAAAGGCCCAGGCGCTCAGGGCACTGAAGGATGTGGAGGCCTTCTTCATTACTACCAGTTGCACGGCCCAGGAGTGCATAAAGGCAGTGGTGGATGCAGCCCGGGCCCTCAAGGCCCCCACGGCCTCTGTTCTGAGCGGTTGGGCGGAGGCCGGGGNGCTCCTTACCCTTTCGGCCAAGGCCCAGGAGCAGGGCAGACGGGCGGCCGAGATAGCGGCCCAGCTCCTTCAGGGAAAGAGCAGCCCTGCGGAAATCCCACCCCTCTCGCCCCGGGAGATTGAATTCATAGTGAACCTCAGAGAGGCCCGGGCCATGGGCCTTAAGATTCCCCTGGAGGTAATAACCTCGGCCAGCAAGGTAATAAGGTAGATGCTCAGGGGCGGCGGACTGAAGCAGAGGGCTGTGCTGGCGGTGGCGGTGGTGCTCCTTCTGGCCCTGGGGCTTAACACGGCCATACTCACCTCCGTGGCCGCCAGCAAGTACAAGAGGGCGGTGCTTTCCAGGGTCTCCTCCGAGGCCGCCTCCCTGAAGGCAGAGCTGGAGAAGGCCCTCGCCTTGGGTATACCCCTGAGCTATATGGAGGACCTGAACGGGAAGCTCCAGGCACTCCTCCAGAAAGACCCCTCTTTGGCCTACGCTGCAGTGCTGGATGCGGAGGCCCAGGTGCTTTTCAGGACCGAGGGGGCACCCGAGGGGCGGCTCTCTGTGCCGAAGGATGGCCTCAGGGAGCTTGAGGAGGCCCTGGAGGTGTGGCATCCCCTCCTGGATGCCGAGGGCAAGGTGGCAGGCCATGTGGCCCTGGCCCTGAAGGCCCAGGTCCTAAGGGGAGGGGTCTACAGCCTCATCAAGTGGGCTGTGGTGGTGGGAGCGCTGGGTTTCGTGGTGTTTTTGGCAGTAGTGTATGCAGCGGTGGCCAGGTTTGTGGTAAGCCCGGTAGCGGCCATCCAGGCAGTGGCCAGGGAGATAGCCACCGGCAACCTGGCCAGGAGGGTTCGGGCGGAGGGCACCGACGAGATAGCCCACCTGGGACGCTCCATCAACGAGATGGCCGAGGCCCTGAAGGAGATGCTCTCCAGGGTCCAGGACATAGGGGCCAGCACATCGGGGGTTGTAAAGCAGGTGAACGAGTCCTCTACGCAGGTGCTGGGAGTCTCCGATGCCCAGCGGAAGGCCCTGGGGGAGATTGCCCAGGCGGTGCAGGCCCTCAATGCCCTCACCGCCTCCATCGGGCAGAGCACCGTGGAGCTCCTGAAGAGCGCCGAGGACACCTCCACGGCCCTCTCACAGATGACCGCCTCCATCTCCACGGTGGCCGAGGGGGCCGAGTACTTCGACCGCTTGGCCCAGGAGGCGGCCGAGAGCATCCAGGAGATGATAGCATCGGTGAAGGATGTGGCCTCCAGCCTGGAGAGCCTCTCTGCCTCGGCAGAGGACACGGCGTCGGCCCTCCTTCAGGTCAATGCCACCATAAAGGAAATCCAGCAGAGCGCCGGCGAGTCTGTGCGCCTGGCCGAGAGGGTCTCCACCCAGGCCACCCAGCAGGGCATGAGTGCTGCCGATGCGGCACTTCAGGGCATGAAGCTCATAAGGGACAACATGCAGGCCCTTACGGCCAGCATAGGCAGGCTGGGAAGGCNCTCCGACCAGATAGGGGACATAGTAACGGTAATCAGCGACGTGGCGGACCAGACCAGCCTCCTGGCCCTTAATGCCGCCATTCTGGCCGCCCAGGCAGGGCAGCACGGCACGGGCTTCGCCGTGGTGGCCGACGAGATAAAGGCCCTGGCCGAAAGAACCACCGCCTCCACCAAGGAGATAGCGGAGATAATCTCCACCGTCCAGGGCGAGACTAAACGGTGCGTTGAGCTTGCCGACGAGGCCATGAAGGCCGTACAGCAGGGCTCTAAGCTCTTTGCCGAGACCAATACGGCCCTCAGGAGCATCAGGGAAAGCTCGGAGCTTTCCACCGAGATGGCCCGGACCATCCAGAGGGCCACCCAGGAAGAGGCGGGGGNGATAAAGCAGATAACGGAGGCCATATCCGGCATGACCGAGAGGGTGAAGCACATCTCCCACATCACCGCAGGCCAGAGCAGGGAAAGCAGCACGGTGCTTCAGGCCACGGAGAAGATCAGGGAGGGGGCCAGGCAGGTCAGGCAGGCTACCTCTGAGCAGCTTCAAGGCAGCAGGCAGCTTGCCTCCATGGCGGAGAATGTCCACGGCCAGGCGGAGCAGATATCCCGCCTGATAGAGCAGCAGCGGCAGCAGAGCGCCCAGATCAGCAGTGCGGTGGGGCAGGTGCAGCGGACCGCCCAAGAGCTGCTGGGCGCTGCCAACATGATGCGCCAGGCCGTAGAGTACCTCCAGGAGGATGTCCAGAGGCTGCTTTCAGAGGTCAAGAAGTTTTCTGTCTAAGCGTTGTGATAAAATTATTCTTAGAGTAAGCAGGCAAGGAGAGGAGCCTTAGATAGCAGTAGTTTACGGAAATACCCATGGACTTAGGCGCTCAGAGCTCCGGGCCCTGGAGCGCCTGCAGAGGCGTCGGAGCTCCCCCCAGGAGCTACTGANCCCCGAGCTCGCCAAGGCCCTGGCGGCCCTCTCCCAGGAGATATCCAGGCAGATAGGTCTTCTCATTGACCGCTCAGGAGAGGTCACCCATGTGATAGTGGGCGATGCCAAGGGCATCTTCATACCTGCCCTGGAGGACTACCCCTTGGGCAGAAGGCCCCTAAGGGGGCTCAGGCTGGTGCATACCCATCTCAGGGGCGAGGCCCTGAGCAAGGACGACCTGACGGACCTGGCCCTTCTGCGGCTTGACGCCGTGGCGGCCCTTCAGCTCAGGGGGGGCGCCTCCGGGGGGATACATGTGGCCTACCTTAGGCCCCAGGGAGGGGTGGAGGAGCAGAAGGAGAGGGATTTCTACCGTCTGCGGCTTGACTTTGCAGCCTTCGTGGCCTCTCTGGAGGAGCAGATGCGGCGTCAGAGGCTCCTGGAGCAGTCCGACCCCAGGGAGCGGGCCTTACTGATAAGTGCGGCCCGGGCCCCCAGGTATGTGCTGGAGGAGTCCCTGGAGGAGCTCCGGGAGCTTGCCCAGAGCAGCGATGTGGTGGTGCTGGGCACAGTGGCCCAGAGCCTCAAGGAGGTAANCCCCCGCTACCTCATGGGCGAGGGGAAGCTCAAGGAGATAATTATAGACGCCCTGCACAGGGGGGCCACCCTGCTTATCTTCGACCAGGACCTGAGCCCCTCGCAAGTGAAGGCCATAACGGAGCTTACGGAGCTAAAGGTGATAGACCGCTCCCAGCTCATTCTGGACATCTTTGCCCGCCGGGCCCACTCCCGGGACGGCAAGGTGCAGGTGGAGCTGGCTCAGCTACGGTACATGCTTCCTCGGCTTACGGGCAAGGGCACGGCCATGTCCAGGCTCATGGGAGGCATAGGGGGCAGGGGCCCTGGGGAGACCAAGCTGGAGGTAGACCGCCGCCGGGTGCGCGACCGCATCCACCACCTGCAGCGCCAGCTCAAGGCCCTCGGCAGGGCCCGCATCCAGCGCAAGCAGCGGAGGCTGCAGCGGGGCATACCCATTGTCTCCATCGTGGGCTACACCAACGCAGGGAAGTCCACCCTGCTTAACGCCCTTACCCGTTCGGACACCTTCGTGGAGCACAGGATGTTTGCCACCCTGGATACGGCCAGCCGGCTGCTGAGGTTTCCCCGCCAAAGGGAGGTCATCATCACCGACACCGTGGGCTTCATCCGCGACCTGCCCAGGGACCTCATGGCCGCCTTCAGGGCCACTCTGGAGGAACTGCAGGATGCTCACCTGCTGCTACACCTGGTGGATGCCTCCAACCCCCGGTTTCCTCAGCAGATTCAGGCGGTGGAACGAATACTTGCCGAGCTCGGCCTGGAGGAAAAGCCCAGGCTCCTGGTGCTCAACAAGACCGACCTCCTGAGCCCTGAGGAGGCCCAGGCCCTCAGGGTGCGCTACGGGGCGGTGATGATATCGGCCCTCAGGCCCCAGAGCTTTGGCCCCCTGCTTGAGGCCATTGAGGAACGCCTCTTCGGCAGGGCTGAAAAACTCCAAGAGCTGCGGGTATAATAGAAGATGCTTAAGGAATTCAAGCCGAAGTGGATTGCCTGGGAGATTACCCGGCGGTGCAACCTCCGCTGTGTGCACTGCCGCTCCGCCTCGGAGCTGGAGGTGAAGGCCCACCCGGACTTCTCCACCCAGGAGGCCTTCAGGGTACTTGAGGACATCGCCTCCTATGCAAAACCAGTGGTGGTGCTTTCGGGAGGGGAGCCCCTGCTCAGGACCGATGTGTTTGACATAGCAGAGAAGGGCACCTCCCTGGGGCTTAGAATGTGCATGGCCACGAACGGCACCCTGGTGGACGACGAGGTCTGCCGAAGGGTAAAGGAGTCCGGAATAAAGATAGTCTCCTTGAGCCTGGACGGCTCTACCGAGGCCGTGCATGACGACTTCAGGGCCCAGCCGGGGGCCTTCCAAGGCACCCTTAGGGCGGCGGAGCTCTTCAGGAGGCACGGCATAGAGTTCATCATCAACTCCTCCTTCACCAAGCGCAACCAGGAGGAGATTCCCAAGGTCTACAGGCTGGCCAAGGAGCTGGGGGCTACGGCCTGGTACCTCTTCATGATTGTGCCCACCGGAAGGGGCGAGGAAATCATGAGCGAACTTATCAGCAAGGAGGACTACGAGGAGATTCTCCAGTGGCACTACCAGATGGAAAAGGGCGAGAAGGACATGCTGGTAAGGCCCACCTGTGCCCCCCATTACTACAGGGTGCTGCTACAGAGGGCCAAGCAAGAGGGAGTAAAGTTTGAGCGCCGTAGCCTCAAGTTCTCCACCGGCGGGGCCAAGGGCTGCATAGCGGGGCAGCTTATCTGCCTCATAGATGTGGACGGCAATGTGCTTCCCTGCAGCTACTTCCCCCGCTCTGCCGGCAACATCCGCAAGCAGAGCTTCAAGGAAATATGGGAGCACTCGGAACTGTTCCAGGAACTCAGGGACTTCAAGCGCTACAAGGGCCGGTGCGGCTCCTGCGAGTACATCACCGTCTGCGGGGGCTGCCGGGCCAGGGCCTACGCCGTAAGCGGCGACTACCTCCAGGAGGAGCCCTTCTGTAGCTACATGCCCCTGAGGATGAAGAAGCGACTTCTGGCCAAGCGGCACTGAAAGCCCTTTTAGGAGGTTTTCTCATGAACGACACCTTTTTGAAGGCCTGCCGTGCCGAGCCCGTGCCCTACACCCCGGTGTGGCTCATGCGGCAGGCGGGCCGGTACATGCCCCAGTACCAGGAGGTGCGCCGAAAGGTGGACTTCCTCACCCTGTGCAAGAGCCCCGAGCTGGCGGCCCAGGTGACCCTGCAGCCCGTGGAGGTCCTGGGGGTGGATGCTGCCATATTGTTTTCCGACATTCTTATTCCCGTGGAGGCCATGGGCATGAGGCTTGAGTTTTCCGAGCAACAGGGCCCGGTGCTCAGTCCCCCCGTGAGAGGCCAGGCGGAGCTGGAGGGCCTCAGGGTGCCCGAGCCCTCCAAGGATGTGCCCTTTGTGCTGGAAAGCATAAGGCTTCTCAGACAGAGCCTTCAGGTGCCCCTTATCGGGTTTTCAGGTGCCCCCTTTACCCTGGCCACCTACATGGTGGAGGGCGGGGGGTCAAAGAGCTTCTTTTACACCAAGTGGATGATGTTCAGGCAGAGGGAGGTCTTCCTCGGGCTTCTTCAGATGCTCACCGAGACGGTCTGCCGCTACCTCAGGGCCCAGATAGAGGCAGGGGCCCAGGCGGTGCAGCTCTTTGATACCTGGGCAGGGATACTGGGCCCTCAGGACTACCGCACTTATGCCCTGCCCTATGTGAAGCAGGTGGTGAGAGAGCTTAAGGGGCTGGGGGTGCCGATAATCTATTTTCTTAACGGCTGTGCCGGCCTTCTTGAGGAGATGCTTCAAAGCGGTGCCGATGTGCTGAGTCTGGACTGGCGGATAGACATTGCCCAGGCTGCCCGGTCTGTAGGAGCTGAGGCCGTCCTTCAGGGGAATCTGGACCCCTGCGCCCTGCTTCTTCCTCGCCAGGAGCTTTCCCAGAGGGTGCAGGATATCCTCCAGGGGGCCAGGGCCGCCCGGGGCCATGTGTTCAACCTGGGCCACGGGGTGCTTCCCCAGATACCCCTGGAGGCGGTGAAACATCTGGTTCAGGAGGTGCATCGCCTGAGCCGCCGGTCTTGAAGCCCAGGGGGGGCATAGGGGTGCTGCTTCTAAACCTGGGGGGCCCGGACAGCCCGCAGGCCGTAAGGCCCTTCCTGCTCAATCTCTTCTCCGACAGGATGATCATTCCCCTGGGGCCTCCGTTTCTGCAGAGACCCCTGGCCTGGCTCATCGCAACCCTCAGGGCACCCAAGGCCAGGCGGGCCTACGCCCTCATTGGCGGAGCCTCGCCCCTTAAGGAAATCACCTTGGGGCAGGCCAGGGCCCTCCAAGAGGTGCTGCCGGAGGGGTTCTCATCGGTCAAGGTGGGGATGCGCTACTGGAGGCCCTTCATCCAGGAAGCCCTGGAGGAGCTGAAGGTGGAGGGGGTCAGGAGGCTTCTGGCCCTGAGCCTCTACCCCCATTACTCGGTGGCCACCACGGGCTCGGCCCTGGCCGAGCTCAAGAGGCTCCTGGAGGAACGGTTCAAAGGGACCTTCGAACTAAGGGCCATAACCCAGTGGCCCACGGAGCCCCACTATGTGCAGGCCCTGAAGGAGGCCATAGGGGAGGGCCTTCGGGCTTCCTCCCAAGGGGCGGTAGTGCTTTTTAGCGCTCATGCCCTGCCGGAGAGCTTCATCCGCCGGGGAGACCCTTATGTAGAGCACCTGGAGGCCACCATCGGGGCCCTAACCGAGGGGGAGCCTTACAGATGGATGCTCTGCTACCAGTCCCGCACAGGGCCCATGAGGTGGCTTTCGCCCAGCACCGAGGAGGCCCTTAGGGAGCTGGCTGCCGAGGGCGTGAAAGAGGNGCTGGTGGTGCCCCTGAGCTTCGTCTCTGACCACATAGAGACCCTTTATGAGATAGACATTCTTTACAAGTCCCTGGCAGAGGGCCTGGGGCTCAGGCTCAGAAGGACTCCGGGGCTCAACACCCACCCTGGGCTCATCCAGGCCCTCAGGGCGTTGGCGGTGAGAGGGGCCCGGGAGGCAGGATGGCTCGGATAGCTATAGTGGGCGGAGGAATATCAGGCCTCAGCCTGGGATACCTACTCCTTGAGAGGGGGTTCTCCCGGGAAGATGTGCTGGTGCTTGAGGCCCAGGAGCGCCCCGGGGGAAAGATACGGACGGTGAAGGAGGAGGGCTTCCTTTGCGAGACAGGGGTTAATGGCTTTCTGGACAACAGGCCCCGCACCCTGGAGCTTGCTCAGGCCCTGGCCCTGAAGCCCCTGAGGAGCACCCGCTCGGCCAGGAAGAGGTTTGTACTGGTGGGGGGGAAGCTCAGGAGGATACCCGAAAGCCCTCCCTCGTTTCTGCTCTCGGGGCTTCTGAGCCCCTGTGGGAGGCTCAGGGTATTGGGGGAGGTGCTTGTGCCCCCCGGGGGAGGGCCCCAGGAGAGCCTGGCCCAGTTTGCCCGAAGGAGGCTGGGCAGGGAGGCCTACGAGAAGCTCATAGACCCCATGGCCTCGGGGGTCTTTGCAGGCGACCCGGAGGCACTTGAGGTCAAGAGTTGCTTTCCCAGAGTGAAGGCCCTGGAGGAAAAGTATGGGGGGCTGATAAGGGGGATGCTCAGACTAATGAAGGAGGCCAGGAGGACGGGCCGGCGGGTGGAGGCCGGCCCTGGAGGGGTGCTCACCTCCTTTCCCCAGGGGATGGAGGCCCTGGTACAGGCCCTGAGGCATGCCCTGGGGGACTCCGTAAGGACCGGTGCAAGGGTGCAGGCCCTGGAGCCGGCCCCGGGGGGCTACAGGCTTCATCTTCAGCAAGGGCAGAGCCTGGAGGCCCACCAGGTGGTGCTGGCCTGCCCGGCCTATGAGGCCGCCTCCGTCCTTCAGGGGCTGGACGAGGCCCTGGCAGGGGAGCTCAGGGCCATTCCCTACCCAGCCCTCAGTGTGCTGTGCTTTGGCTTCAGGAGGGCCGATGTGGAGGCCTCCCAGGTGGAGTCCTTCGGTTTCCTGATACCCCGTCGGGAAGGCAGGCTGATTCTGGGCTGCCTGTTTGACTCCAGTATTTTCCCCTTCAGGGCCCCTGAGGGCCATGTACTCCTGAGGGTCATGGTGGGTGGGGCCAGGGCCTCTGAAGAGGCCCTGGCCCCAGAGGAGAGGCTCTACCGTGTAGCCATGGAGGAGCTCCGGGCAGTGCTGGGCCTTAGGGCCGAGCCGGTCTTTTTCCGCCTCTTCAGGCACCACAGGGCCATACCCCAGTATGTGCTGGGCCATGCCCAACGCCTCAGGAGACTGCAGGAGGCCCTCCGGGCCCACCCGGGCCTTCACCTTCACGGAAATGCCTACAGGGGAGNGGGACTCAATGACTGCGTGGAGGCCTCCTATGCCCTGGCCCAGGCCTTCCAGGCATAGTTGTTTTTTGCCTTGCCACTGTGGTAATTTTTTCTCATCAAGAAAGGAGGCAAAAGGGCATGAGGGACGAGGAAATTGCCCAGATTCTTGCAGAAAGCAGCGAGGAGTTCAGGCACCTGAGCCAGGAGCACCGCAGCCTGGATGAGGCATTGGCAGAGCTACGGAAGAAGCGCTACCTGAGCCCCGAGGAGGAAGTGGAGAAAAAGCGCATCCAGAAGCTCAAGCTCCTCAAGAAGGACCAGATGGCAGAGCTCATAAGGCGCTACAGAAGGGAACACAACCTGGCATAGCAGGTCCTCCAGGAGGGAAAAAATTGTTAAGGAAAGGGAGTTTTTGACCTTGAGACTGCGCTCAAGGAGCATAAAGAAAGGGGTTGAAAGGGTCCCCCACAGGGCCCTCCTTTATGCCACCGGGGTGCCTCGCTCGGAGATGCAGAAGCCCTTCATAGGGGTGTTTTCCAGCTTTACTGACATCATTCCCGGGCATATAGGCATGCGCGACCTGGAGCGTTTTATTGAAAAGGGGATTCATACGGCCGGGGGCTACCCCTTTCTTTTCGGCATCCCCGGCATATGCGACGGCATTGCCATGGGCCACAGGGGCATGCACTACTCCCTGCCCTCCAGGGAGCTTATAGCCGACATGGTGGAGGCCATCACCGAGGCCCACCAGCTGGACGGCATAGTGCTGCTTACCAACTGCGACAAGATCACCCCGGGCATGCTCATGGGGGCCCTGAGGATAAACATTCCTGCCATAGTGGTCACCGCAGGCCCCATGCTCTCGGGCCACCTGAGGGGCAGGAGGCTTTCCCTGGTCAACGACACCTTCGAGGCCGTGGGCCGCTACCAGAAGGGGCTTATCACCGCCCAGGAGCTGGAGGAGCTTGAGCTGTGCGCCTGCCCGGGGGCGGGNTCTTGCCAGGGCATGTACACGGCCAACACCATGGCCTGCCTTACCGAGGCCATGGGCCTGAGCCTGCCCTATTGTGCCACGGCCCTGGCCGTTTCTGCCCAGAAGAAGCGCCTGGCCTTTCAGAGCGGTCAGAGGATAGTGGAGCTTGTAAGGGAGGGACTCCTTCCCAGGGACATTGTTACCGAGCGGAGCCTCCATAACGCCATAGTGGTGGACTTGGCCCTGGGGGGCTCCACCAACACGGTGCTCCNCCTTCCTGCCATAGCCCACGAGGCAGGCATCGCCCTGCAGCTGGAGGCCTTTGACCGCCTGAGCCGCCGAACTCCCCACATTGCCGACATGCTTCCAGGGGGCGTGCACTACCTGGAGGACCTTCACTGGGCCGGAGGCATACCCGCGGTAATGAAACGCCTGCAGGGACTCCTTAAGGACCACATCACCGTTGGCGGAAGGAAACTCTTTTCCATCCTGAAGGGGGCCCAGGTCGTGGACGAGGAGGTCATCAGACCCCTCAGCAGGGCCCATCATAAGGAGGGAGGAATCGCCATCCTCAGGGGCAACCTGGCCCCCCAGGGCGCCGTGGTGAAGCAGTCGGCAGTAAGTGCCAAGATGACGCGCTTTGAGGGCCTGGCCCGGGTGTTCGNCTCCGAGGAGGCCGCCATGAAGGCCATAATGGGAGGGCTCATAAGGGCTGGGGATGTGGTGGTGGTGCGCTACGAAGGACCCAAGGGGGGCCCGGGCATGCGGGAGATGCTTTCCCCCNCCGCGGCCATAGCGGGCATGGGGCTCAGCGAGTCCGTGGCCCTGCTCACCGACGGGCGGTTTTCCGGCGGTACCAGGGGGCCCTGCGTAGGCCATATATCCCCTGAAGCAGCCGAGGGCGGCCCCATTGCCCTCCTTAGGGACGGCGACAGGGNGCTCATAGACATTCCCAGGAGGCGTCTGGAAGTAAAGCTTACTCCCCAGGAGCTTCGGGGACGGCAGAAGGCCTGGCGCCCCCCCAAGCCCAAGGTACGCACAGGCTACCTGGCCAGGTATGCCCGGGCGGTAAGCTCGGCAGCCCGTGGCGCCATAATGGGCTGATATGCTAAATTATTAGCCAATATGAAAATGACAGGTGCAGAGATAGTAATTGAGTGCCTCAGGCGCGAGGGGGTCAAGCACATCTTCGGCCTGCCGGGCGGGGNGGTGCTGGGTCTTTTCGACCTGCTTTATGACTGCAAGGACATAAAGCTCATCCTCGTTAGGCATGAGCAGGGGGCGGTGCATGCCGCCGACGGCTATGCCCGCTGCACGGGCAGGCCCGGAGTGGTGCTGGTGACCTCGGGGCCAGGGGCCACCAACACCGTTACGGGCATCGCCACCGCCTACATGGACTCCATCCCCCTGGTGGTCTTTACCGGCCAGGTGCCCACCGCCCTCATAGGCAACGATGCCTTCCAGGAGGCCGACATAGTGGGCATCACCAGACCCTGCACCAAGCACAACTTCCTGGTCAAGGACACGGCCGACCTGGCCCAGATTATCCGGGAAGCCTTCTACATAGCCTCCACGGGCAGGCCGGGCCCGGTGCTCATAGACCTGCCCAGGGATGTCACCGGCGGCAAGGCCGAGTTCCGCTGGCCCGAGAAGGTGGACATTCGGGGCTACAAGCCTACCTACGAGGGCAACAGGTGGATGATAGCCCAGGCCGCCCAGTTCATCCAGCGCTCCGTAAGGCCGGTTATCATAGCCGGCGGAGGGGTGATAAGCTCCAACGCCCACAAGGAGCTCAGGGAGCTGGCCGAGCTGTGCCAGATCCCCGTAATCACCACCCTCATGGGCATCGGCTGCTTCCCCCGCACCCACAAGCTGAGCCTGGGGATGCCGGGAATGCACGGCACCTACTATGCCAACAAGGCCATCCAGGAGGCGGACCTCATCGTGGCCCTGGGCATAAGGTTTGACGACCGGGTCACGGGCAGGACCGATGCCTTCGCCCCCCATGCCCGCATAGTGCATGTGGACATAGACCCTACCTCCATAAGGAAGAATGTCCGGGTGGATGTGCCCGTGGTGGGTGATGTGAAGAGGGTGCTGGTGGTGCTGAACAAGATGCTCGGGGAGGAAAAGAAGGCCCAGTGGGGAGCCATCAGGAAGGCCTGGCTCAAGCAGATAGAGCAGTGGAAGAGGAACTTCCCCCTCCGCTATGAGCAGAGCCAGGAGGTCATAAAGCCCCAGTATGTGGTGGAGGAAATCTACCGGCTCACCAAGGGCGATGCCATAATCACTACGGAGGTGGGCCAGAACCAGATGTGGGCCGCCCAGTTTTACAAGTTTGACAAGCCCAGGACATTCCTTTCATCGGGGGGGCTGGGCACCATGGGCTACGGCTTCCCGGCGGCCATAGGGGCCCAGATAGCCAACCCGGATAAGCTGGTCATAGACATCGCCGGCGACGGTAGCATCCAGATGAACATCCAGGAGCTGGCCACCGCAGTGGTGCACAACCTGCCGGTGAAGGTGGCCATCCTGAACAACCAGTACCTGGGGATGGTGAGGCAGTGGCAGGAGCTTTTCTTCAGGGAGCGCTACTCCTACACCTACCTGGATGTGGTGCCGGACTTCGTGAAGGTGGCCGAGGCTTACGGGGCCGTGGGCCTGAGGGCCACCAGGCCCTCGGAGGTGGTGCCCGTGCTGAAGGAGGCCTTCAAGGTGAAAAAGCCCGTGCTCATGGATTTCGTGGTGGACTGGAAGGAAAAGGTCTTCCCCATGGTGCCTGCGGGGGCCTCGCTGGATGAGATGCTGCTGCAAGAGCCCAAGAAGGAGAAGAAAAAGCTGAGGGTCGTGAAATAGGGCCATGAGGCACACTATAACTCTTCTGGTGGAAAACAAGTTCGGGGTCCTCAGCAGGGTGGCAGGCCTGTTCAGCGGCAGGGGCTACAACATTGAGAGCGTCTCCGTGGGTGAGACCATTGACCCCCAGATATCCCAGATGACCATCGTTACCAGCGGCGACGACCTGGTGATAGAGCAGATCACCAAGCAGTTGAACAAGCTGGTGGATGTGATAAAGGTGGTGGATGTCACCGAGTTCGAGCATGTGGAGCGGGAGATGATACTCATAAAGGTGGCCCCCAAGCCGGAAAAAAAGGCCGAGGTGCTGAACCTGGTGGGGATCTTCCGGGGAAGGGTGGTGGACTCCTCGGAAACCACCTACACCATAGAGATAACCGGCGACGAGAAGAAGATAGAGGCCTTCATCGGGCTGATGAAGCCCGTAGGCATCAAGGAGCTGGTAAGGACCGGCAAGGTGGCCATCCTCAGGGAGGGTATCAAGAAGCGGTAGCCCGCCCCTTCAGGGCATCCAGGACAAGCAGCATCAGCCCCACCGTGAGGGCCGCATCGGCCACATTGAAGGCAGGCCAGTGGTAGCGCCCTATGTGGATGTCCAGGAAGTCCCTTACATAGCCCAGGAAGGCCCGGTCAATCAGGTTGCCCGTGGCCCCTGAAAGCACCAGCACAAGGGCCAGCACGGGCCCCTGGCCCCTGAGGAGCAGCCACAGAAGGACCAGCACCGCCAGGGCGGAGACCACCAGAAAGAAGGCGTTTCCCATGAAGCCCAAGAGCCCGAAGGCCCCCCCCTGGTTGTGAACCCTCACCAGGTTCAGCACAGGAAGCACCTGAAGGCCCCCGGGGGGCACCAGCAGCTCCACCAGGTGCTTGCTCAACTGGTCCAGACCTACCAGGGGCAGCCACAGGAGGGGCCAGAGGCGCCTCAGGGCACCACCTCCTGGCAGCGGCTGCAGAGCTCGGGCGCCTCGGGGTTGGCCCCCACGGTGGGGCTCCAGTTCCAGCAGCGAAGGCACTTCCGTCCCTCGGCCCTCCTGAGCAGGACGGCCAGGCCCTCCACCTCCGCCGCCTGAAGGGCCTCCTGGGGGGCTGGTCCCTCCTTCAGCTCTACCTGCGAGACTATGAACAGCATGGGCAGGTCCTTCCGGTAGGCCTGAAGGAGCCCCAGGAGCTCACCCTGGGCGTAAAGGAGCACCTTGGCCTCTAGGGAGTTGCCTACGAGGCGCTGTCGGCGGGCGTGCTCCAGGGCCCGATTTACCTCCTGCCTTACCTCTATGAGGGCCTGCCACCGGGCCTCAAGCTCGGGTTGCAGAAGCTCTTCCTCCACCTGGGGAAAGGGGGCTAGGAAGACGCTTTCTTCCTTGGGCCCCTGCATATGGCTCCATATCTCCTCGGCGGTGAAGGAAAGCACCGGGGCCATCAGCCGGGCCATGGCGAGGAGGATTTTTCTGAGGCTCCACTGGGCTGCCCGGCGGGCCTCGGAGTCCTTGGCAAAGGTGTAGAGCCTGTCCTTGAGGATATCCAAGTAGAAGGCGCTCATGTCCAGCACGCAGAAGTTGTACAGGCGGTGGTACACCTCGTGGAACTCGTACCTCTGGTAGGCGGCATCCACATCTCTTATCAGGCCCTGGAGCCGGCTCAGGGCCCAGCGGTCTATCTCCCAGAGATGGGGGCTGTAGTCGCCCCCGTCAAAGTCGTAGAGGTTTCCCAGGAGGAACCTGGCGGTGTTTCGGAGCTTTCGGTACGCCTCGGTCAAACGGGCCAGTATCTCCTCGGAAAGCCTTATGTCCGCCCGGTACTGCTCGGCCGAGACCCATAGCCTGAGGACCTCGGCCCCCCTGGCCTTTATCACATCCTCGGGGGCCACCACATTACCCAGGCTCTTGGACATCTTTCTTCCCTGCCCGTCCACCACAAAGCCGTGGGTGAGCACCTCCTTGAAGGGGGCCCTGTCGCTGGTGCCCACGGCGCAGATGAGGGAGCTCTGGAACCACCCCCGATGCTGGTCCGAGCCCTCCAGGTAGAGCTCGGCAGGCCAGTGTCCCAATCGTTTCTTGAGCACCGCGGCATGGCTGGCCCCGGAGTCAAACCACACATCCAGGATGTCCGTCTCTTTCTCGAACTCCCGGGCCCCGCACCGGGGGCACCTGTAGCCCTGAGGCAGGAGCTCCCGGGCCTGCCGCTGAAACCACACATCGGAGCCGTGCTGCTTTAGGAGCCCCTGGATGGCCTGCAGCACCTGGGCCTCTGTAAGCACCTCCCCGCAGAGCCGGCACCACAGGAGGGCAATAGGGACCCCCCAGGCCCTCTGCCGGGAGATGCACCAGTCGGGCCTTGCCCGAAGCATCCCCCTTATGCGCTCCTTGCCCCAGGCCGGCACCCACCGCACCTGCTCTATAGCCTGAAGACACCGCTCTCTCAGCCCCTTGTGCTGCAGACTGATGAACCACTGCTCCGTAGCCCTCAAGAGCACGGGGCGCTTGCACCGCCAGCAGTGAGGATAGGTGTGGGTGATGCTCCCCTGAGAGGCCAGGGCGTTCTTTTCCTGCAGGATTTCTATTATCTTATCGTTGGCCTTAAAGACCTGAAGGCCCTCCAGGACCTGTACTCCTGTGGAGCTGAACCTTCCCCGGTCATCCACCGGGGCATAAATGGGTAGCCCCTCCCTCAGACCCAGCTCGTAGTCCTCCTCGCCGTGGCCCGGGGCTATGTGCACCACCCCCGTGCCCTCGCCCGTGGTCACGAAATCGGCTGTAAGGAGCCTGGAATGACGCTCCAGGAAGGGGTGCCGACTGCTAAGGCCCTCCAGCTCCTTCCCGGTGAAGAATGCCAGGGCCTTTCCCAGCCCCAGGGTCTCCCTCAGGCGCTCGGCCAGGGCCTCGGCTACGATGAGAATGCCCCGGGGGCTTTCGTAAGCCCCGTAGCGCACCTGGGCATTTACGGCCAGGGCCAGGTTGGCAGGAAGGGTCCAGGGCGTGGTGGTCCAGACCACCAGGTACACAGGCCCCCGAAGGCCCAGCCCCTGGGGCTGCTCCAGCTCAAAAAGCACATATATGGAAGGGGAGGTCTTCTCGGCATACTCTACCTCGGCCTCGGCCAGGGCAGTGATGCAGGATGCACACCAGTGCACAGGCTTCTTGCCCCTGTACACATACCCCTCTTTCACAAACCGGTGAAACTCCTCCAGGATGGCCCCCACATACTGGGGCTCCATGGTGAGATAAGGCTCCTCCCACAGAGCAAACACCCCCAGACGCTTGAACTCCTCCCTCTGAATCTGCACGAACTTCCAGGCATAATCACGGCAAAGCTCCCGCTTCTTCAGTACCCCCACCTCGTGCTTCCTGGCCCCCAGAGACTTGTCTACCTGCAGCTCTATGGGCAGACCATGGCAGTCCCAGCCGGGAAGATATGGAGCATAAAAACCTTTCATAATCTTATACTTAACGATAATATCCTTAAGTACTTTATTAAGAACATGGCCTATATGGATGTGGCCGTTGGCGTAGGGGGGGCCGTCGTGAAGCAGGAAGGTGGGACCATTTTGGTTTTTCCTGAGGCATTTCCTGTAGATGTCTTTGTCCTGCCAGAGGGCCAGCATCTGGGGCTCCCGCTGGGGCAGGTTGGCCTTCATGGGGAAGGCGGTCTGGGGGAGGTTGAGGGTATCCTTGTAGTCCTTTGCGGTACTCATTGTAGGGGCTGCTCCTGCCACAGGAGCTCCTCCTCAAGGAAGTCCTCCAGGAGCTCGGGGGGGATTTCCTCCTCCTCTTCCTCCAGGGGTTTGGGCGGAGGTACTCTTCTGGGGAACCTCCTTGAGGGGGGGCGTCTGGGAGGCTTCTTTCTGGCCAGCCGGGGAGGGCTTTCCTTCAGGACCCTGAGGGCCTGCAGTTGTCCCTCGAGGCTGTAGAGCATGAGGTAGTTTCTCTGCCCGGCCAGGTGAAGCAGGCGCTTCAGGGCCTGCTGAAGGGGCAGGTCCTTGAAGGAGGTGCTGAGGGTCCGCTGCCCCACAGAGCGGCTGAGCCTGAGGCTCAGGCCTGCCTGCCGGGCCACCTCCTGAAGGACATCCCTGAGGGGGGCCTCCCTGAGCTCTACGCTGAGGAGTCCATCGGCGTAGAGTATCTCTTGCTGCCCCGGGGCCTCGGCCCGCAGGGCCAGGAGGCTCAGGAGCAGTAGCGCCGGAATGCTCAGCCCAAGCGGAGGTCTCATTGCTCCTTCTTCTGCCGCTGTTTTTCCTCTATGAGCTTCTGGGCGATGTGCTGGGGCACCTGCTCGTAGTGGGAAAACTCCATGGTGTACATGCCCCTTCCCGAGGTAAGGCTATGCAGCTGGTTGGCGTAGGTGAGCATCTCTGCCATAGGCACCAGAGCGGTTATCTTCTGCATACCGCTTCCTTCGGGCTCCATGCCCTGCACCTTGGCCCTCTTGGCGTTGAGGTCTCCTATCACCGCCCCCAGGGTCTCCTCGGGGGTCAGGACCTCCACCTTCATGATGGGCTCAAGCAGTACTGGTCTGGCCTCCATGGCGGCCTTCTTTATGGCCAGTGAGCCGGCAATCTTGAAGGCCATCTCCGAGGAGTCCACCGAGTGGTAGGAGCCGTCGTAGAGGGTTACCTTCACATCCACCATGGGGTAGCCGGCCAGGATACCTTCCTTCATGGCCTCCACTATGCCTTTCTCCACGGCGGGCCGGTACTGCTGGGGTATTACCCCGCCCACAATCTTGTCCACGAACTCAAACCCCTTGCCCCTGGGCAGAGGTTCAATCTCTATCCAGCAGTCGCCGTACTGGCCCCTTCCGCCGGTCTGCTTCTTGTACTTGCCCTGGGCCTTGGCCCTGGCGGTGATGGTCTCCCGGTAGGGAATCTTGGGGGTCTTCATCTGCACCTCCACGCCGAACTTCCGCTTCAGCTTCTGCAGGGCCACCTCCAGGTGGAGCTGTCCCATCCCTCCCAGGAGCATCTCCTTGGTCTCCTCGTCCCGGTGGAAGTGAAGCGCAGGGTCCTCCTCCAGAATCCTCTGAAGTGCCGTGCTCACCTTCTCCTCGTCTCCCTTGCTCTTGGGCGCTATGGCATAGGAGATTATGGGCTCGGCAAACCTGACGGGCTCAAACACTATGGGGGAGGCCTCGGCGCACAGGGTATCACCCGTGTGGGTGTCCTTCAGCTTGGCCACCACGCCCAGCTCCCCGGGAAGGAGCCTCTGGGCAGGCACCTGCTTTTTGCCCTGAGGCAGAAAGACCTGCCCGATGCGCTCCTTGGTGCCCGTGGAGGCGTTAAGCACCGTGGAGTCGGCCTTGAGCATGCCCGAGTACACCCTTATCAGGCTCAGCCTGCCTGCAAAGGGGTCTGCAATGGTCTTGAACACATAGGCCGAAAGGGGAGCATCGGGGCTGGGGAAGCGCTCCTGCTCGGCGCCTGTCTTGGGGTTCTTGCCCTTGATGGGCTTGAGCTTTGCGGCCTCCTCGGGTGAGGGCAGGGTCAGGAGCACTGCCTCCAGCAGGCCATGGGCCCCTATGTTTTTTGCCCCCGAGGTGCACACCAGGGGCAGGAAGGACCTGCTCAGGGAGCCCACCTTTATGCCGCTGAGCAGCTCCTCCTGACTGAGCTCTCCGCCCTCCAGGTATATGGTGAGCAGGGCGTCGTCGGCCTCGGCTATTTTTTCCACCAGCTTCTTTCTGAACTCCTCTATAAGTTCCTGGGCCTCTGGGGGAGGGGCTGCCTCCTGGGGTTTCCCCTCCTGGTAGATATAGGCCTTCTGGGAGAGGAGGTCCACCACTCCCTGGAAGGTTTCCCCTGAGCCGATGGGCACCTGCAGGGGAATCACCTCCTTCTTGAGGAGGCGCTCCAGCTCTGCCACGGCCTTGGGGAAGTCGGCCATTTCCTTGTCCATCTCGTTGAGGGCGATGAGGGTGGGAAGTTCGAACTCCTCCATGAACTTCCACAGCTTCAGGGCCTCTGCCTTCAGCCCTATGGCGGCGCTGGCTACCAGGAGGGCACCGTCCACGGCCCTGAGGGCGCCCCTGGTGTCCTCCAGGAAGTTTATGAAGCCAGGGGTGTCCACCAGGTACAGCCTGTGGCCCTGGTAGCTCAGGTGGGCCACTGCCGAGCCCAGGCTGATCTTCCTCTCTATCTCCTCGGGTTCGTAGTCGGTAGTGGTAGTGCCGGCCTGTACGCTTCCCAGCCTGTCTATGGCCCCGGCTACATGGAGGAGGCATTCCACCAGGGNGGTCTTGCCCCCGCCGCCGTGGCCTACCACGGCCATGTTCCTAAGCTCAGCCACCTTGAGTTCAGCCATCGGAGCCCTCCAATAGAGTAGTTTTTAATTAACCAAGGATTTCCTGGATTACCGGCTTGTACTGGAGCTTCCGCTCCGCCCGTCGGCCCCACAGCCTGGCTGCCAGGAACAAGAGCAGAAAGGCAGAAAACCCCGTAAAGGCCGACACCAGGTCGGCATCCATGCCTGAAAGCTTGGGGGCCAGAAGCTCCTTGCCCAGCACCGCCCCCAGGATGAGGCCCAGCACCGGCAGCCCGTAGATTATCAGGGAGCCCTTCACATAGGTGTAGGGCTGAAGCACCACCTTTACCTGCTGCCCCGGCCTGGCGTCCACCAGGTTGAGGGCCTCAAGCTCGGCCCCCCGGTCGCTCAGGTGGCAGGTGCCGGCGGTGCATTTATCGCAGATGCCCTCCTTGCGCTTTACTAGCACCCTGGCCAGTCGGCCCTGGGTGCTCAGCACCACCCCTGTTTCCTCCATAATGCGCATTTTAACATTTTCCTTTCAAGGTTTTGAAGGCTCCTGTGGTAAAATGCCCCTGCAATGAAGAAGCGCTACAGGCCATTGAGTCTCAAGAAGGTCAGGACCGTGGAGCTTGCCCGGCGGGCCTCCAAGGTGGCCTTGCAGAGTCTGGGCAGGCCCCATCGTCCCGGTGGCTCCTTCAGGGACTTCTGGCAGAGCCTTCCCCGGGTACTGGCGGCCCAGGACCTCAGGGCCGTGGCCAGGGCAGTGCTGGAGGCCAGGGCCCAGGACAGGCCGGTGCTCTTGGGCATGGGGGCGCATCCCATAAAGGTGGGCCTTAGCCCCGTGATCATAAAGCTCCTACAGGAGGGGCTCATCACTGCCCTGGCCACCAACGGTGCAGCCATAGTGCATGACTTTGAGCTTGCCTATGCTGGGCAGACCTCCGAGGATGTGGCCGAGGAACTCCAGAAGGGCACCTTCGGCATGGCCAGGGAGACGGGAAGGTACCTTAACGAGTGCATAAAGGAGGGGCTTAAGGACGGCCTGGGCCTGGGGGAGGCGGTGGGCCGATTCATTGCCCGGCATCGGCGGATGCCCTACAGGGACAAGAGCATCTTTGCCGCCTGCTGGCGCCTGGGTCTTCCGGCCACCGTGCATGTCGCCCTGGGCACCGATGTCATCCACATGCATCCCTGGGCCGATGGCGCCGCTCTGGGGGAGGCCTCCTTGAAGGACTTCAGGCTTTTTGCCTCGGTGGTGAGCGACCTCCGCCACGGGGTGTACATAAACCTGGGCTCGGCGGTGCTGATGCCCGAGGTGTTCCTGAAGGCCCTCACCCTGGCCAGGAACCTGGGCCACAAGGTGGAGCCCCTCACCACGGTGAACATGGACTTCATCCAGCACTACCGCGCCAGGGTGAATGTCCTTGCCCGGCCTACCATTCCCCATGGCAGGGCCTATGCCCTTACGGGCCACCACGAGATAATGCTTCCGCTACTGGCAGCAGCCCTCCTTGAAGGGTTGAAATGACCCTTGCTTTGTGAAATAATCTAAACCAATTAAACTGGCAGGAGCGCTCAGGAGGTGCTGGGTCTGCTTGCAGGACGAAAGAGGCTAAAGGGCAAGGTCCTCCGGGCCGTGTGGGAGGACAACCGGAGGATCCTGGGCAGGCTCCCCTTGGCCCAGAGGCGGCGCCTCCTGGGTGCCAGGGAGCTGCTGGGCNCCCTGGTGTTTGTCCTTTCGAGTTTTGCCCTGGTGGGCTCCCTGAACATAGCCGCCCTGGACAGCGAGCCCGGCCCCGCGGTGTCCTTGAAGGGACCCGTGGCGCCTCAGGAGTACGCCCCCCTGCTCAGGAAGGTCAGCATCCCCCTGAGGAGCCTCTTCGGCCTTGAGGTCAAGACCATTGTCATAGACCCCGGCCACGGGGGAGAGGACCCCGGAGCCATCGGCAGGCTGGGCCTCAAGGAGAAGGACATCACCCTGGACATAGCCAGGAGGCTGAAGCGGCGGCTCCAGGGGCGCTTCAGGGTGGTTCTTACCAGGGAGGATGACAGGACCGTGCCCCTCAGGCAGAGGGTGGAAGTGGCCAACGCCAAGAGGGCGGACCTGTTCATCTCCATCCATGTCAACTCCCTGCCCGACAGAAAGCCCCTGGACATAATAGAGACCTACTATTTCGGCCCCCCGGAGGACGAGGCCACCCTGCAGGTGGCAGCCAGGGAAAATGCCGGCTCCGATTACGCCCTCAGCGACTACCAGGAGCTCTTCCTGGAGATGGGCAATACCCTGAAGCTTCAGGAATCCAAGATGCTGGCCACCTCCATTCAGGAGAGCCTTTATGTGAACATCCGGGCCCAGAAGGCCGATGTGATAGACCGGGGGGTGAAACGGGCCCCCTTCCTGGTGCTCCTGGGCGCCCGGGTGCCGGCGGTGCTGGCCGAGGTCTCCTGCCTGAGCAACCCCGAGGAGGAGCGCCGCCTGGCCCAGCCCAGCTACAGAGAGAGCATCGCCCGCTTTCTTGAGGCAGGCATCCTTCAGTACCTAAACCAAAGCGCAAGGAGAGTCAGTCTATGAGCGAAGCCCTTTATGTAGGCATCGACCTGGGGACCTCCCGGAGCTCCATTGTGGCCTCCAGCGGTGCCAGAGTGTGGATGGAAAGCTATGTGGGCTGGCCCAAGGACTTCATCGCCCAGAAGGTGCTGGGCAGGCAGGTGCTCTTTGGCAGGGAGGCCTTGGAGCACAGGCTCTCTCTGGAGCTTTACAGGCCCCTGGAGCGAGGGGTCATCAAGGAGGGTATAGAGCGCAACGAGGAGGCCGTAAGGGAGCTCATTGCCCATCTGGTCAGTATGGTCAAGCCAGAAAAGGGGCAGAAGCTCTACGCCATAGTGGGGGTGCCGGCCGATACCCTGAAGGTCAACAAGCTGGCCATCAGGAAGGCAGTAGCTGAGTTCGTGCACTCCCTTATGGTGGTCTCCGAGCCCTTCGCCGTGGCCTACGGGCTGGAGCTCCTGGACAATGCCATGATCATAGACATCGGCGCAGGTACCGTGGACTTCTGCATCATGCACGGGGCCATTCCCACCGAGGCCGACCAGAAGACCATCTACACCGCCGGGGACTATATAGACGAGCAGCTCTACAGCTACCTGAGCGACAAGTACCCCAACTCCCGCTTCACCATGACCATGGTAAGGAAGTTCAAGGAGCAGCACGCCTTCGTGGGGGAGCCCCCGGGCAAGGTCCAGGTGGAGCTCCCCGTGGACGGCAAACCAGTGCTTCATGACATCACCACTGAGCTCAGGAGGGCCTGCGAGAGCATCCTGCCCCCCATAGTGGACACTGCTGCCGAAATGATAGCCAGGTTTGACCCCGAGTTCCAGGCCAAGGTGAAGAACAACATAGTGCTGGCAGGCGGCGGAAGCCTCATCAGGGGCATAGCCTCCTATATCCAGGACAACCTCAAGGAGTTTGGCCCCTGCAAGGTGCGCACCGTAGAGGACCCCTTGTTCGCCGGCTCCGAGGGGGCACTGAAGCTGGCCCAGGACATGCCGGAGAAATACTGGGAAGAACTCTAAAAGGAGCTTTGCATAGATGGCCGACAACATTATCGTAATAGACAGCGCCCCCGAGGCTGCCAGGGCTGCGGCCAAGGCCCTTGAGGCCGAGGGCTACCTGGTCTTCATTGCTGCCAAGGCCGATGTGGGCCTCACCATGGCCAAGAAGGTGCGCCCCTCCCTGGTGCTCCTGGAGTTGAGCACCCCGGGGGTAGAGGGGCTGGAGTTCTGCAAGAGCCTTCGCTCCCTGGAAGGACTCCAGGAGCTGCCCATCCTGCTTTACTCCAAGGCCCAGGAGCAGTACGAGCCCCGATACCAAGAGATGTACGGAATCGTGGGGTTTCTCAAGAAGCCCGTGGACGCCTCGGAGCTGGTTGCCCAGGTGAGGCAGGCCCTGCGGCAGCCTGTGGAGACCGCCCAGGAGGCGGCCATGGCCTTTGAAGAGCCCCTGGGGCAGGCTGAGCAGCCCCAGGAGGTCTTCCCGGAGGCCCCGGAGGAGGTGCCCTACGAGCCACCCCAGGAGGCCCAGGAACTGAGAGAAAACCTCCTGAGGCCCAGGACGAGGAAGACAGTGGACAGGAGGCGCACCTTGCTCCTGGCCCTTCTGGTGGTGCTCCTGGCGGCGGCGGCCTCCTTTTCATACTTCATGTTCCTGGCACCCAAGAAGGCCCCCGTAGAGGTGAAAGAACGGGTGCCCGAAAAACCCGTGGCCAAGGCCCCTGCGCCTCCTGAGGCAAAGGCCCCTGCCAAGAAGCCGCCCCAGGTGGCCAAGAAGGCCCCAGTTTATTCGGTCCAGGTAGGGGCCTTCAGGAACCGGGCCAATGCCAGGAGGCTCATGAACGCTCTCAAGGCCAAGGGCTACGAGGCACGCCTGAAGCAGCTTCAGAGGGGAGGTAAGCCCCTTTACAAGGTCCTGGTGGGAAGCTTCAGCAGCCGGGAGGAGGCCCTCGCCACGGCCAAGAGGCTTAGCTCAAAGGAGGGCCTCAAGACGGTGCTTTATAGGGACTGACAGAGAAGCTCCACGGTGCTAAGCACCGAGGAGCTCAGGGCCTGGAGGNCATATCCCCCCTCCAGGGCAAACACCACAGGGAGCTTCCCCGAGGCAGCCAGGATGGACTGCACAATGCCCTTCAGCCCTGCCTCTGTGACCCTCATGGCGGCCAGGGGGTCCTCCACCCTGAGGTCGTATCCCGCCGAGACCAGCACCGCCTGGGGCCTGAACTCCTCCATGAGCCTGGGCAGTGCCTCCCCGTAGACCTGCAGGTACTCCCTGTCGCCCGAGCCTGCCTGAAGGGGCACATTGTAGGTGTAGCCCTCTCCTGGGCCTCGTCCCCGTTCCTCCGAGGCCCCCGTGCCAGGGTAATGGGGCCACTGGTGGGTGCTGAAGTAAAACACCGTGGGGTCCTCCTCGAAGATGTGCTGGGTGCCGTTTCCGTGGTGGACATCGAAGTCTATGATGAACACCTTCTGGTAGCCCAGGGCCTGGGCCGCCCTGGCCCCCACGGCCACATTGTTAAGGAGGCAGAAGCCCATGGCCCTTTCCCGCTCGGCGTGATGGCCCGGGGGGCGCACCGCGCAGAAGGCCCTCTGGAGGCTGCCCTCCTTTATCAGCTCCAGGGCCCTGCAGACTGCCCCGGCCGCCAGGAGGGCCGCCTGCCAGGAGCCCTGGGACACATAGGTGTCGGCATCCACATATCCCCTGGCCTGGGCCATGTGCCCCAGGTGCCCGGGGCTGTGCACGGCCAGGAGCTCCTCCTCGGTGGCCTCCCTCACCCGGGGATGCTTCAGCTCCTGCCACAGCCCGCTGTCCTTCAGGCCCTGAAGGATGGCCGTGAGCCGTTGGGGGGTCTCGGGATGCCACTGGGGCGTCTGGTGCTCCAGGAATCCCGGGTCATAGAGAAATCCCACCTGCATGCCCATAAGATTATCACCCCCGCTGGGCCGGGTGCAACAGCTTATAGCTTTATTAGGCAAAAAAATTTCTCGTTTCTGTCTTTTTATGGTATACTCTTGCACTCAATTTGCTTCCTTTGGAAGAGGCGCTTATAATAGAAAAATTCTTGAAGGCAGAGGTGTAAGTGATGCTGATAATCGGAGAGAAGTTGAGCATCATAGCCAAGCGGGTCAGGGAGGCCATGCTCAAGAGGGACAAGGGCCCCATTCAGGAGATAGCCCGCACCCAGTGGAAGGCCGGCGCAGGCATGATTGACGCCAACATCGGCCCTGCCGAGGACGGNGGCGAGGAGCTGATGCAGTGGATGGTCACCACCATTCAGGAGGCTGTGCCCCTGCCCGTGTGCCTGGACACCACCAACTACAAGGCCATTGAGGCGGGGCTTAAGGTGCACAACGACGAGTGGGGCAGGGCAATGATCAATTCCACCTCCAACGACCCGGAGCGCTTTGGCATGCTGGAGCTGGCGGCCAAGTACAACTGCCTCATCATAGGCCTCACGGTAGGCAAGGGCGGGCTTCCCGCCGATGCCGAGGAGCGCTGCGCCATAGCGGCCGAGATAATGGCCCGGGCCATGGAGTACGGGGTACCCCTGGAGGACCTGTATCTTGACCCCCTGGTGCTTCAGATAGCCACCTCCCAGGACCACGCCCTGAAGGTGCTGAAGGCGGTCAAGATGTTCCAGGAGCTCAACGACCCGCCCATGAAGACCGTGGTGGGCCTCAGCAATATATCCAACGGCTGCCCCAGAGAGGTAAGGCCCCTTCTTAACAGGTACTACCTCAGCCTCCTGGCCTACGAGGGCCTTACGGCGGCCATTGCCGACCCCGTGGAGGTGGCCGAGGTGGTAAAGACCGTGGATGTGCTCATGGGCAGGACCCTCTATGCCCATTCTTATCTGGAAATGTAGGAGGCTCAAGGATGGCTTTTACCGCACCAAAGGAGAGCTTCTCTGGCAAGGTCTTTGAGGTAGAAATCGGCACGGGCCCCCGGGCAGTAAAGTTCGGCGGTGAGGCCGCCCTGCCCATGCATGCCTTTGAGGGCCATGTGCCCCACAGGCCTGTGGTGGCCTACGAGGTGCAGGATGTGCCCCCCGATGATTGGCCCGAGACGGTCAGGGAGCCCTACAAGGATGTCTCTGCCGATTGTGCCCGGTGGGCCAAGTTCTGCCAGGACNCCCTGGGGGCCCGGGCGGTGGCCTTAAGACTCGTAGGCACCCATCCCGATGGGGCCAACCGCTCGGCTGAGGAGGCTGCCCAGACCGTCAAGGCGGTGCTGGAGGCCGTGGAGGTGCCCCTGATAATCCTGGGCTCGGGCCATGTGGAGAAGGACTCGGAGGTGCTGGTCAAGGCTGCCGAGGCCGCCAAGGACAGAAACTGCGCCCTGGGCAAGGCCCAGGAGGCCAACTACAAGACCATTGCAGCAGCGGCTATGGCCAATGGCCACAAGCTCATTGCCATGAGCGAGCTGGACATCAACCTCTCCAAGCAGCTGAACATCCTGCTTACCCAGATGGGATTTGAGAAGGAGAAGNTCATCACCGACCCCATGTGCTCCGCCCTGGGCTACGGGCTGGAGTACACCTACTCGGTGATGGAGCGCATCAGGCTGGCTGCCCTGGCGCAGAACGACCAGGTGCTTCAGCCCCCCATACTGGCCGATGTGGGCATGTATGTATGGAAGATAAAGGAGGCCCAGGCCCCCGAGGAGGACCTACCCCACTGGGGCCCACTCAAGCAGAGGGGCATCGCCTGGGAGGCCGTCACCGCCTGTGCCTTCCTGCTGGCAGGGGCCGAGCTGTTTATCATGAGGCACCCGGAGGCAGTGGAGGCCTTCCAGAAGTTCGTGGCAGAGATGGAGGTGTAGAATGGCCCTTACAGGCGTAGAGATATTCAAGCTTCTTCCCAAGACCAACTGTAAGAAGTGCGGCTTTCCTACCTGCCTGGCCTTCGCCATGAAGCTGGCGCAGAGGCAGGCCTCAGTGGAGCAATGTCCCGACATCTCCGAGGAGGCCAAGAAGATGCTGGGGGAGGCCTCGGCCCCGCCCATAAGGCCCATCNCCCTGGGAACGGGCGAGCTGGCCGTGAAGATGGGCGAGGAGACGGTGCTGTTCAGGCACGAGAAGAAGTTTGTCAACCCGCCCGCCCTGGCCCTCCAGATTAAGGACACCGCCTCGGAAGAGGAGGCCCTCAAGGCCATTGAGGATGTCCTTGCCTCCGAGATAGACCGGGTAGGCCAGAAGCTGAGGATTGACGCCCTGTTTCTTTCAAACGACTCCGGTGAGGCCGGAAGGCTCAAGGCCTTGGCCTCGCTGGCGGCCCAGAAGGCCCCTCAGGTGCCCGTCATCATCGGTACCGAAAGCCCCGAGGCCGCCAGGGAGGCCCTGGAGCCCTATCGGGGCAAGGCCGCGGTGCTTTACGGCGCCACCAAGGACAACCTCCAGGAGATGGCCGAGGTGGCCAAGGCAGCCCAGGCGGCCCTGGGCCTTAAGGCCTCAAGCCTGGAGGAGCTTGCGGAGCTTGCGGAGCAGGCCAAGGGCCTAGGGGTGCAGGACCTGGTGCTGGAGCCCGGGGCAAGAAAGGCCGGACAGATGCTCCGGGACTTCACCCTCATCCGCCGGGCGGCCATAAAGAAGAACTTCCGCCCCCTGGGCTACCCTGTACTGGCCTTTGCCCAGAGGCCCGAGGACCCCATGCTGGAGGCCCTGCTGGGCGCCCTCTGCGTGGCCAAGTATGCCTCCATCGTGGTGCTCTCCAGCGCCGAGAGGTGGAAGAACCTGGCCCTGTTCACCCTCAGGCAGAACATCTACACCGACCCCCAGGTGCCCATGCAGGTAGAGCAGAAGATATACAACATAGGGGAGCCCACGGCCGAGTCTCCCCTGCTTATTACCACCAACTTCTCCCTCACCTACTTCATAGTCTCTGGGGAGATAGAAAACAGCAAGGTGCCCTGCCGCCTGGCCGTAATGGACTGCGAGGGCCTTTCGGTCCTTACCGCCTGGGCCGCAGGAAAATTCACTGCCTCCAAGATAGCCCAGTTCATAAAGGAAAGCGGGGTGGAGCAACAGATAAAACACCGGGAGCTCATCATCCCCGGCTATGTGGCCATCCTCAGCGGGGCCATAGAGGACAAACTCCAGGGCTGGAAGATTACCGTGGGGCCCAGGGAGGCCAACGCCCTTCCGGCCTTTCTGCGCTCCAGGGTGGCCTGAGGAGCTAATTGATTTAGAAAGACAACATTTTTTAAAATAAAGGCAACTTTCAGGCGGCCCCCTCTCATGGGGCGCCAGGCCTAAGGAGGTTTTGGGATGTCCAAGATAATAGCCCGAGCCGCCATCAGGGGAGCGCATCAGGCGGTCAGAAATGCCGAGGAAATGCTTCAGAGGGCCATAGCCGAGAAGGGCCCCGATTATGTGTTTGAGTTCCCAGACACTGCCTTCTATCTGCCCATGGTGCATGCCATGACCGGCTACGAGGTGAAGACCCTGGCGGACATGAAGGTGGCCCTGGGCTATGCCAAGGAGATGCTGCATC
Source organism: Nitrospirae bacterium JdFR-88 (assembly GCA_002011795.1). Taxonomy (GTDB): domain Bacteria; phylum Nitrospirota; class Thermodesulfovibrionia; order Thermodesulfovibrionales; family JdFR-88; genus JdFR-88. The sequence continues at coordinate 62,969 of MTOX01000015.1, forward strand.
CGGAGCCCGAGGAGCATGTGTGGAAGCCCTATCTGGGCGAGGCCCTGGACTGTGGCATGGCCACCCTGTTTGCCCAGGAGGTGTGGCTGGCAGCCAGGTATGTTCTGGGCCTGGAGCCGGTAAAGGACGAGGAGCTGGGCCTTACCTACAATGGCTTCATCACCGACACCATTCAGCGCAACCTGGGCATCCAGCTGGTGGACGGCACCATGCCGGGCTTTGCCGCGGTCATAGGGGCTGCGCCCGATGAGGAGACGGCGGTCAAAATCATCCGGGAGCTCCAGGAGAAGAACATCCTTATCTTCCTTTCCGGCCATGTCAACGGCGAGAGCGTCACCAAGCAGCTCCTGAGAAAGGGGGTGGAGCTCGGCTGGGACACCCGGGTTGTGCCCCTGGGCCCGGACACCGAGCACACCCTCTATGCCCTGGACTGGGCCATGAGGGCCTCCCTCATCTTCGGGGGCAAAAAGCCGGGGGATTACAAGGAGCACCTGAAGTACCAGAAGGACAGGGTGTTTGCCTTCGCCCTGGTGCTGGGCCAGTTGGATGACATGAAGTGGGCCACCGGCGCAGGGGCCATCAACATGGGCTTTCCCGCCGTGTGCGACACCGATGTGCCCGTTATCCATCCCACCGGGGTGTGCACCTACGAGGAGGTGGACAAGGAGCCTGACCACTCCAAGATAGTGCAGAAGGCCATAGAGGTAAGGGGCCTGAAGATAGTGGTGGAGAAGCCCCCCATACCCGTGGCCTACGGGCCTGCCTTTGAGGGCGAGCGCATCAGGAAGGAGGACATGTTTATTGAGTTCGGGGGCCAGCGTACCCCGGCCTTTGAGTGGGTCAGGATGAAGGAGATGGACGAGGTGGAGGACGGAAAGGTCCAGGTGGTGGGCAAGAACTGGAGGGAGCGCTACGAGCAGGGCGGCCAGATGCCCCTGGGCATAGTTATAGATGTGGCCGGAAGAAAGATGCAGAAGGACTTTGAACCGGTGCTGGAGCGCAAGATACACCACAACATAAACGAGGCCCAGGGCCTGTGGCACATGGGCCAGAGGGACATTAACTGGATCAGGATAAGCAAGGCGGCCAAGCAGGCCGGCATTACCCTGGAGCACCTGGGCCAGATTCAGGCCACCATGATGCACTACCGCTTCAGGGCCATTGTGGACAAGGTGCAGGTGAGCATCTACACCGATGAGGAAGATGTACTCAGGCTCAGGGAGGAGGCCAGAAAGGCCTACCGGGAGAGGGACCTCAGGCTGGGCGCCCTTACGGACGAGAGCGTGGATACCTTCTACTCCTGCCTCCTGTGCCAGAGCTTTGCCCCCAGCCATGTGTGCGTCATCACGCCTGAGAGGCTGGGCCTCTGCGGTGCTTACAACTGGCTGGACGCCAAGGCGGCCTACGAGATAGCCCCCACGGGGGGCAACCAGCCGGTGCCCAAGGGGGAGCTCGTGGATGCCCGCTTCGGCCGCTACAGCGGCGTGGATGAGTACCTGAAGAAGGCCTCGGGCGGCGCGGTGGAGAGCCTGAACCTCTACACCATCATGGAAAACCCCATGACCTCCTGCGGCTGTTTCGAGTGCATAGTGGCCATCATTCCTGAGGCCAACGGGGTGATGATAGTGCAGAGGGGTCATCAGGGAATGACCCCTGTGGGAATGAAGTTCTCCACCCTGGCTGGCTCCGTGGGCGGCGGGGCCCAGACCCCGGGCTTCATGGGCATAGGCAGGAACTTCATAGTGAGCAAGAAGTTCCTCCACGGCGACGGAGGCATCAAGAGGATAGTGTGGATGACCAGGAACCTCAAGGAGAGCCTTAAGGAGGACTTCCAGAAGAGGGCCCAGGAGGAGGGCGTACCCGACCTCCTGGAGAAGATTGCCGACGAGACGGTGGCCGAAGACTCCGAAAAGCTCCTGGAGTTTCTCCAGAAGGTGGGTCATCCGGCCCTGGAGATGGAACCCTTGATTTAAGGAGGCAACCATGGAAAGGAAGCATATAAAGAGCGCCAATCCCCAGGCCGAGCAGATTCTTCGCTGGGCCCAACAGCAGGGCCTTACCGCCTGCTTTGAGCGGGCCGAGGCCCTGAAGCCCTGCCCCATAGGGGAAAGCGGGGCCTGCTGCAAGGTCTGCCACATGGGGCCCTGCAGGCTCGTAGGCCCTGAGGCCGAGGAGAAGGCCAGGGGTGTCTGCGGGGCTACCCTGCCCACAGTGGCTGCCAGGAACATCCTCAGGATGGTGGCCGCAGGCACCGCCGCCCACTCGGACCATGCCAGGGACATGGTCTTTACCCTCATGGCGGTGGCCGAGGGCCACACCAAGGACTTCAGGATAACCGACACGGGCAAGCTCTACAGGGTGGCCGAGGCCCTGGGCATACCTTTCGGCGAGGGCAGAGAGGTGGCGGAGGTGGCCAGGGATGTGGCCAGGAAGCTCCTGGAGGACTTCACCAGGCAGAAGGGAGAGCTCAACTATGTGAAGAGGGCTCCCAGGAAGACCCAGGAGCGCTGGCGCAAGTGGGGCGTGCTACCTAGGGGCATAGACCGGGAAGTGGTGGAGGCCATGCACCGCAGCTCCATCGGGGTGGACCATGACCCGGACCACCTCCTCAGTCATGCCCTCCGCACCGCCCTGGCCGACGGATGGGGCGGAAGCATGATCTCCACCGATATAACCGATATACTCTTTGGCACCCCCAGGCCAGTGAGGGCCGAGGCCAGCTTCGGCATCTTCAAGGAGGATGAGGTGAATGTGGTGGTGCACGGGCACGAGCCCTCTCTGGCCGAGATGATTGTGGATGTGGCCTCGGAGCCCGAGCTCCAGGAGTATGCCCGCTCCAAGGGAGCCAAGGGGATAAACCTGGGCGGAATGTGCTGCACCGCCAACGAGGTGCTCATGCGCCACGGCATTCCCACTGCAGGGGGCTTTACCAACCAGGAGCTGGGCCTCATGACCGGGCTGGTGGACCTCATCACCGTGGACGTGCAGTGCATAATGCCTGCCCTTACGGAGCTTTCCAAGAAGTTCCACACCCTGGTGGTCACCACCTCGGAGAAGGCCAAGATACCCGGGGCGGTGCATGTGTCCTACGACGAGGAGCACGCCAGGGAGACGGCCCGGCGCATCCTCAGAATGGCCATAGACAACTTTCCCAACCGAAAGGCCCAGGGAAGCCACATCACCGAGCGCTTCCCCGTAATAGCCGGCTTCTCCCACGAGTACATTGAGTACATGCAGGGGGGCCGCTGGAGGGCCTCCTTCAGGCCACTGAACGACGCCATCATGGCGGGAAGGATAAGGGGNGTAGTGGGCCTGGCCGGCTGCGACAACCCCAGGGTGCCCTCCACGGGGATGCACCGCTACCTGGCCATGGAGCTCATAAAGAACGATGTGCTCATCGTCTCCACGGGCTGCGGCTCCGCCGCCTGCGGCACGGCCGGGTACCTGACCCCCGAGATGGCCCTTCAGCACGCAGGCCCGGGCCTCCAGGAGGTATGCGAGGCAATAGGCATACCGCCCATCCTCCATGTGGGCGCCTGCGTGGACAACTCCAGGATTCTCACCATCGCCTCGGCCATGGCTGCCGAGGGAGGCCTCAGTGAAGAAATCGGCGGCATGCCCGCGGTGGGCATAGCCCCTGAGTGGATGAGCGAGAAGGCCGTGGCCATCGGCTGCTACTTCGCCGCCTCGGGGGTGCCGGTGATATTCGGCGGCCAATCCCCCGTGGGGGCAAGCAGGGAGGTCACCAAAATAATGACCGAGGTGTGGTTTGAGCGGTTCATGGGGGCCCTGCACTTTGAGCCCGACCCCGAGCGCATCCTGGCCATGGCCCTGCAGTACATAGACAAGGCCAGGGCGGCCCTGAAGCTCAGGAAGTACGAGCCCGGCCGCTTCGGCACCGAGAGGGTGCTTATGGACATGGCTGCCCGAAGGGAGCTGGACAAGGCCGCCAAGCCCCACCTGGGCATCTACTGAGGAGGAGGGAATGAAGGTACAGGAGCTGAGCGTCCAGACCGAGGTAGGCCACATAGGAGAGATACTCTCAGAGGCCCAGAAGAAGCGTGGTATCCTCATCCATGCCCTTCAGCAGATTCAGAAGGAATACAACTACCTGCCCAGGGAGGCCCTGGAGGCCCTGGCCAAGAAGCTGGACATCCCCCTGGTGGAGCTCTACAGCACTGCCTCCTTCTACAAGCACTTCTACTTCAGCCCCAGGGGCAGGAATGTGCTCTGCGTCTGCATGGGCACGGCCTGCCATGTCAGGGGGGCGGGCAAGATAGTGGAGCGCCTCAAGGAGCACTTCGGCATAGGGGAGGGCGAGACCACCCCGGACATGTCCCTCACCCTGGAGACCGTGGGCTGTGTGGGCTGCTGTGGGCTGGCCCCGGTGCTTACCATCAACGAGGAGGTGGTGGGCGAGGTGGGTCCAGGAAAACTTGAGGAAATCATCCAGGCCATCAAGGAGCATAAGTGATGCAGAGGCTTCAGAGCATTCAGGAGTTTGAGGCCCTGAGGGAAAGGCTCGGGAGGGAGACCTTCCGCCCCGGGGTGGCCCGGGTGAGGCTCTGCTGCGGCACGGCCTGCTCGGCCAGTGGCTCCCACAAGGTGGCCCAGGCCCTTAGGGCCGAGGCCGAGCGCAAGGGCTTGGCCTTTGAGGTCATAACCACGGGCTGCCAGGGCCTGTGCCAGAAGGGCCCGGTACTGAGCATAGAGCCCCAGGGTATCTTCTACCAGAGAATCAGACCGGAGCACGCCCCCTGGCTCATAAGCTACACCGTGCAGGGGGGCATTCCCTACCGTGCAGGGCTCTACAGGGAGAGCATCCTGGAGGAGCCGGTGGTGTACTCCACCGACGTGCCCTTCTACAAGAAACAGCTTCGGGTGGCCCTCCGGAACAACGGCCGAGTGGACCCCCGGCAGATATACCACTACATAGCCGTTGGTGGCTACGGGGCTTTGGTGAAGGCCCTCAAGCAGATGCGGCCCGACGACGTCCTGGAGGAGGTGGACAGGGCCAACCTGAGGGGCCGGGGTGGTGCGGGCTTTCCGGCAGGCAGGAAGTGGCGCCACACCAAGAACTCCCCGGGCCAGATAAAGCTGGTACTGGCCAACGGGGACGAGGGCGACCCAGGGGCCTTCATGGACCGCTCCATAATGGAGGGCGACCCCCACAGCCTTCTTGAGGGCATGCTCCTTTGCGCCTATGCCATTGGGGCCCAGTACGGCCTCATATATGTGAGGCACGAGTATCCCCTGGCGGTGAAGAACCTGCGCATTGCCATTCAGCAGGCCGAGGAGCTGGGCCTCCTGGGACAGAACATCCTGGGCACGGGGATGAACTTTACTGTGGACATCAGGGAGGGGGCCGGGGCCTTCGTCTGTGGGGAGTCCACTGCCCTGGTGGCCTCGGTGGAGGGCGAGAGGGGCTTTCCCAGGCCCAGNCCCCCCAGGCTCTCGGAGCCCGGCGGCGGCCCCTGGGGCTACCCGGCCAACCTGAACAACATAGAGACCTATGCCTGCGTGCCCCCTATCATAGAGCGGGGGGCCGACTGGTTCCGCTCCATAGGTACCGAGGGCTCCCCGGGCACCAAGGNGTTCGCCCTTACCGGAAAGGTCAAGAACACCGGGCTGGTGGAGGTGCCCATGGGCATCACCCTCAGGGAGATAATCTTTGACATCGGTGGCGGAATCATGGGAGACAAGAAGTTCAAGGCGGTGCAGACGGGCGGGCCCTCGGGGGGCTGTGTCCCCGAGGAGCTCCTGGATATGCCGGTGGACTTCGACTCCCTCACCCAGGTGGGCTCCATGATGGGCTCCGGCGGCATGGNGGTGATGGACGAGGATACCTGCATGGTGGATGTGGCCAAGTACTTCCTGAGCTTCACCCAGTCGGAGTCCTGCGGCAAGTGTCCCCCTTGCAGGCTGGGCACCTACCAGATGCTGCAGATTATGCAACGCATAACTACAGGGAAGGGCAGCCCCGAGGACCTCAAGAGGCTTGAGGAGCTGGGCCGGAAGGNCCAGGAGAGCAGCCTCTGCGGCCTGGGCCAAAGCGCCCCCAACCCGGTGCTTTCCACCATGAAGTACTTCAGGGCGGAGTACGAGGAGCATGTCCACGACAAGTACTGCCGGGCCAGGGTCTGCAAGGGGCTGGGCATGTATGTAATAGACCAGGAGNCCTGCTTCCTCTGTGGCCTGTGCAAGCAGGCCTGTGCCTACGACGCGGTGAAGGAGACCAGCCGCTCCTTCTTCATAGACCAGGACTATTGTGTGAAGTGCATGGCCTGCTACCAGGCCTGCCCCATCGGGGCGGTAAGGATTCAGAAGCAGCCCAGGGCCAAGGTGGAGGCAAAATGACCCAGCAGAAAGAAAAAAAGGTTGAGGAGATAAGAAAAGAGGCCGAGCAGGCCAGGGCCTGCCCGGTACAGAAGGCCCTTTACTACATGGAGGAGTTCCTCTCTGGGCCCATGTGCGGGAGGTGCTTCCCCTGTGCCCTGGGGGCCTATGAGGCCAGGGTGCGACTTCAGCGCCTCAGCCGGGGGCAGGGAGGCAGCGAGGATGTAGCGGTACTGGGGCGGATAAGCCAGCAGATGCTCGCCTCCTCCATGTGCAAGAAGGGCAAGGACTCGGCCGCCTTCCTGGCAGAGTGGCTCAAGACCGATGTGTTTGAGGCCCATGCCCAGGGCCGCTGCCCTCAGCGGAGTTGTCCCGCCCTGGTGAGCTACAGAATCGTCCCGGAGCTGTGCATAATGTGCGGGGACTGCCAGGAGGTGTGCAAGTTCAACGCCATACTGGGGGAGAAGGCCCTGCCTTACCGAAGCGGCTACAGGCCCTTTGAGATAAGACAGCTCAGGTGCACCAGTTGCGGAGAATGCGTAAAGGTCTGCCCCACCAACGCCATAGAGGTGCTGGACAGGGCCGAGGCGGAAAAGGAAAAGGTACAGACATAAAGGAGGTTTTCCAGGGATGGCCAAGACAGTGAAGCTCACCATAGACGGCAGGGAGGTCCAGGTGCCAGAGGGCACCAACCTCATAGAGGCTGCCGAGGCGGCCGGCATCCACATACCCAACCTGTGCTACCTCAAGGGCATGAGGGGCATCGGGGCCTGCCGGCTCTGCCTGGTGGAGGTGGAGGGCAAGAAGGCCCCTATGATTGCCTGCAACCTCAAGGCCCAGGACGGTATGGTGGTAAGGACCCAGACCGATGCCCTCAGGGAGGCCAGGAAGTTCGTCATAGACCTCATCCTGAGCATGCATCCCTTGGACTGCATGACCTGCACCAAGGCCGGGGNATGTACCCTGCAGGACTATGCCTACCAGTTTGAGCTAAAGGAGTCCACCTTCAGCAGGAAGAAGTTTGGCTTTCCTACCGACGAGGCCAATCCCTTCATAAAGAGGGACCCGGACTACTGCATCCTCTGTGCCAGGTGCGTGAGGGTGTGCAAGGAGCAGGGTACCAATGTACTGGACTTCTACGGCCGGGGAGTGGGGGCCAGGGNGGTGACCGCCCAGGACAGGCCCCTTCAGGAGGCAGGCTGCACCTTCTGCGGCAGCTGCGTGGATGCCTGCCCCGTGAACGCCCTCCTGGAGGCCGACCGGTGGCGCAAGGGCAGGGAGNGGGAATACCGGCGCACCGACTCGCACTGCCTCCTTTGCGGCAACGCCTGTGCCATTCGGATAAGCACCCTGGATGAACAGGTGGCCAGGATAAACGCAGGGGGCAAGGAGGGCTCAGTAAGCCACTACATATGCGCCTACGGCCGCTTCGGCTACGACGCCCTCCAGGCCCACACCAGGCTCACCTCGCCCATGAAGAGGCTGCAGGGAAGGCTCCAGGAGACCACCTGGGAGGATGCCCTCTCTACGGTGGCCCAGGCCCTCAGGAGCGCAGGCCCAGAGGCGGGCATCCTTACTAACTGTGCCCTCAGCAACGAGGAGGCCCTGGCCGTTAAGGAGTTTGCCCGGGCCCTGGGCACGGACAACCTTGCCAGCACCATGGGCCTTTATGCCGAAAGAGACGACTTGCTTCTGAGCCGGCCTGCCGAGCTTGACCAGGCCGATGTCCTGGTGCTGGTGGGCCTGGCTCCCTCGCAGTGGCAGAGGGTGCTTCCCGCCCTGGATGCCGCAATAAGGAAGCGGCTGGCCAGGGGAGGAAAGCTCCTGGNGATAAACTCCTCGGAAGAAAGGATTGCCCAGGCGGCTACCGTGGCCCTTACAGGCGATGAGCCCGGGCTGTTGAAGGCACTTATCAAGGCCCTGGCCGAGCTGGAGGNGAAGATGCCCCCTGAGATTCTCAAGGCCGTGGCAGATGCCCAGGTCTCCCAGGATGTAAAGGAGGCGGCAGAGCTCCTTAAGGCCGCAAGGCAGCCCGTGGTGCTTTCCGCCCCGGCCCTTTTCGGCCCCTCGGCCAATCTGGCCATGGCCCTGGGCGCCCCAGCGGCAGCCGTGCCCCTGGAGGCCAACGCCCTGGGGGCCGCCTGGGCAGGCATTGACGGGGCCAGGTATGAAGAGCTGAGCAAAGGCCAGGGGCTCAAGGCCCTGCTGGTAGTAGGCCAGGTGCCCCTTTCCGACAGACCCCAGGTGGGCTTCCTTGCCGTGGCCTGCACCCACAAGGGCCCTTTGACCGAAGCGGCCGATGTGCTCCTTCCTATCCAGGCGCCCTGGGAAAGTACCGGAAGCATTGTGCACTACCTCAAGGGGCTGGTCAGGCTCAACCAGGCGGTAAGACCCCCCCAGGGAGTAAAGACACTGCTTCAGGGCCTGGGCCTGCTTTCAAAGGAGCTGGACATAAAGTTCAAGGCCCCCACGGAGGCGGAGTTCAAGAAGCTTCTCAAGGAGGCCCCGGAACTTGCGCTACAGCCCTTTGAGAAGAAGTCCCAGGGTGCTCGGGCAGAGGAGCTGCTTCAGGGGCTCCTCGGCCCGGTCATAGAGGGCTCCAGGCTCCAGTGGCTTAGGGAGGCCCAGGGGACAGCGGCCTAACCCCAAAAAATTCGCGTGGATACAGGTTTTAAGGCCCCGAAAATCTCGGGATTTTCGGGGCCTTCTCTCTTTGGGGTATAATCTCTACTAAATGGGCGAACTCTTCAGGCAGCTTCTCAGGGCCAGCACCGTGGGCATAGAGCTTGTAGCTGCCACGGTGGTAGGCGGACTCATCGGGTACCTGCTGGATGAGCTCTTTGAGGTCACCAAGCCGTGGCTGTTCATTGTTTTTCTCCTTCTGGGGATAGCGGCGGGCTTCAGGCAGCTCTTCAGGCTTACCAGGGAGGCGAGGCAAAACAGTGCTGGTAAAGAGAATCCATAGGGTCGGTGCCCTGGCGGTGGTGCTTGCGGCCCTGGCCTCGGCCCTCCTGGGCATGGAGGGCAGGACAGGGGCCAGTATACTGGTTGGCGGGGTGCTTGCCCTGGCCAACCTGAGGGCCATGAGCTGGTCCGTGCAGGGCTTCGTGAATGTAGCGGCCCAGGGGGGGAGGCTCCAGGGCAGGCTGGTGGCCTTCAGCCTCCTGAGGCTGCTGTTGCTGTTTGCAGTGCTCCTTCTGTTAGTCAAGGCCGGGCTGGTGAATCTCCTGGCCGTGCTGGTGGGCTTTACCGTGGTGTTTTTCGTGGTCTTGATGGAAGGCCTGAGGGAGGCCCGAAGGGGTTCCCTCAGGGACAGCCCTGAAGGAGGCCCAGATGGAGCTTGACTTCTCCTACATGATGGCCGAGGTGATAGGGGAGCAGGGCATTACCGACCGGAGGCTTGACGCCCTTAGGGAGCAGGCCCTGGGCACCCTGGAGGAGCTGAGGCAAGGGCGCCGCCCGGGCCTGGCCTTCATGGAGCTTGCCGGGCAGGAGCTTTCGGCCCTCAAGGCCGAGGCCAGGCGCCTGAGGGAGCGCTTCCAGGACTTCCTGCTCTTGGGCATAGGGGGTTCGGCCCTGGGGCCCAAGTGCATACTGGAGGCCCTAAGCCCCCTGCACAACCTCCACAGAAGGCCCAGGGTGTTCATCTACGACAATGTAGACCCCTCCAGCCTTCGGAGCATCCTGGAGGCGGTAGAGCTCCAGCACACTGCCGTTAATGTGATAAGCAAGTCCGGCACCACGGCGGAAACCCTGGCGTCTTTTTTGATTCTTTATGAGGCCCTGAGCAAGCAGCTTGGCTCCAAGGCCAGGGAGCATTTCGTCTTTATCACCGACCCCGAGAAGGGCCCCCTCAGGCGCCTGGCCAGGGAGCTGGATGTGCCGGCCCTGCAGATACCCCCCGGGGTGGGTGGCAGGTACTCGGTGCTTACTCCAGTAGGGCTGCTCCTGGCAGAGGTTATAGGCCTGGAGGCAGAGGAGTTCCTGGCAGGCGCCAGGGCGGTGCATGAGGCCTGCATGCTGCGGGAACTGCGGCAGAACCCCATGATGCTTACCGCAGCCCTGCTTTACCTCATGGGCCGGGAGGAGGGAAGGCCCATCACGGTCATGGTGCCTTACTCGGACAGGCTCAGGGCCTTCTCCGAGTGGTTCTCCCAGCTGTGGGCCGAGAGCCTGGGCAAGCTGGGCACGGGCTTTACTCCCTATCCCTCGGTGGGGGCCACGGACCAGCACTCCCAGCTTCAGCTGTGGATGGAGGGACCCCAGGACAAGGTGGTCCTGTTCATCGGCCTCAGGGAGCATGTAGAGCTCCGGATACCCCATACCCTTACCCAGTACGAGGAAATGGGCTACCTGGCGGGCCACAGCCTGGCGGAGCTCCTTCAGGCCGAGCAGGAGGCCACAGAGCTGGCCCTGGCCAAGGCAGGCAGACCCAGCATGAACCTCACGCTGCCCAGACTGGATGCCTACCACCTGGGAGGACTGTTCTACTTCTTCCAGCTCGTCACCGCCTTTGTGGGCTTCCTCCTGGGTGTGAACCCCTTTGACCAGCCCTCGGTGGAGGAGGGAAAGAGGCTTACCCTGGGCATGATGGGCAAGAGGGGCTACGAGGACAAGAGACAAGAGGTCCTGGCCGCCAGGAAAAAGAGGCAGTGCTACAGGGTGGTCTTCTAAAGCCTGGGATGGCGCTCCCTGTAGCGCCTGGGAGACTCCTGGAGCCCCCCCTTTGACCAGAAGCCTGCCCCGGCCACCTGCGCCTCTCGTTGGGCCTGAAGCAGCTCCGCCGAATACCTGACATTGGGCGGTCTGGTGTACACCAGGGCATAGCCGTCTCGGACCATCTGGAGGTTTATCATCAGCCCCTGGGGGCTTCGCAGATAGGCCAGGAGCCTGCCATACCGGTCCCTGCCCTGCACATCCAGCTCCAGCCGGACCAGCCAGCCGGCCTGCCCGAGAAGCCTCCGAAGATGCTTTTTGGCCCTTGGGCCCCAGGGCCTCTGTCCCAGCTCCGGGGCATCTATGCCCAGGAGCCTTACCCGCTCCGTCCTGCCCCTGTAGCGGATGCTTACCGTATCGCCGTCATGCACCCTGAGCACCCTGGCAAACCCCTCGGGAGGCTCCCTGAGAGGCAGNTGCAGCCTCCCTGCCAGCAGCGCCGCCACCACCAGGGCCAATACCGCAAATCCCTTATACGCTTGACGCCATCGCATTATTGGGAAAAAATTTCACATTTTAGCAATTATATCATTTTTTCTTATAAGCAGATAAAAAATACTTGACATACTAATTGAAGTTTTCTATTCTTTTAGCCCAAAGAGAGAAAGGGGGTGAGTTTCGAATGGCGGAAAGCCGGAAGTACGGCAGTCTGTATGAATCACTTCTTAGGCGTGGGCTCTCCCGGCGCGACTTCATGAAGTTCTGCACGGCCATGGCGGCCACCCTGGCGCTTCCTTCCAGCTTCGTGCCCAAGATAGCGCAGGCCCTGGAGCGTGCCAGGAAGCCCTCGCTGGTGTGGCTGGAGTTCCAGGACTGTGCAGGCAACACGGAGAGCCTCCTCAGGGCCTCCAAGCCCAGTGTGGCCGAGCTGGTGCTGGACATCATCTCCTTGGACTATCACGAGACCGTTATGGCCCCTGCGGGCCATCAGGCGGAAAAGTCCTTGGAGGATGTGCTCAAGCATCAGAAGGGCAAGTACCTGGTAGTAGTGGAGGGCTCCATACCCACCAAGGACGGAGGGGNGTACTGCACGGTGGCCGGACGGGCTGCGGTGGACATAGTGAAGGAGGTCTGCTCCAACGCCATGGCCACCATAGCCATGGGGGCCTGTGCCTGGGACGGAGGCCTGCCTGCGGCTGCGCCCAATCCCACGGGAGCGGTAGGGGTGAAGGATGTGCTCAAGGGCATAGCCCTCATCAACCTGCCGGGCTGTCCTGCCAATGTGGAAAACCTCACCGCCACGGTGGTGCACCTTCTGACCTTTGGCTCGCTTCCGCAGACGGACTCCATGGGCCGTCCTCTGTTTGCCTACGGCGAGCGCATCCACGACCACTGCGAGCGCAGGGCCCATTTTGATGCAGGGCAGTTTGTGAAGCGCTGGGGCGACGAGGGCCACAGGCTGGGCTGGTGCCTGTACGAGATGGGTTGCAAGGGGCCGGAGACCTTCAAGAACTGTCCCTCCATCCGCTGGAACGAGGGTGTCAGTTGGCCTGTGTATGCCGGGCACGGCTGTATCGGCTGTGCCGCTCCCAGGTTCTGGGACACCATGAGCCCCTTCTACAGGAGGCTGCCCAAGGTGCCGGGCTTCTCTGTGGAGAAGACCGCCGACAAGGTGGGTCTGGGCCTGGCTGCCGCCACGGCCGCCGGCCTGGCTGCCCATGGAGTGGTTAGGGTCCTGAAGGGCGGGCACAAGCCCAAAGAGAAAGCCGAAGAAAGGGGGGAAGGATAAGTGCCTAAGATTGCCATAGACCCGATTACCAGGATTGAAGGACACCTGAGGATAGAGGCCCAGGTGGAGGGAGGAAAGGTCAGGGATGCCTGGGCCGCAGGCACCATGTTCCGGGGCATCGAGAAGATACTCATCGGCCGCGACCCCCGGGACGCCTGGGCCTTTACCCAGCGCATATGAGGGGTTTGAACCACGGTTCATGCCACCGCCTCCGTGAGAGGCGTAGAGAATGCGCTGGGTATCACCATACCCGATAACGCCAGGCTCATAAGGAACCTGATTACTGGCATCCAGTATGTGCAGGACCATGTGATCCACTTCTACCACCTGCACGCCCTGGACTGGGTGGACATCGTCAGCGCCCTGAAGGCCGACCCCAAGAAGACGGCCGCCTTGGCGCAGAGCATTTCCGACTGGCCCCTTTCCAGCACCGACTACTTCAGGGGGGTTCAGTCCAAGCTCAAGGCCTTTGTGGAGGCTGGGCAGCTGGGCATCTTTGCCAACGCCTACTGGGGCCATCCGGCCTACCAGCTGCCTCCCGAGGCCAACCTCATGGCCGTGGCCCACTACCTGGAGGCCCTGGACTGGCAGCGGGATGTGATAAAAATTCACGCCATCCTGGGCAGCAAGAACCCCCATGCCCAGACCTACCTGGTGGGGGGCATGGCCACAGCCATAGACCCCAACAGCGAAAACGCCCTCAACGCCGGCAGCCTCGCCCACATGCAGAAGCTGGCCAGGAAGGCCAAGGAGTTCGTGGAGAAGGTCTACATACCCGACCTCCTGGCCGTGGCCTCCTTCTATAAGGAGTGGGCAGGCTACGGCGAGGGGGTGGGCAACTACCTGGCCTACGGCGAGTTCCCCAACGACAATATCTCTAACACCGACAACCTGTTTCTGCCCAGGGGTATCATCATGGGCAAGGACCTCAGCAAGGTGCACCCCGTGCAGCAGGAAAAGATCGCCGAGTATGTGACCCACTCCTGGTACGAGTACGACGAGGGCGACGGTGTGGCCAAGCACCCCTGGGAGGGACAGACCAACTACCGCTACACCGGACCCAAGCCTCCTTACAAGTTCCTGGACACCTCCAAGAAGTACAGCTGGCTGAAGGCTCCCCGTTATGACGGCATGCCCATGGAGGTGGGCCCCCTGGCCAGGATGCTGGTGGCCTATGCCTCGGGCCACAAGCGGGTAAGGGAGCTGGTGCATCTGGTGCTCGGGAAGCTGGGTGTGGGGCCTGAGGCCCTGTTTTCCACCCTGGGGCGCACGGCAGCCAGGGGAATAGAGACCTTGGTGGTGGCCGAGCAGCTGCCGGTGTGGCTGGGCCAGTTGGCGGACAACATCAAGCGGGGCGACCTGAGGATACACGACAGCTCCCGCTGGGACCCCAAGGACTGGCCCAGAGAGGCCAAGGGCTACGGCTGGCACGAGGCCCCCAGGGGGGCGCTGGGACACTGGGTGAGGATAAAGGACGGCAAGATCGTCAACTACCAGTGCGTGGTACCCAGCACCTGGAACGGCTCCCCCAGGGATGCCAAGGGCCAGAGGGGACCCTACGAGGCCGCCCTCCTGGGCACCCCGGTCAGGGACCCCGAGAAACCCGTGGAGATACTCCGGACCATACACTCCTTTGACCCCTGTATGGCCTGCGCGGTGCATGTGCTGGATGCCCAGGGCAGGGAGTATGTGCGCATCAAGGTGGTCTGAGGAAGGAGGCGCACCATGAGCCAGGAAAGGATAAGGGTGTATGTGTGGGAGTTCCCGGTAAGGCTGGTGCACTGGCTGAATGTGCTGGCCATCGTGACCCTGGCCGTCACGGGGCTTTACATAGGGTTGCCCTTCCTGGAGACCAACCCAGAGCACACCAGCTACACCATGGGCTGGATGCGCTTCCTGCACCTGGTGGCGGGCTACCTCCTCCTGATGATGCTCATCGTGCGGCTGTACTGGGCCTTCGTGGGCAACCGGTATGCCAGCTGGAGGGTGTGGTTCCCCTTCACGGCACAACAGCGGAGGGATTTCTGGACGGCGCTCAAGTACTACCTGTTCATCAGCCGCAAGCCCCCCTATGCCGTGGGCCACACCGCGGTGGCAGGCTTCACCTACCTCATCGTGTACCTGCTGCTTTTGTTCCAGGTGGTAAGTGGCTTTGCCCTGCACAGCCAGATAAAGCACGGGGGTTTCATATGGACGCTCCTGGGCGGATGGCTCCTTTCGGTGATGCATGTGCAGACCATCAGGCTGCTTCACCACCTGGTGCTGTATGTGCTGGCGGCGTTCGTGGTCCTTCACATCTATGTGGCCTGGTACCTGGACACTGCTGAGCGCAACGGCCTGATGGGCTCCATATTCGGCGGCTACAAGTTCGTCACGGGCAAGGAGTGGGAGTAGTCCTTCTGGGCATAGGCAATGTGCTCATGGGTGATGAGGGGGTCGGGGTCCATGCCTTGAGGCTCCTCAGGGAGCGCTACAGCTTCCCCAGGGAGGTGAAGCTCCTTGATGGAGGCACCATGGGCCTTGACCTCCTCGTCTACCTGGAGGGGGCCAAGAGGCTCCTCATTCTGGATGCCCTGAGGCAGGGGGCTGCGCCCGGCACCGTGACGGTGCTGCAGGACGGCCAGATTCCCGCCGCCCTCAGGGCCAAGCTCTCGGTGCACCAGATAGGCCTGGACGATGTGCTCTTTGCCATGGCCCTGAGGGGAAAGACCCCTCCCGAGATGTGCCTTGTAGGGGTGGAGCCCAAGGCCATGGGGGAGCTCTGCCTGGAGCTTTCCCCGGAGCTTCAGGCGGCCCTGCCCAGGATGCTTAAGGAGACGCTTCGGAAACTCTCCCAATGGGGAATAGAGGTCAGAGAGAGTGTGCCTGGCGGTACCATCTAAGATAGTGGAGAAGGACCAGTTCACCGCCGTGGTGGACACCTACGGCGCCAGGAGGCAGGTAAGCCTCATGCTGCTTCCCGAGGAGGTCCAGGTGGGCGACTATGTCTTGGTGCACGCCGGCTTTGCCATCCAGAAGGTCCAGCCCCAGGCGGCCCAGGAGGCCCTGGGCCTCATTGAGGAGCTCTTGGAGCGGCTGGAGGAAGAGGAACCCCAGGGGNAAGGGCGCCTTTCCCCCTCCTTGGCGGAAATTCTTGTATTTAAAGCCAGTTTTTCATAAACTAAGCATATGGTCTCTGCCATACTGGCCGGAGGGGAAAACACCAGGTTCCCTGCCCAGAAGGCCTTCATAGAAATTGAGGGTCGAAGGCTTATTGAAAGGACCATAGAGACCCTTCAGGGCCTGTTCCCGGAGGTCCTCATCAGCACCAACAGGCCCGAGGAGTTCTTCTACCTGGGCCTTCCCATGATTGGCGATGTCTATGATGTGAGGGGGCCCCTTACGGGCATATTCTCGGTGCTTTATGCCTCTGGAGCCGAGAGGGNGTTTGTCTTGGCCTGCGACATGCCCTTTCCCAATCCTGAGCTGATAAAGGCCCTCAGGGATACAGACGGCCCGGCCGTGGTGCCCCTGTGGAGAGGCAGGCCCCAGCCCCTTTTAGGCCATTACGGCAGGCAGTTGCTTCCAGAGATGGAGCGAAGGATTCTTCAAGGCAGGGTAGGGCTCAGGGACTTTCTCAGAGAAACAGGAGCAGTCTTCGTGCCCGAGGCCGAGGTTTCGGCGCTGGACCCCCAGGGCCTGAGCTTTCTGAACATAAACACGCCCGAGGACCTCAAAAGGGTTCTTGATACAGTAAGGAGGTGAGAACGCATGCTTGGACTGGGTGTGCAGGAGCTGGTGATAATCCTCATCATAGTGCTGGTGCTGTTCGGGGCCACCCGGCTGCCCGAGATAGGCGGCGGCATAGGCAAGGCCATAAAGAACTTCCGCAGGGCCATGGCCGAGCCCGACGAGATTGATGTGACCCCCAAGAAGAAGCCCCTTTCTGAGGAGGAAAAGACGCAGCAGAAGGAGAAGGCCTGAGGTGCAGAGGGGCCTGGTGGCAGAGGTGCATCTTGCAGCCCTTAGGGACAACCTCCGAAGCCTCAAGGCCCATATAGGCCAGCGCCCCCTCATCGCCGTGGTCAAGGCCGATGCCTACGGCCACGGCATGACCGAGGTGGCCTGGGCCCTGAAAGAGGAGGGAGTAGAGTGCCTGGCCGTGGCCTTTACCTCCGAGGCGGTGGCCCTCAGGGAGGCCGGCCTGAGGGGCAAGGTGCTGGTGCTCTTTGACGACCAGGATGTGCCCGCCATCCTGCATTATGGGCTGAGCCCTGTGCTTCACAGCCTCAAGGCCGCCAGGGCCCTCAGTGTCCAGGCCCAAAGACGGGGCACAGAGGTGGCAGTGCATGTGAAAGTAGACACGGGAATGGGCCGCATGGGCCTTGATGTCCAGGAGGCCGCGGAGGCGGTGCTCCAGATTGCCTCCCTCCCAGGGCTCAGACTGCAGGGGCTGCTGAGCCACTTCTCCGATGTAAGCCCAAAAGACCTGGGCTACGCCAAGACGCAGCTTAGGAGCTTTCTGGCCCTGAGGGCGGCCTTGGCAGAAAGGGGGCTCAGGCCCCTGTGCCATATCTCCAGCTCCGCCTCGGTGGCCCTGCTGCCCGAGGCCCACCTGGATGCCGTAAGGGTGGGGCTGGCCCTTTACGGGGCCATGCCTTTCCAGGATGAGCAGCCCATCGCGCTTAAGCCGGTGATGAAGGTAAGGAGCCATGTGTTGGCCCTCAGGAGGCTGAAGAAGGGCCAGCACATAGGCTATGGAAGGACCTTCACCACGCAGAGGGACTCCCTCATAGCGGTGCTGGCTTTTGGATATGCCGATGGCTACCTAGGTAGCCTCTCCAACACCGCCCAGGTACGCATAAACGGCAGGGAGGCCCCCGTGGTGGGAAGGGTGTGCATGGACCTCACCATGGCAGATGTCACGGATGTGCCAAACCTCCGGGAGGGCGACGAGGTAGTGCTCCTGGGGCCTCAGGGGCCGCACTGCTGGCAACTGGCCCGGGCTGCAGGCACGAGCCCCTATGAGATTCTCACCAGTCTGGGGGGCAGGGCCAGGAGGGTGTATGTTGCGTAGCCTGCTGGAGCTTCTGGGCGCCCGGGTGCTGAGGGCCCTGGAGGAGGTTGGCAGGGTAGCAATGCTCCTGTGCTCCACCCTCAAGGAGCTGCTCATGCCGCCCCTGGAGGGCAGGAACATCTTCAAGCAGTTTCAGGAAATCGGGGTCAACTCCGTCCCCGTAGTGCTCATAACGGCGGTGTTTACAGGCATGGTGCTGGCCCTGCAGACCTACACGGGATTCAAGCGCTTTGGGGCCGAGACCCTGGTGGGCTCTGTGGTAGCCCTCAGCATGACCAGGGAGATGGGCCCTGTGCTTACGGGCCTCATCGTGGCGGGGCGGGCCGGGGCCGCCATGGCTGCGGAGCTGGGCACCATGCGGGTCACAGAGCAGATAGATGCCCTGGAGACCCTGGCCACCAAGCCGGTGAAGTACCTCGTGGTGCCCAGGTTCGTCTCCTCGGTGCTGTCCCTGCCTGCCCTAACGGTGATGGCCGATGCCGTAGGCATCCTGGGCGGCTACACTATTGCCGTGGGCCTTTACGGCACAAGCTCCNCCCTCTACTGGCGGCGCACCTGGGACTACCTGGAGTTTTCAGACCTGTACAACGGGTTGGTGAAGGCCTGCTTCTTCGGCGCCCTCATAGCCCTCATAAGCTGCTACAAGGGATTCTACGCCACCGGGGGGGCCGAGGGCGTGGGCAGGGCCACCACCGGGGCGGTGGTGCTTTCCTTCATGGCCATACTCGTATCGGACTATTTTCTCTCTGCCTGGCTGTTCGGATGATAGAGATAATAGAGCTCCATAAGTCCTTTGGCGAAAACCATGTCCTCAGGGGCGTGAACCTCCAGGTGCAGCGGGGCGAGAGCATGGTGGTCATTGGCGGAAGCGGCTCTGGCAAAAGCGTGCTCATAAAGCATATAATAGGGCTCCTAAAGCCCGACGAGGGGAAGGTGCTGGTGGAGGGGGTGGACGTGGCCTCCCTGGGTGAAAGGGAGCTTTACCAGATGAGAAGGAAGTTCGGAATGCTGTTTCAGGGGGCGGCATTGTTTGACTCCCTCAAGGTATGGGAGAATGTGAGCTTTGCCCTTCTGAGGGCCGGCATGGAGCCTGAGCAGGCCCGGGCCATTGCCGTGGAGAAGCTCAGGCTGGTGGGCCTCGCGGGGGTGGAGGACCTTATGCCCGCAGAGCTTTCAGGCGGGATGAAAAAGCGCGTGGGCCTGGCCAGGGCCATAGCCCACGAGCCGGAAATCCTTCTTTACGACGAACCCACCACAGGGGTGGACCCCATCATGGCCGATGCCATAAACGACCTCATCGTGAAGCTTAATAAGGAACTCAAGGTCACCTCGGTGGCCATAACCCACGACATGCACAGCGCCTACAAGATTGCCGACCGAATCGCCATGCTGTACGAAGGGAAAATCATCCAGGTGGGAACCCCCGAGGAGATAAGAAATACCGACAACCCCGTGGTAAGGCAGTTCATCACCGGCAGTGCCCAGGGACCCATCAAGGTGGAGGGATTGAGCTCATGAGGGCCGCCCAGGGAAGCACGGAGCTCAGAGTGGGCATCTTCGCCCTCCTGGTGCTCATCCTGCTTTCCTATATGACCTTCCGGGTAGGGGGATTTGACTGGCTCAAGAGAAAGGAGGGCTACACCGTATATGTCTACTTCAGGAACATAGCCGGCCTGGATGCCAAGACCCGAATAAAGGTGGCCGGCGTGGATGCAGGCATCATAGAACGCATAGAGCTTGTACAGGGTAGGGCCAAGCTTACCCTTCGCATATACCCCCAGGTGAAGCTCTACTCCGATGCCACTGCCACTGTCCGCACCACCGGGCTCCTGGGGGAGAAGTACCTGGAGCTTGAAGTGGGCTCCCAGGAGCCGCCCCTTAAGGACGGCGACACCATCAAGAATGTCAAGGAACTGGTGGATGTGGACGAACTGATGCGCGACCTGGCCTCGGTGGCCGAAGGCGTTAATACCTTCACGGAGCGCATCAACCAGGTGCTGGCCCGGGAACAGATTGAGGACATGAGGGAGGCCATATCAAACCTCAAGGAGCTTACCGCCAGGGCAAACACCCTGCTATGGGAGGGAGACAAACGCTTCAGAGAGGCCTTGGAGGGCATAAATGCCCTGGTCAAAAGGCTGGACGAAATGCTTAGCAGCAACCAGGCCTCGGTGAAAGAACTCCTGGAGAACTTGAGGGANCTTTCCGCCTCCCTCAAGGAGGAGGCTCCCCAGNCCCTAAGGAACTTGAGGGAGACCTCTTCAGAGGTCAAGGCCCTGCTTCAGGAAAACAGGCCCCAGGTGAAGTCCATCCTTCAGAAGGCGGAGGACATCGCCACCAGACTCCAAGAAGGGCAGGGTACCCTGGGTAAACTCCTCAAGGACGAGCGCCTCTACGAGAAGCTCACCAGCACCGTGGAAAATGTGGACAAGACCCTGGGGGCCATCGTGCGCTTCAGGACCTTCCTCACCTTCCAGGGCAGGTACTTGAGCCGCCTGGGCGAGACCAAGGGCCAGTTCTTCCTAACCCTGCAGCCCAGAGAGGACAAATACTATGTGCTGGGTATAACCGCCGACCCCTTGGGCCGCACGGAAACGGAGACCGTAGTGGTGGATGGGGAAACCACTACCCAGACCACTACAGAGCAGGACATAGAGTTCACCGCCCTGTTTGTAAAGAGGTTTCATGATACCGCCCTGAAGATAGGCCTCATGGAGAGCNCCTTCGGCCTGGGCCTGGAGCAGTTCCTCCTTGAGGACAGACTGCGCCTGAGTATAGAGGCCTGGGACTTCGGCACCAACGAGGAGGGGGCAGAACGGGCCCACCTCTCGGCTGGGGCAGACTACTTCCTCTTCAAGCACCTCTTCCTCTCCGCCGGCATGGATAACATCCTCAACAGCCACATGAGAGGCTTCTACATGGGCGCAGGCCTCAGATTCGAAGACGAGGACTTCAAGTACATCTTCGGCTCTGTCCCCAGCGTGCCGGGAAAATAGCTTGCATTTTTCATAGATTAATTGGAAAAACCTAATGCTGTACTTGCTGAAATTTTGCTAACTTTTTGTTTAAATTGAATAATTTTCCTTTGTGATATAATAGCCAAGGAGCCATGGGCAAAAAGATTGGGGAGATACTGGTTGCTCTGGGCTATGTGAAGCCCCAGCAGGTACAGGAGGCCTTGGAGGTTCAGGCCCGGGAGGGTCGGAGACGCAGGCTGGGGGAGATATTGAGGGAGCTTTATCTCAGGGAGGAGCAGGTGCTGGAGGCCCTGGCCGAGCAGTGGGGCATGGAGGTGGTCTCGGAGGAGGAGTTTCCCGAGGCCTTACCCCTGGAGCGGGTCTCCTTCAGTTTTCTCGTGGAAAACGGGGTGTTGCCTCTGGGGCTTTCTGATGGAGTGCTGTCGGTGGCCATAGCTGACCCCACCAGGGCCGAGGAGCTGGCCGATGCCCTCAGGGCCTCTCTGGGCTATGAGGTTAAGCTGTTTCTGGCCAAGGAAAGTGCCATAAGGGAACATCTGGAGGGCCTTTATGCCTCCAAGGACGCCCTCATGCAGAGGCTCATAGAGGGGGCCATTGAGGAGGCGGCTCCCCAGCCAGAGGCCGGCCCGGACATAACCCACCTGAAGGACCTGGCCCAGGAAAAGGGCATAGTGCAGCTGGTGAATTTCCTCCTGGAGGATGCCGTGAAGGAACGGGCCAGCGATGTGCACATAGAGCCGGAGGAGACCCATGTGCGAGTGCGCTATCGCATAGACGGCATTCTTTATGACAGGGAGCGCTTTCCCGTGAGGATGCAGCCGGCCCTTAGCTCCAGGGTAAAGCTCATAAGCCAGATGAACATAGCCGAACGCAGGCTTCCCCAGGATGGCCGTATAAAGGGGGTGTTCGCAGGCAGGGAGGTGGACATAAGGGTTTCCACCATTCCCACCATCCACGGGGAAAGCATAGTGATGAGGATTTTGGACAAAGGGGTCTCGCTCCTGGGGCTTCAGGAGCTGGGCATGGAGGAGGAGCTGCTCAAAAGGTATGAGGCCCTTATCAGGCTGCCCTATGGGATGATTCTCATCACCGGGCCCACAGGCAGTGGAAAGAGCACCACCCTCTATGCCTCTCTTCAGAGGATAAACAGCCCGGAGAAGAAGATCATAACCATAGAGGAGCCCGTGGAGTACATGCTCAAGGGGGTTAACCAGATACAGGTCAGGCCCAAGATAGGCCTCACCTTCGCCAGTGGCCTGAGGCACATAGTAAGGCAGGACCCGGATATCATCATGGTAGGGGAAATCAGGGACCTGGAGACTGCCAACATAGCCATCCACGCGGCCCTCACGGGTCATCTGCTCTTCAGCACCCTGCACACCAACGATGCCCCCAGCGCCCCTGCCAGGCTGGCCGACATGGGGGTGGAACCCTATCTCATCTCCTCCACCCTGGTGGGGGTGATGGCCCAGAGGCTGCTGAGGAGGCTCTGCCCGGTCTGCAAGGAGCCCTATGTTGCCCCGGGACATCTGAGAGAGGAGCTTCAGGTGGAGCGCCTCTTCAGGGCCAAGGGCTGCCCCCAGTGCAACCACACAGGCTACAAGGGAAGGATTGCCATATTTGAGCTCATGGTGGTGGACGAGGACATAAGGGAGCTTATTACGGCCAGGGCCACCTCCTCCAGGCTGAAGGAGGCTGCCCTGGCAAAAGGCATGAAGACCCTCAGGCAGGACGGCCTGGGCAAGGCGGCCCGGGGAATAAGCACCGTTGATGAGGTATACAGGGTTACGCAGATTGAGCTCTGAGGGCGGTGTGGCCCTCCTCATGGCCCTGTGGGTGATGAGCCTCCTGGGAGTGATGGCCTTTGCCTTCTCTGTGGCCAGCCGGCAGGAGGCCATGGGGGCCAGAAACCTGAAGGAGGAGGCCCAGGCCTATGCCCTGGCCCTGTCCAAGTTTCATGAGGTGCTTTACTGGCTGGCCACGGACCCCGACCCCCAGGTGGACTATGTGGACGAGGAGGGCAACCTGCGCACCGACCCGGACAGGCCCCCCATGGCAGGGCAGGGCACCCAGCAGGGGGCCCATGTAGTGGTGAAAGTGGTGGACATGGAGTCCAGGCTCAACCTCAATGTCCTGAAGGCCCGGGAGCTTCAGGCCCTTCTGGGCCAGGCCGGGGTGCCGGAGGAGGACCTCCAGGCCCTGGCCGACGCCATCCTGGACTGGACGGACCCTGATGATGAACACCACCTCCTGGGGGTGGAGAGCGACTACTACGAGTCCCTCAGTCCCCCTTACAAGGCAAAGAATGCCCCCCTGGACACCCTGGGGGAGCTCGTGCTGGTAAAGGATTTCCAGAAGGAATACCTGGAGGCAATTTCCCCATATGCCACCGTGCAGAATGCGGGGATTAATGTGAACACCGCTACCAAGGAGACGCTGGCCTTCCTGGGGATAGACCCTCTGGAGGTGGGACGCATTGTGGGGCTCAGGGAGGACCTGGGAGGCCTAAGGGCTATACCCGCCTCTGCCACCAAGCGGGGGGTCAACCTCACGGCCTCGTTTCACTTCAAGGTGGATGTGTTTGTAAGGCCCAAGGGGAGCAGGCAAGGGGTGCACATAGAGGCACTACTGCAGAGGCAGCATGACCCAAGGGGATTTTTCGTCCTGAGAACGCTTTACTGGAGGGATTCCTTAGAGGTTGCGTACGATAGGGCTTAGCATCCAGGATGCCGTGGCAGAGCTTTCCGGGCTTACCAGGGGCTTTGCGGGGCCCAAGGCGCTCTTTTACCACCAGGTGGAGCTTCCCCAGGAGCCTTCTGCCCGGACCTCCAGGCTGAGGGAAACCCTCCTGGAGTATAAGAAGAAGTTTTCCCTCAAGGCGGTGGTGGTGGGACTGCCCCTGGAGGCCTTCCTCCATTACATGCTCCATCTTCCCCCCATGAAGCCCCAGGAGGTTCGCCAGGCCCTCTCTTTTGAGCTGGAGAAGTACCTGCCCCTGCCTGCCGAGGAGTATGCATGGGACTTCCATGTACTGGAAAGGACCCCCAGGGGCCTTCAGGTGCTGGTGCTGGCCCTGAGGCATCAGGGCTGGAGCTGGCTCCAGGATGCACTGAAGGACACGGGGCTCAGGCCCCTGGGCCTGAGGTGCACCTTCCTGGAAACCCTGGGGCTGCTTCTGAGGCGGAGGCGTCTTCATACGGGCGCGGTGCTCTGCCAGGGGCCTTCCAGAGTGTATGTGGCAGAGTTTCACCTGGGCAGGCTACAGAAGCTCAGGCTCCTTGCCCCTGAGCAGGCCAAGGCCGAGATAGGCGCCCTCCGGCAGCGGGGTCTTGCCATCTGGAGCATTGGAGGCGAGCTGGAGGGAGCCCAGCCCCTGGCCCTTTCACCTGCCTATGCCGTGGCCTCCTCAGGTATAGGCCCCCTGAGGAGGCCCTTGGGTATGGACCTTTCCTTTGGTACCTTGAGGCCCGTGAAAAAGGACTACTACACCGTAGCCCTCTGGAGCATGGCAGCCTTGGCGGNGGCCCTCTATCTGCTCAGCCCCTCCCTGGCCTATTACAAGGACTACAGGGCCCTTCAGCAGGTAAGGGCCGAGAGGAAGGAGCTTGAACGCACGGCCAGGGAGCTTCTTCAGATACAGGATGAGCTTGAGGATATAAGGGCCCAGAAGGCCTTTATCCTCGGGTTCCAGGAACGGATGAACCTGCCTACCAGGGCCCTCTCGGAGCTAAGCCGCCTGCTTCCCCAGGAGGCCTGGCTCATGAGCCTTAGGATTGACGCCTCCGGCAAGGTGGAGCTCAAGGGGTTCGCCCGGCAGTCGGCCTTGCTCATAGAGCCCCTGGAGCGTTCCCCCCTTTTTAGAAAGGTGCAGTTTTCCNCCCCTGTGGTGACGCGGGAGGGCCTGGAACGCTTCAGCATAAAGATGGAGCTTGAGCAATGAGCCGCCCCCTGCTGGCACTGGCCGCCCTGGTAGCCCTGCTGCTGCTTAACGCCTTGGTACTGGCCCCTTTGCGGGACAGGCGCCAAGACATGAGGGCAGAGCTTCAGACGGAGTATGCCACGCTCCTTAAGTATCGGCAGTTTGTTAGAGGGGCCAGGGTCACGGAGGAGCAGCTTCAGGCAGCCAGAAGGGAGCTTCAAGCCCTCAAGGAGGGNATAATCACTGGGGTGCAAAAGCCCCTGGCCTTTGCTCGCCTCCAGCTCAGGCTCCAGGAGGCTGCCAGGGCCGCAGGGCTTCAGAGCCGTACCATCAGGCCCCTGAAGGCTGCTCAGGAGGGGCCTTTCCTGTCCTTGCCCATATTCCTTGAGGCCAGGGGGGATATGCGGGCCCTTAGCGAGTTTCTCCGAAGCCTGGATGAGCCCCAGGGCTTTATGCGCATAGACTCCCTGATGCTCTCCCTGGTGGATGTCAGAAAGCAGAAGGAGCTGAGAATAAAGATGCAGGTCTCAGGACTGATGGAGCCATGAGCCGCAGGTGGGTGATATTAGGCCTTTTGGCCTCAGTTGTGGTAATCTTATTGGCAGATTTTCTCAGGGAGGTGCTGCTGTACGACCCCTTGGGGAGCCTTGAGCAGGAAAGGAAGGGGCAGGCCTTGCAGGTAGAGGAAATGCCCCGGGGCTTTAGTGCCGGCTGGAGCGAGGAGATACTAAGGAGGAACCTCTTCAGCCGCCAGCGGGGATATGAGCCTCCGCCTGAGCCTCCGGCAGAGGCCGAACCTGCGAAGCCTCCGCCTGAGCCCCTCGCCCCGCCCGACCTGAAGCTCAGAGGGGTGGTGCTGGACAGGACAGAGGCCCTGGTGCTCCTTGAGGACCCCAAGGGAGTTGTGCACACCCTGAGGGTGGGCGATGTGCTCCTGGGGGCCCAGGTGCTGGAGATAGGGGAAAAAGAGGTACTGCTTAGATGGCAGGATGAGGAAATAGTGCTTTCCATGAAGAAGGTAAGGCATCTCAAGAAATGAGGCCTTTGGGGCTTGCACTGGCTCTGCTGCTACTGGGGCCTTCCTGTGCTCCCCTGAAGAAGGAGCTTAGGCCTCCGGCCCCTGCCCCGGAGCCGCAACCCCAGGTGCAGGAGAGGCTTGAGCTTCCGCCTCCGCCGCCCCTACCTGAGGAAAAGCCCCCTCCTGTAAAGAAGCCCCGGCCCGTGAGGGTGGAGAAGGAGGGACCCCAGGAGTACATAATCCTTAACTTTGACAACGCCGACATAGAAAGCGTCATAGCTACCTTCGGAGAACTGCTGGGAATAAACTACATCCTTTCCCCTGGAATAAAGGGGCAGGTAACCATCCAGTCGTACCGCCGGGTGCCCATGAAGGACCTCTTCAGGATATTCCAGAGCATCCTGGAGCTCAACGGTCTTACCGCGGTAAAGGACGGTCCCCTGTACCGCATAGTGCCCCTGGATACGGCCAGGCAGCAGCCCCTGGAGGTGAAAAAAGACACCCAGGTGGAAATGACCCTGGATGCCAGCTTTATCACCCAGCTGGTGCCCCTTCAGTATGTAAAGGCGTCGGAAATCGTGGGCATCCTGCGCCGTCTGGCCCCCAGGGGCACCGACATAATAGTGTATGAGCCGGCCAATCTGCTCATACTCACCGCCCTGCCCCATACCCTGCTTAAGTTCATGAAGATACTGGAGGCCCTGGATGTGGCCGAGACCGAGAGGGAGACCGTCAGGACGTTCGTCTACTATGTGGAAAACGGCGAGGCCGAGGAGCTGGCCAAGATTCTCAAGGAGATCTACCCCGAGAAGGAGGAGGCCCCCCGGCCGGCCAGGCCCGCAGCGGCCCAGCCCACCAGGAGGGTAGTGCGCCGGCCCCAGCCTCCGGCCCCCGCGGTGGGTATTGCCGCCGAGGTGGGCAAGGTGACCATCACTGCCTACAAGGACATAAACGCATTGATAATAAAATGCACCCCCAGGACATACCTGAGCGTCCTGGAGCTTCTTAAAAAGCTCGATGTTCCGCCAAAACAGGTGCTCATAGAGGTACTGGTGGCCGAGGTGACCCTTACCGATGTGGCGGAGTTTGGACTCCAATGGCTGTTTAAACGGGAAAGGCCAGACCTGGCCTTTACCGGGACCTCCACCGTGACCATTACCGAGGGAGGAGGAGTTGTTCTCGGCCCTGCTTTGACGGGAGGCAGGGGCATTACAGGCTTGGTGACGGCCGTGGTGGACTCCCTGCTCATTGAATCAACCCTGCAGGTACTGGCCAGCGAGGGCAGGCTCAATGTGCTGGCCAGCCCCCATATACTGGCCATGGACAACAAGGAGGCCAAAATAGAGGTGGGAAGCGAGGAGCCCGTTGCCACCGGGCTGATAAAGCAGCCTGAGACAGGCACCCTCTCCACCCAGGCCCAGGTGCAGTACCGCACCGTGGGCACCATCCTTACCGTTACGCCTCGGATTACCGAGAAGAACAAGGTGACCCTGGAGATAACCCAGGAGGTAAGTCAGGTAAACCGGGGGGCCGCCACCGTGCTGGGCGAGACATTTGACTCCTTCAACACCCGCAAGGCCACCACCACCGCCGTGGTGGAAAGCGGTAAGACCCTGCTTATAGGCGGGCTGATAAGGGAAAGCGATAACTTCAGGAGAGAAGGCATACCGGTGCTTAGCAAAATTCCCCTCATAGGGTATTTGTTCTCCACCACCACCCGCACCAAAGAAAAGACCGAACTCGTGGTGATGGTCACCCCTCATGTGATAGGCTCTCAGGAGGAGGCAGACCGCATTGCCCAGGAGTTTCAGAACCGGGTAAGGCTTATAAGGGAAAGCCTTAAGATATGGCAGAAGCAGCCGAAGGCAGAACCGCAAGAGCAGTAGAAGTCCTCGCCTCTTCGGATCATCCGGCAGACCTTACATTCAGAATCTACACAGCCCACGGGCCTGGTTGACCTCCGGGGCAAGTTTCATGGAGCGGCCCATGCTTGTCGGTGTAGACCGGTGCCCCCTGGGTTTGCTCTGGTTTGCACGATCTTGCCGCAGCNCCTACAGGGGGCGAAGACGCGGGCGTTAGGGCCCTCCCTTGCCGGCCTCCCCAAAGTTATGCTAACTTTTAAAGATTTATTCTTTAAGGGAGGCCTACTTGCGAAGGTATGACCCCAAGGAGATAGAGCCCAAGTGGCAGCGCTACTGGGCCGAGAGGCAGCTCTTCCGGCTTGGGGGGGNGGGGGGCAGGAGGAAGTTCTACTGCCTGGAGATGTTCCCCTATCCCTCAGGACGCATCCACATGGGCCATGTACGCAACTATGCCATTGGGGATGTGATAGCCCGGTACAAGCGCATGAAGGGCTACGAGGTGCTTCACCCCATGGGCTGGGATGCCTTCGGCCTGCCTGCCGAGAATGCTGCCATAAAGGAAGGGGTGCATCCCGCCCGGTGGACCGCTGAAAACATCTCTTACATGAAGGGGCAGCTCATGGCCCTGGGGCTTTCCTACGACTGGTCCAGGGAGGTCAACACCTCCGAGCCCCAGTACTACCGCTGGAACCAGTGGCTGTTCCTTAAGATGCTTCGGCGCGGTTTGGCCTACAGGAAGAACGCTTTTGTCAACTGGTGTCCCTCCTGCGCCACCGTGCTGGCCAACGAGCAGGTTATTGACGGGGCCTGCTGGAGGTGCGACTCCCCGGTGCTTCAAAAGGAGCTGAAGCAGTGGTTCCTTAAAATCACCCATTACCAGGAGGAGCTCCTCAGGGGCTGCGACGAGCTTAAGGGCTGGCCCGAGCATGTGCTGGCCATGCAGCGCAACTGGATTGGCCGAAGCGAAGGTCTGCAGGCAAGCTTCAGGCTCAAGGGCACGGACGAGGAAATAATCATCTTTACCACCAGGGCCGATACCCTTTATGGGGCCACCTTCGTGTGCCTGGCCCCGGGGCATCCCCTGGCAGAGCGCCTGCTGAAGGACAAGGAGGCCCTGGAGCGCATAAAGGAGAAGTACGGGAAGATGGAGGAAAAGCACGGCCTCTTTACGGGCCAGTATGCCATTAACCCCGTAAACGGCGAGGCCCTGCCCGTCTGGGTGGCCAACTTCGTGCTCATGGAATACGGCACGGGGGCCATCATGTGCGTGCCGGCCCATGACCAGCGGGACTACGAGTTTGCCCGGCAGTACGGCCTTCCCATAAGACCTGTGGTGATGCCCTTGGAGAGCCCTCTACCCCAAGGGCAGGCCTTTGAGGAGGACGGAGTACTGGTGGACTCAGGCCCCTTTACCGGACTAAGGAGCGCGGAGGCCAGGGAGCGCATCACGCAGTATCTAATGCAGCGGGGCTTGGGCAGGCCGGCGGTGCAGTACAGGCTCAGGGACTGGGGCATCTCCCGGCAACGCTATTGGGGCACCCCCATACCGGTGCTTTACTGCCAGCGCTGTGGAGTGGTGCCAGTGCCCGAGGAGGAGCTGCCGGTACTGCTTCCCCAGGAGGTGAGCTTCAAGGCCACGGGGGGCTCGCCCCTGGCCGAGGTCAGGGAATTTGTGCACACTACCTGCCCCCGCTGCCAGGGCCCGGCCAGGCGGGAGACCGACACAATGGACACCTTCGTGGATTCCTCTTGGTACTTCATCCGGTTCTGTAGCCCCAAGGACGGCCCTGCCCTGGATGCCCAGGCCATTGCCAGGTTCATGCCTGTGGACCAGTACATCGGAGGGGTGGAGCACGCAGTGCTTCACCTGCTTTACTCCAGGTTCTTCATGAGGGTGCTGCGGGACCTGGGTCTTACCACCCTGAGCGAGCCTTTCAAGGGGCTGCTTACCCAGGGGATGGTCTGCATGGAGACCCTCCGCTGTCCCGAGCATGGATGGCTCTATCCCCAGGAGGCCCAGGGGGGCAGATGCGTGCACTGTGGTGCCCAGGTGCAGAGGGGAAGAACCGAGAAAATGTCCAAGTCCAAGCGGAACATCGTGGACCCCGACTTCCTGGTTCAGCGCTACGGGGCAGATACGGCCAGGCTGTTCTGCCTGTTTGCCGCCCCGCCGGAAAAGGACCTGGAATGGTCTGAAAAGGGAGTGGAGGGCTGCTACAGGTTTCTGCAGAGGCTGTGGAACACCACCATGGTCCACCTGGAGGCCCTAAGAAGCGTGGCGGCAGAGCCCCGGGAGCTTTCACCCCTGGTAAGGAAGACCCATCAATGCATAAAACGGGTAAGCAGGGACATAGAGCGGGACTTCCACCTGAACACCGCCATAGCCGCCATGATGGAGCTCCTTAACGTCATAAGCGCCTTCAGGCCTCGGAGCGAGGAGGACTTCAGGCAGATGCGCTTTGCCCTGGAGCGGCTTCTCCTGATGCTCAACCCCTTCTGCCCCCACATAGCCGAGGAGCTGTGGCAGGCCCTGGGCAATCCTCCCAGCATCCAGGAGCAGCCCTGGCCCCCGTGGGATGAGGAGGCCGCCCGGGAGGAAGAGGTGGAACTGGTGGTTCAGGTAAATGGCAAGGTGAGGGCCAAGACCATGGTGCCGGCAGGGCTTGACGAGCAGGCCCTGAAGGAGGTGGCCCTGAAGGAGCCCAAGATCAAGGAGCTTACCAGTCAGAAGCCCATAAAGAAGGTCTTTGTAATAAGGGGCAGGCTGGTAAACATAGTGCTCTAATGAGGTCCCTCCTGGCCCTGCTGCTGACAGGCCTGCTGGCGGCCTCCTGTGGCTACAGCCTCCATGAGCCAGGGCTCAGGAGGCTGGCCCTGGGCGAAATTCGAAACCTCACCACGGAGCCGGGCCTTCAGGACCTCCTCAGGGAGGCCCTTCTTCAGGAGATGAGCCGCCAGGGGATCGTACTGGATGCCCAGGCCCCCCAGGTGCTTCACGGAAGCCTCCAGGAGTTCCACCTGGTGGGCACCGCCGAGGCCGAGGGGGTATTCACCATTTATGAGGTCAGGGTAGGGGGGAAGTTCTATCTCAGGAGTCCCCAAGGGGAGAAGCCCCTTCGGGGGAGGGGGCCTTTCGTTGTCTCCTTCTCCGCCACGGGCCAGATGGCCCAGGTGTTTGCCAGCAGGCAGGAGGCCCTGAGGAGGGCCCTCAGGGAGCTGGCCGCGGAGGTGCTGGCCTCCCTGCTTTATCCGTGAGCCTGAGGGCCTTTATAGCGGAGCTCAGGCAGGGGCTACCAGAGCCCGTGTACCTGTTTTATGGCCCCGAACCCTTCTGGCTTTACGAGGCCAGGCAGATGCTAAAGGGGCTGGTGCCTCCCGAGGCCAGGGAGTTTGCCTGCCTGGACATGGACGCCTCTGAGCCCGAGTTTTCCCTTCCTCAAGCCCTGGAGGCCCTCCGGAGCATACCCTTTCTGGGCAAGCGGATGGTCCTTTGCCTGCAGAATGTGCAGGCCCTCAAGGTCGCAGAGCTCAAGAGGCTTAGGCAATACGTGGAGGCCCCGGTCAGGCAGAACCTCCTGGCCCTGTTTGCCCTGAGCAAGAGGCCCCCGCTTCGGTGTCCCAGGACATTTCACCTGCGTCTTTCAGAGGGGGAAATGGTGGAGTGGCTCAGGCACAGGGCCACAGGGGAGGGCCTGGTTCTTTCCCAGCAGGCGGCGGCCTGTCTGCTTGAGCTTACGGGGCAGGANCCCGGGCTTGCGGCCTCGGAGCTGGGTAAGCTGAGCGGCCTGGGAAAGAGGCACATTGAAGTTGAAGACATAAGGGCCCTCTGCCGGATGATGGGCCAGCACAGCGCCTTTGAGCTGGCAGAGGCCTTCCGGAGGCGGGATGCGGAGCTGGCCCTCAGGGTGTGCCAGGACATAGAGGCTGCTACCGATGTCCTCATGGCCCTGGGGGCCTTGAATGCTCAGGTGGCCTCGGACAAGCGCCTCGGCCCGCGGGAGAAGTACCGGGCCTTCCAGCTCTTGAAAGAGGCCAACCTTCGGGCCAGGACCTCGGCCAAGACCTTCAGACTCCAGGCGGTGGTGCTCAGGCTGCTTCGGATTTAGCCAGCACCTTGTTGGCCAGCTTCGTTATCTTGGAGACTTTCCTGGCCGCGGTGTTGGAGTGGATTATTCCCCTGGTGGCCGCCCTGTAGATAATCTTCTGGGCCTCCCTGAGGGCCTGTAGGGTGGCCTCGGGGTTGCCTTCGGCCACGGCAGCCTGGACCTTCTTGACGAGGTTCTTGATGCGGGTCTTTACGGCCTTGTTGCGCTCGTAGCGCTTCCTGGCCTGGCGAGCCCTCTTGAGGGCTGAAAGGNTCTTCTTCGGCGCCGCCTTCGTGGGCAACTTAAAGGCCTCCTTCCCTGTTAAAGTTCAGCCGGTAATTTACCACAGCCTGAAGGGGAAAATCAAACACAGAGGGGCTGCCCCCGGTTCTTCATGAGGGCCTCCACGGGCTTGAGCCCGTAGGGGCTTCCCTTCTCAATGGCGGTAAGTACGGTGCCTCCGCCGGTGAAGAAATAGTACCTGGCGTCGTCCAGCACCGAGAGGTAAAGCCCTGGGCAGAGGTTTTTGAACTCCTGGAGGGTGTCGCCCCCTCCGTAGAGCTTCTTGGCCTGGCGATTTTTGTCGATGGTCTCATCCAGGGCCTTGGAGCCCTCGGTAAAGTGGGGTGTGTAGCCCATAACAGCGTTTACGAAGATAGTTCTGGCCTCGCCCAAGGCCTCTTGCACCTGGGGGGTCTGGAAGGAACGGGCATCGATGTCCAGGAAGTAGCCGTAGCTCCTCCCCGGCTTGAAGTCCGCCACGGACACCGTCCTGTAGTGGCCCTCCAGCTTACCCTCCAGGGTGTCGGACTCTACCACATAGGAGAGCTCCACGATCTTGCCCTGCTTGGCATCCATGGCTACAAGCTCCTTGGCTGCCTGGACATCCTCGGGGCTTACCCCCTTGATGCGTATCCCGTACTTGGCGGCCAGGTAGGTGTTGTAAATCACCCCACCCAGGATGAGGTAGTCTGCCCGCGCGTAAAGGGCGTACAGGGGCCTGATCTTGGTGTCATACTTGGCCCCTGCCACCACGGCGGTAAAGGGCCTCTGGGGGTTGAGTACCATGGAGAGATTTTCTATCTCTTCCTGCATGAGGTAGCCGGCAAAGGAGGGCAGGTAGCGGGTGATGTCGTAGGTGGAGGCATGGGGCTGCCAGGAACCGAAGGCATCGTTCACATATATGTCTGCCAGTCCCGCCAGCTGTAGGGCAAAGCGTTCCCTGGCCGCCCCGGTAGCCTCCTCTCCCCTGAACCATCTGGTATTGGGCAGGTATATTCCCCCTATCTTGCGCTCCCTGAGGGCCTTGATGGCGTGGTTTATGGAGGNGTCTATGTCCAGGATGCCCAGCTCCGGATGGACCTCGAACTCCGGGGTGAGGAACCTCACATGGAGTTTCCGCTCCAGGTACTGCACCACCGGGGCCACCGACTCCTCGGCCCTGCAGGCAATGTGCCCTGTCTTCTTGTCCCTGGGCCTTCCAATGTGGGTCATGAGGATGGGCCTTCCACCCCGCTCCACGATGCTATACAAGGTACCCAGGGAGCGGTCAATCCTGTAGGGGTCGCGGATGGCGCCACCCTTGACCACATTGTGGTCAAACCTCACCAGCACCACCTTGCCCTCCAGGGGGGCGTCCTGCACAAGCGGAAGCTCCGGCCCGGGCATGGCCCTCACTCCTCGGGCTGAAACCTTCCCTCCAGCTTCTTCATGATGGCCGGCATGGTGGTGTACTCCAGGGTTTCCAGGCCCAGTCTGTGGGGCTCGAAGGGCCCGTGGGCCTTTATGTAGTTGGCAATCTCGTTGCATTTGCGCCTGGCCTCATCGAAGCTGGGGTCGTCGAACATGTCCCTGGGCCCCAGGAGCTTGCCCTCCACAATCTGGAACCCAGCGGCTATTACCCTGGGGGGACCGTCGAATCTGGCAGGGGTGGCATAGTGGAAAGGCACCGGCATGAGGGGACCGTTGTGCGAGCCCCTCATCCAGCCTTCCACTATGTGGGGAAAGGCAAAAGGCTCCAGCACCTCCCCTACGGCAGGCAGGCCGGACTGGCAGCGCACTATGAGCACGGGGTCGTCCTTTCCTACATAGCGGCCGGCTATCTCGCTGAGCTTCTGGGTGGAGGCGGCCGCCGCTATGTCGCCGTCCTTGCGGTAGATGTTCTTTATCATGTACCTGCCTGTGGCCCCGATAAACATCAGCAGGTGATAGGACTCCTCGGGGGTGTTAAGCATTATCTTCTTGTGCTCCTTTACATCCAGTACCTCGAAGACGAAGCCGTCGTGCATGGTGGGGTCTATTACCAGCCCTGCGGTATTGAAGGGGTCGGCAAACATCTTGAAAAGGGGTAGGTTCCAGGCCCCGGGGGAGGTCTTGTCGGCCATGAATATGACTACGGGCTCGCTCTTTCGTTCCTCAAACTCCATCTCGGCCACCCCTGGCCCCATGCCTTTCACATTTCCCGAGAAGGCGTCCTTCAAGAGGTCCTGGCCTGCGCCGTAAAGCTTCAGCTTCTTGGCTGCTTCGGTGGCCGCCACAAAGGTGTCCCAGGCCAGGCCGTGGATGTCGGAGTTCTCCACCCCCTTGGTGTGGGTCATGATGAGTTCCAGGTCGTCGCCGCAGTGGGTTACATGGAAGTCCAGGACAAGCCCCTTGCCCTTGGCATCCTCCAGTTTCTCCTTGGCCACCTCCATAAGCTCGGGATGAATGCTGGAGTGGCCCACATAGCCTCCTACATCTGCCTTGATGACGCTGAGAGTGATCTTGGACATCAGAGAGTCCCTCCTTCTTCAAGGGTGTTTGTATGTGCCTTATAAGATACCAGAGGCAAAGGCCGTTGTGAAGCCCAGGGAATGTGAACAAGTTCAGATACATGTGAGACAGAGTTAAGGGTGTAGAGGTTCAGCGTTGCAAGGGGATTCCACTCTCAAGGACAGGGCGCAGCGGAGCCCCGCACAAGAGCCATCTCGGCCAGGAGGAGACGGCCCCCCATGCGATGCGCAACCCAGGGCTTACAAGGTCTCGGAGCCCGGAGACGGATAGACNCCCTGGAATAAGGCCTCTGCCCAATGCGGTGCTTAAGCAGTCCGCCCCGGAGCCCCAAGCTTAACGGCGCCGTGGAAAGGGCCCGGAGGACAGAAACCCCTCGGTGTAGTGAACTTATATACAATGGTTGCATTAGGCTACCTTTGCCTCTATAATTCTATAGATTGCAAAATTGTGCAAGTTTCCTTTAAATTCTTTAGGCGGGGAATCATGTCGGTCCTGGTGATTTCTGATAGTTTGGGGGAGGGGTTCGCCCAGAGCGTTTCTCTGCCCGGCAAGAAGGTCCATGTATGTCCCCTGAGGGCAGTCCATGAGGCCTTGCAGTACTATAACCCCCAGGCTGTGGTGCTGGACGGGGGAGGGGATGCCGAGCGTGGCCTGAGACTCCTGAGGGAGCTGAAGCTACAGCGGCCGGAGGTGCCGGTGGTGTTCGTTTCGGAAAAGAGCGACGCCGAGCTGGTGGTGGAGGCCTTCAGACTCGGGGCCAGGGACTTCTTCAAGAAGCCCATAAATGTGTTCCAACTGAAGGAGACCCTGGAGAATCTCCTCAGGCTGAGGCGCATGGGCAGGGAAAGGCGTCATCCCTATCTGCCCAGAGGTGATGAGCTTCCCGCACTCCTGCAGAGGGCTACCTCCAACCTGCCAGCCGGGCTCCTTAAAAGCATCCGCTACATGGAGGAGCATCTGGCAGAGGAGATCACCCTGGAGCACCTTAGCTCCGTGGCGGACATGAGCAAGCACCACTTCTGCAGGGTTTTCAAAAGACATCTGGGCATAAGCCCGCTTCAGTTTTTCATCCGCATGAGGGTGGAGCGGGCCAAGGAGCTTCTCAAGAACCGGGCCCTCAGCGTCTCCATGGTAGCCCTGGAGGTGGGCTTCAACGATATATCCAACTTCATAAAGCACTTCAAGAAGGTCACGGGCATTACTCCTTCGGCATTTCGCAAGAGAGTGCTTTGACAAAGCTCCGGGCCCTGGTGTATATTTTTTAAGAACTAAGGCTGGAGAGATGCCCGAGTGGCCGAAGGGGCACGACTGGAAATCGTGTGTGGGGCCTAAAAGCCTCACCGTGGGTTCAAATCCCACTCTCTCCGCCATTGAGAGCAGCTCGTTTGGGCCCGGGCGGCGGCCCTGCGCAACAGGGGGGTGCAAACCCCGCCAGGTCCGGAAGGAAGCAACGGTAAGCACTACTCTCTGTGTGCCGCAGTGCTCCGCCGCCCGGGCCATTGCTATGACATGAGCTACTTGGTGCTGGCCAGAAAGTACAGGCCCCAGGGCTTTGACCAGCTGGTGGGCCAAGAGGCGGTTGCCAGGCTCCTGAGGGGCTCTATTGAGCAGGGCAAGGTGGCCCATGCCTATGTGTTTTCAGGCCCCAGGGGGGNGGGTAAAACCACCATGGCAAGGATACTGGCCAAGGCCCTGAACTGTGTCCAGGGTCCCACGGCCGAGCCCTGCGGAAGCTGCCAGATGTGCAGGGCCGTCTCGGAAGGCTCCAGCGTGGATGTGCTGGAAATAGACGGGGCCTCTAACAACAGCGTGAACGATGTAAGGCAGCTCCGGGAGACGGTGAAGTATGCCCCTGCCCAGGGCCGCTACAAGGTCTATATCATAGACGAGGCCCACATGCTCAGCGACGCCGCCTTTAATGCCCTGCTTAAGACCCTGGAGGAGCCCCCCTCGCATGTGGTCTTTGTGCTGGCCACCACCGAGCCCAGGAAGATTCCTGCCACGGTGCTTTCCAGGTGTCAGCACATGCCCTTCAAGCGCATACCGGCCAGGCAGGTAAAGGCCAGGCTGGCCCAGGTGGCCCAGGCAGAAGGCCTGGAGGTCTCCGAAGCTGCCCAGGAGCTTATTGCCAGGGCCTCGGAGGGCAGCATGCGCGACGCCCTTACCCTCCTTGACCAGATGGCCTCGGTCTCCAGCCGAATTGACGAGACCCTGGTGCGAGAGCTCCTTGACCTGGGGGACTTCAGCGCCTTGGCCGAGCTGGCCCGGGCCATGCTAAGCGGGGACAGGCAGGGGCTGCTCAGGCAGATGGCCTGGTTTTCCGAGCAAGGTGCAGAGCCCCTGGAGCTTCTTCAGCAACTGAGCAGGCTGCTGGCAGATGTGCTGGTGGCGAAACTCTCCAAGGCCCCCCAAGAGGTCCTCCAGGTGGGAGAGGCGGAGCTCAAGGAGCTTTCCGCCCTGGCCGAGCTGGCCCATGAGGAGCAGCTCCTCTTGAGCCTGGCTGAGCTTGTAAAGGCTGAACCGGTGGTGAAGCTCTCGGCACTGCCCAGGACGGCCCTGGAGATGACCCTCCTCAAGGCCAGCTACCTGGACACCCTGCGCCCTGTAAAGGAGGCCCTGCTGAGGCTCCAGCAAGCCCCTGCGCAGCCGCCTGCGGCCGCCATCGGCGATGCCCAGGAGGTCCCGGCGCCAGAGACCAAGCAAGGCACTCAGGCCCAGCAGCTGCTCCAGGCCTTGAGGGAGAAGTTCAAGGCCTCCAAGGTCGCCATGTGGCTGGAGATGGCCGAGGCCCAGCTTGAGGCGGACACCTTGAGGCTTGTGCTACCCTCAAAGCTCGCTGAAGAGGCCCTAAGGGAGGCCCTAAGGGAACTCAGCAGGGAGGTGGCAGCCGTTTCCGGCAGGAGCCTCAGGGTGGAGCTTTCCCTTGCCGAACAACCCGGGCCCAACCAGGCTGAGCTTCGTAGCCGGGCCAGTAGCGAACCTCTCATCAGAAAGACCCTGGAGCTCTTTGATGGTAAAATAGTGGATGTGCGAGAGCTTAAAGAGCAAGGAGGCTGAGGGATGTCAAAGAGGATGCTTGGCAATATACTGAAGGAGGCCCNGAAGCTTCAGGCCGAGATGGCGAGGCTTCAGGAGGAGGCCAGGGCCAAGACCGTGGAGGCCTCTGCGGGCGGCGGCATGGTCACCGTGGTGGCCAACGGTGCAGGCGAGGTGGTCTCCGTAAAAATAGACCCCGAGGTGGTGGACCCCCAGGATATAGGGATGCTGCAGGACCTGGTGGTGGCTGCCACCAACGAGGCCCTTCGTAGGGCCAAGGAGATGCTCCAGCAGGAGATGTCGAGGCTCACGGGAGGGCTTCAGCTTCCAGGGCTGGGAAGCCTCTCGGACCTCCTGGGAGGCTGAAAGTGGCCACTGCCCTGGAGCGCGTGGTGGCGGCGCTTACCAAGCTGCCGGGCATAGGGCAGCGCACCGCCCAGAGGCTTGCCTTCTTCATCCTTTCCATGCCCCAGGAGGAGGCCCGGGCCCTGGGAGAGGCCATCCTGAAGCTCAGGGAGGAGGCCCGATTCTGCCAGGAATGCTTCAATATAGCCGAGGGGCAGCTCTGTCCCATATGCGCAGACCAGGGTAGGGACCGCCGCCTCATCTGCGTGGTGGAGCAACCCAGCGATGTCATGGCCATAGAGCGCTCGGGTGTCTACAGGGGGCTTTACCATGTGCTCCTGGGGGCCCTGAGCCCCGTGGACGGCATAACCCCCGAGAGCCTGAGACTCAAGGAGCTTCTTCATAGGGTCAGGGCCGACTCCGTAAGGGAGGTCCTCCTGGCCACCAACCCGAACTCCAAGGGAGAGATGACCGCCCAGTACATCAAGGAGGCCCTCAGGCCCTACGGGGTGGCCGTGACCAGGCTGGCCTATGGGCTTCCCGTGGGGGCGGAGCTTGAGTACGCCGATGTGGTCACCCTGAGGATGGCCCTTCAGGGTCGAAGGCCCTTAGAGTGAGCGAATTCGTCGGGCCCACCATCGGGCCTTCTCGAGTATCTCCCCCTCATCGGCACTAAGGAGCTTTCCGTCATTTACCAGAACCTTCCCCCTGACTAGCACTGCCCTGACATCCGAGGCCCTGGCTGCATACACCAGGTGGGAATGGATGTTGTAAAGGGGGGTAAGGTGGGGAGCGCTCAGGCCAAGCAGCAGCAGGTCCGCCTCTTTTCCCACCTGGATGGTGCCCACCCTGTCTGCCAGGCCGAGGCTCTGGGCCCCCCAGAGGGTGGCCATCTTCAGCACCTCTGGGGCCGAAAGCACGGTGGGGTCCCCGGAGGCTGCCTTATGAAGCCTTGCTGCCAGGGAGGCCTCGGCCAGTATATCCAGGGTGTTGTTGGAGGCCGCCCCGTCGGTGCCCAGGCATCCCCTCACGCCCTCCTCAAGCATCCTGGCCACAGGGGCTATGCCCGAGGCCAGCTTCAGGTTGCTCTTGGGGCAGTGGGCCACGCCCACCTTCCTCTTGGCCAGCAGCTCTATTTCCCCTCCCTCCCCCCAGACGCAGTGGGCAGCCAGGGTGCGCTCCGAGAGCACCCCCAGGGAGTCAAGGAACCTCACCGGGCTTTTCCCGTACAGGCGCCTTATCTCCTGGTGCTCCCATTCGGTCTCTGCCAGGTGCACATGAAGGGGCACCCCGTAGTGCTCTGCCATCCGGGCCGCCTGCTTCTGCCCCTCGGGGCCGCAGGAGTAGGGGGCATGGGGGGCCACGCTGGGGGTGATGAGCTCATCGTCCTTGAAGTTCCTGATGAGCTCCTCGGCCCGTTGCAGATATTCCCTGGTACCGGAGGCTACCCTGGTGGGGAAGTCCAGCACCCCGGCGCCCAGCACGGCCCTCATGCCCAGCTTCTTGACAGAAGCGGCAGCATCCTCCTCAAAGAAATACATGTCGTTGTAGGTGGTAATGCCCGCCTTGAGCATCTCCAGGCAGGCAAGCTCGGTGGCATCGCGGATGAACTCGGGCCCCAGGAGCTTGCCCTCTATGGGCCAGATGTGCTCCTGGAGCCACTGCCTGAGGGGTAGGTCGTCGGCTATGCCCCTCAGGTACACCATGGGGGCGTGGGTATGGGCATTGATGAGCCCTGGAAGGAGGACCGAGTGTTCATCCCCCAGGAGGAGGGAGGTCTCGAACCTTTCCAGGAGCTCCCTTTCCGGCCCGACGGCCACTATTTCGGGCCCCCTTACCGCCACGGCGGCGTGCTCCAGGGGGGTCTCCTGGCTCATGGTCAGCACATAGCGGGCCCTGAGTATCAGGTCTGCCTTTTCCAACCTAGCAGCTCCCTGAGGGCCTCCTGGGGTCTCAGCCGGATGCTCTCTTTGCTCCGGCGGTCCTTTATCTCCACCAGGCCTTCCTTGAAGTTCTTCTCTCCCACCACCAGCTGCTTGGGCAGCCCTATGAGGTCTGCGTCGTTGAACTTCACCCCGGCCCTTTCAGCCCTGTCGTCCAGGAGCACCTGGAGCCCTTCCTCCCTGAGCTGCTCATAGAGGCGTTCTGCCTGGGCCCTCAGGGCCTCGTTGTCCATGTTCAGGGGGAGCACATGGACATCAAAGGGGGCAATGGCGGCGGGCCATATGATGCCGGCCTCGTCGTGGTTCTGCTCTACGGCGGCCGCGGCCACCCTGGCCGGGCCTATCCCGTAGCTGCCCATTATGAGGGGCCTTTCTGTGCCGGCCTCGTCCAGGAAGAAGGCCTTAAGTGGGACGGAGTACTTGGTGCCCAGCTTGAAGATGTTACCCCCTCTATGGCCCGCTCAAGCCTGAGGGGCCCACCGCAGTGGGGGCAGT
Source organism: Nitrospirae bacterium JdFR-88 (assembly GCA_002011795.1). Lineage (GTDB taxonomy): Bacteria > Nitrospirota > Thermodesulfovibrionia > Thermodesulfovibrionales > JdFR-88 > JdFR-88. The sequence continues at coordinate 103,259 of MTOX01000015.1, forward strand.
CCTCGGAGGCACTGGCAGTGTGCACATCGTGCCACTGGGCGTTGAAGTGTATTCCTGCCCTTATCCCCCGCTTGTGATAGTGGGGCTTGTTGGCCCCGCTTATGTAGAGGCCATCCTTGAGGCAGGGGTCGGCTATGATGCGCACACCTTCGTGCTGCATGGGGCCCACGAAGCCGGGCTCCACCCCCAGGGCCTCCTTTACCTCCTCCGGGAGGGCCGTGCGGAAGGGGCCGATGAGCTTCTGGAGCTTTTTTTCATGTAGCTCCTGGTCCCCCCTCAGGAGCACCAGCACGGGCCCCTCGGAGGCCATCACCAGGAGGCTCTTTATGAAGTAGCCCGGCTCCACTCCCATGAACTGGCTCACCTCCGCCACGGTGCGCCTCTCAGGGGTATGCACATCCTCGTAGGGCCAGTCCTGGGGGGGCAGGGGCTTGGGCCTGGAGGTAGCAATCTCTATATTGGCCCCATAGCCACAGCCCTGGCAAAGGACGATGGTGTCCTCTCCAGCGGGGCTCGGGGCCATGAACTCATGGGCCTCCCCCCCGCCCATCATTCCGGGGTCAGAGGCTACCTGGTAGAACCTGAGGCCGCATCGGGNGAATATCCTGTGGTAGGCCTCCTCATGTAGGCGATAGCTCCGGTTAAGCCCCTCCTGGGAGGCATCGAAGCTGTAGCTGTCCTTCATGAGGAACTCCCTGGTGCGGAGCNCCCCTCCCTTCGGCCTGGCCTCGTCCCTGAGCTTGGGCTGAAGCTGATACCATATCTGGGGCAGCTGCCTGTAGGAGCGTATCTCCCTGGCAGCCAGCCAGGTCATTATCTCCTCATGGGTCATGCCCAGGCACATCTGCCTCCCCGTGCGGTCCTTGAGCCTGAACATCTCCGGCCCTATCTCCTGCCATCGCCCGGTGGCCTGCCAGGGCTCGGCAGGAAGCAGTATGGGCAGGCTCATTTCCTGCGCTCCTATGGCCTGCATCTCTTCTCTTATGATGGCGTTTATGCGCTCCAGCACCCGCCAACCCAGAGGCAGGTAGATGTAAAGCCCCGCCGCCAGCTGCCTGACAAACCCTCCCCTCAGCAGTAGCTTGTGGCTTGCGGCTACTGCCTCTGAGGGGGNCTCCCTCAGGGTGGGCACCCACATGGCCGACTGTTTCATAAGGCCCTCCAATTTGTGCTTTTAATCACCAGGAAAATCTATTATAATAAAAAGCCAAGATTGTAGGAAATTCCTTGATTTAAAAGGAGGTCTCTGGCATGGCGGATGTAGCCTCTGTGAATTCGGCAGCCTGGGAGGAGGAGGTTCTGAAGAGCCCCGGGCTGGTGATGGTGGACTTCTGGGCTGCCTGGTGCGGCCCCTGCAGAATCGTGGCCCCCACGGTGGAGGAGCTGGCTAAGGAGTATGCCGGCAGGCTCAAGGTGGTCAAGCTCAACACCGATGAGAACCCCGATGTGGCCAGCCGATACAAGATCATGGGCATTCCTACCTTGATGTTCTTCAAAAACGGCGAAAAGGTGGACCAGGTGGTAGGCGCAGTGCCCAAGGAGCAGCTGAAGAGCAAGATAGAAGAGCTTCTCGGCTCCTGAGGCCCTTTTCTTTTCCAATGTTAAGAGTGGTATTTCTGCTTATAGGGGTGTTGGCCCTTGTTGCGGGAGGCTGCCAGAAGGGCCAGGGCCCCGTGGCGGTGCAGGTGGGCCAGAAGGCCCCGGACTTCACCCTGAAAGACACGGCGGGCAGGAGCTACACCTTGTCTGCCCTCAGGGGGCAGGTAGTGCTCCTGGAGTTCTGGGCCACCTGGTGTCCTCCTTGCCAGGCGGCAGTGCCGGAGCTCAACCAGGTGCACCAGATGTTCAAGGACAAGGGGTTTACCCTCCTGGCCATATCTGTGGATGAAGGCCCCGGTATGCCGTCAAGGCTAAAGGAGTTCAACCGAGAGCACAAAGTTCAGTACCCTGTGCTTTATGACTCCCAAGGGGTAGACGACCTCTACGGGGTGATGAGCATCCCCATGTACTTCCTCATAGACCGCCAGGGGGTTGTGGCCAGCCGGCACCTGGGTTATGTGCCCGGCATGGCCCAGAGCATCGCCCAGGAGATAGAGGCCCTTCTTAAGAGATAGGCACCATGCTTGAGTCCCTTAGCGAAAGGCTTGAAGGCATCTTCAAGGGCCTAAGGAGCAGGGGCTACCTGAGGCCCGAGGACATAGAGGCCACCCTGAGGGAGGTGCGCTTGGCCCTGCTGGAGGCCGATGTGAACTTCAGGGTGGTCAAGGGCTTCGTTGGCCGCATAAGGGAACGGGCAGCAGGACAGGAGGTGCTTCAGAGCCTGAGCCCGGCCCAACAGGTCATAAAAATCGTGAAGGAAGAGCTTACCGAGCTTCTGGGCGGAAGCCAGGCAAGGCTTACCCTTTCGCCCAATCCTCCCACGGTGTTCATGATGGTGGGGCTTCACGGCTCGGGGAAGACCACCACGGCGGCCAAGCTGGCCCTCATGTACAGGCGCCAAGGTCGAAGGCCCATGCTGGTGGCCCTGGACCTCAGGCGCCCTGCGGCAGAGGAGCAGCTGAGGACCTTAGGGGCGCAGGNGGATGTGCCCGTGGCCCTTGCAGAAGGCCTTAGGGAGCCTGCCCAGGTGGCCCAGAAGGCCCTGAAGGAGGCCCGAGCAGGCGGAAGGGACATCCTCATTATGGACACCGCAGGCAGGCTCCATGTGGATGAGGCCCTGATGAGGGAGCTCAGGCAGATAAGGGAGGCCTGTGCCCCTCACGAAGTCCTCCTGGTGGCCGATGCCATGACCGGTCAGGAGGCGGTAAACATAGCCCAGAGGTTTGACCAGGAGGNAGGCCTAACGGGAGTGGTGCTCACCAAGATGGACGGCGACGCCAGGGGAGGGGCGGCCCTTTCCATAAAGGCCGTCACGGGCAAGCCCATAAAGCTCATTGGCGTGGGCGAGAAGCTGGAGGCCCTGGAACCCTTCCATCCCGAAAGGCTTGCCTCCAGGGTGCTGGGCATGGGCGATGTGCTCACCCTCATAGAGAAGGCCCAGAGTGCCTATGAAGAGCAGGAGGCCGAGCGCCTGGCCAAGAGGCTCCTTAGGGAGGAGTTCACCTTTGAGGACCTGAGGGAGCAGCTCCGGAAGCTCAGGCAGATGGGCCCCTTGGAGAACCTCCTGGGCATGATTCCGGGCATGGGGAAGGCCCTCAAAGGGGTGCAGGTAGATGAGAAGGAACTGGTGAAGGTGGAGGCAATCATAAACTCCATGACCCCGGAGGAGCGCCGGAATCACAACCTCCTCAACTCCAGCCGCAAGAGGCGCATCGCCATGGGCAGCGGCACCTCGGTGGCCGATGTCAACCGGGTGCTGAAGCAGTATCTACAGATGCGCCAGATGCTCAAGGCCCTGAAGAAGGGCAGGGGGCTCAGGCTCCCCAAGATACTGCCTTTTTAGTCCTGCGCCTCCCTGACGGGCGCCCTCAGGCGCTTCTTCTCGGCAGTAAGCCTCTTGAGCCTCAGCTTCTCCTTAGCCCTCTTTGAGCGCTTGAGCTTCTGCCGCCGGAGCCTGGCTATGCGCCTGGCCTCCTCGGCCTGGCGGCCCTTCAGAAGGGCCTCCACCTTGTCTGCCAGGAGCAGCCTGGCCCGGTAGCGGTTAAGGGCCTGGGTGCGCTCGGTCATGCACTTTACGGTTATTCCTGTGGGAAGGTGCCTCAGGTGCACGCAGGTGGAGGTCTTGTTTACCTTCTGCCCTCCTGGGCCCCTGGAGCGCACGAACTCCTCCTCCAGGTCTTCCTCTCTTATTCCCAGGGCCTCGAGTCTCTGGGCCAGGGCCCTGCGCTTGCGCTCGCTAACGGGAAAGAGGGGTCCCCTCACGGCCGTAGCTCGGCCAAGAGGCTCAGGGCTATCACCGAGGCAAGCAAGAACCCTCCGGCCAGGAGCACCTTGGTCCTCCCTCTGGGCCCTCTGTCAAGCCAGGGAAGAAGCACGAAGAGCCCTGCTGCTCCCAGGGGAAGGAGCACTGCTCCCAGGAAGGCCCAGGGGCCGGGGAAGTACTTCAGAAGCTGGTAAAGCCACAGGAAGTACCACTCTGGCTTGGGCCTGTAGGAGGCGCTGAGGTCTATCNCCCTGCCCAGCGAAGGGGGCCACAGCAGGGCCAGGGCCAGGATGGCCTCCACCGTCAGGAGGGCCACTACCAGGACTTCCACCAGGTAGTCGGGGTAGAAGCTCTTTGGCCTTCGGGGCTTCACAGCTCCGCCGCTATGCCCAGCCTCTTGACCATATGGAAATGGGCCCAGAGAAGCAAGAGGAGCATCAGGGGAAGCCACAGCACATGCAGGGAGTAGAATCTTATCAGGGTAACACCGCCCACTTCATCGCCTCCCCGAAGAAGGTACACCAAGGACTCACCCACAACCGGGACGGTGGAGGCCATGGAGGTGCCCACCACGGTGGCCCAGTAGGCCCGCTGGTCCCAGGGAAGGAGATACCCCGTAAAGCCCATGGCGAGCACCACCAGGAAGCTCAAGGCACCGGCTACCCAGTTGAGCTCCCTGGGAGGCCGATAGGCCCTGCTTACCACCACCCTGATGGTGTGAAGGAGGATGAACACTATGAGCACATTGCCGGACCACTTGTGGGTACTCCTTACCAGCCAACCCAGCCTGAGCTCCTGGTGGATGAGGACCACGCTCTGGTAGGCCTCCCTGGCCGAGGGTACATAGTACAGGCTAAGGAGCATCCCCGTGAGGGCCGAAAGCAGCGCGGCACAGAGGGCCACGCCGCCCAGGCAGTAGGCATAGCCCACCCTGGGTGGCAGGGGCCTCTTAAGGAAGTCCCTGTGGGGCTGGATAACCCCGAAGGTGCGCTCCAGCCACTGGAGGAGGTCCACTCAGGCCACCTCCCTTATGCCCACTTGAAGCCACCCATGGGCAATCCTCCAGGGCAGCCTGCTTAGGGGCTCGGGGGGTGGCCCGGCCAGCACCCGGCCCGTGATATCATATCTGCCTCCGTGGCAGGGGCAGTGGAACTCCTCCTTGAGGGGATTGTAGTTCACGAAGCAGCCCAGGTGGCTACACCGGGGCGAAAGCACCAGGAGCCGACCCCGGGCCCTCACCACATAGAGCTTCATCTTCTGGCGGGTGCCCATCCACTGATAGGACAGTTCAGCCCTCTTTACGCCCCGGCGAGGCAGCTCCTCCTCCCTCAGAAGGTCGCTGTAGCGAAGCCTGTGTTTCCGAGCTCCTTTCGGGGGAAAAACGAAGGGTAGGCCCAGGGCCGTGGTGCTCAGGACCAGGGCGGCACCCAGGNCCTTTGCGCCCAGGGCCAGGAACTGGCGGCGCTGCATGTCAGGGGCTCTTGTGCTCCGGGGGGTTTAGGGCCTCCTTGAGGGCCTTCCCCATCTTGAAGTGAAGGGCCATCTTGCGGGGCACATCAACGCTCTCGCCAGTCTTGGGGTTTCTGGCCTTGCGGGGGCGCCGCTCCTTGAGGCGGAAGTTGCCAAAGCCCCGAATCTCTATCTTCTCCCCCCGGGCCAGGGACTCCTTCATGCTTTCAAACACCGTCTCCACGATGATTTCCGTCTGCTTGAGCGTGAGCCCCTCCAGCTTGGCTGCCACCTTTTCAATCAGGCCTGACTTGGTCATACCCTAAACCTCCTATGGCGCATAGATGTATTTTATCCTTATCCCTTCCCACATAGGTTCCGTAAGGAACCGGGCCCTGTCGCCAAGGAGCCTCCAGAGGCTGGGCCTCCTCTTCTTCCTTATGATTGTCGGCTCTCCCTCTATGCCCGCGAGCTCCTTGGCCAGTTGGATGGCCTCCTGGAGGTTGCCCAGGGCGTCCACCAGGCCCAGGGCCTTGGCCTGCCGGCCCGTGAAGACCCGGCCGTCGGCCAGGGCCTTAACCTGCTGGAGCTCCATCCCTCGGCCTTCCGCTACTGCCTGGACGAACTGCTCGTGCACATCTGCAAGCAGCTCCTCCAGGATGCGCCTCTGCTCGGGGGACATCTCTCTGAAGGCCGAGGCCATGTCCTTGTGCCTGCCGCTCTTTATGACCACGGNCTTTATGCCCAGTTTTTTCATGAGGCCCTGGATGTTGGGTATTTCCATGATGACGCCGATGGAGCCGGTTATGGTGCCCGGGTTGGCCACTATCCTGGTGGCTGCCGAGGCGATGTAGTAGCCTCCCGAGGCGGCTATGGAGCCCATGGAGACCACCACGGGNTTCTTCTCCGAGGCCCGCTTGACCTCCTGGTAGATTTCCTGGGCCGGGGCCACCGGACCGCCAGGGCTGTTTATCCTCAGCACGATGGCCTTCACGGAGGGGTCCTTCGCATAGCCGCGGAGCTCCTCCACCACCTCCTGGGAGGAGAGGATGGCGCCTTGAATGCTTACGATGGCCACCTTCTTGCCCGGCCTGACCTTGCTTAGCGCTGAGGCCAGCACCCCCAGGGAGGCGGCCAGCACTGCCAGGGCCAGCACTATGAGGCAGAGGCGCTTCATTGCTCAGCGGCCTTCACATTGCGCATGCTGAGGCCTATCTTTCTTCCCTCCAGGTCTATCTTGATTATCCTGGCCCACAGCCTCGAGCCTTCTTGAAGGGGAGGGTCGGTCTCCAGCACTTCCGAGGCGTACACCAGCCCCTCCACCTCTCCGGGCATCTCCACGAATATGCCGAAGTCGGTCTTCCGAAGCACCTTGCACTGGACCTCGTCGCCCAGGTGGAACCGCTCGGGGATCTCCCTCAGCCAGGGGTCGGGCCTCAACTGTTTTATCCCCAGGGCCATGCGCTCCTTCTCGGGCTCCACGCTGAGCACCACTGCCTCCACCTCCTGGCCCTTCTTGAGCACCTCGGAGGGGTGCTTGATGTGCTTCGTCCAGGACAGGTCGGATATGTGGATGAGGGCGTCCACCCCTTCGGGAAGCTCCACGAAGGCCCCGAAGTCCGTGAGGCTCTTGACCCTGCCCCTGATGACCTGGCCTTCCCTGTAGCGCTGAGCTACCAGCTGCCAGGGGCTGGGCCTGAGCTGCTTTATGCTCAGCGACAGCCTTCGCTCCTGCTTGTCTGCCTTCAGCACCAGGGCCTCTACTTCCTGGCCCACCTCCAGGTACTTGGAGGGATGCTTGGGCCTGGCAGACCAGTCAAGCTCGGAGATGTGCACCAGGCCCTCCAGGCCCTCTTCAACCCTTATGAAGGCCCCGTAGTCGGTGATGCTTACCACCCGGCCCTCGATCTTGCTGCCCGGGGGATACTTCTCGTGCACATTGGCCCAGGGGTCGGGCATCCGCTGCTTGTAGCCCAGGGTGACCTTCTCGGTCTCGGGGTCAAACTTGAGCACCAGGACCTCTACCTCCTGGCCCACCTGGAAGAGCTCGGAGGGATGGGAGATTCGGCCCCAGGACATGTCGGATATGTGAAGCAGGCCGTCAATGCCTCCCAGGTCTATGAAGGCCCCGTAGTCGGTGATGTTCTTCACCTGCCCCTTCAGCACGGCGCCCTCCCGGAGGTGCTTCAGTGTCTCAGCCTTCCTCTTCTGGCGCTCCTGCTCCAGGAAGAGTTTTCTTGAAACCACCAGGGTGGTCCTACGGGTGTTGGTCTTCAATATCTTCAGGGGCATGGGCTTGCCCATGAGTCCCTCTATCTCCTCCGCCCTGGCGGCTATGTGGGAGCCGGGCAGGAACCCGTTGACCCCGTAGACATTGACCACCAGGCCGCCCTTGGTCTTGCCAGTGATGACGCCCTCGACGATGCCGTCTTCCTTCATGGCCTGTTCTATGCGTCTCCAGGCCCTGAACCTTACTGCCTTCAGCCTGGAAAGCCCTATGGTGCCCTCGGCATCCAGGAGGCTTTCCACGAACNCCTCCACGGTGTCGCCCTCCTTGAGGCCGGAGAATTCCTCCTCCGAGAATTCCCCCCGGGGAATGAACCCCTCGGACTTGTAGCCTACATCCACTACCACGCCGTCGGCCTTGACGGCCACCACCTTGCCCTCCGTTATGGTGCCGGCCCTTACCTCATGAAAGGTCTCCTCATAAAGCTTCTGCAGGTCGTTTTCACTGCTGAACTCCATTACGCCCTTTTCCTCCTCGCAAGTTCTTTTAATGCTCCAATGACCTCCTTTATAAGCCAATCCGGGGTGGAGGCCCCGGCGGTTATTCCCACCTTGCTCACCCCCTCAAGCATGGCGGGGCTGAGCTCCTGGGCTGTCTCTATATGGTAGGTGGCAGGGCAGAGCCCCGCGCACAGTCGGGCCAGCTGGGTAGTGTTGGCGCTGTTTCTCCCTCCCACCACGACCATCATGTCCACCTCTTTGGCAAGTTCCTCGGCCTCCCTGAGCCTGAAGGCGGTGGAGCTGCATATTGTATTATAAACCTTCAGCTCCTTGACTTGCTCGAGGCACTTTTGCACCAGGCTCTTCAGGGCCCTTAGGGGCTGGGTGGTCTGCACCACGATGCCCACCCTACCTTTCAACCGGGGAAGGCTCTGGGGCTCCTTGACCACCACGGCGGCCCTGCCGGCATAGCTCTTAAGGCTCTGCACCTCGGGGTGCTCTATGTCGCCCAGGATGAGCACCTGGTAGCCCTCCTCCTTGAGGGCCCGGGCATACTGCTGGGCCTTCTTCACGAAGGGGCAGGTGGCGTCCACGATGTTGAAACCTGCCCGCCTGAGCCTTTCCTGGGTGCCCAGGACGAGCCCATGGGTTCTGATGATAACCGTCCTTGCCCCCTTGCGTTTGAGTTCTGCAGGGCTGGAGGCCACCTCTATGCCCCGGCTCCGAAGCTCCTCGATCACCTGGGGGTTGTGGATGAGAGGGCCGATGGTGTAAATGCCCTTCTGACCCCTGCCCATCTCGTAGGCCATGTTTATGGCCCTCTTTACCCCAAAGCAGAACCCTGCTGTCCTGGCCACCTTTATCTGCATGCTCTGAGCCTCCTTATGGCCTGGGCTACCTCCTGGGCCACCTCCTGGGGCTGGGCCCCGGGGGGGAACCTCAGCAGGGGGCCGAAGCAGACCCTGAGTTTCCGAGGCCTCAGGAGCCTGGCCCCTACAGGCAGGGCCTCATTGGCCCCCTCTATGTAGGCCGGAAGCACCGGGGCGCCCGAGAGCCTCTGAAGCACTCCTACGCCCCTTTTTNCCTCCTGGGTACCGTCGCCCATCCTGGCCCGGCCCCCTCCGGGAAAGAGCACCACTAAGTGGCCCTCCTTGAGCCTCCGCACCGCCTCCTTCAGCGTGGAGGGCTGGGCCGCATCACGCCTCACGGGAAAGGCATAGCGGCCTATGAACCTGCCCAGGAGGGGCNCCCTGAAAAGCTCCTCCTTGGCCATGAACNCCGCCTCCCTGGCGAGGGCAATGGCCAGAAGAGGGGGGTCCAGGTAGCTGGTGTGGTTGGCCGCCACAATGGCCCCCTCGCCAGGGGCTGGGATGTGTTCTGTGCCCTTCNCCTCAAGCCTGTTGAATATTTTAAAAAAAACCAAAAGGATATTTCTAATCAGCCTGTACATGGGAGCCTCTTATGTGCTTGAGCATAAGCCTTACCNCCTGCTGGGGGCTCAGGCGGGTAGTATCTATGTAGATGGCATCGGGGCTCTTTCGCAGGGGGGCCAGCGCCCGAGAACTGTCCCGCTCGTCCCTTCTCAGGACATCCTCCAAGGCGTCCTGGAGGCTTATCTTCAGCCCCGCCTGAAGTAGCTGTTGATAGCGCCTCCTGGCCCGTTCCTGGGGGCTGGCATCCAGGTAGAATTTCCTCCAGGCCCTGGGGAACACCACCGTGGTGGTGTCCCTGCCCTCGGCCACCAGGTCGTGTTCCTGGGCCATCTTGCGCTGGAGGGGAAGGAGAAACTCCCTCACGGGCCGCCTGGCGGAAAACACCGAGGAGTAATGCCCTGCCTCCTTGGTGCGGATGGCCTCGGAGACATCCTCCCCGTCCAGCAGGACACTTTCGCCCCTTAGCTCTATGGTGATGCCCTTGAGGGCCTGGGAGATGGTCTCATCGGGGTCGGAGGGGCTTACGCCCCGCTTTCTAAGCCCCAGGGCCACTGCCCTGTAGAGGGCCCCTGTGTCCAGGTACTGAAAGCCCAGGGCCTGGGCCAGCAGTCTGGCCACGGTGCCCTTGCCGGCCCCGGAGGGGCCGTCTATGGCCCCCACCCTGCCTACCTGAGGAGCCTCCTTAGGGTCTGGTAGAAATCAGGGTAGGAGACTTCCACCGCCTCCGCCCCCTCGATACTGCTGGTGCCTTCGGCAGCCAGGGCGGCTACAGAGAAGGCCATGGCCACCCTGTGGTCTCCGAAGCTCTCCAGCGTGGCACCCTTGAGGCCGCCGCCCTGAATGCTCAGCCCGTCGGGATACTCCTCTACCTTTATACCCATTCTCGCCAGGCCCTGGGCCATGGCGCTTAGGCGGTCGGACTCTTTGAGCCTCAGCTCCTGGGCCCCTTTTATGGTACTTGTGCCCTGGGCCGTAGCGGCCAGGACGGAAAAGACGGGTATCTCGTCAACCATAAGGGGCACCTCTTGGGGCTCAATGTCTGTGGCCTTCAGGGGACCGCTGTAGCGCACCAGGAGGTCGGCCACGGGTTCGCCGAAAAGCTCCCTCTCGTCCAGGAGCTCTACCCGGGCTCCCATGCGCCTCAGGGCCTGAAGGAGCCCTGTCCTGGTGGGGTTTACCCCCACATTCTCTATCAGGAGCTCCGAGCCCGGCACCATCAGGGCCGCCGCCAGGAAGAAGGCCGCCGAGGAGAAGTCCCCGGGCACGGTGCCCTCCAGGGGATGCAGGCTCTGGGGGGCTGATATGCCTATCCAGCCCTCCTGGACGCTGAGCTCTGCTCCCATGGCTCTGAGCATTCGCTCCGTGTGGTCCCTGCTCCTAAGGGGCTCCAGGACCTTGGTAGGCCCTTGGGCATAAAGGCCTGCCAGAAGCAGGGCCGACTTTACCTGGGCGCTGGCCACGGGCATGCGGTACTGGATGCCCTTGAGTGCTCCGCCCTGGATGGCCAAGGGAGGGTAGCGCCCCCCCTCCCGCCCCTGGATGGTGGCCCCCATGGCCCTCAGGGGCTGGGCTACCCGGTCCATGGGCCTCCGCCTGAGAGAGGCATCGCCCGTTAGGACGGAGAAAAAACCCTGGGCACCCAGGAGCCCGCAAAGCAGCCTCATGGTAGTGCCCGAGTTTGCACAGTCTATCACATCCTGGGGTTCCCTGAGTCCCCTGAGGCCCCGGCCGTGGATGAGCACCTCTTCAGGGCCCTCCTGCACCTCCACCCCCAGCATCTTCACAGCCCCAAGGGTGCTGAGGGTGTCCTCGGCCCTCAGGAAATTCCTTATTACGCTCTGTCCCTGGGCAATGGAGGCAAAGAGCACTGCCCTGTGGGAGATGGACTTGTCCGCAGGGGGGCTGAGCTTCCCCCTCAGTGCCCCTGCCTTCCCGAGCTCAACCCTCAAGGCGGGCCCTGAACCTCCTGGCCTTCTCCATGGTCTTCATGAGGGCCTCCTGGTCGGCCCTCTGGAGGCAGTCCTGAAGCTCAGCCAGTTGTTTCTTGAACAGTCTAAGGAGCCTCAGAAGGTTTCCCCTGTTCATGGTGCATATGTCGCTCCAGAGCTCTGGGGAGCTAAGGGCTATACGGGTGCTGTCCCTGAAGCCCCTGCCTGCGTACGGAAGGCTCCGGCTGTCGGCCTCTCGGGCGGTGCCCACCAGGGCGTAGCTTACCAGATGGGGCAGGTGGCTCACCAGGGCATACACCCTGTCGTGCTCCTTTGGGCTCATGTGCCTTACTCTGCAGCCCAGGGCCTTCCACAAGGCCCGGATGCCTCTCAGGGCCGGCGTGTTCGTATCCTCAAAGGGGGNGATTATGCACAAGGCGCCGTTGAAAAGGCCCTCATGGGCGGCCTCAACGCCTGAGCGTTCCCCTCCGGCAATGGGATGGCAGGGCACATAGCTGGGAAGCAGGGTGTGAAGTCTGCGGGCCAAGGAGCCCTTGATGCTTCCCACATCCATCTGCACCGAGCCGCCCTTCAGGTGTCCCTTGATGGCCTTTGCCAGGGGCAGGAAGGCCCCTACGGGGGCGGCCAGCACTACCAGGTCGGCCCCCTGGACGGCCTCCTCGGCGAAGAGGCAGTAAGAGTCTATGATGCCCTTCTGCAGGGCTGCCTTGAGGTTCCGCTCCTTCCGGCCGTAGCCCACCACCTGGGCCGTCAGGCCCCTGTGCCTGAGGGCCAGGGCCAAGGAGCCTCCCAGAAGCCCCACTCCCAAGATGGCCGTGCGGTAAAAAAAGGGGGCCCGGGCCACTAAAGCTCCCTGCCTACGCTCTTGGCTATAGGGGCAAGCTCCTTCATGAGCTTTTGGAAGACCTTGGGCTTGAGGGACTGCTCCCCATCGGAGAGGGCCTCCTCCGGCCTGGGATGCACCTCTATAAGCAGCCCATCGGCCCCGGCGGCTACGGCCGCCTTGGCCATGGCAGGCACCAGGTCCCACTTGCCCACCCCGTGGCTGGGGTCTACCACCACGGGCAGGTGGGTAAGCTCCCTGAGCACGGGCACGGCGCTCAAATCCAGGGTGTTCCTGGTGGCGGTCTCAAAGGTCCTTATGCCCCGCTCACAGAGTATCACCTTCTGGTTGCCCCTGGAGAGAATATACTCCGCCGACATGAGCCACTCCTTTATGGTGGCCGAGAGGCCCCGCTTAAGGAGCACGGGCTTCTTGCTCATGCCCACCTCCAGGAGGAGGCGGAAGTTCTGCATGTTCCGGGCCCCTATCTGGATGACATCGGCATAGCGCTCCAGGAGCTCCATGTCCCTGGGGTCCATGAGTTCCGTGACCACAGGTAGCCCCGTGCGCTCCCTGGCCTCGGCCAGATAACGGAGGCCCTCCTCCCCCAGGCCCTGAAAGGAGTAGGGCGAGGTGCGGGGCTTGAAGGCCCCGCCCCGGATGAAGTTGGCCCCGGCCTTTTGCACCATCATGGCCGTCTCTATGATCATGGTACGGCCCTCCACCGAGCAGGGCCCGGCGATTATGGCCAGCCTCTTTCCCCCTATCACCTTGTCCCTGACCTTTATCCTGGTGGGGGCCTTCCTGAAGTCCCTGCTGGCCAGCTTGTAGGGCTTCAGGATGCGCATCACATCCTCCACGGCGTCCATGGCCCTGATGGCATCCTCCACCTCTTCGGTGACCTTGGATGTGTCGCCTATTACCCCGATGATGGTCCTCTCGGTACCCCTGGAGACCTGGGCCTTGAGCCCCAGGCCGTGGAGCCGTTTGGTGATGTGCTGGATGTCCTCCTTGGTGGCCGTGGGCCTTAAAACTATGATGTCCATCTACGAGCCTCCTTCAAGTATTCTCCTAAGGGCCTGTNCCAGCCTCTGGTTTTCCTCCCTGAGACCTATGCTTATCCGCAGGGCCTGCGGCCCCACGGGCCTTACTATCACGCCCTGCATGAGGAGCTTTTCATAAAGCTCTGGAGCGCCCTTTCGCAGCACATATATGAAGTTGGCCTGCGTGGGCACATACTCAATCCCCAGGGCCTCGAACTCCCTGTAGAGGAATTCCTTCCCTTCCCGGTTCAGGCGCCTTGAGCGCTCCAGATGCTTTGCGTCCTGCAGTGCCGCCAGGGCTGCGGCCTGGGCCACCGAGCTGGTGTTGAAGGGGGGGCGCACCTTGTTCATCTCCTGGATTATCTCCTGCCTGGCCAGCCCGTAGCCTATCCTCAGGCCGGCAAGCCCGTAGGCCTTGGAAAAACTCCTCAGCACCAGAATATTCCTGCCCTCCCGAATGTAGCCCAGGGGCTCGGGATAGGAGGGTTCATCCACATATTCCCTGTAGGCCTCATCCAGCACCACCAGCATGTCCTCGTGCAGGCGCTGCATGAGGGCCTCAAGCTCTTCCTTCGCAACAATGGTGCCCGTGGGATTGTTGGGATTGGCGATGAAGAGGAGCCTGGTGCGGGCTCCTATGGCGCGGGCCATGGCCTCCAGGTCGTGCCTGTGCCCCTTCAGGGGCACCTCCACGGCCACGCCACCCTGGGCCTTCACGGTTATGCGGTAGATGGGGAAGCTGGGGGTGGCCATCACCGCCTCCTCCCCGGGGCGCAGGTAGGTCCTTATGGCCAGGTCTATGAGCTCGTTGGCCCCTGCACCCAGGATGATGCACTGGGGCGGAACTCCCGTGTGCCTGCTCAGGGCCTGGCGGAGGTAGTAGCCCCCGCCGTCGGGATAGCGGTGGATGTCCCTCAGGGCCTGCTGGGCTGCTCTCAGGGCCAGGGGAGAGGGCCCCAGGGGGTTTTCGTTGGAGGCCAGCTTAACAGGCCGCTCAATGCCCAGCTCCCTCTGGAGCTCCTCCAGGGGCTTGCCGGGCACATAAGGGCTCAGGGAACTTATGTACTCGGGGGCCCTGAGCATTAGGCCTCCCCGGCAGGGTAGGAGCCCAGGTGCTTGAAGAACAGGCAGTGCTTCTTCACCTCCTGGAGGGCCTTCATCACTCTGGCCTCCTGGATGTGCCCTTCCAGGTCAACGAAGAATATGTACTCCCAGGCCCTGCGCCTGGAAGGCCTGGACTCTATCTTGGTAAGGTTGATTTTGGCCCGCTTGAAGGGTGCCAGGATGTCGTAGAGGGCCCCTGGCCGGTCCTTTATGGAGAACATGACCGAGGTCTTGTCCTTGCCGGTGGGAGAGGGGTAGTCGTTGCCGATTACCAGGAAGCGGGTGACATTCTCGGCCCTGTCCTCTATGTGCCTGGCAATGAACCTGAGGTCGTACATCTGGGCCGCCGCCTCGCTGGCTATGGCGGCTGCCTGGGGGTCCCGGGAGGCAAGCTCGGCCGCCTTGGCGGTGCTGGTGGTCTCCCTTATGGGCACCCCGGGCATGTTCTGCTCCAGCCACCCTCTGCACTGGGCGGCGGCCTGGGGATGGGAATAGATGTAGCGCACCTTCTTGGCCTTGCCCTCCCTGGAAAGGAGGTTGTGCACCACCTCCAGCATCACCTCGGCCGAGACCTTCAGCTCGTAGTCCATGAACATGTCCAGGGTGTAGCTCACCACCCCTTCGTTGGAGTTCTCCACCGGCACCACCCCATAGTCCGCTCCACCTCGGCGCACCTGCTCAAACACATCCCTTATGCTTTCTACTGGCACGAACTGGGCCGATGAGCCGAAGTGCCTCAGCGCCGCCAGGTGGGTGAAGGTGGCCAGCGGCCCCAGACAGGCTACCCTCAAGGGCTCCTCCAGGGCCCTGGAGGCAGAGATTATCTCCCTGTAGATGCTCCGGAGGGCGTCATTGGGGAAGGGCCCGGGATTGGCCCCCAGGAGCCTCTCTATTATCTGGCGCTCCCGCTCCGGCGAGTAGGCCCGGGCATTGCGCCTGCGCTTGAGGCGGCCGATTTCCAAGGCCAGCCGGCTCCGTTCGTTGAGCAGCCGAAGGATTTCCCGGTCTATCTGGTCAATCTTCTCCCTGAGCTTCTGAAGTTCCTTCATGGGCTGTAAGAGAATAAAACTTTTTTCCTTGTTTTTTCAAGATATTGAGGGTTTTTTAGGTTATAATCTATCCATGGACAGACAGAGAAAGGCCATGGAGAAGCTCAAGGCCCAGGACAGGGAGTTCGTCCTCAGGTCCGGGTTCCTGAGGGAGGACATATATACCTATCTGCTCAAGGCCCTGGGCTACAGGCAGGAGGATGTGGAGGTGGACCCCTCCGTACAGGTGCGCACAGAGAAGTACTGTGAGGCCTGCCAGGTGGACTTTCTGGTTCGCTTGGGAGGGCGGGCAGTGCTTGCCATAAAGTGCGCCCCTGATGCCCTGGAGTCGCGGGTACGCCAGGCGCTGGCCTTCTCAAGGGTGGCGGAGGCACCCTACCTCATACCCCTGGCCGTGGTGGCCGATGCCGAAAGGGCCCTGGTATACGATGCCGAAACAGGCCAACTGCGCTCGGAGGGGCTACAGACTCTGCCCAGCAGACAGGAGGCCCTGAAGATAGCAGAGACCCTCAGGCCGGCAGGGCTCAGTGCCGAGAGGCTCAGAAGGGAGAGGCTGATTCTCCTGGCCTACAACGCCACCAGGTGCACCCTGCCTGATACCTGCCCTCCGGAGGAGGCTACATAGAGGCCAAAAAGCTCTGTTTCTTGCCCTTCAGGATGAAGGGTCGCCCTGTCTTGGGCCTGACGCTCAAGCTCCCGGAGTAGAGGGTTATCTGCACCCCTTGTGGCCTCAGGCGGATGGCCGCCTTGGTGTGTTCCCAGTGGGGGGCAATGAATTCCCCTCCAGGGGTCTTGATGGTAAGAAACCGGGTGCTTTTGAACTCCAGGGTCCCGGAGCGAAGCACCAGGGTGCTGGCGTCGTCCACATAGAGCTCGGCTCCCTCGGACAGGTTTACCTCGGCTCCCAGAAGCCTTATCTTGAGCACCCCTTTCTGGGTCTTGAACCCCATGCCGGGCTCAACGGTGGTGCCCGGCTCCAGCCTCTGCCACTGGCCTTCCTGGCAGAGGCAGAGCACCTCCCCCTCGGCACTTGCGCTGCCTAGGCCCTGGGCCCAGGCAGGGCTCACCCCCAGAGCCATCACTATGGCTAACAGCACCTTTAGCATCTTCTTAAACCTCCTTTCCCCTGATGAAGATGCATCAACCATGCCACGGAGAGTTCCTTTTGCCTCAAGGGGTTTTGCCCAGGAGGGCTGACGCAGGCTTGACAGCTTGGGCATAGTTTTGACGCCCTGAGGGTGGATGTTTTATACTCTTGGGCCATGAAGATTGTGCTACAGGACAGGGAGATACCCCGCAAGTGGTACAACATAATGGCCGACATGCCCCACCTGCCGCCGGCCCCTCTGAAGCCTGCCACCAAGAGGCCCGTAGGCCCCGAGGACCTGGGTGCCATATTCCCTGTTGACCTCATAGAGCAGGAGGTAAGCACCCAGCGGTGGGTGGAGATACCCGAGGAGGTGCTTCGGATTTACGCCTTGTGGAGGCCCACTCCTCTTTATCGGGCCCTGAGGCTGGAGCAGGCCCTGCAGAGTCCTGCCAGGATTTACTACAAGTACGAGGGCACAAGCCCTGCCGGCAGCCACAAGCCCAATACCGCCGTGGCCCAGGCCTACTACAACAAGCTCAGGGGCATAAGGCGCATAGCCACCGAGACGGGGGCGGGGCAGTGGGGCTCGGCTATGGCCCTGGCAGGGGCCTTCATGGGGCTGGAGGTCACGGTCTACATGGTCCGGGTAAGCTATGAGCAGAAGCCCTACAGACGCATTGCCATGGAGACCTGGGGTGCCCAGGTGCTGCCCAGCCCGTCGGAAAGGACCCAGGCTGGCAGAAAGGTCCTGGAGGCCGACCCCTCAAGCCCGGGCAGCCTGGGCATAGCCATATCCGAGGCGGTGGAGGACGCCGCCACCCACAAGGACACCAACTATGCCCTGGGCTCGGTGCTCAACCATGTGCTCCTGCACCAGACGGTGATTGGGCTTGAGGCCCAGCGCCAGATGGCCCTGGCAGGGGATTACCCCGATGTGGTCATAGGCTGCGCCGGGGGAGGGAGCAACCTGGCGGGCCGAGCTTCCCCTTCCTCAAGGACAAGATAGAGGGCAAGGAGCTCAGGGTGATAGCCGTTGAGCCCATCTCCTGCCCCACGCTTACCAAGGGGCAGTTCCGCTACGACTTCGGCGACGCGGCGGGCCTTACCCCTTTACTGATGATGTACACCCTGGGGCATGACTTCGTGCCCCCGGGCATCCATGCCGGAGGCCTCCGATACCACGGCGAGGCCCCCCTCATAAGCCAGCTCTACCACGACGGCCTCATAGAGGCCAGGGCCTATGGACAGACGGCAGTATTTGAGGCCGGCGTGCTCTTTGCCCGCTCAGAGGGGATAATCCCTGCACCCGAGAGCGCCCATGCCATTAAGGCAGTGCTGGAGGAGGCCCTCAGGGCCAAAGAGGAGGGCAGGGAGAAGGTAATTCTGTTCAACCTGAGCGGGCACGGCTACCTGGACCTGGCCGCCTACGACGACTACCTGAGCGGGAAGCTCCAGGACTACGCCTATCCTGAGGAGAAAATCCAGGCCTCCCTGAAGAGGCTGCCGGAAGTCTAAGAAGGCTTCACCGAATTTTCATATTCCCCTCATCAGAAATTCACACTCCTGTGGTTTCATTTACTCATGAGCAGGGGCGAGTTGGTAAGGCACATGGCAGTGGGCCTGCTGGGCGGGTTCCTTATCGGTCTTCTGCTTCTTCATCCGGCCAGCATGGTCTTCAGGGAGATGGTTCATCCCTCCCCCAGGCTCAACCTCCAGGCCTTGGGTGGGGCCTTCAGCGCAGTGCACATGCCCATGGCGGTGTTCTTTGCCCTGCTGGGCGCTGCCATAGGGGGCCTCAACGGCCTCTACATACTGCTTCTTCTGAGGCAGCGAAGGAGAATAAAGCTCCTGGAGGGCCTCCTGCCCATATGTGCCTACTGCAAGCGCATAAGGGATGACGGCGGTGGGCCCAAGGGCTCGGGCATCTGGATGGAGGTGGAGCAGTACCTTCAGGCCAAGGCCTCGGCGGAGTTCACCCACGGCATATGCCCCGTCTGCTACGAGAAGGTGATGAAGGAAATAGAGGCCGCTTAGCCCCTTAGCCTCCCCAGCACCTCCTGAAGGGGTGCAGGGCGGTCAAAGTAGTAGCCCTGCATGAGGTGGCAACCCTCTTTCTTGAGAAACTCGCACTGCCTGGCATCCTCCACTCCCTCGGCCACCACCTCCAGGGCCAGGCTCCTGGCCATGGTTATTATGGCCCTCACGATGGCTACGGCGTTGTTGTCCTCAGGGATGTCCTTGATGAAGCTCCGGTCTATCTTGAGGGTATCCACCGGTAGGTGCCTGAGGTACTGCATGGAGGAGTAGCCGGTGCCGAAGTCATCGATGGCCACCCTTACCCCCAGCGCCCTGAGCTTGTGAAGCACCATGGCCGTGTGGGCTGGGTCGCCCATCACGGCACTTTCGGTAAGCTCAAGCTCCAGGAGCCTGGCCGGCATGGCCGTTTCGGAAAGGGTCTGCTCCACCAAGGCATGTAGGTGTACATGCTTGAACTGCTTCATGGAGAGGTTTACTCCCGTTTTCAGGGGTTCAAGCCCGAACTCCCTGAGGCGCATGTTGCTCCTGCAGGCCTCCCTCAGGGCCCACTGCCCTATGGGGATTATGAGTCCGGTCTCTTCGGCCACGGGGATGAACTCTGCCGGGCTTAAAAGGCCCAGCTCCGGATGCTGCCACCTGAGCAGGGCCTCAAGCCCCACGCATCTTCCCCTGAGGACATCCATCTGGCGCTGGAAGTACAGGCGGAACTGTCCCGCCTCTATGGCCCTGCGAAGGGTGGTCTCCAGCTGAAGCCTCTTGTAGCTCTGCTCGTTCATCTCGGTGGTGAAGAAAAGGTAGGTGTTTCTGCCGCTCTGCTTGGCCCTGTACATGGCAGCATCGGCATGGCTCAGAAGGGAGTTCAGGTCCTCGCTGTCCTGGGGATAAATGGCTATACCGATGCTTACGGTGACGAAGAACTCCTTCTGGGCTACCTGGAACGGCTCGGCCAGCCTGTTGTGGATGCGCTGGGCCACTATGGCGGCGGCCTGTCCATGGGCCATGTCGGCCAGAGAGAGGATGAACTCGTCGCCCCCCAGCCGGGCCACCGTGTCGCCCTCCCTTACGCACTTAAGAAGCCTTGCCGCCAGGGCCTTCAGCAGTTGGTCGCCCACCTCATGGCCCAGGGTGTCGTTTATGAGCTTGAAGTGGTCTACATCCACCAGCATCACTGCCACATGCCTGCCCCTGCGCCTGGCCATGGCCACCGCTTGCTGAAGCCGCTCCCTCAGGAGCAGCCGGTTGGGAAGCCCTGTGAGGGCATCGTGGGTGGCCATGTAGCTAAGGTGCTCCCTCTGCTGTCTGCACTCGGTAATGTCGTAGCAGGTGCCAATGATGCCTCCCAGGTGCCCTTCCAGGTCGTAGAAGGGACTGCCGTGCTCCTGCACCCAGCGGTACTGCCCGCTGCGATGCCGCAGTCTGTAGGCATGGGTGTAGCCCCTTTTGTGCTGCAGGGCCTGGCTGTGCACCTTGAGTAGCTCCTCCCCGTCCTGGGGATGCACCGCCTTGAGCCATCCCTGCCCCAGGGCCTCTACGGGCTGAAGCCCCGTGAAGCTCAGCCAGGCCTGGTTGAAGTAGTCCATAGTGCCATCGGGCCTGCAGCGCCATATGGGGTTGGGAAAGGCGTCAAAGAGCTTGAGGTAGAAGTCCTTGGCCTTCCTGAGGGCCTCCTCGGCCTGCTTCTGCCTGGTTATCTCCTGGGAGACCTGCACCACTGCCGCAGGCCTTCCCTGCTCATCCCACAGGGCCACACTGCAAGTGCAGTGAAAATACCTCTGCCGGCCCTGTTGGTCCAGTACGGCGGCCTCGTGCTCATGGGCTGAGCCCTCATGAAACACCTTCATGGCCGGGCAGGGCTGGGGCTCGCAGGGCTCCCCCCTAAGAAAATAGACCTGGTAGCACTTCCTGCCCACTATCCCTTGTCCGAAAAGTTTCTCTGCAGCCTCGTTGGCCCAGAGGATGTCCATGTCCTTGTCAATCACGCATATGGGCTGGGCAATCCGCTTGAGGACATCCCCCAGGGCGGCCCTGTCCAGGGTAAACCTGTTGGTCTTGGCCTCTGACATGGTCTGCTCTAAAGAATCGGCCAAGAGGCCGTTTTTTTGAGTTGCACCCTCGGAAAAATGGGGGTCCCAAGGCGGAGGGGCGGAAGAGCTTGAAAACCCCATCGGAGTGGAGGTCTACGGAGGTGAGGTCCTTGTCAGTGATGCTGGAAACAGCAGGGTGCAAGTCTTTGACCTTCAGGGTCGCTGGCTCAGGAGCTTCGGCAAGGGCCTGCTTAAAAGACCCATACTTATGGACATAAGCCAGGGGAAGCTTTATGTGGCCGACTATGCCCTTTGACGAAGTGCTGGTGTTTGACCTTCGAGGCAGACTCCTCAATTTGACCACAGGGGCAAATTCCTGGTGGCAATAAGCGAGGGGCTCCTTCAGTATCCCACCGATATGGCCCTGGATGAGGAGGGCAACCTCTATGTGGTGGACTTCGGAAACAACCTGATAAGGAAGTTCGCTGCCCCGTGATAGTCCCCAAAAAAAAACTCTTGACCCTGTAGCATACTACAGGGTGTATGCTTTACTTAAGATGGGCGGGGCACTCACCATAGGGGAGGTAGCCAGAAGGGCCGGGGTGGCTGTGGAGACGGTGCGGTACTACGAGCGCCTGGGACTCATACCGCCGCCGCCCAGGAAGGCCTCGGGCTATCGCCTGTATCCCGAGGACACGGTAAGGCGCATCCGTTTCATAAGGCATGCCAAGGAGTTGGGCTTCTCCCTCCGGGAGGTGGCGGAGCTCCTGGCCCTCAGGCTTGAGCCCACTACCCCGTGTGCCCAGGTAAAGAGGCGGGTGCAGGAGAAGCTCCAGGACATCCAGCGGAGGATGCAGGCCCTGCAGAGGATTGAGAAGACCCTCGAGGAGCTGCTCGGTGCCTGCAGGGAGGGCGCTCCCATAACCCAGTGCCCCATACTGGAGGCCCTGGAGGATACAGAAAGAGGAGGCAAGCGCCATGGCTGAAGACCTTTATGCCCGGCTAAGAAAACTGAGCCCCAAGGTCACCGGCGGGCTGGTAAGGATGAGGCAGGAGACCTTCAAGGACGCAGCGGTGCCTGCCAAGTACAAGGTCCTGGCTGCCCTGGCAGTGGTGGTGAGCCACAGGTGCGAGCCCTGCATAAGGGCCTATGCCAAGATGGCCCACCAGGCAGGGGCCAGCCTGGAGGAGGTGGTGGAGTTCCTGAACGTAGCCATCACAGAAGGCGGCTGTCCAGGGGAGCAGTGGGCCATCGAGGCCCTGGAAGTGTTTGAGGGGCTCGGAAGGGGCCAGGAGGGAAAGGAAGAGGCATGCTGCAAGCTGCCAGAGGAGCCTCGGTAAGGAAGCTCCACCTGAAGATAGGGGGCCTTCACTGCTCCTTCTGTGTAGAAAGCATTCGGAAGGCCTACCGAAGGATGCCGGGGGTGCTGGATGTAAAGGTCAGCCTGGCCCATGAGGAGGTGCTCATCACCTATCGGCCGGAGCAGACCGGGCCCGAGGCGATAAAGAAGGTGCTCAGGCAGCTGGGCTTCAGCATAACAGAGCCCCGCAAGGTCCACGCCTACGCCCAACAGCAGGCCGAGCTTCAGAGGGAGAAAAAGAGGCTCTACCTGGCAGGGGCCATGGCCCTGGCGGCCATGTTCCTCATGCTTCTCATGTGGGCAGGCATCAGGCAGCCCTGGTTCAAGTACATGATGCTGGCCCTGGCCCTCCTGACGGTCTTCGGCCCGGGGGGCTACATAATCAGGATGGCCTACCAGTCCCTCAGGCGGGGGATACTTAACCAGCATGTGCTCATGGAGGCTGCAGCCTTTGCAGGGCTGGGCGGAGGCATGGCAGGGNTCTTTTACCCGCACTTTCCCAGCAGGGACTTCTTCGGCGTCTCGGTATTCGTCACCACATACCACATCCTTTCAGGCTATGTGGCCCTGAAGGTGCGTACCAAGGCCTCCGAGGCGGTGCGCCGACTGCTGAGCCTGGAGCCCCCCACGGCCACCCTCTTGAGGTCCGACGGCTCCGAGGAGGAGGAGGAGGTGCCCGTAGAGGCCCTTCAGGTGGGCCAGATGGTACGGGTGCGTCCAGGACAGCAGGTGCCCGTGGACGGCGTGGTAGAGGAGGGTACCTCGGCCGTGGACGAAAGCCTGGTGACTGGCGAGTCCCTCCCTGTGGACAAGGCCCCTGGGGCAGAGGTCATCGGAGGCTCCATGAACCTTTATGGGAGCCTCGTAGTCAGGGTCAGCCGGGTAGGGCAGGAGAGCTTCCTCCACCAGGTAGCCAGGCAGATAGAGGAGGCCAGGGCCCTGAAGCCCGGCATCATCCAGCTGGCCGAGCGGGTGCTCCTGTACTTCGTCCCGCTGGCCTTCTCGGCCATGGCCCTTGTGGGATGGACTGCGGGGGCCTGGATGCTCACAGGCCATGGGCACGCAGAAAGGGCAGTGTTTGCCGCCCTGGCCGTGCTGGTGATGGGCTACCCCTGCGCCCTGGGCATGGCCACCCCCTTGGCCATTATGCGGGGCGGAGGCATGGCCGCCCAGAGGGGCATCCTCATGCGCTCGGCCGAGGCCTTCCAGGTGCTCAAGGACATCAAGACAGTGGTGTTTGACAAGACAGGCACCCTTACGGAGGGCAAACCCCAGGTGGTGCAGGTGCTGCCGGAGGAGGGAGTACAGGAGGAGGCACTGCTGAGGCTGGCAGCCTCGGTGGAGGCTCCCTCGGAGCATCCCCTGGCCAAGGCGGTACTGAGGCATGCCAGGGACAGGGGCATTGAACCCCTCAAGGTGGAGGACTTCAAGGCTATGCCAGGCAAAGGGGTAGAGGCCAGGCTTCAAGGCAACCTCGTCATGGCAGCTAGCCCGGACTCCCTGACCCTCAGCAGGGAGGCATCGGAGAAGCTCGGGAGGCTTCAGGAGCAGGGAAGGACGGTCATTGCCGTGGCCTCGAAGGACAGGCTTCTGGGCCTTCTGGCCATTGCCGATACCTTAAAGCCCGATGCATCCGAGAGCATTCGGGAGCTTCAGCGCCTGGGCCTGGGCACGGTGATGCTTACGGGGGACAACGAGCGCACCGCCAGGGCCGTGGCCCAGGAGCTGGGCATCAAAGAGGTGATTGCCCGAGTGCTTCCTTCTGAGAAGGCCGAGGCCATCAGAGGCCTCCAGGCCCGGGGTCAGAAGGTGGCCATGGTGGGCGACGGCATCAACGATGCCCCGGCCCTCATGCAGGCCGATGTGGGCATAGCCCTGGGCGCAGGCACCGATGTGGCCATTGAGTCGGCCGATGTGGTGATAATGGGCCGAAGGCTCATGAGCATCCTGGAGGCCTACCACATCGGCAGGGAGTCCTACAGAAAGACGGTGCAGAACCTGCTCATAGCCTTCGGCTTCAATGGCCTGGGCGTGCCCCTGGCCACCACGGGGCTCCTTCACCCGGTGTGGGCCATGGTGGCCATGCTGGGAAGCGTCAGTGCAGTGCTGCTTAACTCCTTCGGGAGGCGCAAGGTGCAAAGACCCGTGGCCCAAGCAGCCCAGCAGGAGATGCTCTTCAGGGTGCCGGACATCCATTGCCAGGGCTGCGTAATGGCCATCACCAGGAGCCTGAAGGAGGCCTTTGGCGAGGCCGTGCAGGTGGAGGCGGACATAAAAGGACGTACCCTCAAGGTGCGCCTTCCTGGACAGGCCCCGGTAGAAAGGGTGCAGGCAGCAATCCTCAGGGCCGGCTTTAAGGCAGAGCCTTATGCCCCCGGATAGCCTGCAGGGGCTCGCCATCAGGAAGGCCTTGGCCTTCACCCTGGGCATGGACATCGCCGATGTGACCCTGGCAGTAGCCTTTGCCATGGGAGGAAGGGAGGCCCCGAGATGGTTAGGCCCCCAGTGGAGCGGGCTCTTGGGGGTCGTCTTCGTTGTCCTGGGTTTCGGCCCTCTGGAAGACTGCAAAGCACAGGTGGCTGCCCTTTGCCATGTCCTTCTGCCCCTTCTGTGTGCCAGCACTGCTTAGCGTGCTTGCGGTGGCGGCCGCCTCGGCCAGCGTCCCCTATGCCTTGGCCCTTATGCTCCTGCTCACCCTTGCCAGGGCAGTTCCAATAGTGGCCGTGGCGGTGTCGGTGAGGTTCTTTCAAAGGCTCCTGGCCTTTCAAGACAAGGCCCCCTCGTTGCAGAAACTGGGGGGGCCTCTTGCTCCTGGCCATGGGGCTGGCCTATCTGGTGGATGCCCTGAGGNCCCTTGCCCCCCTCCTGTAAAGGACTCAGCGGATCATCTGGCCTGTGCTTTCCTGGGCCTTGAGCACCGCCGCCAGGGACTCCGGCGGCATGGGGCGGCCGAACAGGTAGCCCTGCATGAGCTGGCAGCCCTCCTTCTTGAGGGCCTCCATCTGCTCCTTGGTCTCCACCCCCTCGGCCATTACCTCCAGGTCCATGCTCCTGGCCATGGCGATTATAGTGCGCACTATGGCCATGCTCTGGGCATCCTGGAGCATGTCGTGCACAAAGGACTTGTCTATCTTCACCCTGTCTATGGGCAGCCGCTTGAGATAGCTTATGGAGGAATAGCCTGCCCCGAAGTCGTCTATCACCACCCTCACGCCCAGCTCCTTGAGCTTGTGAAGCGTCACGGAGGTCTGTACCGGGTCGCTCATCACCATGCTTTCGGTTATCTCAAGCTCCAGCATGTGCCCGGGCATGTCCTCCGCCTTGAGGAGCTTCTCTATGAAGCCTGGCAGGCCCAGGTACTTGAACTGTCTCTGGGAGATGTTGACTGCCACCCTCAGGGGCTGTAGCCCCCTCTGTGCCAGCTGCCTGTATACCTTGCAGGCCTCCCTGAGCACCCACTCCCCTATGGACAGTATGAGCCCTGTCTCCTCGGCCACAGGAATGAAGTCCGAAGGGGGTAGCACCCCCAGGGTAGGGTGGTTCCACCTGAGCAGGGCCTCCAGGCCCACGGGTCTCATCTGAGAGGCATCCACCTGTTGCTGGAAGTGAAGCAGGAACTCTTTCTGCTGAAGTGCCCTCCTCAGGGTGTCCTCCATCTGGAGGCGCCGGAATATCTGCTCGTTCATCTCGGTAGTGAAGAACATGAAGGTGTTGCCCCCCATCTGCCTGGCCCTGTACATGGCGGCGTCGGCCCGGCTCAGGAGTCCCGCTATCTCCCTGGAGTCCTGGGGGTAAAGGGCTATGCCGATGCTGGCGCTGAGGAAAAGCTCCCTGTCGCCTATCTGAAAAGGGCTGCTGAGGCGGTTTACCACCCTTTGGGCCACCAGGGCGGCGTCCTGCCCATGGGCCATGTCGGCCAAGGCCATGAGGAACTCGTCTGCCTCCAGCCTGGCCACCGTGTCGCCCTGGCGCACGCAGCCCAGGAGCCTTGAGCTTACTGCCCTCAGGAGCTCATCCCCCATTTCATAGCCCAGAAACTCGTTGAGCAGCTTGAAGTGGTCCAGGTCCACATGAAGCACCGCTACATACCTGCCCTTGCGGGCCGCCATGCTGATGGCCAGGCCCAGCCGCTCGGCAAAGAGCCTCTTGGTGGGAAGTCCGGTAAGGGGGTCGTAGGCACCCACCAGCCCGGGCTCGGCCTCCCGCTGGCGCTGCTCGGTAATGTCGTAGCAGCTGCGGATGTAGCCGGAAAACTCCCCCGCGGGGCTGTAAAGGGCGCTACAGTGCTCCTCCACCCAGCGGTACTGCCCACTGTGATGGCGCAGCCTGTAAAGCAGTTTGGTGCTCTTCTTTTCCCCGCAGCAGATGTTCTGCTTCACATACTCCCGGTCATCGGGATGCACCGCCCTGAGCCATCCATCCCCCTTGGTCTCCTCGGGCCTGAAGCCCGTGAACTCCAGCCAGGCCTGGTTGAAATAGTTGTCCTCGGCCTTGAGACCGGAGCGCCACACCGGATTGGGAAACCGCTCCAGGATGGACAGGTAGAACTCCTCGGCCTTGAATCCCCTGACCGCAGAGCCTTTCTTCTCCCCCTTAGCCATCCTGCATATGTATTCGGCCCCTAAGGGGAGAACTTGAGAGGGGCTGTTGCCTCGGAAGGCCTGCTTTGGAGATAATAAATACCATGAAGTACTGGATAAAGNCCTTTGGCTGCCAGATGAACTTCCACGACTCTGAGCACATGGCAGGACTGCTGAGGGCCCAGGGCTTCACCGAGGCCCCAGGGCACAGGGAGGCCGATTTAATCATCCTCAACACCTGTAGCATCAGGGAAAAGGCCGAGCAGAAGTTCCTGAGCGAGCTGGGAAGACTGAAAGCCCTTAAGAGACGCCGCCCTGGGCTCAGGATAGCCGTGGCAGGATGCGTGGCCCAGCAAATGGGCCAGGAGCTACTGAGAAGGGCACCCCATGTGGACTACCTGGTGGGGCCCCAGAACATAGGGGCCCTTAAGGAGCTCCTCCAGGGCCCCAGGGGCACGGCCCTGGAGGACAACCCCCATCTGGCCCACCAGGAACTGCCGGCCCTGAGGAAGAGCTGGCCCAAGGCATGGGNGAACATAATGTTCGGCTGCGACAACTTCTGCTCGTACTGCATTGTGCCCTTCACCAGGGGCAGGCAGCGATGCCGCCCCCTCCGGAGCATCCTCAGGGAGGTCAAGGAGCTTGCCCAGCAGGGCTTCAAGGAAATAACCCTCCTGGGGCAGAACGTGAACTCCTACAAGGACGAGGTGGACTTCCCAGGGCTCTTAAGGGCACTAAGCCAGGTAGAAGGGATTGAACGCATAAGGTTCGTGACCTCCCACCCTAGGGACTTCTCCCCCGAGCTCATAAGGGCCATGGCCGAGCTCCCCCAGGTGTGCGACCATGTGCACCTTCCCCTGCAGAGCGGCTCGGACAAAGTGCTTAGGGCCATGAACAGACGCTATACCTACCAGGACTACAAAGGCAAGCTCCTGGCCCTGAGGGAGCAGGTACCCTCAGCGGCCGTCACCACCGACATTATTACGGGCTTCCCAGGAGAACAGGAGGAGGACCACCAGGCCACCCTCAGAGCCCTCCAGGAGCTCCAGTTCGACGGGGCCTTCTGCTTCAAGTTCTCCCCCAGAGCAGGTACCAAGGCGGCGGAGCTCAAGGAGCAGCTCCCTGAGGAGCTTAAGGCCCAGAGATTAAAGGAAATTCTGGCCCTCCAGGACGAGATAACCTTCAGGAAGAACCAGGCCCTGGGGGGAAGACGCCTCCAGGTGCTGGTGGAAGGCCCCAGCCCCGATGCCCCCCAGGCCCTTACAGGCAGGACCACTACCAACAAGATAGTGCACTTTGAGGGGGAGCCCACCCTGGTGGGAAAACTCGTTGAAGTGAAAATAAAAAGGGCCCTCAGGCACTCCCTCTCTGGGGAGCTTGTGCAATGAGGCGTGTAGCCCTCCTTAGCCTGGGCTGCAAGGTCAACCAGGCGGAATGGCAGGAGCTGGAGGCAGCCCTCCGGCAAAGGGGCTACCAAATCGTGGGGCTCTCAGAACAACCCGAGCTCTGCATAGTCAACACCTGCACCGTCACGGCCAAGAGCGACTACCAGAGCCGCCAGCTCATCCGCAGGGCCCACCGCAGTGGCGCCAAGGTAATAGCCACAGGCTGCTACTCCCAGCTAAACCCCTCCATAGTAAAATCCCTGGCCCCTCAGGTGGAAGTGGTTAGTAATGAAAATAAATTTAATATTATCAAAATGTTAGATGAAAAAACATCATGTAATACATTAAATTATTCCTTAATTCAAGGTAGAAGCAGGTTGTTTTTGAAGATCCAGGACGGCTGCAACTGGCGCTGCACCTACTGCCTGATACCCCGGGCCAGGGGGCGTCCCAGGAGCATGCCCCCGGAGGAGGTAATAAGGAGGCTCAGGCAGGCCCATGAGGCCGGCTATACCGAGGTGGTGCTTACGGGCATTCACCTGGGCCTTTACGGCGCAGACAGGGGAGAAAGCCTTTACGGGCTACTGAGGCGGGCTTTAAAGGAGACGGGGATTAGGCGGATAAGGCTCAGCTCCCTGGAGCTGGGGGAGCTGCAGGGGGGGCTCCTGGAGCTCATGCACTCGGGCAGGCTGTGCCGACATCTTCATGTGCCTCTTCAGAGCGGTTCCGACAGGGTGCTGGCCCTGATGCGCAGGCCTTACAGGGCCCAGGAGTTCGTGGACAAGGTGGGGGAGCTTGCCAGCAAGGTAGCTGGGTTGGCCCTGGGTACGGATGTGATTGTGGGATTTCCCACTGAGAGGGAGGAGGATTTTCAGGCCACCTATCAGGTGCTTAAGGCCCTGCCTCTTAGTTATGTGCATGTTTTTCCCTTCTCGGCCAGGCCGGGCACCGAGGCCTCTGCCATGGTCCCTAAGGTAGCTCCTGAGGAGGTAAAGGAGCGGGTGGCGGCCCTGAGGACTTTGGCTCAGGTCAAGCGGGAGGCCTTTCTGGGGGCGCAGGTAGGCCAGGTGCTGGAGGCAGTGGTGCTCAGGGCAGAAGGGGAGGGATTCCTGGGCCTCACGGACAACTATGCCCAGGTCCTGCTTGCCTCCGAGCAGCCCCTCAGGTGCCGGGGCACAGTAAATGCTGCCATTAAGGGGCACAACAGGCAGTGGCTGCTGGCGGAGGCCGTCAGTTAAGCTCTAAGGCTTTGTAATTAAAGGGAAAACTTCCTGCCCAATTTCTGACCACTCCTGAAGGAACCTTTTTCAAGACAGGGGCAAGGGACAGTTCTGAACCTCTTGATAACAAGATGCCAACAGGGGGCGTTAAAGCATAAGTTCTGATAATTACCATTATGTAAAATTGCCGGTGGATTCCTTCAAGTACTTCCTTTAAAGTCGTTTATAGAAAACCCCCTGTTTTTAAATTAATGCTTTCTCTTTTTTTATAAAACTTCCTGTTCTGCCGTGATTTTTTTGAATTTGTATAACCCCTGGAGATTGTGATATAGTAGGAATTCATGAAAGCGTTCAAATCCACCACGGTGCTTTGTGTAAGGCGGGATGACCGGGTGGCCCTGGGGGCCGACGGGCAGGTCAGCATGGGTGAGATGGTGCTTAAGCACAGGGCCAGGAAGGTGCGCCGCCTCTACGACGGCCGGGTGCTGGCGGGCTTTGCTGGGGCCACGGCCGATGCCTTTACCCTTTTTGAGCGCTTTGACGAGAAACTACAGGCCCACAGGGGCAATCTGCCCAGGGCCGCCGTGGAGCTGGCCAAGGACTGGCGTACCGACAGGGCCCTGCGCCGCCTGGAGGCCCTCCTGGTGGTGGCCGACAGGGAGCACATGTTCATCCTTTCGGGCACAGGCGATGTGATAGAGCCCGAGGACGGCGTGGCGGCCATAGGCTCAGGGGGCGGGTATGCCAAGGCGGCCGCCTTGGCCCTGCTGGGGCACTCCAGCCTCTCGGCCAGAGAGGTAGTGGAGGAGGCCCTGAGGATAGCCTCGGCCATCTGTATCTACAGCAACCAGGAGCTGCTGATAGAGGAGCTTTAGGGAATGCACGAGGAACTCACACCCAAAAGGATAGTGCAGGAGCTGGACAAGTACATCATTGGGCAGGCCCAGGCCAAGCGGGCGGTGGCCATAGCCCTGAGGAACCGCTGGAGGCGTCAGCGCCTGAGCCCCGAGCTAAGGGACGAGGTGCTGCCCAAGAACATCATCATGATTGGCCCTACCGGGGTGGGAAAGACCGAGATAGCCCGGCGCCTGGCCCGACTGGTCAAGGCCCCCTTCGTGAAGGTGGAGGCCTCCAAGTTCACCGAGGTGGGCTATGTGGGCCGAGATGTGGAGTCCATGATACGGGAGCTTGCCGAGACGGCGGTGAACATGGTCAAGGCGGAGCATCTTCAGAGGGTCAGGGAGAGGGCCGAGCACCTGGCCGAGGAAAGGCTCCTGGAGCTCCTCCTGCCCTCCCCCTCCAGGGGGTTCATGCGCGTCCCCCAGACCGAGCCTTCCGAGCCCCGATATGAGGAGACCAAGGAGAAGCTCAGGGTAGCCCTCAGGGAAGGGAAGTTGCAGGACAGGTACGTGGAAGTTGAGGTCAAGGAAAAGGTCATGCCCTTCGGGGTGATCTCCAATGTAGGGCTTGAGGAGCTGGAGATGAACCTCAAGGAGATGCTGGGGAGCCTCCTGCCCGAGCGCTCCAAGCGCCGCAGGGTAAAGGTGCCCGAGGCCCTGCAGATACTGACCGAGGAGGAGGCCCAGAAGCTCCTGGACATGGACAGGGTGGTGAGGGAGGCCCTTCAGCGGGTGGAGCAGTCCGGCATCGTATTTATTGACGAGATAGACAAGATAGCGGCCAGAGGGGGTGGCTACGGCCCGGATGTCTCCAGGGAGGGGGTACAGAGGGACCTCCTGCCTATTGTGGAGGGCTCCACCGTCACCACCCGGCACGGCCCTGTCAAGACGGACCACATACTGTTCATTGCGGCGGGGGCCTTCCACACTGCCAAGCCCTCGGACCTCATACCCGAGCTTCAGGGCCGTTTTCCCATAAGGGTGGAGCTTGAGGCCCTCAGGGAGGAGGACTTCGTGCGCATCCTTACGGAGCCCCACAACGCCCTCATAAAGCAGTACACCGCCCTGCTTAAGACCGAGGGAATGGAGGTGGAGTTTACCCCCGATGCCGTGGCCGAGGTGGCCCACATAGCTGCCCTGGTGAACGAGCGCACGGAGAACATCGGGGCCAGGAGGCTTCACACGGTGCTGGAGAAGCTCCTGGAGGACATTTCCTTTGAGGCCCCCGAGACCCCGGAGCGCCACCTGAGAATAGACAGGCAGTATGTAAGGGACAAGCTCTCCGACATCGTGAAGGATGAGGACCTCAGCCGCTACATCCTTTAGTCTGCTCCTTCTGGCCCTGGCCCTTTACGCCTGCGCCCCTGCGGTGAGGGCCGGCCCCCCTACCCTCAGCCCCTATGCGGTGGCCTCCTGGTACGGGCCCGGGTTTCACGGAAAGCTTACCGCCTCGGGAGAGGTGTTTGACATGTACAGGCACACCGCCGCCCACCGCAGTCTGCCCTTCGGCACCAGGCTAAGGGTCACCAACCTTTCCAACGGTCGCTCCACCGTAGTGGTGATAAACGACCGGGGCCCCTTCGTGCCAGGAAGGGATATAGACCTCTCCTGGGCCGCCGCCAGGGACATCGGAATGCTCCGGGCCGGCACCGCCAGGGTGAGGCTCCAGCACCTGGGAAGGGACCTCAGATACGTAAAGCGCATCAAGTACGGCAGCACCCGGGAGGGGCCCTTCACCATCCAGGTGGGCTCCTTCAGGGAGGCCGACAACGCCCGGCGCCTCAAGGAGGCCCTGAGCCTCCGCTACAGGGGTGTGTACATCCTCAAGGGCTATCTCAAAGACAAGGTGTTTTACCGGGTAAGGGTGGGAAGGTTTACCGACCAGAAGAGGCTCCTCCAGGTGGCCCAGGCCCTGGCCTCGGAGGGCTACCCCGTGCTGATTACTTCCTGGAAAGAGGCCTTTTAAAAAAATAGACCCATGCATTGAAGCCCACCAGGGCCAGGCTCAGGAGGAATATCAGCTCCCTTGAAAGCTCCATGTAAAGGAGCTCTTCGGCGTAGTGGATGATAAAGGAGCCCGGGNATGCCCCAGAGGGCTCATGCCTCTGTCTCAGCCAGAGCTCCAGATAGGTAAGGGGGCAGTAAAGGCCAAACACTTGAATGAACACGGCAAAGCCCAGCCCTCCGAGATGAAGGGCCCTCACTCCTCTGTGCCTTCTCCCCCATAAGGCCCCAATTATCAGGAACACCACCCAGAGGAAGTGCACTGCCACTACCAGGTCTGCCAATAACCTGTAAGGCATGCCCTCTCAGGCAGGCAGCTTGAAGTAGAGGAACTCCGCCTCCTGGAGCACCCTCAGGGAGTGCCTCTCGCCTGGCTCAAGCACCAGGAGTTCCTGGGGGCCCAGCATTAGCGTCCTACCCTCCACGGTGAACTCCACCCTGCCCCTTATGAGATAAAGCACCTCATAGGCGCCGGGATGGGCATGCTCAGAGGCCTCCGAGCCTTCTCCAAGCAGCGCACGGCTGAGGCCCTGAAGGAGGCCCAGCTGCCTCAGGAGCACCTGCTTTTTCAGTTCCGGGTCGTGGCTTACGGGCTCCGGGGAGATGTCGCAGAGTTTTATGTGCCTCATGCCCTATAATCTTATCATGTCCAGGAGTATTGAGCTCAAGACCCTCGGTCTTTCCCCCGAGGGGCAGGCGGAAGGCCTGCACGAGGGCCGAAAGGTACTGCTCTGGGGAGCCCTGCCCGGGGAGGTGGTGAGGGCCCAGGTGCTGAGGAGAAAGCAGGCAGCACTGCTATGCAGAGTTGTGCAGGTGCTGGAGCCCTCCCCTTACCGCATCCAGCCCCTGGAGGAGCATTATCTTTCCTGCAGTCCCTGGCAGTGTCTGAGCCCTGACAAGGAACCCCTGCTGAAGGNCAGGCTTTCGGCAGAGGNGCTTCAGGCAGAGGCCTCCCTGAAGCCCCAAGGCCTGAGGCTGCAGCACACGGGCGGCCTCTTTGGCTACAGGAACAAGATGGAGTTCAGCTTTACCCAGGGCCCTGAGGGGCTCAGCCTGGCCTTCTTTGAGCGCTCCGGCAGGAAGAAGATACCCATAAAAGGCTGCCTCCTGGCCAGGGAGGAGATAAACCAGAAGGCGACGGAGATACTGCAGGCCCTGAGAGACGCCCGGGTGCCCCAGGAGGCCCTCAAGAGCCTGCTCGTAAGGGCAGACAGCCGGGGCAGGACCCTGGCCGCGGTCTTCGTGATGGACAGGGAGGCGCTACGGGTCTCCCCAGGCCTTCAGGATGTCTTTGTCTACTATTCAGACCCCAGGAGCCCGGCCTCTGTGCCCACGGAGCTTCTTCATGCCCCCAGGGAGTGCTTCCTGGAAGAAGGCCTGTTGGGGAAACCCCTCCGGGTGGGCCTCCTGAGCTTCTTTCAAGTAAACCCCCGGGTGTTTGAACTTACCCTGCAGGACATGCGGCCCCTGCTGGAGGGCCAGCAGGTGGTGGAGCTTTATGCCGGAGTGGGCTCCATAAGCATAGCCCTGTCGGATGTCCTGGAGAGTGCGCTCCTGGTGGAGGCCGAGCCCTCGGCTGTCCACTGGGCCAGGGAGAACATCTCCCTGAACGGCCTTCAGGGGAGGTTCCAGGTGCTTCATGCCCCGGCGGAGAGGGCTCTGCAGGCTCTGGAGGGCGCCCGGGCGGTGCTGCTTGACCCCCCCAGGGCAGGCCTTCATCCCAAGGTGCTGAAGAAGCTCCTTCAGGTCAGGCCGGAACGGATTGTGTATCTTTCCTGCAATATCCGCACCCTGGCCCGGGACCTAAAGGCCCTGCTTCCGCTGTACAAGGTCAACTTCCTGGGGCTGTATAACTTCTTTCCCCGTACCCCCCATGTGGAGGCCCTGGCCGGGCTCCTGAGGCCTTAGGGGGAGATTATTCCGGGCAGCGCCCAATCCATTTGCCCGAGATGCGCTGCTTCATTTGAAACTCCGGCGTCTTTACCCTCACGGTACCATTGAAGACATCGCCCTCGTAGGTAATGCTGCCTTTCATGTAAGTGGTNCCCTCGGGCTCCTCGCACTGCATTTGCCAGGACACGGTGCTGCCTGAGACCTTCTGCCCTGTGAGCCTGCACCGATTTTGCTCTTTGCTGACTGGTGCGGGGCTTTCCTTCTTCAGGCAGGTGGTATGGACCTGCGGGGGCATCTGCATGGGCATTCCGGGCATCTCTACCACCGTGGTTATCCTCCAGAGGCCTTCCTTCATCATGACCTCTGCGGAGGCAGAGGCTCCTGCCATAAGGAGGGCGGCGACAGCTATGGTTCTAAGCATTAGGACCTCCTGAGTTCAAGCATAGCAGTGCCTGCCCGTAAGTCAAGCCGTTTGATTGGGCAAATATGTGAGACCTTTTGAAATGACTTGCTGCCCGAGGGCGTAATATAATAGAGAATGCTCAAGGATATCGCCCGGAAAGTCCAGGAGAACCAGAGGCTTNCCCCCGAGGAGGCCCTTTATCTTTTCCAGACGGAGGACATCTTCACCTTAGGGGAGCTGGCCAGCCTGGCCAAGGAGCGGAGGTTCGGGAAAAGGGTCTTTTATGTCCGCAATGTGCACATAAATCCCACCAACATATGCGTGAATCGGTGCCGGTTCTGCGCCTTCAGCCGCTCGGAGGGCCAGGAGGGGGCCTACGAGATGAGCCCTGAAGAGGTGCTCCAGGCCCTCAGGCAGGCCGGGGAGTTCGACGAGCTCCACATGGTGGGGGGACTTCNCCCCCGCTGGGGCCTGGGGCATTACATCGCCCTGCTAAGGGCAGTAAGGGAGGCCTTTCCCTCGGTGTGCATAAAGGCCTTTACCGCCACTGAGGTGGAGTACCTGGCCAGGAAGGAAGGGCTCTCGTTGAAAGAGGTGCTCCTTGCCCTCAAGGAGGCAGGGCTTGGCCTTCTTCCCGGCGGCGGGGCGGAGATATTCGCCCCTGAGATAAGGGCAAGGCTCTGTCCGGAAAAACTCGGCGCCCAGGGGTGGCTCCAGGTGATGCGCACCGCCCACCAGGCAGGTCTCAAGAGCAATGCCACCATGCTTTACGGCCACCTGGAGGGCCCCGAGCACAGGGTGCAGCATCTTCAGGCCCTGAGGAGCCTGCAGGATGAGACCCAGGGGTTTCTGGCCTTCATCCCCCTGCCCTATGTAAATCCCGGAGGCGCAGGCCCAGGAGGGCTTGAGGCCCTGAGATGTATCGCCGTGGCCAGGCTGTTCTTGGACAACTTCCCCCACATAAAGGCTTACTGGGTCATGCTGGGGGAGAAGCTCTCCCAGCTGGCGCTCCTCTTCGGCGCCGACGACCTGGAGGGCACCGTGGTCTCGGAGCGGATTGCCCACTCCGCAGGCGCCACAACCCCCCAGGCCCTCACCGAAGATGAGCTAAGGCACCTGATTGCAGAGGCAGGCATGGTGCCCACCAGGAGGGACTCCTTCTACCGGGCGCTCCAGCCCCAGGAGACGAGACCCCTGGAGGAGTCCTCGGCATGAGGCTTTCCCCAAAGGAGGCCCTCCAGGCCCTTACCGAGGCCCCCCTGCTGGAGCTGGGCCGCCAGGCCGACCAGATGCGCCAGAGGCTCCATTGCCGAGGCGTGGTGAGCTTCGTGGTGGACAGAAACATCAACTACACCAACATCTGCGTAAACCGGTGCCGGTTCTGTGCCTTCTGGCGTCCCCAGGGCCATGCTGAGGGATATGTGCTTTCCCAGGAGGAACTCTACCAGAAGATTCAGGAACTCCTGGAGCAAGGGGGCACCCAGGTGCTCCTTCAAGGGGGGCTCAATCCGGCCCTGGGCCTGGATTTCTTCCTCAGGATGCTCAAGGGGATAAAGAAGCGGTTTCCACAGATAAATGTGCACGGGTTCTCCCCCCCCGAGGTGGCCTTCATGGCCCGGGGGGCGGGCCTGAGCCTCCGGGAGACCCTCCTGAGGCTCAAGGATGCAGGGCTTGGCTCCATCCCGGGCGGAGGTGCCGAGGTGCTCTCCGAAAGGGTGCGCAAGCTCATAAGCCCCAGGAAACAAAGCGCCGCCGAGTGGCTCCAGGTAATGCGCATCGCCCACCAGGTGGGCCTAAAAAGCAGCGCCACCATGATGTTCGGCTCCCTGGAGGGCCCGCAGGATATACTGGAGCACCTGCAGCACATAAGGGCTCTGCAGGATGAGACCGGCGGCTTTGTGGCCTTCATACCCTGGAGCTTTCAGCCTGGAAACACCGCCCTTTCAGGGCTCAGGCCTGCCACCGCGGCCCGGTACCTCCGCATCCTAGCCCTGAGCAGGCTCTACCTGGATAACATAACCAACATCCAGGCCTCCTGGGTGACCCAGGGGCTGGAGGTAGCCCAGGTGGCCCTCCGCTTCGGGGCCAACGACATGGGCTCTACCATGCTGGAGGAAAATGTGGTAGCCTCGGCAGGAGTGCGCTTCAGGGCCAGGAAGGAGGACATAGTGCGCACCATAAGGGAGGCCGGCTTCAGGGCGGCCCAGAGGGATACATTCTATAACATCATCAGGTACTTTTAGGGAAGGAGGCCCCAATGGCACAACAGGAGCTTTACGATGTGATAATCATAGGGGGCGGTCCGGCAGGGCTCAGCGCCGCCCAGTACGCCGCCAGGGCAAAGCTGAAGACCTTGGTGCTGGATAAATCCGCCTCGGCAGGGGCCCTGGCCTACGCTGCAAAGATAGAGAACTACCCCGGGCTGGAAAAACCCCTCTCAGGAAAGAGGCTCCTGGATATATTCAGGAAACAGGCCAGAGGCTTCGGCGCCGAGCTAAAAGAGGCCCAGGTAATAGGAGTAAACCTCCACGGGGTGGTCAAAGAGGTCTTTACCCTGGAGAAAAACTACTCCTCCAAGACGGTCATCATAGCCACGGGCGCCATGGGCAGAAAACCTACCATAAAGGGAGAGAAGGAGTTCCTGGGAAGAGGCGTAAGCTACTGCGCCGTCTGCGACGCCGCCTTCTTCAAAGGCAAGAAGGTGGCCGTGGTCGGCGACTCCGAGGAGGCCGCCAAGGAGGCCCTCCACCTGGGAAAATTCGCCCAGGAGGTGCTGCTCATTGCCCCAGGAAAAAAACTTAAAGTTGAACATGACCATGATGTGTTTAAGTCCCCGAATATAAAGATTATTTATGAGAAGACGGTGGTGGCCATAGAGGGTGAGGAGGTAGTGCAGAGGCTGAGGCTGGCTGGCAAGGGGGCTGCCCAGGAGGTGCTGGAGCTTTCGGGGGTGTTCATATACCTGCATGGCTCCAAGCCGGTGGTGGACTTTCTGGCCGGGGCGGTGGACACCTCAGAGGCCGACTGCATAGTGACCAACCGGATGATGGAGACCACCATCCCGGGGGTGTTTGCTGCCGGGGATGTAACCTGCACGGAGGTCAGGCAGGTAGTGGTGGCGGCGGCTAACGGGTGCGTGGCTGCCCTTTCGGCAGAGCGCTACATCCAGCACAGGAAGCGGAGGCGGTACGACTGGGGCTAAATCCTTATGGAAATCAAGGCCTTTTTGATGCCTGGATGTTTATCTTGTGGGCCAGGCAGCCTGCGCCAAAGCCGTTGTCTATGTTGACCACGGCGACGCCTGGCACGCAGGCATTGAGCATGGCCAGCAGGGCCGCCAGTCCTCCCAGGCTGGCCCCGTAGCCTGTGGAGGTAGGCACGGCCACCACGGGGGCCTCTACCAGGGCCCCTACCACCGAGGGGAGGGCTCCTTCCATGCCTGCTACCACCACCAAGGCCCTGGCAGAGCGAAGGAGTTTCAGATGCTGAAGTAGCCGATGAAGCCCTGCCACTCCCACATCGTCAAGGCACTGGGTGCGGCTTCCCAGGAAGGAGGCCGTAAGGGCCGCCTCTTCGGCCACGGGGGCATCTGCCGTGCCGGCGGAGACCACCACTACCCTGCCCTTTCTGCCTGCCCTGGCCCCGGCGGCGATTACACCGCTTCGGGGATAGAACTTGGCCCCTCGGAGGTCAAGGGCCCTGAAGACCTCCTCTGAGGCCTTGGTGATGAGCACCCGGCCCGCTCTGGCATACAGGGCCCTGGCTATCTCGGCGGCATCCTCTGGGGCCTTACCCTGGGCCAGGACGACCTCCGGTATGCCCTGTCTCAGGGCCCTGTGGTGGTCCACCTTGGCCATGCTCAGCTGCTCGTAGGGCAGGTGGGCCAGGGCCTCCATGGCCTGTGCTACCGAGAGCCTTCCCTTTCTCAGGGCCTGCAGGAGCTCCCTCAGGGCCTCTCTATCCATAGAACTCTTCTCTGGGCACCCTGCTCATAAGGGCGTGGAGGGCCTGATATGGTGAGGTCTCGCCCTTGAGGATTCTGCAGACCTGCTCGGTGATGGGCATTTCCACCCCGTGGGCCAGGGCCTGCTGGTAGGCCGCCTCGGCAGTATGGATTCCCTCTGCCACCCCTTGGATTTCCTTCAGCACATCCTGGGGGCTCTTGCCCTTGCCCAGGCTGAAGCCGAAGCGGTAGTTCCTGGAGAGGCTTGAAGTGCAGGTAAGCACCAGGTCGCCCAGGCCACTGAGGCCCGAGAATGTCTGGGCCTTGGCCCCCAGGGCCACGCCCAGGCGGGTGCATTCGGCCAGTCCCCTGGTGATGAGGGCTGCCCTGGCGTTGTGGCCCAACCCTAAGCCGTCGGAGATGCCCGCGGCTATGGCTATTATGTTCTTAAGGGCTCCGCCCAGCTCTACCCCCAGCACATCGTCGTGGATGTAGACCCTGAAGTGTTCTGTGCTGAAAAGCTCCTGAAGAAGCAGGGCCTCGGCCCGGTGGGGATAGGCCAGGGTGACGGCGGTGGGAAGCCCCCTCTGCACCTCTTTGGCGAAGCTGGGGCCTGAGAGCACGGCCACCTCCCGGCCTACAAGCTCCTTGAGGACCTGCGAGGGGGTCTTCAGGCTCTTCTGCTCTATGCCCTTGGAGGCGCTCACCAGGAGGGCCCCTGAGGGAATGTGCGGAAGGGCCTGGCTGAAGACCGCCCTCACATGCTGGGTAGGCACCACACTGAGCACATAGCGGCTCCGGCAGAGGGCCTCCTTCAGGTCGGCAGTGATTGCCACCGTCGGAGGCAGTACTGCCTCGGGCAGATACCAGGTGTTGACCCTGCTGTGGCTCATTTGGGCGGCCAGCTCGGGCTCGTAGACCCAGAGGGAGACATCGTAGTCCTTTCTTGAAAGCAAAACAGCCAGCGCAGTGCCCCAACTGCCGGCTCCTATTACTGCCACATAACTCATATCAGCTCTATGGCCCTCCTGAGCCTCCTGAGGGTCTTCTGTCTGCCCAGAATCTCCAGCACCTCAAATATTCCAGGGCTTACGGTGCCTCCGGTCACGGCCACCCTTACGGGCTGGGCCACCTTGGCAAGCTTGACCCCGTGGCGCTGAACCACCTCCTTGAAGACCTCCTCTATGCGGGCCTGGCGGAAGTCCTCCAGGGCCTCAAGCCCCTTGAGCACATCCTTCAGGTACGGCAGGCTCTCCTGGTGGAGAAACTTCTTCCTGGCCTCCTCCTGGGGCTCTATGTCCTCGGCAATGTAGTAATGGAGGCTCTGGGCGAGCTCCAGGAGGGTCCTGGAGCGCTCCAGCAGGCTCCCTATGGCCCGCTCCAGCCAGGCTGCGTTGAGCCTCTGGCCCTCCTTCACGGTGCCCTGCCTCAGCAGGAAGGGCCAGACCAGCTCCCTGAGCTCCGAAAGGGGGGTGCTCCTTAGGTGCTGGGCATTGAGCCAGAGGAGCTTTTCGGGGTTAAAGACCGCGGCCGATTTGCCCACATCCTTGAGGTCAAAGTACTGGATGAGCTCCCTCACGGTGAAGACCTCCTGGTCTCCGTGCGACCAGCCCAGGCGGGCCAGGTAGTTGACCATGGCCTGGGGCAGGTAGCCCATGTCCCTGTAGGCAACGACACTGGTGGCCCCATGGCGCTTGGAAAGGCGGGTCTTGTCGGGCCCCAGGATCATGGGCAGGTGGGCAAACCTGGGGGGCTCTACCCCCAGGGCCCTGTAGATGTGCACCTGCTTGGGGGTGTTGTTCAGGTGGTCGTCGCCCCTTATCACATGGGTAATGCCCATGTCCACATCGTCCACCACCACCACGAAGTTGTATGTGGGGGTGCCGTCGGAGCGAAGGATTATGAAGTCATCCAGCTGGGTGTTTTCAAACACCACCGGGCCCCTGATGAGGTCCTGCACATGGGTCTGCCCTGCCTGGGGCATCTTGAACCGCACCGATGGCGGAGGGGCCCCCCGGGGAGGCTCCTGAAGGTCTCTGCAACGGCCATCGTACCTGGGGGGACGGCCCTCGGCCAGGGCCTGCCTCCTGCGGGCCTCAAGCTCCTGGGCGCTGCAGTAGCAGTGGTAGGCCCGGCCCTCCTTAAGGAGCCTCTGGACATAGCTCTGGTAAAGCTCCAGCCTCTCGGTCTGCCTGTAGGGCCCCTCGTCCCAGTCCAGGCCCAGCCACCTGAGCCCCTCCAGGATGGAATGGATGAACTCCTCGGTGGAGCGGCTCCTGTCGGTGTCCTCAATCCTCAGGATGAAGACCCCCCGGTGGTGCCGGGCAAACAGCCAGTTGAACAGGGCCGTCCTGGCCCCTCCTATGTGCAGATGGCCCGTGGGACTGGGAGCGAACCTGACCCTTACCACGCCTTCCTCCTTTCAAAGGCACAAATATAGCAAATTTAGGGCCCCAGCTCAAGGAGGACAAACCTCTTGGTGCCTTCCCTGGCCCGGAAGCGCTCATCGGCCCTCAGGCCGGCAAGCCATACGATGTCGCTGCCGCTGAGGACCACCGGCACTGCATCCCTTTCGTCCCGGGGAATCTTCTCGTCCACGAAGAAGTCCTGAAGCTTCTTTCTCCTGCCGAAGCCTGCGGGGTAGAAGAAGTCCCCGGGTCTTCGGGAGCGCNCCAGTAGGGGGGGGCTGAGAAGCTCGGCGTCCAGGAGGGCCTTCTTCCTCCCGTTGGGCCACTCAGGAGGGGGAGCCTCCAGGAGGCTGGCCCTGAGCCTAAGGCCCGCCTCGGGCAGGCCTACCTCACCTGGGACCTCAAGGGTATGCTCGGCCAGCCTGACGGGCGGCCTGGTGGTAATGAGCACGGTGGCATACTGCCTTATCACCCTTACTCCGCCTGGCAGGTACAGCCTGTCGCCGGGGCTTCCAAGGGCAATGAGCCTGAGGATCTCCTCTATGTGGCCGTACTGGATATTCCTCAGCCCCTTGGTGGCCTGCAGGGCATGCCTGAGGGCCCTGCGCTGAAGCNCCCTGTCCAAGCTCTCCAGGGGGCTTAGGAAGAGCTCCACCAGGCCCTCCTGTCTTCGGCAGATGAGCCTCATGAGGGCCTTAAGGGTGGTGCTTTCCAGGTAGCGCTCCTCGTCGCTAAGAAGCTCGGTGCTCCTGAGCACAGTTTCCGTCAGTCGGGGGTTGAAGCGCCTCAGCACTGGAATCAGCTCCCGCCTTATGCGGTTGCGGAGGTAGCGCTGCTTCAGATTGGAGGGGTCTGTGAGGTAGCCAATGCCCCTTTCCTGCAGGAAGGCCTCTATGGTAGCCCTGGGGGTCTCTATCAGGGGTCTTATGATGTGGCCCCTTACGGGAGGGATGGCCGTAAGTCCCCTGGCCCCCGAGCCCCGGAGAAGGTTCATGAGGAAGGTCTCCACCTGGTCGTCGGCATTATGGCCCAGGGCCACCCTATGGGCCTTAAGGGCCACCATGTGGGCCTGGAGGGCCTGATGCCTCAGCNCCCTGGCAGCCTCTTGAAGACTCAGCCCCTCGGCCTTGGCATAGGCAGGGACATCTACCACTCGGTGTTCAAAGGGCAACTCCAGGGCCTGGCAGAGAGCTTGGCAGAACGCCNCCTCCTCCTGGGTCTCCTGCCTGGGCCTGATGCCGTGCTCCACATACAGGGCCCAGAGGCCTTGAAGCCCCAGCTCCTGCCTCAGGGCCCTGAGCACCCACAGTAGGCACACGGAGTCCGGCCCCCCTGAAAGGCCCACCAGGACCTTCTCACCGCCTTCCAGCATGCGGTGCTTCCTTATGGTGGCCTTGACCTGCTGGAGGATGTCCATCAGAGCCTTACGGGCACACCCCTCTGGCGGAGGTACTCCTTGGCTTCCCTGATGGAGTACTCCCTGTAGTGGAATATGCTGGCTGCCAGGACGGCATCGGCCTTGCCCTCGGTGAGGCCCTCGTAGAGATGCTCCAGGGTACCTGCCCCCCCGGAGGCTATGACCGGTATGCCCACTGCCTCGGCCACGGCCCTGGTTAAGGCAATGTCATAGCCGTCCTTGGTGCCGTCCCGGTCCATGCTGGTAAGGAGTATCTCCCCTGCGCCCAGCTGCTGCATGTACCTGGCCCAGGCCACGGCATCAAGCCCCATGGGGGTCCTGCCGCCGTGGATGTAGACCTCCCAGCCCTCCTGGGCCCGGGAAAGGCACAGCTCCGGGTGCTCCCTGGCCCACTCAGGGGGGCTCCCCTGGGGCCCCACCGTGCGCTTGGCATCAATGGCCACCACGATGCACTGGGTGCCGAAGCGCTGAGACGCCTCGGCTATGAACTGGGGGTCTTTCACCGCTGCGGTGTTTATGCTTACCTTGTCCGAGCCCGCATTAAGGAGGTCCCTTATGTCCTCCAGGGCCTTCACTCCCCCGCCCACGGTGAAAGGCATGAAGACCTCCTCGGCGGTATGCCTGACCACCTCAAGAATAATGCCCCGCCGCTCGTGCGAGGCAGTGATGTCCAGGAAGACCAGCTCGTCCGCCCCCTCCTGGTCATAGTAAATGGCATTCTCCACGGGGTCGCCGGCATCCCGGAGGTTGACAAAGCTTACCCCCTTTACCACCCGGCCATCCTTCACATCCAGGCATGGAATTATGCGCTTAGCCAGCATTTCCCGCAAGCTCCAGGGCCTCTTCAAGGCTTAGCCTTCCGTCATAAAGGGCCTTGCCTATGATGACTCCCCCGAGGCCCTCTATCCTTAGCAGGGCCTCTATGTCCTTGAGGGCAGAGACCCCCCCGGAGGCAATCACGGGCACCTTCAGGGCCCGGACCATCCTCGCGGTGGCCTCGATGTTCGGCCCGCTGAGCATCCCGTCCCTGGAGATGTCAGTATAGATTATGCCCCCCACCCCCAGGGCCTCCATCCTTCTGGCAAACTGGAGGGCATCAAGCCCTGTCTCCTCCACCCATCCCTTTATGGCCACCCTGCCGTCTCGGGCATCGATGCCCACCAGCACCCTCTGGGGCCAGCGCCGGCAGGCCTCCTGGAGAAGTTGGGGCTCCTCCACCGCCGCGGTGCCCAGAATGGCCCTTTCTATGCCCAGGCGAAAGAGGCCCTCCAGGGCCTGAAGGCTCCTCAGTCCCCCTCCCACCTGCAGGGGCACCTCCACGGCCTCCCTTATGGCCCTTATGGCCTGAAGGTTCTGCTGGGCCCCGCTGAAGGCCCCGTCCAGGTCCACTATGTGGATAAGTCGGGCCCCCTGGGAGACCCATCTCCTGGCCACCTCCTGGGGCTGGGAGGAGTACACCGTGGCCTCCTGGGCCCTGCCCTGCCTGAGCCTTACACACTTGCCCCCTTTCAGGTCTATTGCAGGGATTACCAGCATTGTATTAATATCTTAACAGATGAAACCTGGCTTCTACAAAGGATTTTTCCTCTTCATACTCCTCCTTTGGCCCCTTCAGAGCCAGGGGGCGGAGCGCTTTGAGTACTCCCTCCGATGGGCAGGAATCCATGCCGGCACCGCCACCCTGAGTTTTACCGAGGAAGCAGGGGACAGGCTCAGGATAGTCTCCACCGCCCGAAGCGGAAAGTTCATAGACCTGTTCTACAAGGTACGCGACCGGGCCGAAAGCCTCCTGGGTACACAAGGCCCCCTCAGGCCTATAAGGTACAGGCTGGAGGTCCAGGAGGGCAGGCACAGGAGGGACAAGGAGGTGGTCTTCGGCCCCTTCAGGGCGGTCTTTACAGACCACCTGAAGGGGAAGCGCCAGGAGTTTGAGCTTCCCCATGGAGTGCTGGACCCCCTGGGAGGCT
Organism: Nitrospirae bacterium JdFR-88; assembly: GCA_002011795.1. Lineage (GTDB taxonomy): Bacteria > Nitrospirota > Thermodesulfovibrionia > Thermodesulfovibrionales > JdFR-88 > JdFR-88. The sequence continues at coordinate 147,329 of MTOX01000015.1, forward strand.
TCTATCGGCTAAGACAGATGCGCCTGGAGGTGGGAAGGCCCGTCTTTGTCAAGATATTTGACTCCAAAAAGACCTGGGATGTGCAAGTGAAGGTACTTAGGCGCGAGCGGGTCAAGGTGCCGGCAGGGGAATTCGATACCTTGGTGGTGGAACCCCTCCTTCAGAGCGAGGGGATATTCTTCAAGAAGGGGAAAATCCTCATATGGCTTACCGATGATGAGCGCCGCCTGCCGGTGAAGCTCAAGACAAAGGTGGCCGTGGGCTCCATCACGGCGGTGCTGACGGGAGGGCAGTTTTGAAAATCTCCATCATTATCAGCACTTACGAGGCCCCCCAGGCCCTTAGGAAGGTTCTCAAGGGCATGCTCCTTCAGACCTTACCGCCCCAGGAGGTGATAGTGGCTGACGACGGCTCCGGGCCAGAGACAGGGGAGGTGCTAAAGGAATACAAGAGGCTCCTGCCCTTTCCTCTCCTTCATGTAAGGCATGAACATAAGGGCTTCAGGCTGGCCAAGATAAGGAACGAGGCGCTAAAGGTGGCATCCGGCAACTATGTAGTGTTCCTGGATGGCGATTGCATTCCCGAGCCCCATTTCCTGGAGGACCNCCTGAGGCTTGCAGAGAAGGGTTTCTTCTTTCAGGGCAAAAGGATACTCTTAAGCAGAGAGGCCTCGGAGCACATACAGCCCGAGGACCTGGCCTCCAGGGCCAAGCTCTTCGGGCTCATGCTGAAAGGCAACCTCAAGAACGCCCACCACATCTTCAGGGCCCCCTTCATCCCTCCCATAAAGGACACCGGGCTGAAGGGCACCAAGGGTTGCAACCTGGCAGTGGCCATGGCAGACCTCATGGCAGTAAACGGCTTCAACGAGGACTTCCTAGGCTGGGGGAGGGAGGACTCGGAGCTTGTAGCAAGGCTTTACAAGTACGGCCTAAGGAGAAAGCTCCATCCTTTTATGGCCCTGTGCTATCACCTCTGGCATCCGGAGCAGCCCCGGGAACGCCTGAAGGACAACGATGCCCTGCTGGAGCAAACCTTGAGGGCTGACACCTACCGGTGCAAAAACGGCATCTTCAAGGAGCCGTGATTCCCGCCTCGGTGGCCATAATAGCCCTCAACGCCGAGGAGGACATCAGGAGGGCCATCCAAAGCGTAAGGGCCTTCCAGGACATCGTAGTAGTGGTGGATGAGCGGAGCACCGACGGCACTGCCCAGGCGGCCAGAGAGCTGGGGGCCAGGGNCTATGTGGAGCCCTGGAGGGGCTACGGCCCCCAGAAGCAGAGCGCCCTGAGGAAATGCCGCTACCCCTGGGTGCTTATGCTGGATGCCGACGAGCGGGTGCCCGAGGAGACGCTAAAGAGCATAGCCCGGGTGCTTGAAGACCCCCGGCACGATGCCTACAGCCTGCCCAGGAAGAACTACCTCCGCAACCGGTGGATAAGACATGCGGGCTTCTGGCCCGACAGGGTAGTAAGACTTGTGCGTAAGGAGCGGGGCTCCCTGATAGGCAAAACTCACGAAAGATGGCACTGCCAGGGCTCTGTGGGCAGACTTGATGCTCCTCTGGAGCATTACAGCTTCAAAGACTATGCAGACATGCTCAGGAGGCTTGACGCCTACTCCAGTGCCCTTGCCCAGGAGATGTTTGAGGCGGGAAGGAAGGCCAGTGCCCTTGAGCCCCTTCTTCACGGCCTGGGCATGTTCATAAAGGTATATTTCCTTAGGCTCGGCTTCCTGGAAGGCCTCGACGGCTTGGTGATAGCCCTTACCAAGGCAGGAGGGGCGTTCTTCAAATACGCCAAGCTCCTGGAGCTATGGCGTCTTAGGGGACATTCAGGCTGAACTGAAGCTCGTAAAGTCTCCTGTACTCAGGGCAGTCCCTCAGTAGCTCCTCGTGGCTGCCCTGGCCCACCAGGCGGCCTTCCTTCAGCACCAGCACCTTATGGGCCTTCCTTATGGTGGAGAGCCTGTGGGCTATCACGAAGGTGGTGCGCCCCTGCATGAGCCTCTCCAGGGCCTCCTGCAGGAGGGCCTCGGAGTGGCTGTCCAGGGAGCTGGTAGCCTCATCCAGTATGAGCACGGGGGGGNCCCTGAGTATGGCCCTGGCTATGGAGAGCCGCTGGCGCTGCCCCCCCGAGAGTCTCAAGCCCTTTTCTCCCACCACGGTGTCGTACCCTTGAGGAAGCCCCGTTATGAACTCATGGGCATGGGCCGCCCTGGAGGCGGCCTCCAGCTCCTGCCAAGAGGCCCTGGGGTTTCCCAGGGCGATGTTGGCCCTCACCGTGTCGTTAAACAGCACCNCCTCCTGGCTCACCACACCGAACTGGGCCCTCAGGGAGTCAAGGCTTGCCTCCTGGATGTCCAGCCCGTCCATGTAGATGGCCCCGTTGGTGGGGCTGTAAAACCGCAGAAGGAGGTTCACCAGGGTGCTTTTTCCGCTTCCGCTCTCCCCTACTATGGCCACCACCTCGCCCTTCCTGGCTGTGAAGCTGATGTCCTTAAGGGCCGGCTCCCTCTGTCCCGGGTAGCGGAAGGACACCCCTTTGAACTCGATGGCCTCCTGCAAGGCCCCCATGGTGCGNCCCCCCTGGGGCTCTGGCCTCAGGGCCAGGGTCTGAAAGATTCTCTCCAGGGGGCCCCTGGCCTGCTCCAGGGCAGCGCTTACGCGGGAAAGCCTCCTGGCCGGGGNGTAGACCATGAAGACAGCGGTAAGGAAGGAGAAGAACTCCCCCGGGCTCATGGCCCCCCGTATGACCATGCTGCCGCCGAAGTAAATCACGAAGGCTATGCCCAGCCCAGCGGNGGCATCCATGAGCACCGTGACGGCCTGCCTGGTCCTTACCGCCCTCATGTGCTCCCGGTAGAAGTCCCTGGTCCTGTCTCGGAACCGGCGCCTCTCTTCCTCCTGACGCTGGAAGGCCTTTATAACCCTTATGCCGGTGAAGCCTTCCGAGAGGGCCTCGGTTATGGAGGCAGCCTTTTCCTGAATCCGACGGCTTATCCGCCTGAGAAGCCTGCCCAGCCTGCCCACGCCCCAGAAGGCAGTGGGAAGCAGCACCAGGGCGACCAGGGTAAGCTCCCAGCTCCGCCAGAAGGCTACCCCCACGAGGGCCGCCGCCGTAGCCGCCTCCACAAAGAGGTCTTTAATAGTGAGGGATACCAGGTGCTCCACCGCCTGGGTATCGTTGAACACCCTGGAAATCAGTGCCCCGCTGGAGTGGCTGGAGAAATGCCCTACGGGAAGTTCCAGGATGTGGCCGTAGAGACGGTTTCGGAGGTTCATCACCAGCTTCTGGGCCGCCGACTGCATGAGGTAGTTGTAAAGGAAGCTCAGCCCACCCCTCAGAAGAAAGATGCCCATTATCACGAAGGGAAGGAGCACAAGCAGTTTGCTGTCCCTGTGCATGAAGATGCCGTCCATGGCCGGCCTTACCAGCCAGGCCAGCGAGGCATTAAGCCCCGAGNCCCCCAGACTCACCNCCGCCGCCAGGGCCACCCGGGGGGCATAGGGCCTAATCAGCCCAAACAGCCTTGCCCACGAAAAACCCCCCTTCATAAGGAACATTTTAATCCATGAGGGGCCAAAAACACTACAAGTTGACATCCCCCGAAGGCAGAATCTATGCTATTAAGCTATGGAACTGCACTACCTTACCATCAAAGAGGCCAGGGCATTCGTCAAAAAGGGCGAGCTTGAGCCCCAGGAGCTTCTTCAGGCGGTGCTTGGGCGCATAGAGGCCGTGGAGGACAAGGTGAAGGCCTTCGTGAGCATCNCCCCGAAGGAGGCCCAGGAGATGGCCCGCAAGGGGGGCCAGGGGCTCCTTCAGGGCATGCCCCTGGCCATAAAGGACAACATCTGCACCAGGGGAATAAGGACCACCTGTAGCTCCAGGTTCCTGGAAAACTTCATCCCTCCCTATGAGAGCACTGCCACGGAGAGGCTCCTCCGGCACGGGTATGTGCTGGTGGGAAAGACCAACCTGGATGAGTTTGCCATGGGTTCCTCTACCGAGAACTCCGCCTTCCATAGCACCCGCAATCCCTGGGCCCTGCAGTGCATCCCTGGAGGCTCCAGCGGCGGCTCTGCCGCCGCCGTGGCAGCGGGCGAATGCCTGGCCGCCCTGGGCTCGGATACGGGAGGCTCCATCCGTCAGCCGGCCGCCCTCTGCGGGGTGGTCGGCCTGAAGCCCACCTACGGCAGGGTGAGCCGCTTCGGGCTGGTGGCCTTCGCCTCCTCCCTGGACCAGATAGGGCCCATCACCAGATGCGTGGAGGACGCAGCCCTGCTGCTAGGCGTCATCGCAGGGCATGACCCCAAGGACTCCACCAGTGCTCCCCTGGAGGTGCCGGACTACCTCCAGGCCCTCCACGGGGGCGTCCGGGGGTTGAGAATCGGAATACCCAAGGAGTACTTCACCGAGGGTATGGATGAAGAGGTGGAGGCATCGGTGAAGGAGGCCGCCAGGGTGCTGGCAGACCTGGGAGCAGAGCTCAAGGACATAAGCCTTCCCCACACAGGCTACGCCGTGGCCACCTACTATATTCTGGCCACCTCAGAGGCCTCCTCCAACCTGGCCCGGTACGACGGAGTGAAGTACGGCTTCAGGGCCAGGGGCGCAAGAGACCTCCTGGAGATGTACACCCAGAGCAGGGCCCAGGGCTTTGGCGCCGAGGTCAAGAGACGCATCATGCTGGGCACCTATGCCCTGTCCTCAGGCTACTACGAGGCCTACTACCGGAAGGCCCAGCAGGTGCGCACCCTCATAAAGGAGGACTTCCAGCAGGCCTTCAAGGAGGTGGACCTGGTGCTCACCCCCACCTCCCCTACACCGGCCTTCAAGATAGGGGAGAAGATTGACGACCCCTTGAAGATGTACCTCTCGGACATATTCACCATATCGGTGAACCTGGCAGGGCTTCCTGCGGTCTCGGTGCCCTGCGGGCTGAGCTCCCAGGGGCTGCCCATAGGGCTACAGCTCATCGGCAGGCACTTTGAGGAAGCCGTACTGCTCAGGGCCGCCCACGCCTACGAGCAGGCCACAGACTGGCACAAGAGGAGGCCGCCCCTTCAGTGAGGTACGAGGCCATCATAGGGCTTGAGGTGCACGCCCAGCTGCTGACGGAAAGCAAGGTGTTCTGCGGCTGCTCCACCAAGTTCGGAGCCCCGCCCAACAGCCAGACCTGCCCCATATGCACAGGGATGCCCGGGGNGCTGCCGGTGCTCAACAAGAAGGCCCTGGAGTACGCCATCCTTACGGGACTTGCCATGAACTGCCGCATCGCCCCCGTGAGCCGCTTTGCCAGGAAGAACTACTTCTACCCCGACCTGCCCAAGGGCTACCAGATAAGCCAGTATGAGCTTCCCCTGTGTGAGGGGGGCTACATAGAGATCGTGGTGGACGGTGCCCCCAAGCGCATAGGGCTTACCAGGATTCACATGGAGGAGGATGCGGGGAAGAACATCCACGAGGAGGCCGGCCCCTACAGCCTGGTGGACCTCAACCGGGCAGGGGTGCCCCTCCTGGAGATAGTCTCCGAGCCCGACATCCGCAGCCCCGCAGAGGCCGTGGCCTACATGAAGAAGCTCCGGAGCATCCTTCGCTACCTGGGGGTGTGCGACGGCAACATGGAGCAGGGCTCCCTGAGATGCGATGCCAATGTCTCCGTGAGGCCTGAAGGCTCGGAAGAGTTCGGGGTGAAGGTGGAGGTGAAGAACCTCAACTCCTTCAAGTTCGTGGAGAGGGCCCTGCAGTACGAGATAAGGCGGCAGGTGGAAATACTTGAAGAAGGGGGCCAGGTGGTGCAGGAGACCAGGCTGTGGGATGCCTCCACGGGCAGCACCGTGAGCATGCGCACCAAGGAGGAGGCCCACGATTACCGTTACTTCCCCGAGCCGGACCTAGTGCCAGTGGTGGTAGGGAAGGAGTGGATTGAGGAGCTCAGGGCCCGACTGCCTGAGCTCCCTGACGAAAAGAGGCACCGCTTCATCAGCCAGTACGGACTGCCCGAATACGACGCCGACCTCCTCACGGCGGAGCGGCCCCTGGCAGAGTGGTTCGAGGAGGCGGTGCGCTCGGGGGGGGAGCCCAAGGCGGTGAGCAACTGGATGATGGTGGAGCTCCTGAGGCTCCTTAACGAGCGCAGCATCGCTGTGGAGCAATGTCCTCTCAGGCCCCAGCAGCTGGTAGAGATGCTGGCCCTCATAAAGGACGGCACCATAAGCGGAAAGATTGCCAAGACGGTGTTTGAGGAGATGTTTGCCACGGGCAAGTCGGCCCGCCAGGTGGTACAGGAAAAGGGCCTGGTGCAGATATCCGACGAGGAGGCCCTGCTCAGGATAGTAAAGGAGGTGCTTGAGGGAAGTCCCAGGGAGGTGGAGCGCTACCGGGCCGGCGAGGCCAAGCTCCTGGGCTTCTTCGTAGGCCAGGTGATGCGGGCTACCAAGGGCAAGGCCAATCCCAAACTGGTGAACGAGCTTCTAAGGAGGGAGCTATCTCAATAGCTTTAGGCTTATGTCCGCCGCCCTGGCCGAGTGGGTCAGTGCCCCGATGGAGATGAAGTCCACCCCTGTCTCGGCCACTGCCCTTACATTCTCCAGGGTGATGTTTCCCGAGGCCTCCAGCACCGCCCTGGAGCGGTTGAGCCTCACGGCCTCGGCCATGTCCTCCAGGGACATGTTGTCCAGCATTATCACATCGGCCCCGGCCCTCAGGGCCTCCTGGAACTCCTTGAGGTTTTCCACCTCCACCTCCACCCTGCTGAGGTAGCCGCCCTGCCTGGCCCTGGAGACGGCCTCGGCAAGGCTTCCCAGGGCCTCTATGTGGTTGTCCTTTATAAGCAGCCCGTCGTAAAGCCCCATGCGGTGGTTCACCCCACCGCCCACCCGGACTGCATACTTTTCCAGGTAGCGCATGCAGGGGATGGTCTTTCTGGTGTCGGTTATCCTGGCCTTCAGGCCCTTCAGCTTGCTCACGAAGGCCCTGGTGAGGGTGGCGATGCCGCTAAGGTGCTGAAGGATGTTCAGGGCCACCCTTTCCGCTGAAAGAATGGCCTTGGTGGGCCCTTTCAGCTGCGCCAGCACCGTGCCCCGGCGGACCCTCTCGCCCTCCTGTACCAGGGGGTTGAAGGTTATGTCCTCCGAGACCATCCGGAATACCTCCCGGGCAAAGGGCATGCCGGCCAGCACCAGCGGGGCCTTGGCTATGAGCACGGCGTTGCAAATGTGCCCGGGGTCAAACAGCAGATTACTGGTTATGTCGCCCTGGCCTATGTCCTCCTCAAGGGCAAGCTGGAGGATGCGTCTTGCAAACGGGGGCAGGGGCTCCTTCATCGCTTAAGGAGCGAGACCAGTCCCAGGAGCCCTCCCACCACAGCGCCGAAGCACAGGGCCCCCTTGAGGTCAAACAACGTGGTCACATTGCCCTGCAGCTTGCCTGCCACCAGGAGGACCGAGGCACTGTCCTTGAGCGAGGCCTCCTTGGCGGCCACCACGGCCGAGGCGCTGCGGCTCATGCTGGCCGAGCCCCTGGAGGCCACCACGGGGGCCACGGAGAGGTTCATCTCGGCCTCCGAGGCCACCACCATGGCAGAGACCGACTGGTTGAGCCCGGCCTGCTGGGCCCTCAGGAGCCCCACGGCGGCCTGGGTCATGTCCACCCGCTCACCGTCCACGCTCAGGGCGGCCACCTGCTGGAGCTCCAGGTGGCTGCCCTCCACTCCTCTTACCCGGCTGCGCTGGATATTGAGGAATTCGGCCTCAACAAAGTCCAGCTCTCTGCCCTCTATGGTGCGCTCTTCAGGCATCTTTCACCTCCAGGGATTTGAATCGGTTCACGCTGTCCTCAAGGCTGTCCCTCTTGTGGGAAAGCTCCTCGTACTTCTGCTTCTCCTTTTTTACCACCTCCGGGGGCGCCTTGGCCAGGAAGTCCTCGTTCAGGAGCTTCTTCTGGCACTGGGCCATCTCCTGAAGGACCTTCTTGAGTTCCTTCTGGAGTCGCCTGAGCTCCGCCGAGACATCCACCAGACCGTCTACGGGCACATAGACCTCCACGGTAGGCTTGACCGCCACGGCGGCCCTGTGGGGCTTCTGAAGGGTGCTGTCTATTTTCAGTTCCTGGAGCCTGGCCAGCCTCCTTATCATGGGGACATGTTCCCTGAGCACCCTGGCGGCCTCCTCGCTGAGGGGTTTTATGAAGGCGTTGACCATCCGGCCCGGCTGAATGCGGAGCTCCCCCCTGATGGTCCTTATTCCGCTTATGGCATCTATGAGGTTCTGCATGAGGGCCTCGGCCTGGGGCTCTGGCCTGAGGTCCCCAGGCCAGGGGGCAATCATGACGCTTTCTGCCTCCTTGAAGCCCTGGGGCAGATGCTGCCACAGCTCCTCGGTTATGAAGGGTGCAAAGGGATGCAGTAGCCTCAGGGTGCAGTTCAGGCATCTAAGCAGGGTCCACCTCACGCCCTTGGCCACCTGGGGCTCCTGCAGGGTAAGCTTGGCAGTCTCAATGTACCAGTCGCAGAGTTCGTGCCAGATGAACTGGTACAGGGCGCCGGCTGCCTCGTTGAACCTGTAGGCCTGGAGCTCCTCCTGCACCTGCTGGGCGCAGCGAGCCAGGCGGCTTAATATCCAGCGGCTGGGAAGGTCCCTGGCAGGGGGGACCGCCTCCTGCCCCTCCGTATTGGTGAGGATGAACTTGGTGGCGTTGTAGAGCTTGTTCATGAAGTGCCTGTAGCCCTTTACCCTGGCCTCGGAAAACCTGATGTCCCTTCCCTGGGCTGCAAAGGCCGCCAGGCTGAAGCGGAAGGCATCGGCCCCGTGGCGCTGCACCATCACCAGGGGGTCCACCACATTGCCCTTGGATTTGCTCATCTTCTGCCCTTCCTCGTCCCTTACCAGCGCATGGATGTACACATCCCTGAAGGGCACCTCGCCCATAAACTTGAGGCCCATCATGGCCATTCGGGCCACCCAGAAGAACAGGATGTCAAAGGCCGTGACCAGCACATCGGTGGGATAGAAGGTCCTGAGGTCCTGGGTCTGCTCAGGCCAGCCCAGTGTGGAGAAGGGCCACAGGGCCGAGGAAAACCAGGTATCCAGCACATCCTCGTCCTGCCTCAGGCTCCGGGAGCCGCAGGCCTGACAGGCCTGGGGTGCCTCAAGGGCCACATTCACATGGGCGCAGCTTTGGCAGTACCAGACGGGAATCCTGTGGCCCCACCAGATCTGCCTGGAGATGCACCAGTCCTTGATGTTTTCCATCCAGGCGAAGTAGCTGTTTTCCCACCCCTTGGGTATGAGCCTTATACGCCCTTCCCTTACTGCCCTGATGGCCTCCCGGGCCAGGGGCCCGGTGCGGACATACCACTGGGGGGTGAGCAGGGGCTCAATGACAGTCTTGCACCTGTAGCAATGGCCCACGGCATGTCTGTAAGGCTCCTGGCGCTGGAGCAGCCCCCTGGCCTTGAGGTCCTCCACCACCTGCCTGCGGCACTCGTACCTGTCAAGCCCCTGGTAGCGGGCCCCGGCCGCCTTGGTCATCCTGCCGTCGGGGCCAATGACGGTAAGGAACTCCAGGGGCGGACTCTGTCTCCTGGCGATGGCCTCGTCGGCGAAATCGTGCGCAGGGGTAACCTTCACTGCACCGGTACCGAAGGCGGGGTCCACTTCCGGGTCGGCCACCACGGGAATCTGTCTGCCCGTAAGGGGAAGCTCCAGGCGCCTGCCCACCAGGTGCCGGTAGCGCTCGTCCCGGGGATTTACGGCCACAGCGGCATCGCCCAACATGGTCTCGGGCCTGGTGGTGGCCACCACTACATGGCCCTCGGCCTCCAGGAGGGGATAGCGGATGTAGGTGAGGGTGCCCTCCACCTCCTCGTGCTCCACCTCCAGGTCTGACAGGGCAGTGTGGCAGCGGGGGCACCAGTTGATAAGCCTGGTGGAGCGGTATATAAGGCCCTCCTCGTAGAGCCTCACGAACACCGTCCTTACTGCCTTGGAGAGGCCCTCGTCCAGGGTAAAGCGCTGCCTCTGCCAGTCGCAGGATGCCCCCAGTTTCTTGAGCTGGTAGATGATCCTTTCCCCGTACTGCTCCCTCCACTGCCATACTCTCTTGAGGAATTCCTCCCTGCCCAGGTCGTGGCGACTGAGGCCCTCCTGGGCCAGCTGCCGTTCCACCACATTCTGGGTGGCTATGCCCGCGTGGTCTGTGCCTGGAAGCCACAGGGCCTTACGGCCCTGCATCCGCTTCCATCTTACGAGGATGTCCTGCAGGGTGGCGTTAAGGGCATGGCCCATGTGAAGGGAACCGGTGATGTTAGGCGGCGGGATGACTATGGAGAAAGGCTCTCCTCGGGGATTGNCCTCGGGCCTGAAGTATCCCCTCCTTTCCCATATCTCGTACCAGCGCCTTTCGCTCTCCGCTGGTTCGTAAGCCTTGGGCAGTTCGGGCATCTTCTCTTGCGGCAGGTCAGGGTATCAGAGCGCTGACTTGAGGGCCTCTATTTCCTTTCGTATTATGGTCTCTGCCAGGTCCGGCACGGTCTCCCAGATGACCTTCTCTATGTCCTTCCTCAGGGTCTCGGTGGTGCCCTGGGCCACCTGGGAGGCCACCTCCTTGAGCACCTCCGGGGCCGCCTCCTTCAGGATGGCCTCGGCCGCCTGCCTCAGCTCCGGCGCCAAGGCCTGGACCAAGGCCTCCCTGAGCTCCGCTGCCGAGAGCATCCCTTTCAGGACCTCGGCCACGGCCTCCTTCNCCGAGGCCTTCAGCTCCTCGGCCGACACCGCCGGCGCCTCTGCCTTGGGAGCCCCGGCCACGGCCTCCTCGGGAGGGGCCTCTGCCACCGTCTCCTCCGCTGGGGCCGGCTCCTCAAACCCTGCCAGGGCCTCCTCTGCCTCGGGGATGCCGAAAGTCTCCTCGGCCTCAGCCAGCACAGGCTCCTCCTCGGCCAGGGCGGGCTCCTCCCCGGGGGCGGCCGCTACCTCGGCCTCCTCGGCGGGGGCCTCAGCCTCCAGGGTCTCCATGGCCCAGAGGTCCTCCCCTGCAGGGGCCGCCTCCTCCGCCACTGCCTCCGCTGGAGCAGTCTCGGCCACCGCCTCGGCAGGCGCTGCCTCTTCAGCCACTGCCTCGGCCGGTGCCGCCTCCTCGGCAGGGGCAGCAGCCAGGGCCTCGTTTATCTCGTTTATCAGGTCCTGCGACTCAAAGGGCTTCACTATGTAGCCGCTGGCGCCCNCCTTCTTCNCCAGCTCCTCGTCCACGGGCTCAAAGGCCCCCGCCAGAAGCAACACCGGGATGCGCTGAGTCCGGGGATTGCCCTTTAGCTGCTCGGCCAACTGGTAGCCGTTGAGCTTGGGCATCTCTATGTCGGCCAGCACGATGTCCGGCTGGAAGGACTCCACCGCGGCCAGGGCCTCCTCGCCATTGGAGACGGCCTTGATCTCAAAGCCCTCCTCTGCCAGCACCAGCTCCACCNCCTTCTGGATGGTGATGCTGTCGTCGGCCAAAAGGAGCTTACGTGCCATAGGTCTGAATTTTATTAGCCGGAGGCCAAAAAGTCAAGGCTTTTGCTGAGGACACGCCTCAGAAGGAAGGGCCTCAGCAACTGCCGCCCCCGGAGCCCGGACCACAGGCAAAGGCGGAAAGCTTCTTCCTCACATCCTGGGAACCACAATGGGGACAACGGGGCTGCTGCTCGGCCCCGAGCTTGAGAAATACAAACTCCTTTCCACAGGCCTGGCACATGTACTCATAAAGGGGCATAAAAGGGCNCCTCCTTTGTTTCGGTTTTCCTAAACTATTTTAGGCCATTGTGCCTCTGGGTGTCAATACGCCCTGTCGTTCGGGCACGAACTAAGGCGGATGCTGAGGCCAAGGTGGCCAAGACAGGAACTTCCCCCGAGGCCGGGCGAACGGCCGCCTGACCGTGGNGTTTGACAGTCTTGGTCTTTTCCGTTAAAATGCACTTTCTAATGAATTTTCAAGAGCTTATATTCAGGCTGGAGGAGTTCTGGGCCGGACAGGGCTGTCTGGTGCTACAGCCCTACGACATAGAGGTGGGCGCAGGNACCTTTCATCCTGCTACCTTCTTCAGGGTGCTGGGGCCTGAGCCCTGGAGGGCCGCTTATGTGGAGCCCTCCCGTCGCCCCACCGACGGCCGCTACGGGGAAANCCCCAACCGCCTGCAGCACTACTATCAGTACCAGGTAATACTGAAGCCATCCCCTGAGGACAGCCAGGAGCTCTATCTACAAAGCCTTCAGAGCCTGGGCATAGAGCCCCTGAGGCATGACATCAGGTTCGTGGAGGACGACTGGGAGTCTCCCNCCCTGGGGGCCTGGGGCCTGGGCTGGGAGGTCTGGCTGGACGGAATGGAGATCACCCAGTTTACCTACTTCCAGCAGGTAGGAGGCATAGACCTCAGGCCCGTCTCGGTGGAACTCACCTATGGGCTTGAGCGTATTGCCATGTACCTTCAGGGTGTGGACAATGTGTTTGACCTCAGGTGGAATGAGCACATCACCTATGGGGACTTGCACCACCTGGAGGAGGTGGAGTTCTCCAGGTTCAACTTCGAGGCCTCCAACACCGAGCTCCTATTTAGACAGTTTGAGGCCCAGGAGACCGAATGCATCCGGCTCATAAAGGAGGGACTGCTGATGCCTGCCTACGAGTACTGCCTCAAGTGCTCCCATGTGTTCAATCTCCTGGATGCCCGGGGAGTGCTCTCGGTCACCGAGCGCACGGGCTACATAGCCAGGGTAAGGGCCTTGGCCAAGCTGTGCGCCTCGGCCTACCTGAGGCAACGGGAAGAGATGGGCTTCCCCCTCCTGAGGAGGCAATGAAAGACCTCCTCCTGGAAATAGGGCTTGAGGAGGTACCCGCCAGGTTCCTGCCTGAAGCAGCCGAGGCCCTCAGGGCCGAGACCCAGCGGCATCTTCGGGCAGAGAGGCTTGAGTTTGCCGAGCTTCAGGTCTATGCCACCCCCCGCCGCCTGGCGGTGCTTGCCAGGAAGGTGCCGGAGCGGCAGTGGGAGCTTACCCAGGAGGTCTTCGGCCCCCCTGTGAAGGCAGCCTTTGACCCAGAGGGCCGGCCCACCAAGGCTGCCCAGGGTTTTGCCGCCTCGGTGGGCGTAAGCCCCCAGGAGCTGCTGATAAGGGAGAAAAAGGGTAAGCAGTACGTGGCGGCCATCCTCAGGCAGGAGGGGAAGCCTGCCCAGGAGGNGCTTCCCTCGGTTCTGAAAGGTATTATTCTGTCCCTTCGCTTCCCCAAGAGCATGCGCTGGGCAGACAAGTCCCTCCGCTTCATAAGGCCTATTCGCTGGCTTCTGGCCCTGTGGGGAGAGGAGGTGCTGGAGCTGGAGCTTGAAGGCCTGAGGAGCTCAAATCTCNCCTGGGGCCACAGGTTCCTGGCCCCAGGACCCTGGCAGGTGCGCCATCCCGAGGAGTACCTGAAGGTACTTGCCGAGCACTTCGTGATGGCAGAGCCCCGGAGGCGCAGAGAGACCATAGAGCAGGCCCTCAGGGAGCTGGCCCAGGGGCTTGGGGCCTCCCCGGNGTGGGACCAAGAGCTCCTGGAGCATGTAGTGCATCTGGTGGAGTATCCCGTGGGGGTGCTCTGCGAGTTCCCCATTCAGTACCTGGAGCTTCCCGAGGAGCTTCTCGTCACGGTAATGAAGGACCACCAGAAGTACTTCGCCCTGAGAGGCTCAGACGGCAGGCTCCTCAGCCACTTCGTGGTGATATCAAATACCCTGCGGGAAAACGCCCTGGTGGTCAAGGCCGGGGCCGAGCGGGTAATAAAGGCCAGGTTTGAGGACGCCAGATTCTACTGGCGCCAGGACCTGGAGCAGTCCCTGCAGAGGCGGCTGGAGGGGCTCAAAAAGGTGGTCTACCATGAGCGCCTGGGAAGCCTCTACGACAAGGCCCTGAGGCTCAAGAGCCTGGCCGGCTTCATGGCACCAAGGGCAGCCGTAGAGACTGCCCTGGCAGAGCGGGCGGCCCTGCTTTCAAAGGCCGACCTGGTAAGCGGGGTGGTAAGAGAGTTTCCAGAGCTTCAGGGGGTGATGGGGGGCTACTATGCCCTTAACGACGGTGAGCCCCCCGAGGTGGCCCAGGCCATAAGGGAGCACTACCTTCCCCGTCATGCCGGCGACGCCCTGCCCTGCAGCCCCTTGGCAGTACTGCTCAGCCTGGCGGACAAGGCAGACAACATAGCCTCCTTTTTTCTCCTGGGGCTGGTGCCCTCGGGCTCAGAGGACCCCTTCGCCCTCAGAAGACAGGCCTTGGCCATAGTGCACATGCTGGCCGAGGCAGAGCTTCCCCTGAGCCTCGAGGAGCTCTTTGAGCAGGCCCTCAGAGGTCTTCAGGCCCAGGACAACCAGGCCCTTAGGGAGGCAGTACTGGGCTTTCTCAGGCAGCGCATACCCCAGGTGCTCCAGGCCCGAGGCTATGAGTCCGATGTAGTGGAGGCCGTGCTTCCCTACGCCCTTGCCGAGCCCCTCAAGAGCCTCCTCCAAAGGGCCGAGGCCTTAAGGAGGCTGAAAAAGCACGCCCAGTTCAACCCCTTCCTGGTGGCGGCAAAGAGGGTGCGAAACATCCTGCCCGGTGAGGAGCCTCCGCCCCTCAGAGAAGACCTCCTCAGGGAGGAAGGGGAACAGAGGCTTTATCAAAGCCTCAGGCAGTGCGCCGAGAAGACCGAGGCCTGCCTCCAGGACGGCGACCTGGAAGAAGCGGCCGAGGCCCTCCTTGCCCTGACCGAGCCCATAAACCACTTCTTTGACGCCGTGCTGGTGATGGACAAGGACCCCCTGGTGAGGGCCAACCGCCTGGCCCTTCTCAGGGATGTATGGGGGCTGTGCCTAAAAGTGGCAGATTTTTCAAAGATTTCCGAGGTTTGACAAACTCCCGGCCCATTTGCTATATAAATAGATGTTCCTGGGTAGCTCAGTTGGCAGAGCGGGTGGCTGTTAACCACTTGGTCGGGGGTTCGAGTCCCTCCCCAGGAGCCAGTCAATACAATCCACTGCAAAAACGCCATTGTGGTTAACAGTAGTGGATTTTATACATAATTCTGAGATGGGTCTCGTATAGAGGCCCATTTTTATTTTATCTGGAGTGAAGATAATCCTGTGGATATACAACTTGAAGAGGTCCTTTTTCTGTTTGGGAGAGGCATCCTGCCAGGCCTGCTCAAAGAAGGTTAGTCCTTCCTTTACAAATTCTGCATTGATGGTTCTATTTTTAAGTTCCTGAAATTCCATCTCAATCTTCTCCAGTTCTCCTTCTATCTGTTTCTTCTGGATTTCCAGTCGTTCAAGCTCTTTTGCCAGAGCAGGAGAACTGTTTCCCTGAGCGATAAACTTCACTATGTTCTTAATCTCCTGTTCAATGGGAGCCAGTGCCCTCTTCTGAAGTTCCCGGCGTTCCTCAAGGATTTTGCTTTCCCTCTTGGAAGAAGAATTTGCCTCATCAAGGATTTCTCTTAAGAGATTCTCATCTTTTCCCATTTCAATAAGCCGTCTGGCAATAAGATTCTCAAGTGCAGATGCACTGACTCGTTTCATCTTGCATTCATCTGCACCATTATTTGCGATAATAAAAATAAGTTCCATTCCTTCCTCCAGAATAAGTCGGAGTTAAATAGCTACCACACCAGCCACAGCGGACAAGTCCTTCTAATAGAAATGTATGCATATTTTGAGGTCTGGGTTTTCTTCGGACCACTCTATTGGCTGCGATATGGTCATTTACATCCTGCCATAACTGCTCATCAATAATAGCCTCATGCCTTCCTTCAAATACATCTCCCTTATGAGTCACCTTTCCGATATAAACAGGACTCTGAAGAATATGAGCAATGGCATTCTTGGTGAATTTCTTATTCCCATGCACATGTCCACGTCTGGATTTATAAGATTTGGTTCTGTATCCCATCTTATTGATCTTCTGAGCAGTCTGCCTGAATGAACGGAGTTCCCGATAGGTTTCAAAGATGAGCTGAATTATCTTTGCTTCCTGAGGATTGATCTTGAGAACTCCTTTTTCATCAGGGTCGATATCATAGCCAAGCACCTGACCGCCATTCCAGAGTCCCTGTTCAGCTCGCCATCTCATCTTATCCCTGGTTCTCTGTGAAGTCTGTTCTCGTTCAAGTTCTGCTACGGCTAAGGTCAGTTTCAATCCAAATCTGCCCATTGGTGTGGATGTATCCCAGTTCTCGCTTAAAGAAACAAAGGT
>MTOX01000013.1:0-152500 GCA_002011795.1 Nitrospirae bacterium JdFR-88
CAACGGCGCCACCTGGGATGCCTACGATGCCCCCACGACGGGCAGCACCATTACCTGCTACACCATTGGCTCTGCCACCAGCGTTTCTTCCTGTACCCACCACGACGACCGAGGAGCAAGCGGCGACACCAAAGCCACCTACGACTACACCGGGATATACTAAAGAAAAGGGATGGTTTGCTGGATAGGATGTTGTAAAAGTTAAGCTCTTCCCGAACAGTTTCCTGGCAAAGGGGNGGCAGTCGGTCTCCCCTTCTGTTGAGCCGTTTCAGTCAAAAACATTAGCCGAAAGGAGGGAACCTGACTGCCATTGCTGTCTTACGTGTATCTGACGTCTTCACAGATAATTCATATTTAAAGGGCATAATTTATAAAATCCCTAAATACGGGAGGAACGAGGCATGGGCAAAAAAGGACGAGGGGCTGGCCAGGGGCCCTCAAGGGGCGGGGGCAAGAAGCTTGTGGCCCTGCTTCTGGCCCTGGTGGTGGCGGCCCTGGCAGGGTATTATTTCCTGGGCCCCGAGGGCCCTGGCGAGCCGGGCGGCGAGGGGCAGCTTGAGCAGTCCCTTCGAAGGGGCGAGACCAGGCCTACCCTGGAGCCCGGACTCTTCAGGAACCCCACCATAAGGAAGGCCTACCAGGTGGCCAAGGACATCCCCTGGGNGCTGGACAGCATATACTGCTTCTGCTTCTGCGAGGAGTCCCCGGCCTTCAGGCACAAGAGCCTGCTTAGCTGTTATGTGGACGGCCATGCCGCAGGGNGAGACATCTGCTTGAGGGAGGCCCTGCGGGCCTCCGAGCTTTACCAGAAGGGCTACCCTGTGGCCAGGATAAAGGCCGTTGTGGAGAAGGAGTTCAGGAGGGGGCAGTAAGAGCCCCGGGGACAGCTCACCTTGACAGNACCATGCACTAAGGGCTAAAAAAGGGCATGGTGCGCCTTGTTGCTCTCCTTCTGCTTTCGGCCGTGGTCCTTTCCTGTGCGGTAAGCCCCGTGACGGGCAGGCGGGAGCTCATGCTCCTTGACGAGGCCCAGGAGCTGGAGCTGGGCCGCAGGCTATATCCCCAGGCCCTGTGGGGGGAACTGAGCGGTGGAGGCATCTACCGGGACCCCCGGCTTACTGCCTACCTGGAGGGCATGGTGATGAGGCTTCATGCCGTCTCGCACAGGCCCCATCTTCCCCTTAAGTTTGTGATTCACAACAGTTCCGTGCCTAATGCCTGGGCCCTTCCCGGGTATGTGGCCATCACCAGGGGGCTTGTCTCGGCCCTTAGGAACGAGGCCCAGTTTGCCTTCATAATGGGCCATGAGCTTGGGCATGTGGCGGCCCGGCACTCGGCCAGGCAGTACAGCCGGGGGCTCCTGGGCGAGCTTCTCCTGGGCCTTGGGGCGGTGTTTACCGAGGCAGAGCCCTGGATGCTCAACTTGGCCGCCCTGGGCACGGGGCTGTTTATGCTCAAGTACAGCCGTTCAGAGGAGCTGGAGGCCGACCGCCTGGGAGTGCTGTACATGGCCCGGGCGGGCTACAGGCCCCAGGAGGCCGGCCAGGNCCACCGAGTGCTCCTTCAGGCGGTGCAGGCATATCGCCAAAGGATGGACCTTGAAAGCACCGAGGCGGGGGTCCTGGACGAGCTCCTTTCCACCCATCCCAGGACAGAGGTGAGGCTCCAGACGGTAAGGGAGGCTATGGCCCAGGTGGGGGAGTTCAGGCCCCATGGGGATGGGGTGAACGAGGAGCGATTTCTTGCCATGACCGCCTCCTTGAGGCGCATCCAGAAGGCCTATGAGCACTACGACAAGGCCCTGGGCCTGTACCGCAAGGACAGGCTTGATGCCGCCCAGGAGGCCCTCCGCCAGGCCCTGGCCATTGATGCCCGGCAGGCCCCGTTTTACACCCTCAAGGGGCTTATCCTCACCCAGAAGGGCCTTTACGGGGCGGCGGAGCTGGCCTTCAAGGAGGCCCTCAGCCTGGATGCCCAGTACCAGCCTGCCTGGCAGGCCAAGGGGTTTTTCCATTACAGGACGGGCACTTACCAGCGGGCCATCCAGGCCCTGGAGCGTGCCCTGCAGTTTTATCCCCAGAGCGTGGTTTCCCATTTTCTCAAGGGGCTCAGCCACTACAGGCTCGGGCAGTGCAGGCAGGCCGTGCCCCACCTGGAGGTGGCCGAGCGGGCCTTGCCGCGAGACGGGCAGGTGCATGGCACCCTGGGCATATGCTACGAGCGGCTGGGCCGGCTGAGGGAGGCCTACAGGGAGTATCGGCATCAGGTGGAGGTAGCCCCCTTTACCGAGCTGGGCAGGCATGCCCGGGCCAGGTTGGCGGTGCTGGGCCCCTTGCTTTATCCTAGATAGGGAATGTTCAGGCTCTACATAGGGGCTTCAAGCTCTGGGGAGCTTCTCAGGGAGGCCATGGGCCTGCTGGAGGGGCCTGACTACAGCTCTCTTTTGTGCATATACCCCAGTGCGGAGAAGCTCCAGGAGGCCCAGGCAGCCCTGTACAGCGGCCTGAGGGGCACCATCATTCCTCCTTTCATGCTCAGCCTGGGGCAGTTGGCCACAGGGCTGTGCCTGAGGCATGCGGGGCGCCTGGTACTGGGGGCGTACCTGAGGGCACCGCTTCTTGCCCACCTGGGGGACAAGCCCATGGGCCATGCCGCGCTGCTGGCTGACCTCGTGGCCGAGCTGAAGGCCTACTTCCCCTTGGAGAGTCCCCAGGGAATTGCCCGGCGCCTTCAGCAGCCCCTGGAGGGCCTTGCCCCTGAGCTCAGGGAGCGCCTCCAGGAGGCCCTCCGCCTCATGGCCCTTTATGAAGGGTTCCTGCAGAGGGAGGGGTTCATGGACCCTGCCGATGCCCCTGCCATGGCAGCCGAGCTTGTGCGGAAAGGAGTAGGATTTTCCCCCAGGCTGCTGCTGGTGGACGGGCTCTGGGGCCTTACCCCTTCCGAGGAGGTCTTCCTCAGGGAGATTGTGGGCTGTGGGGCCCAGGTGCTGGTCAGGCTGCCTGGAGGTCTCCCGGAGGAGGCCTTGGCCTGGTGGCTGGAGCTTGCCCGGGCATCAGGGGCCGAGGTGCGGGAAGGTCCCACCCGCCCCCCCCACCTGAGCTACACCCCTTACGGCTCCGAGGAGGCCGAGGTGGAGGCCCTGGCCCGAAGGCTCAAGGCCCTGGGTATCACCAAGGGGCCCAGGGCGCTGGAGGATGTCCTGGTGCTTTACCCCGGTGGGGCCAGGTACGAGGGACTTCTCCAAAGGGTCTTCAGGCAGTACGGCATACCCTATCAGGGCCCGGGGGATGAGGCCCAGCGGGCCAGGCTCCAACGGGCCCTGCTGAGCATCCCTATGGTGCTGGAGGATGACTTTCCCCTCAGGGAGTTTGCCACCTTGCTTTCCTCTCCCTGGTTCACCGCCATGCCCCAGGCCCTGAGGGACTGGGCCCCCAGGGCAACCCTCCTGGGCATTCCCAAGGGCTGGAAGGCCTGGAAGGACCTGAAGGAGGCGCCTGCCAGGGAGCTCGCGCTGCTTAGGCGGCGGCTTTCGCCCTTGGAAAGGGTCCTTGGCAGAGGGGGCTTTGCCCAGGTGCTGAGGGCCTACCGGGAGGTGCTCAGGAGGCTGGGGTTTTCCACCCCGGACGAGTTCGGGGAGCTTCTGGAGGCCCATCTTCAGGGGCTTGAGCTCCTGGGGCTTGCCTTCCAGCGGCCTGTGGGGGCCCAGAGGCTTTACGATGTGCTCAGGCACACCCTGCAGTTCATAAGGCCTGAGCCCCAGGGCGAGGGGCTCAGGATGGTGCCTTTTGAGAGGGCCCAGGCCCTCAGCGCCAGGATGGTGTGTTTTGTCGGCCTGAGGGACGGGCTCCTGCCCCAGAGGGCCGAGGTGGATGTGCTCCTTCCCCAGAGCCTGAGGGCAGCCCTGGGGCTTCGGGGCCTCACGGAGCACCTGAGGGCGCAGGAGGTTTGCTTCAACGCCCTGATGGCCGAGGCCCAGGAAAGGCATCTCAGCTACGCCCAGATGGAGGGCGACAGGCTATATCTTCCCAGCGTACTGTTGGCCGATGCCCAGCCCCTGAAGCCCTCCCCAGGGCCCCACGGCTTCTTCAGCCTGCAGGAGGCCCAGATAGAGCAGGGGGGCCAGAAGCCCCTGCCCCCCTGGGAGGAGATTACCGTTGCCTTCAGGCCCAGGAGGCTCCGGGTCACGGACATAGATGCCTTCAGGGCATGCCCCAGGAGGTTCTTCATAGAGGAGGTGCTGGGGCTTGAGCCCTCCAGGGCGAAGCCCTACGAGCCCGAGGGGAAGACCGTCGGGTTCATGGTGCACAAGGTCCTGGAGAGGGCCGCCAGGGGGCAGGAGGAGGGACAGTTCCGGGCCCTGGCCATGGAGGCCCTGCAGGAGATGTTCAGGAAGCTGAGGGTGGAGCCCTACTGGCAGGAGTACCTGAAGGAGGTACTCCAGGGGCTGCTTCAGCAGCTGTGGCAGATGCAAACAGAGCTAAAGGAGAAGGGCTACAGGTTTCTTGAGCCGGAAAGGCCTGTGAAGGGGGTGCTGGAGGGCCTGCCCCTGCAGGGGCGGGCCGACAGGGTGGATGCAGGTCCCGACGGAGGGTTGCTGGTGCTGGATTACAAGACGGGCGATGCCGTCCTGAGCGCCAGGGATGCAGAGCAGGGCAGGGTCCTTCAGCCCTTCCTGTATGCGGCGCTCCTTGGACAGGAGGGGCTTAGGCCCCAGCGGGNGGGCCTTTACAGCCTGGGCAAGGGAAGGCTCTACCTACTGCCCGACGGGCGGGACCCCCAGGGGCTTGAGTCCCTGATTCAGCATGCCCTCAGGCACCTGGGCACCACGGCCGAGAAGCTCAAGGGGGGGAGGTTTGAGGCCCGTCCCCGAGAGGAGGGCCTCTGCCGGGCGTGCCATGAGAGGCCCTACTGCCCCTACATTCACGGACTGAGGAGCTATGCAGGAGTTCACTAACCCCAAGAGGAGCTTTATCCTTTCGGCACCGGCCGGCTCGGGCAAGACGGAGAAGCTGGCCCGCCGGTATGTAAGCCTCCTCATGGCTGGCTCCGATGTGGAGCGCATCCTGGCCATCACCTTCACCGAGCGGGCCGCCTCGGAGATGAAGGAGCGCATCCTGAGCATCCTGGCCGCCGAGGCCCCGGAGCTTTACCGGCAGGTAAAGCCCAAGGTGCCCCTGATGCGAATTTCCACCATCCATGCCTTCTGCCTGAGGCTCCTTAGGCGTTTCAGCCTGGAGCTCTCCCTGGAGCCGCATCTTCAGGTGGCCGACGAGGCAACGGCCCAGGCCCTGTGGACGGAGGCCCTGTACGAGATGCTCAGGGCCGAGGCCTCAAGCCCCGGCACCGCCACCAGGCTTATGCTCAGGGAGGGACTGGGGGGCTGGCGGGCCCTCCGCCACTGGCTTGACAACTTGTACCAGCAGAGGCCCCTCTCGGAGCTGCTGAGCCCCCAGGACCAGGGGGAGCTGGAGGCAATGCTCCTGGAGGTCTTTCACCGCAGCATGGCCTTCTACAGGGCCAAGAAGGCAGAGCGCCGCCTGGTGGACTACGGCGACCAGGAGCTTTACGCCTACCTGGCCCTTTCCCGGAGTCCCCAGTGGCAGAACATCCTGTACTGTTTTGACGAGCACACGGACCACATCCTGGTGGACGAGTTCCAGGACACCACCCATCTTCAGTGGCGCATCATAGACAAGCTTACCGAGGAGTGGCGCTCGGGCCTGGGGGCCAAGAGACTCAAGGGGACAACCCCCACGGTGTTTCTGGTGGGGGACGAGAAGCAGTCCATATACTACTTCCGGGGGGCTGACCCCACGGTGCTTGTCAAGGCCCAGGAGAGGCTTTCCAGCTTCCTGGGCCCGGAGTACCAGTTCCAGGAACTAAGGGACAACTACCGCAGCCTGCCCGAGATAGTGGAGTTTGCCAACCGGCTGTTCGGGCGCCTCATGCCCGGCAGCCTCACCGAGCCCTGGCGGGTCTCCTACAGGCCCTTCAGGGCCACCAGGAGGGGACAGGGAGCGGTGGAGTGCGTGCTGCTTCCGCCAGAGGGCTCCAGGATGAAGGAGCACAGGGCCCAGGAGGCCCGCCTGCTGGCCAGGCTGATAAGCGCCATGGCCGGAAGGTACGAGGTCTATGAAGACCTGAACTCCCAGGGCAAGAGGCCCTGCAGGTACCAGGACATGGCGGTGCTGCTTAAGAGGCGCACCCACCTACAGGCCTTTGAGGACGCCCTGAGCGCCGAAGGNGTGCCCTTCGTGGTGCTCAAGGGGGTGGGCTTTTACGAGGAGCCCGAGGTGGCCCTCATGAGAGAGCTGGTGTGCTTCCTGGTGGAGCCCGGCGACGACCACAGCCTCTTCTGCCTGCTCCGCTCCCCTCTGTTCGGCTTCTCCCCCGGAGGCCTCTACAGGCTCCTTAACAGGAAAAGGCCCCTCCTGGAGGCCCTCAGGCAGACCCATCAACCCCTGTATGAGAAGCTTCGGGGCTGGCTCCAGGCCCTGAGGCAAGGGATGCCCCTCAGCAGGCTCCTTGCCGAGGTACTTCAGGCCCAGGAGGGCTGGCGCCACTTTTCCGAGCTCCAGAGGNGTGCAAACCTGAAGAAGTTCATTCGGCTCCTGGAGGAGCAGGAGGCCCAGGGGGCAGACCCCCTGCAGATAAGGGACGCCCTACTCAACGAGCGGGGCAACCGCCAGGAGGCCAAGGCCAACATCAACCCTGAGGAGATGAATGCCGTAAAGCTCATGACGGTGCACGGGGCCAAGGGGCTTCAGTTCCCCATGGTGTTTCTGCCCAGCCTGGACGAGCCCTTTGACCTGCGCTCCCCGGAGGTGCTCATAGAGGAGCAGGGCGGGGCCCTCAGGCTTTACTGCCGGAGGGACGGCTCCAGGGAGGCCTTTGAGCGCCACAGACAGCGCTGCCTGGAGGAGGAAAAGAGGCTCTTTTATGTGGCCGTCACCAGGGCCCAGGACTACCTCTTCCTGAGCGGTATAATGAGCGAGAGCCGCAGGCCCAGCAGGCTGGCCTTCCTCAGGCAGGTCTTTGACCTGGACAGGCCCCAGGAGCTGCCCTTCAGGCTCCTGAGCCCCCGGCAGCTTGAGGAGCGCCTGGCCCGGGCCCCCAGGCACAGGCTCAGGCAGTGGGGNGGCCCTTTCCTTAAAGGGCCCGTCTTTACCGAGCCCCTCAGCTACAGCCCCTCCTGGCGCCACAAGGATGTGACCGAGGACATCTTGGTCAGGACCCGCCACGGTGCCGACTGGGTGCTCATAGGAAAGGTTATGCACCAGCTGCTGGAGGAGCTCTCCAAGGGGCAGCTGAGGCCCCAGGGGCTTGAGGCCAGGGCCAGNCTGCTCATAAGGGCCCAGGTGGCCGAGCCCCAGAAGGCGGAGCGCATCCTGGAAACCATCCTTTCCGACATGGAGAGGCTTTCCCAGGCGGGCATAATGGAGGACATCGTCCTTGCCCAGGAGGGGTATGCAGAGCTTTCGGTGCTTCACCGCAAGGGGCGCACCGTCTACAAGGGCAGGGTGGACAGGGTAGTCCTTCGGGGGGGCCAGGCCCTGCTTTACGACTACAAGAGCTTTCCCGTGAAGGAGGCGGAGTTGGAGGAACTCAAGAGGAAGTATCGCTTCCAGATGAAGCTTTACGCCGAGGCCATAGGGGCGCTGTTTGGCCTGCCTACCAGGGCCTTCCTGGTCTTTACCCATCTGCCCAGGGTGCTCCCCCTGGATGTATAATAGGCAGCCATGGGTGGATACCTCCTCAGGCGGCTCCTGCAGATGCTGCCCCTGCTCTTGGGCATCACGATGGTGAGCTTCGTGGTGCTTCATCTGGCCCCGGGGGAGCCCGTGGGCCCGGGGGCGGAGCTTTCTCCCAAGGCCTCGGCCCAGGCCAGGGAGAACCTCAGGCGCCTCTATGGACTGGACAAGCCCCTTCATGTGCAGTATGCCCGGTGGCTGGGAAGGTTCCTCAGGCTGGACTTCGGCAAGTCCTTCGTGGACGGCCGGGATGTGCTCAAGAAGATAGCCGAGCGCATCCCCATCACCCTGACCATAAATGTCCTCTCCCTCATGCTCATCGTGGCAGTGGCCGTCCCCATAGGGGTGCTTTCTGCCACCAAGCGGTACACCCTATTTGACAAGATAACCACCGTGGCGGTGTTTGTGGGGTTTTCCACCCCTACATTCTGGCTGGCCCTGCTTCTGATGCTGCTTTTCGGGGTGTACTGGGGGCTACTGCCCATCTCGGGCATCCAGAGCATAGATGTGTCCGGGATGAGCCTTCCCCAGAGGCTCCTTGACTGGGCCAGGCACCTGGTGCTTCCCGTGGGGGTGAGCGCCTTCGGGGGGCTGGCGGGCCTGAGCCGCTACAGCCGCTCCAGCATGCTGGAGGTCATAAGGCAGGAGTACATCAAGACCGCCAGGGCCAAGGGCCTCAGGGAGCGGGAGGTGCTCCTCAGGCACGCCCTCCGAAACGCCCTCCTTCCCATCGTCACCATCCTGGGCCTTTCGGTGCCGGGGCTCATAGGAGGGAGCGTGATATTTGAGACCATCTTTGCCATACCTGGCATGGGTCAGCTCTACTACTCCTCCGTAATGGCCAGGGACTACCCCACGGTGATGGGCATGCTGGTGATATTCGCCTTCCTTACCCTGGTGGGGAATCTCCTGGCCGACCTGGCCTACAGCCTGGTGGACCCCAGGATAAGGCTTTCCGGGAGGGGGGCATGAGGCCCGGGGCCATCGTGTGGAGGCGCTTCAGGCAGGCGGGCCTGCCCGTGGTCGGCCTGCTGGTGATACTCCTTTTGGCGGTCCTGGCAGTGCTGGCCCCCTGGGTGGCCCCCTACGAGCCCACGGAGATAGACATAGACAATGTGCTCAGCCCTCCCAGCCTGGCCCATCCCTTCGGCACCGACGAGCTGGGCCGGGATGTCCTGAGCCGCATGCTCTGGGGTGCCAGGGTCTCCATGAGCGTGGGGTTTGTGGCCATGGGCATAGCGGTGGCCGTGGGGCTCCTGGTGGGCTCGGTGGCAGGGTACTTTGGGGGCTGGGTAGACGCCCTGCTCATGCGCCTGGTGGATGTGATGCTGGCCTTCCCCACCTTTGTGCTCATCCTGGCGGTGATAGCCATTGTGGAGCCCAGCATATTCACCATAATGGTGGTGGTAGGCCTTACGGGCTGGATGGATGTGGCCCGCCTGGTGAGGGCCGAGTTCCTGAGCCTCAAGGAGCGGGAGTTTGTGCTGGCTGCCAGGGCCCTGGGGGCCGGCCATGCCAGGATAATCTTCAGGGAGATTCTACCCAACGCCCTGAGCCCCGTGTTCGTGGCGGCCACCTTCGGGGTGGCGGGGGCCATACTGGTGGAGTCGGCCCTTTCCTTCCTGGGTATAGGGGTGCAGCCCCCTACCCCCAGTTGGGGCAACATCCTTACCTCGGGAAAGGACTACATAGAGGTGGCCTGGTGGCTTTCCCTATTCCCGGGGCTGGCCATACTGATTACGGTGCTCAGCTACAACCTGGTGGGCGAGGGCCTGAGGGATGCCCTGGACCCCAGGCTGTGGCAGACCGAGGAAGGCCTGCTTTATGAGCAAGCACAAGGAGGTGCAGGATGAAAAGATTGACCCTGGTGGTTGCAGTGCTTCTGTGGGTGGGGGCCTCGTGGGCCCAGGGGCTCTTTGAGGTCCACAGGCTGGTGATAACCTCGGGCATCCAGGCCCGGGAACCCGTGGACGCCCTGGAAGAGGTGGCGGCCGACACCGAGCGGCTCTACTGCTTCCTGGAGGCCAGGGACATCAAGGAGGACACCACCGTGGTGTTCCTGTGGCTTCATGAGGGCAAGCAGATGGCCCGGGTGGAGCTTCCCCTCAAGAAGGGCTACAGGTGGCGCACCTACAGCTCCAAGCGCCTGGGGGGACTGAAGGGGCAGTGGGAGGTGCTCCTCCAGGATGCCCAGGGCAGGGAGCTGGCCAAGGCCCTCTTCAGGGTAAGATAAGACTCAGAAGAACTCCTCTGCCGTGAAGATGCTGTAAAGGGGCAGGCCCAGGGCCTTTATGGCCTCGGCCCCGCCCTCCTGGCGGTCAAGCAGAACCAGCACGGCCAGCACCTTAAGGCCCTCTCTCCTTGCCGCCTCCACGGCCTTCCTGGCCGAGCCCCCCGTGGTGAGCACATCCTCCAGGATGACCACAGGGTCCGGGGCCTCCACACAGCCCTCTATCTGGCGCATGGTGCCGTAGCGCTTGGGCTCCTTCCTTACCACGAAGGCCTCCAGGGGGGTGCCCTTTAGGTAGGAGGCGAAGGCAGCGGCAGTGGCTATGGGGTCGGCCCCCAGGGTGAGGCCCCCCACGGCCTTGGGCCTGAGGCCCAGGGCCTGAAGGCGCTCAAGCACCACATGGCCTACCAGGTACTGCCCCTCGGGGCTCAGGGTGGCCCGCCGAAGGTCAAAGTACACCTTGCTCATCTGCCCCGAGGAGAGCCTGAAGACGGGCTCGTCGCTCCTCAGAAAGCAGCGCTCCCTTATAAGCTCCCTGAGCCTTTCGGTAAGCGACATGGGGGGATTTTAACAGACCGCACCTTGTGGAGACAATCTCTCTGACAAAAGGCTATAATGTCTAAAACCAGACCGAAGCTATGAATGAAGATAAAGACGGTTAAGAAAGCAGGGGCTTTTCTGGCACTGGCCCTCCTGGCTGTAGGCCTCTTCCTGGCCCTGCGAAGCCCCAACATCTCCAACCTCCTTAAAAGACTCATACTTCCAGAGTTTGAAAGGGCCACGGGCTACCAGATGATCGCCGATAAGCTCTACCTGAACCTCCTGCCCCTCTTCGTGGAGGCCAAAGGGGNGAAGGTCTTTGACTCCCAGGGCCAGCGGGTCTTTACTGCCGAGGCGGTGAAGGCGTATCTGGAGGGCTCGGCCCTCCTCAGGGGCGAACTCAGGCTCAGCAGGATGCTTCTTAAGAGGCCCCGTGTGTGGCTTGGGCCTGAGAGGCTCAGGGAGCTTTCCGCTCTTCTGGCACCTGCCGCGGGGGGCAGGACCTTGCTGGGTGTGCTGGAGGTGCGAGGAGGGGAGGGCTCCTATTACCAGGAGGAAAGGGAGCTCCTGGTGGAGGTCTCTGCCGTTGATGCCCAGCTGCTCCTTAAGGACAGGAAGGACCTGAGGTTTTCGGCCTTTCTCAAAAGCACCGCCCAGGGGATGCCTACCCTGGAGGGTGCCCTGAGGGGGGCCCTTTCCTGGAGGCAGGGCAGGCTGGAGGTTCGGAGCCTCAGGCTCAGCTCCGGGGGCTCGGAGCTGGAGCTCTCCGGAGGCCTCGGCAAGACCCGGGGCCTGGAGCTTGCCCTGGAGGCAGACCTCAAGGCAAGCACCTTCAAGGAGCTTCTGTCCCTCCGAGGGCCTGGCCAGGGAAGGCTGAGGCTTCAAGGGACGCTCAGGAGCCCATGGCCTCCCTCCCTCGGGGATACCACCGTGGATGTGGCCCTTCAGGGTAGTTTCGCCATGGAGAGCCTGTTTGAGGCCCTCAGGACAAAGAGGCTACCAGAGAGGCTGAAGGGAATGGTCTTCCTCAAGGTCTCTGCCAGGGGCCCCTTGGCAGCCTTGGAGGTGGAGGGCACCGGGAGGCTTCAGGAATCCAGCATCTACAGGGTGCAGGTTCAAAGGGCCGACTTCGCCGTAAGGTACTCTCAAGGCCTGCTTGAGTTTCCTTCCCTGAGGGCCTCCCTCTATGGCGGAAGGGCCAGGGGCAGCGTGGGAGTACGGCTGCCCAAGGGAAGGCCGGTGGAGCTGTCCCTGGAGTTTGAAGGCCTGGGTAGCCAAGAGGTGGCAGCCCTGGTGGGCCTTCAAAGACTTGTCCCTGAAGGCAGACTCAAGGGTGCCCTATACAGCAAGGCCAGGGGGTTTTCCCCCATCGGGTGGTTCAGCCACCAGAGCTTGGGGAGCGCTTCGGTCTTTCCCGGTTTCATCCAGGCCATAGAGGCCGGCGTGGCCGTGGAGGGCAAGGTGGTAAGGCTCTCAGGCCTGAGGGTAGAGGCCCTGGGGGGCTCGGCGGCCTGGGCCGAAGGGTTTGTGGACACCAGGGCCAAATACGTCCAGATGCACTTTGAGGCCGAAAGCGCCGAGCTTTCCAGGCTCCTTGCCGCCTATGTGCCTGCCCTTCAGGGCCGGGCCAGGATGAGGGGCACCCTGAAAGGCCCTTACAGGGACTTGACGATTGAGGGACAGGTTCGGTGTGAAGGCCTCAGGTACAAGGGCTACGGCTTTGGCTCCCTGGAGGGCGGCCTCAGCTACCGGAAGGAGCTACTGGAGCTCTCGGGGCTCAGGGCCGTGGAGGGGTCAAAGGAGGTGCATGCGCAGGGGCAGGTGAGGTTTCCCCGGGCCAGGGGGCTGTTTGACCTGAGGGCTCCAGAGTATGCCCTTAAGCTCCAGCTCAAGGAGGCGGAGCTTAAGGGTCTGCTGACGCTACTTTCCCTTGAGGGTATTCCCCTTGAGGGCAGTCTAGAGGCCACTTTTACATTGGAGGGGGAGCATCAGGCCCCCGTGCTTCGGGGCTCTGCATCCCTCCTGGAGGCCTACTGGAAGGGATATGGGTTTGAGGTCTTCAGAACCGGGTTTTCCTTTCGGAGAGGAAGGCTCACCCTCCAGGAGGCAATGCTCAAGCGAGGCCGTTCGTACCTGAGGCTGGACGGCTCTGTGGACCTTCAGGGTCGGTATGAGTTCCAGGTCTTTGGCCAGGGCCTCAGACTGTCCGACCTTTCCCCCAGGCCCCTGCAGGTGGATTATGTCCTTGCCGTAAGTGCCCGGGGGCAGGGAAGCCTTGAGGAGCCTGCCCTTGAGGCCCGGGTAGAGCTTTCCCAGGGACGATTCAGGGGACAGTCCCTGGGCGGAGGGCTGCTCAGGGGAAGCCTCGGGCAGGGGCAGGTGCAGTGGCAGGGCAGCTTGCTGGACGGGAAGGTGTCCTTGCACGGCAGCATGGAGCTTTGGGGAGAGCTTCCTTGGGTGGCCGAGGTAAGGCTCAGGAAGGGAATCTACAGCGCCCTCATCGCGGGGTCCATGGAGGATGTCCCCGAGGACCTTCTTCTGAGCATGCGAGGCCGGGCCTCCCTCCGGGGTAGCCGCCGCAGTGTGGAGGCAGCCGTCAGGCTTGACCACCTGGGAGTTGCCCTT
The DNA here is from genome assembly GCA_002011795.1 of Nitrospirae bacterium JdFR-88. Taxonomy (GTDB): domain Bacteria; phylum Nitrospirota; class Thermodesulfovibrionia; order Thermodesulfovibrionales; family JdFR-88; genus JdFR-88. The sequence continues at coordinate 13,147 of MTOX01000013.1, forward strand.
TACGGGCAGAGTTTTTCTGCCACTGAGCCCGTGCTGCTGGAGTTTAGGCAGGGGCTCTGGCACCTGAGGAAGCTGAGCCTTCGGGGAGGGCAAAGCCTCTTTACCGTCCAGGGCGTGGTGGGCAAAGAGCTGGACCTCCTTCTTGATGGCCAGGCGGGGCTTTCGCCCCTGGCAGGGTTTTCCAAGGCCCTGGAGCATGTAGGGGGGCAGGCCAGGTTCGTGCTCCATCTGGGCGGCACCCTCAAGAGGCCCGTCCTCAACGGGGGTCTTCAAATAAGTGGAGGTAGCGTGGGCCTCAAGGGGATTCCCCAGCGCCTGAGCCACCTGGAGGGGTATCTCTATGTGGACGGCAACAAGGTGGTGCTCCAGGAGCTTTCGGGCAACCTGGGAGGCGGCGATGTGGTCATGTCGGGGCTCATGTACCTGGAGGGGCTCAGGCCCAAAAGGACATATGTGGATGTCATGCTGGCCAATGTGTCCGGGACCTACCAGGGGCTCTTCCTGCTAATGGGAGGGAACCTGCTCTTGAGGGCCACCGAGGAGGGCGCTACCCTGGTGGGGGAGCTTCAACTGAAACGGGCCCTGTACAAGAGGCCCCTAAAGTGGAAGGGCTGGTTTGCGACATCGGGGGCGGCCGCAGGGCGCCCCGCCCCCGAGGCCCTCAAGGCGGTGAGGCTCAGCATAAGGCTCTATGGCTCGGAGGACATCGTCGTGGACAACAACATAGCCTCCACGGCCCTGAGGGTGGACCTCACCCTCAGGGGCACCCTGGCCCGTCCGGTGCCTCTGGGAGAGGTGGAGGCCCTGCGGGGGGGCAGGGTGTTTTTCAGGAACACCGAATTTGTGATAGAGCGGGCCCAGGTGCTCCTTTCCGACCCCCTGCGCCTGAGGCCCTATGTGCGCCTCATGGCTGCCACGGAGGTAAAGGGCTACAGGGTGAGGCTCAGCCTGGAAGGTAGCATGGGCAACTTCACCCTGGCCCTGAGCTCCGAGCCCCCGCTGGATGAAATGGACATTCTGGCCCTGCTCACCGTGGGGGAGTTCGGCCAGGGCCTCAGGGGGCTTGAGGGCAGCATAGGTGCCGCCGAGGCGGCCTCGTTCCTTACAGGGCAGTTCCAGGATGTGCTCAAGGAGCGGCTGCGCCACCTCACGGGCTTTGACCGCTTCCAGGTGGACCCCTATGTGTCCAAGTCGGCAGGAACGGTGCTTCCCAGGGTCACGGTCTCCAAGAGGCTGGGCAAGAGGCTTGTGGNAACATATTCTGCTTCCGTGGGAGGCGAGGAACAGGTCATAAGGCTCAATTATCAGCTTACGCCCCATGTGGCGCTTCAGGGCCTGAGGGACGAGCTGGGCGGTGCGGGGCTGGATGTGAAGTTCAGGTTCCGCTTCAGATGAGACTGCTGGGGGCACTGCTGCTTAGCTTGGCCCTGGCGGCCTCGGCCACAGGGGCGGCGGAGCCGGGCATCCAGGAGATAAGCGTCCAGGGCCTGGCGAGCATCAAGCAGGCAGAGCTTCTCTACCTCCTGGGTATTGAGCTGGGCCGGCCCCTGGACAAAGAAGAGCTTAGGCGGGGCATCCGAAGGGCCTTCAAAAAGGGCGTATTTGAGCAGATAGAGGTTCGCATGCCCTCCCCGGGCAGACTGCTCGTAAAGGTCAGGGAGCGGGACTTCATCGAGCGGATACGCTTCAAGGGCCAGAAGCTCCTCAGCAAAAAGTTCCTCCGGCGCCATCTGCCCCTTAAGGAGGGTGAGGCCCTGCGGCCTGACCTCCTGGGGCAGGCCGAGGAGGCCCTCAGGGAGGCCCTGAGACTGAAGGGCTTTCCCCGGGCACGGGTCTCCATAAAGGTCAAGGCCTCCAGGAGGCCCTACAGGGTAAGGCTCCTGGTGAGTGTAAAGGAGGGCCCACCGCTCTATGTCAGGACCATAAGGGTGTACGGCAGACCACTGCAGGAAGTGCTGACCTATTTGGGCCTCACCGTGGGGGACATCTACGACCAGTTCAGGCTGAAGGAAGGTCTGGATAGGCTCAAGCGCTATTACAAGCGCCTGGGCCACTACGGCCCCCAGGTGGGCCCCTATACCTTTGCCCAGGGCACCCTGTTTCTCAATGTCATTGCCGGGGAGCGCCTGGTGGTGCGCTTTGAGGGAAACGACAGCATAGGGGACAGAAGGCTCAGGAGGCTCCTGCCGTTCTTTGAGGCTGAGGCCCTGAGGGACGACCTGGTGCAGGAGGCCCTCAAGCGCATGGAGGCCCTCTATCACCAGCGGGGCTATCCCATGGTGCAGATAGCCCCGGTGCTCAGCCGAAAGGAGGGGCTTGCGGAACTCAGCTTCTACTTCTACGAAGGCCCCCGGACGGAGGTAGCCCAGGTGGAGTTTGAGGGTGCTACCCTTTCTGAAAGGGCCCTTAAGGCCCTCATCCGTCTAAGGCCAGGCAGGCCCTACAACCCCCAGCTCCTGGAGGCCGACAGGCACCAGTTGGAGGAGTTCTACGCCAGCCTGGGCTACCTGGATGTCCAGGTGCAGGGCCCCGAGGTGGAGTTCCGGCAGGGGCTGGCCTACCTGAAGTACCGCATCCGTGAAGGCAGCAGATACAGCATTGGGGAGGTCAGGATAGAAGGGGCCAAGGCCTTCCCTGAGAAGGAGCTTCTTGAGGTGCTGGCCCTTTCGCCAGGGAGCCCCTACAACGAACTGGATGTAAGCAATGCCCGCTACCGACTCATAGAGCACTACAACCGCCACGGCTACGACCAGTGCGAGGTAGAGCTTAAGAGGCGGTTTCGGAAGGACAAGGTGGCGCTGACCTTCAGGCTCAAGGAGGGCAGTGCCTGGGTGTTTGGCTCCTCGGTGGTGGCAGGCAACAGGAGGACCGCCACCGTGGTGATAACCAGGGAGCTCCTTCACCGCCGGGGCGAGCCCTTCAGCCACAAGCTCCTGCTCAGGGAGCGGCAAGAGCTTTACGAGCTGGGGCTGTTTGAGGAGGTGCACACCCAGGAGCTTCAGCGCTACCAGGGTAAGGTGGATGTGCTTTATAGGGTCAGGGAGGCCCCAGCAGGGGCGGTGGAGTTCGGTCTGGGCTACGGCGAGTACGAAGGCCTGAGGGGATTTGCCTCCCTGAGCTACCGGAACCTCTGGGGCATGGCCAGGGAGGGCTCCCTGCGGGCAGAGCTTAGCACTCTACAGAAGCGCCTGATACTGAGCTACCGCGAGCCCTGGTTTATGGGCCACAGGGTGCCCCTCAGGGCCTTCCTCCTGGCGGAGCGCAGGGAGGAAAAGAACATAGACACTGGGGAGGNGCTCTACAGGGTGCGCCGCTACCTGGGCACCGTGGGGCTTGAAAAACGCCTCAGCAGCACCCTGAAGGGCGAGCTCTACTACGAGTTCTCCCTGGTAAAGACCACCGATGTCAAGCCCGGGGTGGTGCTTTCCAAGGAGGACACAGGCACCCTGGCCATAAGCGCCCTGAAGCCGGCCCTTCTTTATGACACCAGGGACGACCCCTTTGAGCCCACCAGGGGGGTGTTTGCCGGGGCCTCCCTCAAGGTGGCCTCTGCCCTTTTGCTTTCGGAAACGGGGTTTGCTAAGCTCAGGATGCATGCCAGCACCTACCGGGCCCTCGGCAGGCGCCTGGTGCTGGCTGCCTCTGTGCGCCTGGGCCTGGCCCAGGGCTTTGAGGGCACCGAGGAGCTTCCCCTGGTGGAACGCTTCTTCCTGGGGGGGCGAAACACCGTCAGGGGCTATCACCAGGACACCCTGGGCCCCAGGACGCCCGATGGAAACCCCACGGGCGGAAACGCCTTCCTTATGGGCAATCTGGAGCTCAGGCTCAGGGTGCGCAAGGGCTGGGGCCTGGTGGCCTTTCTGGACTGGGGAAATGTGTGGCAGAGGACCGAGGATATGGACATCCAAAACCTCAGGGGCACCGTGGGGGTGGGCCTCCGCTACAGCACCCCTGTGGGCCCCCTGAGGGTGGACTATGGCTACAAGCTCCAGGACGAGCCGCCTCTCAGCAGGGCGGTGCTTCACTTCAGCATAGGACATGCCTTTTAGGGCATTTCTCATAGGGCTCCTGATTCTGGCAGGGCTCCCCTGCTCCCTGGGGGCCCAGGTAGTGGAAAAGGTGGTGGCTTTCATAGACGATGAGCCCATCCTCCTTTCGGAGCTTACCCAGGAGCTTGCCAGGGCCAGGGCCCTTCAGCCCGATATCACCGCCCAGGAGGTGCTTCAGAGCATGATAAACAGGCGCCTGCTCCTGAGGGAAGCCCGAAGGCTCTTTCCCGCCCAGATGCCCCAGGAGGATATGCTCAGGGAGTACATAGACCTGAAGCTCAGGGCCTTCATCAAGGTGCCCCAGGAAGAGGTAAGGGCCTACTATCAGGAGCACAGAGAGGAACTCGGGGGACAAAGCTATGAAGAGGTTCAGGTGCGGATAGAGGAGCTCCTGAGGGAGAGGGAGCTTAACCGTCGGCTCAAGCAGCACCTGCAGGACCTCAGGGGGAAGGCCTTCATAAAGGTGCTGCTTGAGCCCTGAGGCCGGCGGTATAATAGTAGTATGCGCAGGATGGAGGAACAACGGCGGTACTCGGAGGCCACGGGGAAGTTGCACATCCCCTGCCCTTATGCCTCCTCAACGGGGGTAGTGGTGCATGTGGTCATAAAGGGTGGCTTCTGCTACCGCTCGGAGCAGTGCTTTGTGCTTCAGTGCAAGTACAACCGCCTGCAGTCGGACATCAAGGCGCTGCTTTCTCTGACCTGGTAGGCCCTCCTGTGCCTCGCCTCGGCATAGCAACCCTTGTCCTTCACAGTGGCAAGGCCCCCGGGTGGCTTCTCAAGCGCATGAAGGCCCTGGCCCGCACGATCGTTGTGGCCCTGGCGGAGGAGTTCGGCCCCCAGGAGCTCCTGAGGCGCCTGGCCGACCCTTTCTGGTTTCAGTCCCTGGGCTGTGTGCTGGCCTTTGACTGGCACTCCAGCGGACTCACCACCACGCTTACGGGGGTGCTCAAGCAGGCCCTGAGGGAGGCCGACGTGGGCGTGTATGCCGCGGGGGGAAAGGGGGCCAGGGCCCTGGGCACCCCGGGGGAACTTCTGGAGGCAGCGGAACGCAAGGGGTTTGACCCTTCGGGGCTCCTTTATGCCAGCCGGATGTGTGCCAAGGTGGACAACGCCGCCGTGCAGGATGGCTTCAGCCTCTACCACCATGTGATGTTCTTTACCCCCCAGGGGCAGTGGGCGGTGCTTCAGCAGGGCATGAACCCGGCCCTCAAGATGGCCAGGCGCTACCACTGGCTCTCAGCGGCCCTCAAGGGGGGCTTTGTCCATGAGCCCCACACGGGGGTGTGCTCCGATGTGCGCACCAGGACGCTGAACATGGTGGCCTCCGAGAGTGCCCCGTCCAGGGCCGCCGTGGCAGAGCTGGCCAGGGAAAGACCCGAGGGGCTCCTTAGACATCTCAGGATGCCCCGAAGGCACCAGGTGCTACCCCAACTGGACATAGAGCCCCGAAGGTTTCTCAGGACCATGCAGGTGGTCTATGAACGCCAGCCCGGGGACTTCGAGGCCCTCTTGCAGGTAAGGGGTGTGGGGCCCAGAACCGTCAGGGCCCTGAGCCTCATTGCGGAGCTCCTTTACGGCAGCCCCCCGAGCTGGCGCGACCCGGCCAGGTACTCCTACGCCCTGGGCGGGAAGGACGGCACCCCCTTCCCCGTGGACAGGGCCGCCTATGAGCAGACCATCCAGGTGATGGAGCGGGCCATTGGGGGGGCCAGGGGCCTTTCCAGGACGGAGAGGCTCCAGGCCCTCAGGAGGCTTCATAATATCTCCGGAGGTGTATTTAGATGAGGTACAGAAAGGGCAGAGTGGGAAGAGTCGTGGTGGTAAGGTTTGAAGACGGGGAGGACTTCCTTTCCGCCTTGGCCGAGCTGGCCAAGGCGGAGGAGATACACTCCGCGGTGTTTTACATCCTGGGAGGCATCAAGAGGGGCTCGCTGGTGCTGGGCCCCGGGCACGAGGGCCCGCCGCCGGAGCCCATATGGCACGAGGTGGCGGAGAGCTCCGAGGTCCTGGGCATAGGCACCATCTTCTGGGACGAGGAGGCCCCCAGGGTGCATCTTCACACCGCGGTGGGCCGGGCCGACAAGGTGCATGTAGGGTGCCTCAGGCAGGAGGGGGAGACCTTCCTGGTGCTTGAGGCCGTGGTGATGGAGATTGAGGGCGTAGAGGCCAGGAGGCTCAAGGACCCTGCCACAGGGCTTTCCCTCCTGGAGCTTTGAGGGAGGCAAGGTATGGACATCCTTCAGGTCATAAGGGAAAGAAGGAGCATAAGGAGTTTCAAGGCCCGGGAGATACCCCCCGAGGCCCTTCAGGCCCTGGAGGAGGCCCTCATATGGGCCCCCAGTGCTGGCAATCTTCAGGCCCGGAGGTTCTTTTTCGTCACCCAGAGACCCCTGAAGGAGGCCCTGGCTGTGGCCGCCCTGGGGCAGAGCTTTGTGGCCCAGGCGCCCCTGGTGGTAGTGGGCTGTGCGGACCATGGTCGCATTGCCCCCAGGTACGGCCGCCGGGGGGTGGAGCTGTATGCGGTGCAGGATGTGGCCTGCAGCCTCATGTGCATGATGCTTCAGGCCCATGCCCTGGGGCTGGGCACAGTATGGGTGGGGGCCTTCAGGGAGGAGGAGGCGGCCAAGGCCCTGGGTCTTCCGCCCGAGCTGAGGCCCGTGGCCCTGGTGCCCGTGGGCTACCCCGAGCATGTGCCCCGCAGTGCCCCGCCCAGGCTGCCCAAGGAGGAGCTAATCTTCTACCTGTAGGAGCCTGAGGACCTCTTGCATGTCCTGGGGCAGGGGGCTCTCAAAGTGCATCCTCTGCCCATCTGCGGGGTGTGTAAACTCCAGCACCGAGGCATGAAGCATCTGCCTGGGTATCTTGAGGATGCGCCCCCCAGGAAGCCTCAGCTGGGTCTTCCTTCCGTAGAGCCTGTCGCCCAGCACGGGATGGCCCAGGGAGGCAAAATGCACCCTTATCTGATGGGTCCTGCCGGTCTGGAGGTGGACCTCCAGGAGGCTGGCCCCCCGTAGGGACTTCAGGAGCCGCCAATGGGTTATGGCCTCCCTGGCCCGGGCCGCCCTGGTGCTGAATTTCTTCCTCTGCCACCTGGCTCTGCCGATGGGCCGCTCTATGACGCCCTCCTTGGCCCTGGGCACACCGCTTACCAGCACCTGGTAGAGCTTCCCTACGGTGCGGTCCTTGAACTGCCTCTGCAGCCCCCTGTAGGCCTCGTCCCTCAGGGCTACCACCATCAGCCCCGAGGTGTCCTTGTCCAGCCTGTGCACTACCCCGGGCCTCAGGGGTGCCCCTATGCTGGCGAGCCTGCCCACATGGTAGGCCAGGGCGTTAAGCAGGGTGCCGTCAGGATGTCCCGGGGCAGGGTAGACCACCATGCCGGGGGGTTTTTCCACCACCACCAGGTGCTCGTCTCTGTAGAGAATCCTTAGGGGCAGGGGCTGGGGCAGGAGCTCCCAGGGCCTGGGCTCAGGGGGGTGAAGCTCTATCTCCTGGCCGGCCCTTAAACGCTGGGAGGCCTTGGCCCTGGCCCCCCGAAGAAGCACCCGGCCCTCCTGGATGAGCCTCTTTATCTGCCATCGGCTGAGGCCTGTGCGCCCGGCCAGGAACACATCCAGCCTCTGGCCTTGGGCCTCCTGTGGGACTTGAAGGACCGGCATGGGGGCTCAGGAGATGTCCCGGTGAAGCACCTCCGGGGCGTGGCCCTGGGCCCTGAGCTCCTTGGCCAGGGCCTCCACCACGGCAGGGGAGCGGTGCCTGCCCCCTGTGCAGCCCAGGGCCACGGTGAGGGTGCTCTTGCCTTCCTGCCGGTAAAGGGGGATGAGGAAGCCCAGGAAGTCCTTGAGCCTCTGGAGGAATTCCCGTGCCTTGGGGTCCCTGCCCAGGACGAACTGGGCCACCGGGGCGTCCAGCCCGCTGAGAGGCCTCAGGTGAGGCACGAAGTGGGGGTTTTCCAGAAAGCGCACATCAAACACCAGGTCTGCCTCCTGGGGGGGGCCGAACTTGAACCCGAAGGACATGAGCGTCAGCGTCATGCCCTGGGTGGCACCGCCGTAAAGCCTGGCCACGGTGTCCCTGAGCTGGTGGGGCGAAAGGGTGCTGCTCTGAAGCACCTTGTCTGCCGCCTCCTTGAGGGGCTGAAGGAGGGCCTGCTCCTTCTGGATGCACTCCCTCAGGCTCTGGCAGTCCCTGAGGGGATGGGGGCGGCGGGTCTCCTTGTAGCGGCGGATGAGGGTGTCGGTGTCGGCCTCCAGATACAGCACCTGGAGGCTGTAGCACTCCCTGAGCCTCTGAAAGAGCGGAAGCACATCGCCCAGGAATTCCCGCTCCCGGACATCTATGCCTATGCCCAGGCGGTGGGCCCTCTTGCCCTTTACGGCCGTCTGGATGAAGGCCTCCACCAGTGAGGGAGGGAGGTTGTCCACGCAGAAGAAACCGCTGTCCTCCAGGGCCCTGAGGGCCACCGTCTTTCCCGAGCCGGAAAGCCCGGTGATGATTACCACCAGGGGCTTCAAGGGGTCATTTCAGGGGCTCTATGAGGCCGTAGTTGCCGTCGTTGCGCTTGTAAAGCACATTGATGTCCCCGGTAAGGGCGTTGGTGAATATGAAGAACGACTTGTTCAGGAGTTCCATCTGCAGGCTGGCCTCCTCGGGGGTCATGGGCTTGAGGTCAAACCGCTTCNCCTTTATGATTCTTCCCTCCTCTGGGGCCGGGGCCTCGGGGGCCGCCATGGCAGCGCCCTTGGGCTCGGCCTTCCGCCGGGAGGTGAGCTTCTCCTTGTACTTCTTTATCTGCCGCTCCAGCTTTTCCACCACCTCGTCGATGGCAGAGTATATCTCGGTGGTGGCGCCCTCGGCCTGGATGAGCATGCCGTTTGCCTTTATGAGCACATCGGCCTTGTGCCTGTTCTTTTCGGCCGTGAGGGTCACATCCACCTCGGAGATGTGGCTGAAGTAGCGGTCAAACTTCCTGACCTTCTGCTCGGCGTACTCCCTCAGCGCGGGGGTAAGCTCCAGGTGTCTTGCTGTGACCACAATGTTCATGGCGCTCCTCCTTAGAGTTCGTAGCGTTTTCTCTGACTCTGAGAAGCTATGTTAAGCTCCTGGCGGTATTTGGCCACCGTCCTTCGGGCTATCTTTATGCCCCTGGCCTGGCAGATGCGCACTATCTGCTGGTCGCTCAGGGGCTTGCGGGGGNCCTCCTCGGAGACAATCTTCTTGATGAGCTCCTTGACCGATGTGGAGGAGACCTGCCCGTCGTTGACGGCGCTGCTGAAGAAGAACCTGAAGCTGAACAGCCCATGGCAGCAGGCCAGGNACTTGTTGGCCGTGGCCCTGCTGATGGTGCTCTCGTGCATGCCCAGCTCCTGGGCCACATCCCTGAGGTTCAGGGGTTTGAGGTAGTTTGTCCCCTTGTCAAAAAACTCCCTCTGGAATTTCACTATGCTTTCGGTCACGCGGTAGATGGTCCTGTTTCGCTGCTCCAGGCTCTTCATGAGCCAGATGGCCGAGCGCAGCTTGTCCTCCAGGAAGCGCTTCTCCTCCTTGTCCAGGCTGTTCTTCTGGGTCAGGAGCTTCTTGTAGTAGCTGTTGAGCCTCAGGCGGGGCAGGCCCTCGTCGTTCAGCATTATGTGGAGCTCGTCCCCGGCCCTTATCACATACACATCCGGCACTATGTAGGCGGGGCTGGAGCTGGTGTAGTTCCTTCCGGGCTTGGGCTCCAGGCTTTCGATGACCTTTACCGCTGCCAGGAGCTCCTCCAGCTTTATCCCGAAGCGCTTGACCAGCTGCTGGTAGCGCTTCTTCTGCAGGTCCTCCAGGTGGTACATCACCAGGGTCTCTACCAGGGTGTTCCTGAGCCCCAGGGCCTCCAGCTGAAGGAGCAGGCACTCCTTCAGGCTCCTGGCCCCTACGCCCGNGGGCTCAAAGCTCTGCACCAGGGCCACGGCCTCCTGGACCTCCTTGGGGCTACATTCTGCCATGGCCGAGAGCTCCTCCACGCTGGCCCTGAGGTAGCCGTTGTCGTCTATGTTGCCTATGACCACCTCGGCTATGCGCCTGAGGCGCTGGGGGCTTCGGCCCAGGCGAAGCTGCCACAGGAGGTGCTCCTGCAGGTCCATCCCCTTGGATGTGTAGTTCTCAAACGAGGGGGGAGCAACGGTGCCGGGATTGAAGTAGCCCAAGTCCCGACCGTCCAGGCCCCGCTCCTCGAAGTAGTCGTCCACCCCGAAGCTCATGAGCTTCTCCAAGGGGACCTCGGTGTCGTCCGGCAGCTCCTCCTCTTGCTGGGCTGCCTCCTGCTGCAGGGCCTCTATGGCCTCCGTCAGGGGCTCCTCGGCCTCCTCCAGGAAGGGGTTTTCCATCAGCTCCTGGGTGAGGGACTGGGAAAGCTCAAGCTGGGGCATCTGAAGGAGCTTTATGGCCTGCTGAAGCTGGGGGGTGAGAATCAGCTTCTGAAGGAGCCTTATTTCCAGTCTGCTGTCCAGTGCCATGCCTACAGCCTGAAGCCCCTGCCCAGGTACTGCTCCTGTACCTGGGGATGTTCCACCAGCTCCTCGGGCCTTCCCTCGTGGAGGATGCGGCCCTCGCTGATTATGTACGCCCTGTCGGTTATGGACAGGGTGTCCCTCACATTATGGTCGGTTATCACTATGCCAAGTCCCTTTTCTTTTAAGTATTTTAGCATCTTTTTCAACTCTATTATAGCCAACGGGTCTATGCCGGTGAAGGGCTCGTCAAAGAGGATGAAGAGGGGCTCGGNGGCCAGGAGGCGGGCGATCTCCGTTCTTCTCCTCTGGCCTCCGGAAAGCTGAAGGCCCAGGTGCTCGGCGAAGCCCTCCAGTTGCAGCTCCCTGAGCAGTCTCTCGGTGGCCTCCTGGAGCTCCGGCCCCTTGAGGCCCCTCAGCTGCAGCACGGCCCTGAGGTTGTCCCTCACGCTTAGCTTCCGGAATATGGAGGGCTCCTGGGGCAGGTAGCTGATGCCCTTGAGGGCCCGCTGGTGCATGGGCAGGGAGCTGATGTCCTCTCCGTCCAGGAGGATACGCCCCTGCTGGGGCCTCAGGAGGCCTACCATGATGTAGAAGGTGGTGGTCTTGCCTGCGCCGTTGGGGCCCAACAGGCCCACCACCTCGCCGGACCGCACCTTCAGGCTCAGGTCCCTGAGCACCTGGCGGCGGCCGTAGCTTTTCCTCAGTCCTATGGCCTCAAGGGTATGCAGCCTCCCCACCTCCCCCCTTTATGAACACCTTGCTGTCTTTTACCAGGGTGCGCCCCTCCCGGAGAAGATATATTATTTCCGAGCCCGTGATGACGGTGTCTGCCTCGGTGGCCCTGGGCTCCTGGGTAAAGACCACCTTCTCCTCCTCGGCAAAGAACTCTGCCCTTCCTGCCACCACCACCAGGGCACCTCTTACCAGGCGTACCCGGCCTTCCGCCAGGATGTAGCTTACCCCTCCGGAGGGACTGTAGCGCACCAGCATGCGCTGGGCCCTGAGGGTTGTGTCGGCCCTTTGGGCCATGACATTGCCCTCAAAGAGGGCCTCGCCCTGCTCGGGCCGGGCCGTAAGGGTATCGGAGGTTATGACGAAAGGGGCCTCCTGCGCCCAGGAAAGCCCCAGGGCCAGGAGGACAAGTCCCAGGCTAATAAAAAACGGCCTTGACATCCCGTAGCACCTTGAGCACCGGGCCTTCCCTGAGAAAGCCCCTGCCCTGGATGCGAAAGCCCTGTCCCCGGATGTCTACCTCCGAGGATGCCTGGGCAGTGCCTCCGGGCCGAATGCTCAGGGAGGAGGTCTGAAGCCTCACTCCTTGCCCCTTTGCCGCTATGCTTACGCCACCTTTGGTTGTCAAGGTGCCCTCCTGGAGGTCGTGGAGGCCTTCCCTTGCCCTGAGGAGGAGGCCTTCCTGGGGCACCGAAATCTCCATGTCCATCAACTGGGCCTTGAGGCTCTGGGGGTGTACCAGGGCCTTGCGGGCCCGGGCCTGCCATCTGAGGCTGCCCTCCTGGTGGTTTTCTATCTTCACATCCTGGAGCCTGAGGAAGGGTGAGGCATTGTCTGCCTTCTGCCAGGGCGGCGAGGGAGTGTGTCTTAAGGCCTGTGCCAGGGCCAGGAGGGCCAAGGGCAGTGTTAGGGCCAGTGCCAGCAGCGAGGGCCTCATCCTCGTCCAAGCCCCTGCAGGAGGGCCTGCCGCATGCTCTGGTGCGGAGGCCTTCGGCCGGTCCACAACTCTGAGGCCAGCACCCCCTGCCAGAGCAACATACCCAGGCCGTCGAAGCACCTGAGGCCCCTTCTTGAGGCCTCCTCAAGAAGGGGGGTGCGCCAGTAGATGAGGTCGCCAACTACCAGGGCGGGGTGAAGAAGCTCTGCAGCAACGGGCAGGGGGTCATGGGGCTTGAGCCCCAAGGGAGTGGCGTTGATAAGCACATCAACTGCCTGGAGGCCTTTTACCTCCTGGAGGGCCTTTACATCATGGCCCAGGGCCTGGAGGTCCTGGGCCAGGCGCCGGGCCTTCTGCCCTGCCGTGTCGTACAGGAGGAGCTCCGCACACTCCCTGGCCAGATAGTAGCTTATGGCCCTGGAGGCCCCCCCTGCACCCAGGATGAGCACCCTCTTTCCCCGGACCTCAATGCCTTCCTCCTTTAGGGACTGCATGAAGCCCCTGCCGTCGGTGTTGTAGCCCTTGAGGGTGCCCTCTTCGTTCACGATGGTGTTGATGGCGCCGATGAATCGGGCCTCCTCATCCAGCTCATCCACCAGGGAGGCGGCGGCCTCCTTGTGGGGCACGGTGATGTTCACGCCCCTGAGGTTGAGGGCCTTGATGGCCTTTATGGCATCGGGCAGGTCCTGGGGCCTTACGGGCAAGGCCACATAGCAGTAGGGGATGCCCATCTCCTGGAAGGCCGCATTGTGCATGAGGGGCGAGGCGCTGTGCTCCACGGGCCAGCCCAGGAGGGCCAGTACCTTGGTCTTGGCGGTAATCAGCATGCCTTCATAGCCTCCAGCACTGCTTCAGGGCTGGGCTCCACGGCCAGGGCCTTGAGGCCCAGGGCCTCCTGGAGCTCCCTTATGTGCACATCGTCCAGAAAACACGGCTCGCCGGCCTCCCTGAGGGCGTTTTGAGGTACCAGTAGTATATCATGGCCTCTGGCATGCTCGGCAAGGCTCCTGAGGATGTCCCTGCCTGTAAGCAGTCCTGCCACCGTCACGGTGGGGCCGAAGAACCGGTTTTGCACCCCCACCAGGCTGACCCTGTAGCCTGCCCCTTTCAGTCTTTCCACAAACCCCTTCAGGAAGGGATAAAAGGATGCACCTGTAAAGAGCAGGAACCTGCACCTTGTCTTTGCCCTTGTGATTCTGAGCCTTTGGGCCTGGTGCTGAAACAAGGCCACCATGCCCACGCCGTTTTCCNCCTGGGGCAGTTCGCCGTAATGCCGGAGGGGCGGCAGGGGCCGCCCGGCCTTTATGTAGAGCTCATCGGCGGCATACACGATGGGCTCGCCGTGGCGCCGAAGCCACCGACGCTGAAAGGCCTGGATGCGCCTGAGGGCGTCCCGGGCGTCCTGGACACTGAGGGGCCTGAGGGGCACGGTGCCCCTCCTGTGGGCCGTAAGGCCCACGGGGACTACGGCGATGCTGGCCACATAGGGGTAGAACCGGTAGAGGTCCTCCAGGGTGCGCTCCAGGTGCTGCCGGTCGTTGTAGCCGGGACAGAGCACTATCTGGGTGTGGGCCCTGAGCCTGTGCTCCCTGAGCCACTGGAGCTCTCCCATGATGTCCGGGGCGCGGGGGNTTCCCAGGAGGCGGTTTCTCAGGGCCCTTTCGGTGCTGTGTACCGAAATGTAAAGGGGGCTGAGGCCGAGGCGCACTATGCGCTCCTTGTCCTTCTCTGACAGGTCGGTCATGGTGATGTAGTTTCCATAAAGGAAGGACATACGGTAGTCCTCGTCCTTCACATAGAGGTGGGGGCGCAGCCCCCTGGGCAGCTGATGCACGAAGCAGAAGATGCAGTGGTTTCGGCATCTGCGCACCTTGAAGTGCCTGAGCCTGAGGCCTGGCTCGCCTTCCCCGGGGAGCTCAGCCTTGAACACCCTGCGGCCCCTCCTTAGAAGGAGCCTCAGGGGGGGCTCGGCCCAGTAGAGGTAGTCCAGGAGGTCCTCCACCCTGTGGCCGTTGACCTCCAGGAGCACGTCGCCGTCCCTCAGGCCTGCCCTGTGGGCAGGGCTTCCCTCAAGGACCTCTTCTATTGTCACGCCCCTCTTCATGGCTTGCTTTAAGCCCCCNGTTTATGTACTGAAGGCCCGATGCCCCCGTCAGGGCTGCCACTGCCCACTGAAGGGGCGCCTCCAGAGCCTCCAGAAGTCCGTAATTGATATTTAGCAGCACCGCCACTAGGAGGGCAAACTGGGAGGCCACTGCCAGCTTTCCCACCATGGAGGGCTCGGCCCTTCTGATGTGTCCCAGGAGCCGAAGGGTTAGCCATCCCGTGGTAATTATTATATCCCTGCTCAGCACCAGGATGGCAAGCCAGGGGGGAATAAGCCCGAAGGCCCAGAAGGCTACGAAGGAGCTCATGAGCATGAACTTGTCCGCCAGGGGGNCCAGAAAGGCGCCCAGCTCCGTCTGCTGCCTCCTGGCCCTGGCAATGAGGCCATCCAGTTTGTCGCTCACTGCCGCTGCCAGGAAGATGTAAAGGGCCAGGTCGTACCGCCGGTAAACCATGGCGGTAAGGAAGGCCGGTATCAGCACTATCCTCAGGATGCTCAGGGCGTTGGGAAGATTCAGCATGNCCCTATTTTACGGCACATTGAGGGGCAGGGTGCAGGGAAGAGGCCTCAGGCCCAGGGCCTTGTAGCAGCCTGCCTCCTGCTGGCCCTGGAGGGCCTTAAGGAGGGCTCGGCCGTGGCAGGCCTCCACCGAAAACCCCAGGGAGCGGGCCCGCCGGAGGGCCTCCTGGGCCAGCCTCCTGGCTTTCCCCATGTCCTTGCTCAGGGCGGCCGCCTCGGCCCTCTGGAGCAGGCAGTAGAGCCATCCCCTGGGGTCCTTGGTCTGCCGAAAGTGCGCCTCCGCCTGCTGGAGATATCTTTCGGCCAGGCGGTGGCGGCCCAGCAGTTGCCAGGTCTTGCTCATGCTCCAGAGGGNGTAGGAGGAGCTGGTGATATCGCCGATTCTTCTGTAAATCCTCAGGGCCTTTCGGAAGTGCTCCAGGGCTTCCCTGTGCTGGCCCATCATCCTCAGGGCATTGCCCAGGCCGCAGTGGGAGTAGGCCAGGCCGAAGGGCTCCCTCAGGGCCCGGAAGAGCTCGTTGGCCCTCTGGTAGTAGTGGTGGGAGCGCCGGTAGGAGCCCTTTATCCTCCAGGCCCCGCCCAGGCCGTTTAGGCAGTAGCCTACGGCATGCTCGTCGGCCAGGGCAGCAAACCTCCTGAGGGCGTCCCTGAAGCACCGGATGGCCTCGGAGATGTCCCCTCTTACCCTCCAGGTGCCTCCCCTGGCCCACTGAAGGAATGCCAGGGCCTCCTGGTCCCTGAGCTTTCGGTAGATGTGCTCGGCCTCCTTCAGGAGCCCCAGGGCCTGCCTCCAGAGGCCCTGGGCCCTTCGGGAAAGGGCCAGGCTCACCAGCATGTCTGCCCTCTGGGCAGGCTCATCGGCCAGGGCCAGGGCCTTCTGATATGCCCTTGCCGAGGCCTCGAAGGCTCCGGNCATTCTCTGCACATGGCCCAAGAGGAGGNAGCGCCTGAGGCGCAATGCCCTGTCTCTTGTCCTGAGGGTTTTTAGGACTGTCAGGGCCTCCTGGTAGCGGGCCCTGAGCCTCAGGGCCTCGGCCCTTTGCAGGGCCTTTGCTGCCTTAGACATCTGAAAGGGTTTCCCTGAGGGTGCGCATGAGGGCCTGGTAGTCCCCCGAGGTGTAGAAGGCCGAGCCCATCACCAGGATGTCCGCCCCGGCCTGGGCAATGGCCTTGGCGTTTTCGGGCTTTACGCCGCCGTCTACCTCCAGGAGCACGGGGAGTTCCCGCTCCAGGAGCATCTTTCTCAGGGCCTTTATCTTCTCCAGGCTGCCCTGGATGAAGCCCTGTCCGCCAAAGCCAGGGTTCACGGTCATGAGCAGCACCAGGTCAATGTCCGGCAGGATGCTGTCCAGGCTCCACAGGGGGGTGGCCGGGTTCAGGCTTACCCCGGCCTTCAGACCGCTTTCCCTTATCCAGGACACGGTGCGGTGTAGATGCGTGCAGGCCTCCAGGTGCACCGTCAGGGTGTCCGCCCCTGCAGAGACGAAGTCCCTGAGGTAGCGCTCCGGCTCCTCTATCATGAGGTGCACATCCAGGGGCAGTGCGGTAGCCTTCCTGATGGCCTCCACGATGAAGGGGCCGATGGTGATGTTGGGCACGAAGTGGCCGTCCATCACATCTATGTGCAACATGTCTGCCCCGGCCTCCTCGGTAGCCCTGAGCTCCTGGGCCAGGTGCAGGAAGTCCGCCGAAAGCAGCGACGGTGCTATCTTGACCTTCCTACTCATAGCCGAGCAGTAGCACTACCTCCTCGCCCTCCTTGACCTCCCTGCCTGGCTGAGGCTTCTGGGCCAGCACCCGGGGACCGAAGAACTCCACCTCTGCCTTCAGGCCAAGGGCCTGGGCCAGTTGAAGGGCCTCCTCTGTGCTGAGGGCAGTGAAGTCCGGGCAGAAATAGCTTACCTCAAAGGGCCCCTGGCTTACAACCACGGTTATGGGCGCNCCGGTGGGCTCATCGGGCTCGGGGCTCTGGGCCAGCACGGTGCCCCGGGGCAAGGGGCTGTGCACCTTTATCACCTTTGATATGCTCAGGCCTTCCTTGGCCAGTCCTACCGCGGCCTCGGCCAGGGTAAGGCCCAGCACCGAGGGCATGCGCAGGGCCTTGGGCCCCCTGCTCACCACCACCTGGACGACCCGACCGTACCTGGCGAACTCCCCTGCAGGGGGACTCTGCTGGCTGATATGCCCCTTGGGCAGAAGGGGGTCGTAGCTGTAGCGCTCTATGCGGAGCCTCAGGCCCAGCTCCTTGAGCAGTGCCCTGGCCTCCTCGGGGGACTGCCCGGTGAGGTCCGGCACCTCTACCACCCTGCCCATGGTGGCCAGCCTGAAGGTGGCATACCCCGAGGCCACCCCCACCGCCACGGCCAGAAGGAGCCACAGGAGGCGCCTCATTTGAGTCTCCTCAGCCTGGCGGCAAAGAAGCCGTCCATGTCGTGCCTGTGCGGATATGTCCTCATAAAGCCCTGCGGTGTAAGAAGGGGCCTGATGTAAGGCGGCACATCGGTATCTATGGTAAAGGAATCGCCCTGCTGGTGCAAGAAGGCCTGTAGCGCCTCCTCGGCCTCCTCTGGCTCCGTGCTACAGACCGCATAGACCAGAAGGCCCCCTGGCCTGAGCACCCTCGCCGCCGCCTCAAGGAGGGCAAGCTGCTTGCTGCCAAGCTCCTTGAGCTCCCCCTGGCTTCGGTGAAGCTTTATGTCGGGGTTTCTCCTTATCACCCCCAGGCTGGAGCAGGGGGCATCCACCATCACCCTGTCAAAGGGCTCTGCGGCGGCCGAAAGCCTGGTGGCATCGGCCCTCCTGGCATGGATGCACCTTAGGCCCAGGCGGCGGATGTTTTCCCTGAGTTTTCTCAGTCTCCTGGTGCTTACATCCAGGGCCAGGACATAGCCCTCGTTGCCCATGAGCTCTGCCATGTGGGTGGCCTTGCCTCCCGGGGCGGCGCAGGCATCCAGTACTCGGTGGCCCCTCTGGGGCTGAAGCAGGAGGCTTACCAGCTGGGCCGCCTCGTCCTGGGGGCTTGCCAGAGGATGCAGGAAGGCCATCTCCTGGAAGTTGGCCTCCTTCGGAAGCCTTACTCCCACGGGACTGAAGCCGGTGGGCTCGGCCCTTATGCCCCGCTCCTTGAGGAGCTCCAGGAGGTTCTCTCGGCTTGTGCGCAGGATGTTCGTCCTGAGCACCAGGGCAGGGGGCCGATTATTGGCCAGGGCAAGCTCCACCGCCTCCTTTGTCCCCAGGCGCCTGAGCCACCGGCGAAGGAGCCACAAGGGGTGGCTGCTGAAGATGCTGAGGGCCCGCTCCTGCCCCTGGAGGGCCTTTTGCTCAAGGCCCCTGAGGGCCTCTCTGAGGGAGGCCTCCTGTCTTGCCGCCTTCCGAAGGACGGCGTTTACTACGGCCGGCCTTCCCCGGGGCTTCTCCAGCTCTACCGCCTGGCTCACTACGGCATAGGCGGGCTGACGGGGAAACAGCAGCTGATAAAGGCCCATTCTCAGGTTGTCCTGGCTCCTGGGAGGAAGGGCCTTGAGCTCCCCCAGAAGATGCTCCTTGAGCAACCAGTCAAGGAGCATCCGGTGCCTCAGTACCCCTTGAAGGAGCTCCACTGCCAGGGCCCTGTCCCTGCCCTCCATACCCAGGCGCTGGAGGGCCTCCCTGGGCCTTTGGCGTCTGAGCCTTACCTCGGCAAGGACTCTGAGGGCTGCCTCTCGGGCATCCATCTGGGACATGGGCCATTATAGGCCTTAGGAGGCGGTTTTGAGAAGTCTAAGTTTCCGTGGGTTGAAACCCATGGGTCTATCTGCTAAAATGGGGCCAAACCATGAAAGGAGGTGAGGAGGGTTTGAAGATAACAAAAGTGATATTCCTGGTATTTGCCGTTCTGGGGCTGATGGTAGGCGGGGCCATGGCTGCCGATGTAGGAAAGGGCAAGGCCCTGTTTAACGACACCACCTTGGGCACCAGCGGAAAGTCCTGCAACAGCTGTCATCCTAACGGAAAGGGGCTTGAGGCCTCCGGCGCCAAGAGCAAGTTCAAGATAATGGGCAAGACGCAGAACTCTCTGGAGGAGGCGGTAAACTTCTGCATCAAGATGGCCCTCAAGGGTAAGCCCATAGACCCCAAGGGCAAGGACATGGCCAACATAGTGGCCTACATAAAGTCCCTGAAAGGCAAGAAGGCGGTAAAGAAAAGGCGCAGAAGGCGTAAACCCATAGAGGGCTGCTAACAAGGCAGTCTCTTTAGAGGCAGGACAAGGGGGAGGTGCTTCATTCTCCCCCTTTTTGTTTTTGCTTTCCCATGGGCATCCTTGTGCAGGATAAGGCCCTCAGAGGCCTAACAGGCGTGTTCCTGAACCGCCAGGAGGCCGGAAGGCTCCTGGCGAAGGCCCTGGGTCCTTTGAGGGACACCCCCGCGGTGGTGTTTGCCATACCTGCCGGCGGCGTCCCCGTAGGTCTTGAGGTAGCCCGGGCCCTCCGGGCTCCCCTGGAGCCCCTGGTGGTGAGGAAGCTCCAGGTGCCGTGGAATCCCGAGGCCGGCTTTGGCGCCCTGGGCCCCGACGGCAAGGCGGTCTTCAACGAGGCCCTGCTTGCCCGCCTGGGGCTCAGCCAGGAGGAGATTAAGGGGCAGATGCAGCGCACCCTGCAGAGCATAAGGCACCGGGAGGCCCTCCTCAGGGCCGGCAGGGCCTATCCCATGCTCAGGGGCTCGGTGGCCGTGGTGGTGGACGATGGCCTGGCCTCGGGCTACACCATGCTGGCCGGGCTGCGGTTCCTCAAAGGGCGCGGGCCTGAGCAGGTAGTGGTGGCCGTGCCCACGGGCTCTGAGGCCGCGGTGAGAATGCTCCTTCAGGAGGTGGATGCCCTTTACTGCCTGAATGTGCGCCCTGGGCCCGCCTTCGCCGTGGCCGATGCCTACAGGCACTGGCATGACCTGAGCGAGCAGGAGGTGCTCAGGCTTCTTGAGAAAACCGACGCATCCTGGGAGGATTAGAGATGGCCGAGAAGAAGTTTGTGTTCATCCTTACCCATTCCTACGACGACCCTGACATCGTGGCAGGGGCCATGCAGCTTGCCACCAACATGAAGGCCTTTGACATGGAGCTGGACTTCTTCCTCATGGAAAAGGGGGGGCTCCTGGCCAAGAAGGGCTTTGCCGAGACCCTTACCTGGCAAAAGAAGGACGAGTTCTCCCCCGTGGCCGAGCTTCTCAGGACCCTTCAGGACTTCGGGGGGAGGTTCTACATCTGCGCCTCCTGTGTGAAGCACTACGGGCTTGACAAGGTGGAGCTCATAGAGGGCTCCGAGGTAAGGCCGGGCTCCTTCCTGGCCGAGGGGCTGCAGGAGCGGCAGGCCCTGACATTCTAAGCCCTTTTGTTAGCGGTAGCTCCTCTGTGGTATAGTTTCAAAGGAGCGGATGAAGAAGAGGGTTGTTATTCTTGGCTCCACGGGCTCGGTGGGCCGAAGCGCCCTGCAGGTCATAGCCTCCCATCCTGAGCGCTTTCAGGTGGTAGGGCTTGCGGCCTCAAGAAGCCACGAGCTTCTTCAGAGGCAGTGCAGGGAGTTTTCCCCCCGGGTGGTAGCCCTGGCAGAGCCCCAGGCAGCCCGGCGCCTGAGGCGGTCCCTGGACATCCCCGTGCTTGAAGGCCCCGAAGGGGTGCAGGCTGTGGCCTCCTTGGAAGAGGCCGAGCTGGTGGTCTCAGCCATTGTGGGCTCAGCAGGGCTTATGCCCACCTTGGCGGCCATCAGGGCAGGAAAGGACATAGCCCTGGCCAACAAGGAGGCCCTGGTAATGGCCGGGCCCCTGGTGCTTGCCGAGGCCATGAGCAGGGGAGTGAGGCTCCTTCCCGTGGACAGCGAGCACAGCGCCCTCATGCAGTGCCTGGAGGGCCGCCCTGCCTCCCAGGTGCGCACCCTTGTCCTTACGGCCTCGGGAGGGCCCTTCATGGGCATGAGTGCCGAGGAGCTCAGGGAGGTAAGTCCCCAGGAGGCCCTCAGGCATCCCCGTTGGCGGATGGGAAGGAAGATAACCATAGACTCGGCCACCCTCATGAACAAGGGCCTGGAGGTGATAGAGGCCCACTACCTCTTCGGCATCCCTGCCGAGAGAATAAAGGTGCTCGTTCATCCCCAGAGCATTGTGCACAGCATGGTGGAGCTCGTGGACGGCTCGGTGCTGGCTCTGCTTTCGGTGCCGGACATGCGGGGTCCCGTTGCCTATGCCCTCAGCTGGCCCGAGCGTCTGCCCGGGGGACTGAGGCCCCTGGGGGTGGAGGACCTCCAGAGCCTGACCTTCCACGCTCCGGACGAGGACAACTTCCCCTGTCTGAGATGCGCCTACGAGGCCCTCAGGGCCGGGGGCACCATGCCGGCAGTGCTTAATGCAGCCAACGAGGTGGCGGTGAGGGCCTTCCTGAGGGAGGAGATTTCCTTTACCCGCATAGCGGAGGTAATCCGGGAGGTAATGGCCGAGCACAGTCCCACCGAGCCCCAGGACATCCAGGATGTGCTTAGGGCCAGTGCCTGGGCCCAGCAGAGGGCCCAGGCACTGGTGGCCACGCTCCGAGGAGGGGGGGGTTGAGCCTCTTCTGGGCCGTATTCCTCCTGGGGGTGCTCATCTTCGCCCACGAGCTGGGCCACTTCATCCTGGCAAAACTCGTGGGGGTGAAGGTGCTCAGGTTCTCCCTGGGCTTCGGCCCCAGGGTGGTGGGCTTCAGGAAAGGGGAGACGGAGTATCTGCTTTCTGCCGTGCCCTTCGGTGGGTATGTGAAGATGCTGGGGGAGGAGCCCGGGGAGGAACTGCCGCCCCGGGAGCGCGCCAGGGCCTACAGCGCCCAGCCCCTTTATCGCCGGGTGCTCATCGTGGGGGCGGGCCCGGTCTTCAACTTCCTCCTGGCCTACCTGATATTCGTCATGGTGCTGCTGGCCGCCCTGCCCGTTAATGTGCCCAACCTGGGCGACCTGCAGCCCCAGGTGGGTCAGGTCCAGAAGGGCTCCCCCGCCGAGCGGGCAGGCCTTAAGCCAGGGGATGTGATCGTGGAGGTCCAGGGAAGCCCTGTGCACACCTGGTTTGAGCTCGTGGCCCTTACCAGTGCCAGGCCTGGGAAGGAGACCGCCTTTAAGGTGCGCCGGGGTCAGGAGGAATTCACCGTGCTTATCACCCCCAAGGCGGTAAAGGTGGAAGGCCCTGAAGGCCGGGAGCGCCTCATAGGCAGAATCGGCATCATGAAGGCCGGCGGCCCCCCGTTTTATTCCTACCAGGCCAGGGGCCCTTTTTCGGCCTTCTGGGTGGCGGCCAAGGCCACCGTAAGGCTCTGTGCGTTTGTGCTCCAGGTGCTGGAAAGGCTCATCACAGGGGCCTTTTCTCTTAAGACCATTGGGGGACCTATTGCCATCGTGCAGGAATCGGGCAAGGCGGCGGCCCTGGGCCTGGCCCCATACCTGATGTTCATGGCCTTCATAAGCGTGAACCTGGGGGNGCTGAACCTGCTTCCCATTCCGGTGCTTGACGGCGGGCACCTGGGCATTATGGCCCTGGAGGCCCTGAGGGGCCGCCCCCTTAAGGAGCGCACCCAAATGGCCCTGCAGAAGCTGGGCTTGGCCATTATCCTGGCCATCATGGTGCTGGCCCTCCATAACGACCTGATGAGGCTCTTGGGCGGTGGGCGCTAAGGACTGGCCGAAGAACCTGAGGTTTCTTACCTCCGCTGGAGGGGTGCTCTACAGGCAAGGCCCCCAGGGGCCCCAGGTGGCCCTGATACTGGTTCAGAGCAAGTCCGGCCCGGTCTGGACCCTGCCCAAGGGGCTGGTGGATGAGGGGGAGAGCCTGCCGGAGACGGCCCTCCGGGAGGCCCAGGAGGAAACGGGCCTCAAGGCAAGGCTGGTTGAAAAGATAGGGGAAATCTCCTATTGGTATTATATGAAAGAGGACAACGCCAAGTGCAAAAAGACGGTGCATTACTACCTCATGCAGCATGTGGGCGGAAGCACCAGGGAGCATGACCAGGAGGTGCAAGAGGCCCGGTGGTTCCCCCTTGAGGAGGCCATCCAGGTGGTTGGCTACAAGGGCGACAGGGAGATTCTAAGGAAGGTTCAGGGAATGCTTCATGGGCAGGGTGCTTGAGCTTCAGAGCCTCCTGGATGTCCTCCAGGCCCACAGGGCCCAGGGGCACAAGATAGTCTTCACCAACGGCTGCTTTGACCTCGTCCATGTGGGCCATGTGCGCTACCTCAGGCAGGCCAAGGCCCTGGGGGATGTGCTGGTGGTGGGGCTTAACACCGACCGCTCCGTGGCCAGGCTCAAGCCCGGCCGCCCCGTGGTGCCCCAGCAGCAGAGGGCCGAGGTGCTCAGCGCCCTGGAGATGGTGGACTATGTGGTCCTCTTTGACGAGGACACTCCCTACGAGCTCATCAAGGCCATAAGGCCTGATGTGCTGGTGAAAGGCGGGGACTGGAAGCCCCAGGACATCGTGGGGGCCGATATAGCCAAGGAGACACTCAGCCTTCCCTACGTGGAGGGGGTCTCTACAACGGAACTCATAAGGAGGCTCTGCAGGAGCAGGCAGTGAACCGCTCCGCCCTTCTTCCCCCCGCAGTGCGGGAGTTTGCCCAGAGGGTTCGCTCCGCAGGTGAGGGTGTCTACGGACTCAGGGGCTCGAGCCCGGCCCTGCTCCTGGCCCTGTGGGAGGAGCCCTTCCTGCTGGCCGTCCCCAGCGCCGCAGAGGCCCAGAGGCTTCTTGAGGAGGGGGAGTTCTTCCTCAAGGCCCTGGGGCTTGAAAGGAATCTCCTCCTGCTTCCTGAACCGGATGGTGCCCGGGCCTCGGGCCAGAGGGCCTTGTGCGCAAAGGCCCTCAAGGACAGGCCCTCGGTGGTTGCCACCCTGAGGGCCCTGGAGGCCCCCCTGTGGGATGAGCGCACCCTTAGGGGCCACACCCTGAAGCTCAGGGCCTTTTCCGAGTACCAGAGGGAGGCCCTGAGGGAGCGGCTCCTCAGGATGGGCTATGTGGAGCGCCCGGTGGTGAGTGCCCCCGGGGAATTCAGGCTCAGGGCCTATGTGCTGGATGTCTTCGGAAGCACGGACGGGGAGCCCTTGAGGGCCGAGTTCTTCGGCGATACCCTGGAGCGCCTGAGCCGCTTTGCTCCCGACACCCAGCTCAACACCCAGGAGCTTTCCCAGGCCCTTCTGCTTCCTGCCAGGGAGCCCCAGGAGGGAGCCAGGCCCTGTGAGCTTAAGGGCTGGAGGTCGCTGGCCCTGGGGCTGGAGCTTCCCGGCGCTGTGCTTCTCAGCCCTGCCCCTCTTAGAGGCAGGGCAGTGGAGGCCGGCCTCCTGCCCCTGGCAGGCTACGGTCTTCTGCCCGAGGAAAGAAAGGGGCTTGAGGCCCTGGGGCCTGCCATCAAGAGGCTCTCTGCTGCCGCGCAGGTACGCCTGGTGTGTTCAAGCCAGGCCCAGGCCCAGAGGCTGAGAGAGCTGCTTTCAGAGGACGCCCTGCCGGGCCCCCCTGTGCTTGAGCCCCAGGAGGCCTTCCTGGGCCCCCAGAAGGTGGCCATAACGGTGGGACCCCTGAGGGAGGGGTTTTACCTGCCGGGGCTTCTGGTGCTTACCGAAAAGGAGGTCTTCGGCTCCAGGCCCCCGGGCAGGCCCGCCAGGGCCTCCAGGCTCAAGGGGCTGCTGGAGGAACTGGAGGAGCTAAGGCCGGGCGACTACGTGGTGCACCGGCAACACGGCATAGGTCGGTTCCTGGGCATCCTCAAGGCAGGCGCCCAGGGCCTGCCCACGGAAAGTCTCGTTATCGAGTATGCCCGGGGAAGCCGCCTGTATGTGCCCCTTTACGGGGNGGAGGCCCTTAGCCGCTACAAGGCTCCCCAGGGTGGCAGGCCTCCCGAGCTTGACCGCCTGGGCTCCAGGGCCTGGCAGAGGCGCCGCCAGAGGGTAAAGAAGCGCCTGAAGGAGATGGCCCAGGAGCTCATCCGGGNGTATGCCGAAAGGAAGGTGCTTCAAGGCCATGCCTTCAGCCCCGATGGGGAGCTTCACCGCCAGTTCGCCTCCTTCTTCCCCTACGAGGAGACTTCTGACCAGCTCAAGGCCGTCAGGGAGATAACGGAGGACATGGAGGCCCCCAGGCCCATGGACCGCCTGCTGTGCGGNGATGTGGGCTACGGCAAGACCGAGGTGGCCATGAGGGCGGCCTTCAAGGCGGTCTATGACGGCAAACAGGTGGTGGTGCTGGTGCCCACGACCCTGCTTTGCGAGCAGCACTTCAGGGTCTTTTCCCAGAGGTTTGAGCCCTTCGGGGTGAAGGTGCAGTACCTGAGCAGGTTCAAGTCCCCAGCGGAAAGGCGAAAGACCCTCCAGGCCTTTGAGCGCACCGAGGTGGACATCCTCATAGCCACCCACTCGCTTCTGAGGGCAAAGGCGTCCTTCAGGAACCTGGGCCTGCTGATAATAGACGAGGAGCACCGCTTCGGGGTGGCCCAGAAGGAGCGCCTCAAGGCCCTGAGGCGCACCGTGGATGTCCTGTCCATGAGCGCCACCCCTATACCCAGGACCCTGCAGATGGCCCTCACGGGCCTCAGGGACATGAGCCTGCTGGAAAGCCCCCCCGAGGAGCGCCTGGCAGTAAAGACCGTGATCTCCGTCTTTGAGCCCGGGCTTATCAGGGAGGCCATCCGGCGGGAGCTTCAGCGGGGCGGGCAGGTGTTCTTTGTGCACAACAGGGTGCAGGACATCCACAGGGTGCAGGAGCTGCTTCGGCGCCTTCTGCCGGAGTTGCGGCTGGGACTGGCCCATGGGCAGATGCCCGAGCGACAGCTTGAGGCTACCATGACGGCCTTCCTGGGGGGAGAGCTCCAGGTGCTTTTGTGCACTGCCATCATAGGCTCCGGCCTGGACATTCCCACGGCCAACACCCTCATCGTAAACAGGGCCGACATGATGGGCCTGGCCGACCTGTACCAACTGAAGGGCAGGGTGGGAAGGGGCGCCGAGCAGGCCTATGCCTACTTCCTGGTGCCCAGGGAGGCGGGCCTTACTGCCCAGGCCCAGAAGAGGCTTCAGGCCCTTGAGGAGCTGAGCTACCTGGGCGCAGGTTTCAAGGTGGCCCTGAAGGACCTGGAAATAAGGGGGGCAGGAAACCTCCTGGGGCCAGAGCAGTCCGGCTACATAAGGGAGGTGGGGTTTGACACCTACGTGGAGCTCCTGCAGGAGGCGGTGGCCGAGCTCAAGGGCCTCCGCCCCCCTGCCCGGGAGCTGCCGGGAGTGCAGTTGAGGCTCAATGCCCTGGTGCCCCAGGAGTATGTGGCAGATGTGTCCGTGCGCCTGGGCATCTACAGGCGCCTGGGCATGGCCCAGGATGCCCAGGAGCTTCAGCGCCTGGCGGCGGAGCTGAGGGAGCGCTTCGGCCCCCTGCCCCAGGAGCTTCAGGCCCTCCTGGAGGTGATGCACCTGAGGCTCCTGGCCGAGGCCCACCAGGTAAGGAGCATCACCCAGCTTGACGGCCGCCTCCGTTTCAGTCTGGCCCAGGGAGCCAGCCCCTCGGTGCAGGGCCTGCTTCGGAGGTTCGGCTCCAGGGTGCGCTTCCTGCCCGAGGGGTTTGAGCTGGCCCTCCGGGGCCCTGCCCTGAAGGAGGCCAGGGAAGCCCTGCAGTGTTTGACAGGGTAGGGGCTTTCTGTTATTTTTTACCGATGAGAAGAATCGCTGCCCTTGTGGCACTCCTGCTCGGTCCCTTTAGCGCCGCCCATTCGGTGGAGTTTCCCCTGCCCGAGCCTGTGGCACCTTATGGGGTCTTCTGGGCCCACAGTGCCCGGAGCCTTCCCAAGGGCGAGGCGGCGGTGGCCCTGGGACTTCAGTATGCCAGGGAGCCCAACTTCCATCTCTGGAGCTTCAGGTGCTCGTATGGCTTGAGGGACAACCTGGAGGNGGCCCTGGGACTTCCCTACATGGATGCTCCCGAGGACTCGGGCCCCCAGGGCCTGTCGCTGAGTCTCAAGTGGAGGCCCCTGGAGGAGTCCACCCTGGGTGTCTCCCTGGCCCTGCTGGCCGTGGGGTTTGTCTCCCTGGGCCAGGAGCAGTTGGACCGCCAGGGAGGCCTGGGCGGAGGCCTGGCGCTGAGCCGGCGCCTGGGCCCCTTCAGGGGACATCTGAATGCCCTCTGGATAAGCCCTGCCAGAGATGGCCTCCATGAGGAGTGGGACCTGATAGGCGGGCTGGACTTCTCGGCCTCTCACAGGCTCAGACTGCTGGGGGAAGTCTTGCTCAGGAGCACTCACGAGAGCAACGACCTGGATGCCCTGGAGCTCAGGTTGGGCTACCGGGTGGTCTCGGAGGACTTCCTCAGCACCGTCGGGCTGGGCGTAGACCTGAAGAACCGCCAGCCCGAATACCGCCTCATGCTCACGGTAGCCCTGCCCCTCATGAAGAAATAGGGCGAAGAAAAATTATATACTTAAAGAAGCGAGATGTTTGACCTGGGGTTTCAGGAGCTTGTAGTCATATTCATAGTGGCCCTCCTGGTGTTTGGCCCCAAGAGGCTGCCGGAGCTTGCTCGCAACATGGGCAAGGGAATGGGAAGGCTCAGACGGGCCCTCTTTGAGGTCAAGGACGAGTTCCAAAGGGAGATGGAGCTGGAGGAGCTCAAAGAGCTGAGGAAGGACATGGAGATTCCAGAGCTCAGGGAGCTGAGCAAGGAGCTCAGCTCGGAGCTTACCCTTCAGGAGCCCAAGAAGGATGGCCCAGACAAGGGCTGAGGCCAAGATGCCCCTTACGGAGCACCTTTCGGAGCTCCGCAGGAGGCTTTTCATCTGTCTGGGAGGCATCGGGGTGGGTTTCGCAGTGGCCTTTGCCTTCTCGGAAAGGCTTTTTCAGGCCCTCACCCTCCCGCTGAGGGCCTATCCTGTGCTGAGCACCCAGGCCCCCTTCTTGAGCTTTGCCCAGAGGCCCCAGGCCCCGGACCTGGTCTTTCTGGCCCCGGCCGAGGCCTTCTGGATGCACATAAAGGTGGCCATGATAGCGGGGCTCATGGCGGCAGTNCCCCTTTTGCTTCAGCAGGCCTGGAGGTTCGTCTCCCCGGGACTTCTGGAGTCCGAGAAGCGCTATGTGGGGCCCTTCGTGGCCGTGGGCACGGGGCTGTTCTTCCTGGGGGCGGCCTTCTGCTTCCTGGTGGTACTGCCCTTTGCCATGCAGTTTCTGCTTAACTACAAGACCGAGTCCTTTGTGCCCATGCTTTCGGTGGGCAGGTATGTGGACTTCTGCCTGAAGTTCATCCTGGCCTTCGGCCTGGTGTTTGAGCTCCCGGTGCTCATAGTGCTCCTCAGCAGGATGGGGCTGGTAAGCCCCCACACCCTGGCCAGGCACCGCAAGTATGCCGTGCTCCTGGCCTTTGTGGTGGCGGCCCTGCTTACGCCTACCCCGGATGCCTTCAACCAGACCCTCATGGCCGTCCCCATAGTGCTGCTGTATGAGGCCGGGGTGCAGGCGGCCAAACTCTTTGCCCCCAGGAGAGGCAGGAAATGAAGGGGAAGAGTGCCAAGGCCATAGCCAGGGACATCGCCGAAGGCTACATAGCGGTGAACCCCCTCTTTCTCAAGCCCTTTGATGCCGACTCCCTCAAGAGCCTCTACCAGGAGGTGCAGAAGTACCAGGCGGAGCTCAGAGGGGAGAAGTTCCCCTTCCACGATGTGCAGGCCATAAGGCGCAGGAACATGAGGCTGCAGAGGCTTCACACCTCGGCCATGATTATCCGCAACTTTGCCAGGGACAGGAGGATAAGGCTCTACTGATGCAGCAGGAGGCAAGGGAGGCCCAGGAGCTTCTTCAGACTCTGGCCAGGACCAGGAAGAACCTCAGGATATATCCTGAGAACAACCCCGTGTGCGCCAAGACGGTGGCCGATGCCTTCAAGAGGCTCCAGGAGNATCTCCATAGCAACGGCGAGCTCCACCTGAAGATAAGGCAGAACGAGCTCCTCCTGGGGGACGCCCCCGTTTACCGCAGCACCGACAGGGACGACAACCTGGCCATGCTGTTCTTCAAGGACGGCATAAGGGAGCTCACTATAAGGGAGGCCATCACCGAGGAGGAGTTCAGGGACTTCATGAAAATACTGGCCCAGGACCTGGACAGAGAGGATGTGGAGGACGACATAGTGACCCTGATGTGGGAAAGGGACTTTGAGCACATAAGGTATGTGGTGGACGAGAACTTCCTCCTGGAAGAGGATGACTACCAGGACAGGGCCGTCAAGCAGGCCACCGAGGAGGGCACCCAGGAGGAGGACCTCAAGAAGGCCTATCAGGACGCCCTGCAGATGGAGGCCCGCCCCCCTCAGGGTGGCATTGTGCCCATAACCGAGCAGGACCTCAACGCCTTAGTGAAGGAGATAGAGCGGGACTCCCAGGACAAGTTCCCCCGGCTGAGCGGCATCCTGGTGGACCTGCTCTTTGACGCCCTGCCCCAGGAGTACCCCGATGTAATGAACATATTTCAGAACGCCCTGGAGTATGCCATCGCCAGCGGCAACTTCGCCTCGGCGGTGCACATGCTGAGGGTGCTTCACGGATTCTACCAGGACGAGGCCACCCCTCCTGAGATGCGCAAGAGCCTGCGGGGTCTGTTTGCGTTTGCCTCAAGCCCCCCGCTTGCCAAGATGGCCGGCACCCTGCTGGATGAGGGCAAGGCAGGGGCCGAGCTGTTCTCCGAGTATGCCGGCTACCTGGGCAAGGAGGCCATCGGCTCTTTCATCACGGTGCT
Organism: Nitrospirae bacterium JdFR-88; assembly: GCA_002011795.1. Classification (GTDB taxonomy): domain Bacteria; phylum Nitrospirota; class Thermodesulfovibrionia; order Thermodesulfovibrionales; family JdFR-88; genus JdFR-88. The sequence goes on from MTOX01000013.1 coordinate 42,715, forward strand.
GGGGGAGCTGAGGACCATAGAGGCCCGGAAGACCCTCATAGAGGCCCTGGCCAGGCTGGGCCAGGAGGACCTGGAGGCCCTGGCCCAGGGGCTGAGGGACCAGCGCTGGTATGTGGTTAGAAACATCATCTACATCTTTCGGCGCATAGGGGACAGGAGGGCGGTAGGGTACCTGATGAAGACGGTGCACCATCCTGACGTGAGGGTGCGCATGGAGGCCCTGAGGGCCCTGGGGGAGCTCAGGGCCCAGGAGGCGGTGGCCCTTCTTGGCCAGGCCCTTGAGGACCCCGAGGCGGCGGTGCGCAGCACCGCCGCCAGGGCCCTGGGCAGAATCGGTAGCCCCGAGGCCAAGGCCCTGGTGTTCGCCAAGGTCACCGCCAAGGAGTTCCTGAACCTGCAGTTTTCGGAGAAAAAGGAGTTCTTTGAGGTCCTGGCGGGCTACAACGACGAGGAGACCTATGAGTTCCTTCTCAGGACCATCAAGAAGCGGGCCTTGCTTAAGAGGGCCAAGGTGCAGGAGCTGAAGGCCTGTGCGGCCTATGCCCTGGGCCTCATGAAGAGAAAGGAGGCCCTGGCGGTGCTTCACAAGCTAAGGGAGTCCAAGAACCGACTGCTCAGCGAGTATGCTTACGCTGCCATAAGGCGCATCGAGTATGGCACCTGAGAAGGACGGGCAGATAGGCGTAGCGGCCAAGGATGTGGTGAACCAGCTGGCGGTCATCATCCGCACCGCCCAGATACACAACCCCACCAATGTGGCCGTCCTGAGCTCCATAGAGAAGTTCGTCTCCATGCTCAACAGGCTCATATGGGAGGCAGGCTCGGTGGAGCTGGAGCTGGTGGGGGATTACTTCTACCTCAACGAGGATAGGGTGAGGTTCTCCGTGGAGTACCTCCTGAACTTTGACTTCCTGCAGAGGGAGTTCAAGGGCCGCTCCCTGGGCCGAGTGCACTTCCTCTGCGGCCTGAAGCCCGAGGACATGCAGCACTTCGTGGCCGCCTTCCTGGCCGCCCCGCACAGGCCGGACCCCTTTGAGAGCCTCTCGCATGCCCTGGAGCCAGTGAAGTGCATAGAGGTGGGCGGCCTCAGGAGAATTGCCGAGGAGGCCGAGCACGACATCAGGCGCACGGTGAAGAGGACCTACTTCAACGCCGTCTCCTTCAGCAAGGGCGTGATGAAGAAGCTCCGGGCAGGAGAGAAGGTGAACATCCGCAGGGCCAAGAGGATTGTGGAGTCCATGGTGGACCTCCTCCTTCAGCAGGAGGACCTCCTTCTGGGCATGACGGCCATAAAGAACTATGACGATTACACCTTCCACCACTCGGTGAATGTGAGCATCCTGTCCATTGCCTTAGGGCAGCGCCTGGGCCTCAGCAAGAGGGCCCTCATGGAGCTGGGCATGGTGGCCCTGTTTCACGACATAGGGAAGACCGAGATACCCCCCGAGGTGCTGAACAAGCCCTCCAATTTCACCGATGAGGAGTGGCGCATAGTGCGCCGCCACCCCTTCTGGGGAGTGAAGGCCGTCTTTAAGATGAAGGGGGTGGACGCCACCACCATAAGGGCGGCCATTGTGGCCTACGAGCACCACATCCACCACGACAAGACGGGCTACCCCAGGGTGCGCCGACTTTCGGACCTGGACCTCTTCTCCCGCATTGTCAGCATAGCCGACCAGTACGACGGAATGACCTCCTCCAGGGTCTACGCCCGGGTGCCCATGTCGCCCGACAGGGCCCTGAGCCTCATGATGAAGCGCACGGGCAGCCAGCTGGACCCCCTGCTGATGAAGTTCTTCATAAACATGGTGGGGTTCTATCCTGTGGGTTCCCTGGTGGTGCTGGACTCAAAGGAGCTTGCCGTGGTATGCGGCACCAATCCGGCCCATCCCCTGAGGCCCAAGGTGCTGATAATCACCGACCCCAGGGGCAACAAGCTCCAGGAGCCCAGGATGGCCGACCTTACCTTGAAGAACCCCCAGGGGGAGTACTCCCTGAGCATAGTGAAGTCCCTGGACATCACCCGCTACAGGGTCAACCTGGCGGAGTATCTCCTTTAGTCCTCCTGCCAGAGCTCTATGGCCACCTCAGGGCACATGAGGGTGCAGAAGCGGCAGCCCGTGCACCGCTGAGGATGAAGTACCTCGGCGGTGAAGTAGCCCATGGCGTTCCGTCCTTTGCCCATGCGAAGCACCCCTTCGGGGCAGGCTTCGGTGCAGAAGCTACAGCCCTTGCACAGCTCGGGACGGACCCTGGGAAGGGTCTTTTTCTTGGTCTTGGCGTTGTGCTTTATGCTCATAACCTGCTCATCAGCTCCTTTGCATGTCTGAGGGCCGCAGGGGTGAGCCTGCCGCTCAGCATCCTGGCAAGCTCTTCCTGCCTCTGGGCCCCTCTGACCTCTCTTACCACCACTTCCACCTCTGCCTGAGGGGAAAGCTCCTTGCTTACCACCAGGTGGGTGTCGGCCACAGCGGCAATCTGGGGCAGGTGGGTGATGCACAGCACCTGGTGCCAGGCGGAAAGCTCCCTGAGCTTCCGGGCCACGGTGTTGGCCACCTTTCCGCCGATACCCACATCCAGCTCATCAAACACCAGCACGGGCACGCCCGAGCGCCGGCTGCAGACCTTTATGGCCAGCATGAGCCGGCTGAGCTCTCCTCCCGAGGCCACTTTGCTGAGGGCCTTGGGTGGCTCCCCGGGGTTGGCGCTGAAGAGGAATTCCACCCGGTCCGCCCCTGAGGGCCCGGGCTCGGCCTCCCTGAGCTGTACGACGAAGCGGGCCTTCTGCAGGGCCAGCCCCTGAAGCTCCTGCTGCAGCCCTTCCTGTAGCTGCCTGGCCGCCTTCCTCCTCAGGGCCGAGAGCTCCCTGCAGAGGGCCAGGAAGGCCTCCTCCTTTTCCGCAAGGGACTTCTTCAGGGCCTGAAGCTCCTCCTGAAGCCCCCCCAGGCCCTGGAGTTCCTCCTCGGCCCTCTGGGCATACCGGAGGATGTCCTCTATGCTGGGGCCATACTTGGCCTTGAGGCGCTGGATGAGGTAGAGGCGCTCCTGCACCGCATCCAGGCTCTGGGGCTCAAGCTCGTACTGCTGCCTCAGGCCCCGCAGGGCCAGCGCGGCCTCCTCTACCAGGGGCAGGGCCTCCTGCAGAAGGCCCAGGGCCGAGGAGGCGGAGGAGTCCACCCGGGAGGCCTCCTTCAGGGCCGCCCCGGCCCTCTTCAGGGCCTCCAGGGCCGAGCCCTCGGAGGAGNACATAAGGGCATAGGCCTCCTCCAGGAGCTCCTTCAGCCTGGAAAGATGCTTGAGTATCTCCTGCTGCCTGAGAAGCTCCTCCTCCTCCCCTGTCCTGAGGGCGGCGGCCTGTATCTCCTGGAGCTGAAAGCGCAGGACCTCCTCCCTTTCCTGGCGCCTCCGGGCCTTGTCCTTTAGCTCCTGGAGCCTTTCCCTGAGGACCCGGAGCTCCTGGTGGAGCCTGGAAAGTCCCTGTCTGCTGTCCTCCGCCCCTGCCACGGCATCAAGCAGGGCCAGTTGGCTTGAGGGACTAAGGAGGCTCTGGTGCTCGTGCTGCCCGTGGATGTCCACCAGGGAGGCCCCCAGCTGCTGAAGGCTCTGAAGGGACACGGAGATGTCGTTTATGAAGGCCCGGCTTCTCCCGCCTGCCTGAAGCNCCCTTCTTAGGAGCATCTGGCCCTCGGGGGCCTCGATGCCCAGCTCCTGAAGCAGAGGATGGGTGCCCTCAAAGAGGGCCTCCACGGTGGCGCTCTGTGCCCCTGCCCTGAGCNTCTCCTGGCTGGCTCGTTCCCCCAGGGCCAGAAGCAGGGCGTCCACCAGGAGGCTCTTTCCGGCCCCGGTCTCCCCGGTAAGCACCGTAAGGCCCGGGCCCAGCGGAAGCCTCAGCTCCTTCACCACGGCCAGGTTTCTTATGTAGAGCTCCCTGAGCATGTTCAGTCCCTCTTTTGGTTGAAGATGGGCCAAAGGAGCTCATAGGTCTCCCTTATGTGCTGGGGTATCNCCCTTACTTCATCCAGCNCCGCCATGAAGCTGGTGTCGCCGTTCCACCGGGGCACTATGTGCACATGCAGGTGCTCCTTCAACCCTGCCCCTGCCACGGTGCCGATGTTTATTCCGATGTTGAACCCGTCGGGATTCATGGCCTCTCTGAGGCAGCGGAGGCTGTAGCGGGTGATGCTCATGAGCTCTGCCAGGGCGGCATCGGGCAGGCCCTCCAGCCCTGGCCGGTGCTCGTAGGGCACCACCATGAGGTGGCCGTTGTTGTAAGGATAGATGTTCATGATTACATAGGTGTGCCGGGCCCTGTAGAGGATGAACNCCTCTCTGTCCTGGCCCTTCTTCGGGGCCTGGCAGAAGAGGCAGCCCTTGGGCTTTTCCGAGAGGATGTACTGGATTCTCCAGGGGGCCCAGAGGTTCTTCATGGCGCCACGCTCCTTCCCAGGAACCTGAGGACCTCCTCGGCGTCGGCCCAGGTGAGCCACTTGTCCCGGCGGTTCCTGAGGAGGTAGGCCGGATGGAAGGTGGGCATGAGGGCTATGCCCCGGTAGGAGTAGAACCTGCCCCTGAGCCTGGTGATGGGCACCTTCGTGCCTATGAGGCTCTGGGCCGAGATTCTCCCCAGGGACATTATCNCCCTGGGGGAGATGATTTCTATCTGCCTTTGCAGAAAGGGCAGGCAAGTCCCTATCTCCTCGGGCAGGGGGTCGCGGTTCATGGGGGGGCGGCACTTCACTATGTTGGCTATGTAGNCCTCCGAGCGCTTGAAGCCCATCTTGCGGATGAGGGACTCCAGGAGCCTGCCTGCATCGCCCACGAAGGGTCTGCCCTGGAGGTCCTCCTCTCTGCCCGGAGCCTCCCCTATGAACATCAACTCTGCCGAGGGGTTGCCCTCGCCGAAGACCAGGTGGTTTCGCCCCCTGTGCAGGCCGCAGCGCCGGCAGTCCCCTATCTGGGCCCTCAGGCCCTGAAGGGCCTGGGCCTTACCTGGGGGAAGGGGTACGGCCTCAAGGCCCAGGTGCTGGTAGAACTCCAGGATATCCCTCAGGGCATCCTTCATCGGTGCCCCCACTTGAGCTTTTCTCTCAGCACCTTGAAGAAGTCCCGCTGAAAGGGCACCAGCAGCCTGGTGGTGTGCTCCGAGCGCCTCACCACCACCCTGTCTTTCTCCATGAGAGAAAACCCCACCTGTCCGTCCATGGTGAGGAACACCTCCCCGCCATGGGGGTTCATGGGCCTGATTTCCACCACCGAGCTGGGCGGAAGCACTATGGGCCTGATGGCCAGGGTGTGGGAGCATATGGGGGTAAGCACCATGCCCTGCACCGCAGGATGAAGCACCGGCCCTCCGGCCGACAGACTGTAGGCTGTGGAGCCCGTGGGAGTGGCCGCAATGAGCCCGTCGGCCCTGAAGGTGGTCATGTAGGAGCCGTCCACGGAGGTCTCAATATCGATTATCCTGGCCAGGGCCCCCTTGTTCAGCACCACATCGTTAAGCACCGTGTAGGAGGCTATCTGCTGGCCGTGCCTGTGGATGCCTACCTCCAGCATCATGCGCTCCTCCACGGGGCAGTCGCCCTTGAGGACCCTCTCCATGGCGGGGTAGATGTCCTCGGCGCAGACCTCCGCAATGAAGCCCAGCCCCCCCAGATTGACCCCCAGGAGGGGCACCCCTGCCTCGCACACCAGGCGGGCGGCGCTGAGGATGGTGCCGTCTCCGCCCAGCACCACCAGCATCTCTGCCAGGGCTGGTATCCTGGCCCTGGGGTAGCCCTCCATCCTCAGCGAGGGGGCCGAGTCCTCGTCCAGGAAGACCTCCAGGCCCTGCTCCCTTAGCCAGGGTATGAACTGGCCCAGGAGCTCCACCACCTCCGGCCTCTGGGGCTTAGCTATTATGCCCACCCTCTTCATCCAGTCCCTCTATTATAATCTCTCTTGTCCTTTCGGAAACGGCCCTTATGTGCNCCCTGACGGCTCCCTGGGGGGGGCTACCCAGCCGGTCCGCCCACTCCACCACGGTAATGCCAGGGCCCTCGAAGTATTCCTCCAGGGCCAGGGCCTCCGCCTCCTCCGGGCCCTGGAGCCTGTAGAGGTCCACATGGTAAAGGGGGAGGGAGCCTTCCAGATGCTCTGCCACCAGGACGAAGCTGGCGCTGCCGACCTGGCGCTCCGGGATGCCCAGGGCCTGGGCCATGCCCTTTACGAACACCGTCTTTCCAGAGCCCAGCTCTCCGTACAGGCACACCACGGAGCCCGGCCCGAGGCCCTGGGCCAGGCGCCTGCCGATTTCCCTGGTTCTGGCCGGGCTATGGCTCCTCAGGCGCCTCGCCACTGGCCGCCCTTATTACCTCGTGCCGGCCCACTATGCCTACTACCTTGCCCTCCCTGAGCACGGGCAGAAGGTGCACCCTCCGCTCAGCCATTGTGGTGGCTATGTCCTCCAGGGGAGTGTCCTCCTGGATGGTGATGACCTCCTTGGTGCATATCTCCCCGACGGTGCGGGCTGCCATCTTCTGGATTTCCCTCTGGAGGGCCGCGGTGCCCCCCAGGGGGATGAAGGCGTCAAAGAGCCTGAGAATGGTGGGTATGTGCAGCCGCTTGTTCTGGCTGATGAGGTCGTTTTCCGTCACGATGCCCACTAGCCGGCCCTCCTCGTCCACCACCGGGGCCCCGCTGATGTCCCGCTCTATGAACAGCCTGCCCAGGGCCTCGACACTCATCTGGGGGCTCACGGTGATTACCTCGGTCTTCATTATATCCTTCGCCCTTGTCATGAAGCTCCGCCTCCTTTTAGCATTATAAAGCCTCCCTGCCTCTGCCCGGTCTTGTCCCTTCGGTAGGAGTAAAGCTCCTTCATGCAGTAGGTGCACTCCTGGGCCTGCCAGATGTGCTCCCTCCTGAGGCCTTCACCGAGGGCCTGAAGGATGTTGGCCTCGGGCAGGTCCAGGCAGAGCCTGCCCTGCCTGCTGAGCCAGTACCGCCCTTGCCCTGTGGCCTCCCTTACGGCCTGAAGCACATCTTCTCCCACCTGGTAGCAGCACCACCTTATGGCCGGCCCCAGGGCCATGAGCACATCCCGGGCCCTGGTGCCAAAGCACTCTCTCATGAGCCCGAGGGTGCGCCTCAGCAGTCCCCGGGCGGTCCCTTTCCAGCCGGCGTGCACGGCGCCTATTACCTCATGGGCAGGGTCGTAAAGTAGCACCGGCACACAGTCTGCCACCTTCAGGCCCAGGGCCACATCCCTGAGGGCGGTTATCACCGCATCGGCCACCTGAGGGGGCTCGTCGGCTCTCTCAAGGTGAAGCACTTGGGCAGTGTGCCTCTGAAGGGGAAAGTATATACGCCCCGCCCCCAGGAGCCCGGCCACCTGAAGCCCCGGCTCCTTGCCCGTAAAGAGTGCCCTTACCGACGGGGGGAATATGTCCGGGACAATGCTCAGCACTGAAGGGCCTTGAGGGCCGGGGCAATCTCCTCCGCCAGCTCAGAGGCCAGGAGCCCATGGGGACCCGTGCGCTCCTTCAGCCTCCTTCCTGCCAGCCCGTGCACGAACACCCCCAGCAGAGAGGCCTGGAGGGGGTCAAGCCCCTGGGCCATGAGCCCGGCTATGGCCCCGGTGAGCACATCCCCGGTGCCTGCCTTGGCCAGGGCTGCCGTGCCCGTGGGGTTGATGAAGGCTTCACCCTCGGGGACGGCCACCACCGTAGGGGCACCCTTAAGCACTACCACCGAGGCCGTAAGGCCGGCCAGCTCCCTTGAGGCCTCGAGCCTTCGGGCCTCTATGTCGGCCACCGTTGTCCCCAGCAACCTGGCCGCCTCGCCAGGATGAGGGGTCAGTACCACGGGGGCCTTGGCAGAGCGAAGGAGCTTGGCGTGTTCCTTCAGGGAGTTCAGCCCGTCGGCATCTATCACCATGGGGGCCTCGGAGAGGGCCACCAGCTCCTTCAGTAGGGTCTCGGTGTGGGGGCTTACCCCCAGGCCCGGGCCTATGGCCAGCACATCGGCCCTCTGACGGAGGAACTCAAGAACGGGGAGCACCGCCTCCGAGGATACCGTGCCTTCTGCTTGGGGAAGGGGCAGGGTCATCTCGTCCCTTACCTGGGCCTGAAACNCCCCCAGGAGCCCCTCCGGCACGGCCAGGGTGACAAGACCGGCCCCCGCCCTGAGGCCTGCCCTGGCACAAAGCAGGGCCGCCCCGGTCTTTCCCCTTGAGCCAGCCACCACCAGCACATGCCCGTAGGTACCCTTGTGGCTCCAGGAGGGCCGCTGGGGCACCAGGGCAGCCATCTGGGCCTGCTCCAGGAGCTCCACCCTGGGGCCTTGCAGAAGCTCCTCGGGAAACCCTATGTCCCTTACCAGGAGCTCCCCGCTGAAGGAGGCCCCTGGATGAAGCAGGTGGCCTACCTTGGGCAACCCAAAGGTCACCGTAAGAGTGGCCCTTACCGCCACGCCCATGACCTGGGCAGTAGAGGCATTCACCCCCGAGGGGATGTCCACGGCCACCACGGGGCAGTCGGAGGCATTGAGGAGGTCTATCAGCCTTGCCAGGGCCCCCTCCAGGGGCTTTCGAAGCCCTGTGCCCAGGAGGGCATCCACCACTACGGAGCCTTGAAGCTCCTGCAGCGTAGGGGCCTTTCTCAGCACCTTCAGGCCGAATTTCCTGGCTACCTCCAGCTGATGGGCGCAGTCCGGACTGGGCTTGGCCCCTCTCAGGGGCATGAACACCCTCACGGGCCTTTCTTTCATGAGGAGCCTGGCTGCGGCCAGCCCATCGCCCCCGTTGTTTCCAGCCCCTGCCAGGACCACCACCGGGGTATCCCTGAACCTCTCCCTTATGGCCTTGGCCACCGCCAGGGCAGCCCTCTCCATGAGCACCAGGGAGGGCACACCGAAGTCCCTAATGGTGCGCTCGTCAATCGCGCGCATCTCTTCTGCGGTGGCCACCTTCACGGGGAAAATTATAACATTTTGAGGTTGACCGCCATTTGTCTTTTGGATATACTCTGGCACATCCCTGTGCAGCCCCCCCAGCCGGGCTTGGGTCTCCCCCGGGAGACGCCGCGCATCAAGATACGATGATGGACATTAGCGGCCATGGTCATCCCCGCCCGAGGATGCGGGTGATTTCGAGTTTCGTTTTTCACCAGACGACAGGTCCTTTACCGGCCGCTGGAGGCATGGACACGGCGGGGACGGATGGGACGGACACTGCAACGGGAGCAAGCAGGAGAGGTAAAAGGCCGGTTCCGCTAAGAGCGCTTATCTGCCCCTTCCGCCGAAGCCCCCCCTGGGAGGGCCCATGGGCCCCCTTGGGCCACTAGGGGCTTCAGGCCAGTCCGGCACCCCAGGAGGCTCATGTATTGTGCCAGGCTCTCGGTAGGGCTGTCCCATCTGGATTGCCCCCAGCCTGCCCAGGGCCTCGTTTCTGCCGTGCTTGCTTACTCCCAGAGCATGCTCAATGGCCGGCCTGGCCTCCTCAGGCACCGTGGCCAGTAGCTCCGTCAGCACCTGGGTGTGCCTCCTGGTGGCCTCTTCTACCTCCTCCAGGGCCAGCCCTACTTCTTGCCCCTGAAGCCGAGCCGCGTCAATCTCCCCAAGGGCCTCTCTTATGGAGAACTCGTACTCTCTGGCAAGGCCTTCGGCAAGCTCCCNCCTGCCTGAGAAGGACAGCTCTTTTATCTCCNCCAGCCTTTCCTCTGCATGCCTTAGGTGCAGGGAGGCCCTCTGCAGGGGCTCAGTGGTGGCCCTCAGCTCCGCCTCCTCCGCTTGGCGCTTGGCCTCATGCAGTGGGTTTGTAGGAGAGCCTTCCTGGGCAAGGGCCACTGCCGAAAGGAGGCTGTACAGTACCAGACTTAGCAGCACGCCTTTTGTCATGCTCATATACTTACCATAGCGCCGGGGCGCTTCAGTGTCAACACCGGCCTAGACCCCTAATGCCTTCAGCACCTCAAACAGCGCCTTTAAGGAGGGGGCCTCGGGGGGAAGCTCTATGACAGGCCTTCCCTTCAGGTCAAATTCCGCTACCAGGTGGTCCTGAGGGATAAGGCCTGCCACCTCAAGGCCTACCTCCTGGGCCAGGGTCCCCAGGGCCCGGGGCTCCTCGGTACCCACCCGGTTGATGAGGAGCGCCCGCTTACTGACCTCCAGGGCCAGCTCCTCCACCAGGGAGTTTATTCTTCCGGCAGTGAGGATGCCCTTCTTGGTGGGGTCGCTGACTACAAGCAGGAGGTCGACCCTGTGGGAGGTCCGTCGAGAAAGATGCTCCATGCCGGCCTCGTTGTCTATGACCACATAGGGGTAATGGGCGGAGAGCTTGTCGGTGTATTTGCGAATGATGTTGTTAGCAGCACAGTAGCAGCCCGGCCCCTCGGGCCTTCCCATCACCAGGAGGTCAAATCCCCGGGCCTCCACCAGACACTGCTGCACCTGGTAGTCAAAGAGCTCCTCCATGCTCATGCCCCCCAGCCGCTGGCCCGAGCGGGCAGCCTCAAGGGCCTCTTCCCTGAGAGAGCCTACCGTGGCATGCACCCTCACCCCCAGGGCCTCGTTGAGACATGCGTTAGCATCGGCATCCACCGCCAGCACAGGCCCCTTGGAGCCCTCCATGAGATACCTTATGGTCAGGGCCGCCAGGGNGGTCTTCCCTGTGCCTCCCTTGCCGGAGAAGGCAATGATTTTAGCCACAGCTGTCTTTCTTAAACCTGTTTTTTCGTTTTGATTCCGTATCTTTTTCTCACTTCTTTTATTTTACCACAGGTATAGGCTCCCTCTGGGCAGGGGGCATAGAGACAGGCGGGCCCAGCCTGGGCAAATATGGTGGGCGCTACGGGCCTTACCAGCCTGAGCATCTCCTCGGCCAGGTGCCTTATCTCCCACTGGGCCCTGTAGCAGCACCTGAGACGGAAGAAATGCAGGAGCTCCCGGGCATTCATGGTGACCATTATCTTGGTCTCCGCCGCATTGGGGAGCACGAACCTGGCGTCCTGGTTGGCCTCCTCGCCCTGAAGCCCCTGTTCGTTCAGTCTTTGAATCAAAAAATTGTAAGCTTCTTGGCACTTTTCCATGAATTCCATAAAGTATTTCTTTAACTCTCTATTTTTCTCTATGGAGGGGGGGATGATGTAGTCAAACCCTTGTCTTTCGCTCACATAGCGCTGGGACTGCTGGCTGTAGGAGGCCAGGCGGTGGCGGACCAGCTGGTGGGAGCAGGCCCTGGAGATGCCCTCTATGGCGAAGCTGAAGGAGGCGTGCTCTATGGGGGTCATGTGGCCCATGGCCATGAGCTTTCGGACGAATTTCTCCTGGTCCTGGGCCTCTATTTTTTCTTTCAGGGCCTGCACATCCGAGGGACTGTAGCACAGCTTGGCCGCCATGGCCACGGTCTCCTCGGGCCTGGGGGTGTATCTAAGGAGTATGACCTTTAGTTTGGCCTTCCTGGGCATTTACTTGAAGGACTCCTTCTCTGTAGGGAAGCGGCCCTCTCTTACCTCCTGTCGGAACTCCCTTATGGCCCTGAGGGCCTCTTGTCTGAGGTTGGCGTACTGTTTCACGAACTTGGGCCTGAAGCGCTCAAAGAGGCCCAGGAGGTCGTGAAGCACCAGCACCTGGCCGTCTGTGTGCGGGCCTGCGCCTATTCCTATGGTGGGGATGCTGAGGCTCTGGGTGATTTCCTGGGCCAGCTGCATGGGGATGGCCTCCAGCAGTAGGCTGAAGGCCCCTGCCTCCTGCAGGGCCAGGGCCTCCTCCTTGAGTCTCTGCCGGGCCTTTTCGTCTCGGCCCTGGACCTTGAAGCCTCCCATCCTGTAGATGGCCTGGGGAGTAAGGCCTATGTGGGCCATTACGGGGATTTCGGCCCTCACCATGGCCCGGACCTTCTCTACCNCCTCCAGCCCCCCCTCTACTTTCACCGCCTGGGCCCCTGCCTCCTTGAGGAACCTTCCGGCGTTCAGGACGGCCTGCTCAATGCTCAGCTGGTAGGACAAGTAGGGCATGTCGCCCACTACCAAGGCCCTCTGCACGGCCCTGGAGACCATACGGGTGTGGTAGAGCATCTCCTGCATGCTCACGGGCAGGGTGTTTTCCAGTCCCTGCACCACCATGGCCAGGGAGTCTCCCACCAGCACTATGTCCACCTCTGCCTCATCCAGCAGGCGGGCAAAGGGGTAGTCATAGGCCGTAAGCATCACGATGCGCTCCCCCTGGGCCTTCCTGGCCATTATGTCCTGGATACTCAAGCGGGACATGGAGAATTTTAGCATATCAAGGGGGATGATAAAATGGGCAATTTTCTCCAACCTCCTGCTCAAATTGACAAATCTCCCCCATTTGGGCCACCATATAACCAGAAATTTACTCTTGGGAGGTGGGCGGCTCTTGCAGGAGCTTGAGGCGGAGCTTAAGATTATAGACTCTACCCTTCGGGGCCTGAGCATGGAGGCGGCGCCTCTGAAGTGGGGAAGCCTCATGAATCTCAAGGCGGTGCTTCTTAGGAACTTAGAGCGCTACCGGGAGGCCGAGCAGGCCTTCCTGCAGGCCCTCAAGCTGAAGGAGCAGCCTGAGCACAGGGCCAAGGTGCTCATCAACCTGGCCAAGCTTTATTTCTTCAAGGGCGAGCATGCCAGGGCCCTGGAGGTCTTGGGCAAGGTATTTGAGCTTGCCAAGGCCCAGAAGCGTTTCCCCATGGAGCTTCAGGGCTATGCCCACCTTCTAAGGGGGCAGGCCTACAACCGTCTCAAGGATGAGCAGAAGGCCCTGGCGGAGTTTCGCAAGGCGGAGTATTTCTTTGAAGGCGGGGCCGATGCCCGGGGGGTGGGCCTGGCCTGCCTGGAGCTTGCCAGGCATTTCATAAAGGCCCAGGACCTCAAGACTGCCTGGAACTTTCTCAAGAAGGCGGAGATGTTTCTTCAGAGGCTGGGGGCGGAGGAGCGCCTGGGGGTGGCCATCTGCAAGGCCGTGGCCCTGTACTACTCCGGCAAGGAGCAGGAGGCCATGGAGCTCCTCAAGGGGCTTTACGAGGAGCACCAGGACATGGGCAAGGGGCTTCACACCATTGACGAGATAATAGACGCCTACCTCAGCACCCGAAGCCGTATGCTGCAGTACCAGAAGGCCCTGGTTTAAAGCCCTGCCATCTCTATGATTTGGGGGACCTTGTCCTCCATCCCGATGGCCATGATGTGAACCCCGTCGCAGATGCCTTCTTCCTTCAGTTGGCGCATGTGCCGGGCGGCTATCTCCATGCCCTTCTGTAAGGCCCCTTCCTTGCCTGCGGCCTTGAGCTCGTCAACGAGGGCCTGGGGCACCTTGATGCCGGGGACATTCTTGTTGAGGAAGTTGGCCATTCCCGCGCTCTTCAGGATAACGAACCCTGCCAGCACCTTCACGGGGAACTTCCTGGCAAAGTCCATGAAGCGCTTGAACTTCTCGATGTCGTATATGGCCTGGGTCTGGAAGAACCTGGCTCCAGCCCGCACCTTCTTTTCAAACTTTATGAGCTGGGGCTCCAGGGGCTCGGCCTCGGGGGTCCACTGCGCCGGGCAGGAACTGGGGGGCACCCTGCAGGGCGTTGCCGTTCATGTCGTGCCCCTCGTTCAGGGCCCCTACGATTTGCAGAAGCTGCACCGACTCCACATCGTAGACCGGCTTGGCCTCCTTGTGGTCGCCGGCCAGCACATGGTCGCCGGTCATACACAGGACATTCCTTATGCCCAGCACCCAGGCGCCCAGCAGGTCGGACTGAAGGGCGATGCGGTTCCTGTCCCGGCAGGTCATCTGCAGTATGGGCTCAAGTCCGTGCTCCAGGGCCAGCTTGCACACCGCGGTGGAGGACATGCGCATGACGGCCGACTGGTTGTCCGTGGCGTTTACGGCATCCACCCGGCCCTTGAGGAGCTGCAGGTGGTGAAGCATCTCGGCCACATCGGTGCCTTTTGGGGGGCCTACCTCGGCCGTTATTAGGAACTTTCCCGACTCCAGGGCCTCTCTGAAGCTCATTCCTTCTTCCTCTCCTTTCTGGCATAGAGTGAGCGGGGCTTCTGGGCTGCCGACCAGTCCTTGGCCTGAAGGGNCATCTGGCAGAACTCCTCCAGTTTGTGTAGCCTCTTCATCCTCTCGTATATGCGCACCCAGGCGCAGGGGATGTCGGGGCTTACCTCGCAGTGGCCGTCCTTGCAGCCGCCGCAGGGGCCGTTAAGTATCCCCTTGGGGCAGGCGGNGATGGGGCAGATGCCGCCGGTCTTGTCCAGGATACAGTGGCCGCAGAGGCTGCAGCGCTCATCGAACATCTGCAGCCTGGTCATGTTGCCCAGAAACAGACTGTCGTTGACAGGATAGACGGGCTTGTCCTGGTAGAGCTCCACGGCGGTCTGGGTGCCCGCGCCGCAGCTTAAGACCAGGATGCAGTCTGTGCGCTCCAGGGCCTCCTTGAAGGGCTTAAGCTCCACCTTGGTGCCCAGCACCTGGCAGCCCGTTTTGGCCACGAAGGTGCCGGTGACCTCCTTGCCCTGCTGCTCTAAGGCCTGCTTCATCTCCTGAAGCTGCTCCTGGCCTCCGGTGCCACAGAGGGTGGCGCACTCGGAGCAGCCCAGGAGGAAGAAGCTCCGGTAGCCCTTTATGTTGTCCATAAGCTCTTGGAAGTCCTTGCTCTTGGTGATTATCATCCTTGCCTCCTTGCTAAAAGCTCATCTTCAGGCCGGCCCTCGTCTTGGCGGCCAGGACGGTATTGTACATGAGCATGGCGATGGTCATGGGCCCTGCGCCCCCTGGCACAGGGGTGATGAAGCCGGCCCTTTCCTTGGCGGCCTGGAAGTCCACATCTCCTACCAGTTTACCATCCGGGCCCACATTTATGCCAATGTCTATGACTGCGGCGCCCTCCTTGACCATGTCGCCGCTTATCATCTTGGCCCTGCCCACGGCCACGCAGAGGATGTCGGCGCTGAGGCATTCGGCCTTGAGGTCAGGGGTCTTGGAGTGGCACATGGTCACGGTGGCGTTCTTCCTCAGAAGCAGCATGGCCAGGGGTTTGCCCACGATGATGCTTCTGCCCACCACCACGGCCTTCTTTCCTGCAGGGTCTATGCCGTAGGCCTCCAGCATCTTCATGGCCCCGTGGGGGGTGCAGGGGATGAAGCCGGGCTCGTCCAGCATGAGGGCCCCCAGGGAATGAGGGCCGAAGCCGTCCACATCCTTCTCAGGCGCTATGCGGTGCATCACCTCCTTGGCGTCAAGTCCCTTGGGAAGGGGAAGCTGAACCAGTATTCCGTGCACCTTCTCGTCGGCGTTGAGCTCGTCTATGAGCTTAAGGAGCTCCGCCTGGCTGGTGGTCTCGGGCAGCTTGTGGCCGAAGCTCTGTATGCCTAGCTGTTGGCAGGTCTTCTCCTTGGAGGCCACATATTTCTTGGAGGCGGGGTTTTCCCCCACCAGCACCACGGCCAGCCCTGGGGTGATGCCCCTGTCGCTGAGCTCCTGGATTTCGGCCTTGAGTTTTTCCCTTATCTCTGCTGCCAGCTTCTTTCCGTCAATGATGGTTGCCGCCATGAAGGTTCCTCCTTGTATTTAAGTTTTTTTATTTGATGCCCATGGTGAGGGCCAGCATTTCCTCCCTGGTGGAGGCCTT
Source organism: Nitrospirae bacterium JdFR-88 (assembly GCA_002011795.1). Lineage (GTDB taxonomy): Bacteria > Nitrospirota > Thermodesulfovibrionia > Thermodesulfovibrionales > JdFR-88 > JdFR-88. The sequence goes on from MTOX01000013.1 coordinate 58,331, forward strand.
GCTCCTGAAGATACCCCTTACGGCCGAGGTGACCGTCCTGGCCCCGGGCTTCTTTATGCCCCTCATGCTCATGCAGAGGTGCTCGGCGTCTATTATCACCATGGCCCCCTTGGGCCTGAGTTTTTCCATAAGGAGGTCTGCCAGCTGGCTGGTGAGGCGCTCCTGCACCTGGGGCCTTCTGGCCAGGTGCTCCAGGGCCTTGGCCAGCTCGCTGAGCCCTACGATGCTGCCCGAGGGAATGTAGGCTATGTGGGCCTTGCCTATGAAGGGCAGGAGGTGGTGCTCGCAGATGCTGTAGAAGGGAATGTCCTTGAGGAGTATCATCTCGTCGTGGCTCTCCCCCTCTATGGGCCTGAGGAGGTCCTCCTCCGGCACCCCCATGCCGCTGAAGAGCTCCTGGTACATCTCGGCCACCCGCTGGGGCGTCCTTCGGAGGCCCGGTCTTGCCGGGTCCTCCCCTATGCCCTCCAGGATGAGCCTTACCCCTTTCCGTATCTTTTCCTTATCCACAGGTGATGNCCCTCCGCTCCGTGATTATCACATCCAGGGGCACATCGTGGGCCTCGCGAGGCAGGCCCTCCTGGAGCCCCTGGGCCTCGTAGGCCAGCCCCACCAGGGGCACAGCTCCCTTCAGCGGTCCCAGAAGCCTGTCGTAGTAGCCGCCTCCGTAGCCCAGCCTGTAGCAGCGCTCGTCAAAGCCCAGCAGGGGCACCACCATGAGCCCCATGCTGGAGGGCTCTGTGTGCCTTTCGGGCAGGGCAGGCGGCTCGGGNATGCCCCTGTAGCCGGGCTTAAGCTCGGAGGCGTCCCTTATGGTGTAGAATTCAAGCCCCCGTCCCTTCACCACCGGGAGGGCTACCTCCTTGCCCTGCCCGAGGGCCAGGCTGATGAGCCCCCAGGTGTCCACCTCGGAGCGAAAGGAGGCATAGAGGGCCACCCTCCGGGCCTCCCTGAAGGCTTCAAGGCCCAGGAGCCGCTCCCCGATAAGGGCATCCAGCTCCTGGCGCCCCTGCAGGGCGTCCCTCCTTTTCTTGAGGAGACGCCTGAGGGAGGCCTTCTCTTCCGATGTCTTATCCTTCAAGCAGCTCTTCAAGCCTCTTTTTGATTTTGGCCACCTCGGCCCTCAGGGCAGGGACGGCCTCATGGGGAGCCAGGGCTTGCATGTCCGCCTCCAGCACCTGGGGGTGGTAGCCTATGGCGCCCAGGAGCTCCATTCCCTGAAGGCCTTGGCGGATGAACTCCACATCCTCCGGCCCTCGGGTCTTGTTGGCCACGGCGAAGACCTTCTTTACTCCCAGGCCCCGGGCCAGTTCCCTCACTGCCTGGGCAGTCTGAAGGCTCCTTTTTCCCGGCTCCACCACCACGATGAAGGCCTCCATGGCCTCGGCCGTGCCCCTGGTGAGGTGCTCTATGCCTGCCTCCATGTCCAGCACCACCACCTCCTGCCTTTCCAGCACCAGGTGCTTAAGGAGCCTTCTGAGGAAGACATTCTCGGGGCAGAAGCAGCCGCTGGCCGCCTCCTTGGAGCGTCCCAGCTCCAGCAGCACTATGCCGTCAAGCCTCAGGCCGAACTCCTCCGGTATGTCCTCCACCCTGGGGTTGAGCTTGAACACCCCGCCCATGGCTCCGGGCCTGGCCCCGGTGCGCTCCTGGATGAGCTCAGCCATCTGGGCGATGGGCCTGAGGCCCTGAAGCCTCTCGGCGGGCACGGCCAGGGCTGAGGCCAGGTTGGCATCGGGGTCGGCATCCACGGCCAGCACCCTTCTGCCCTCCTGGGCGTAAAGGTATGCCAGGGCCGCTGCCAGGGTGGTCTTGCCCACCCCGCCTTTGCCGGTAAGGGCTATTTTCATGGAGCAAAAATTATAGCTTTTTGAGCGAAAGATTGTCAAAAATTTGATTTTCAAGGTTTTTTTTCGCTAATATCATAGTCTATGGAGACGAAGAAGCTCCTGGAGGAGGCCTCCAAGTACCTGCTTAACACCTACAACCGCCAGCCCGTGGTGCTCAGGAAGGGCAGGGGCATGAGGGTGCTCTCTGCCGATGGGAAGGAGTACCTGGATTTCGTGGGGGGCATAGCGGTGAATGTGCTGGGGCACTGCCCCCGGAGGGCGGTGGTGGCCCTGCAGAAGCAGGCCCAGAGGCTCCTTCACGTCTCAAACCTCTACTACATTGAGCCTCAGATAAAGCTGGCCAAGGCCCTGGTGGAGCACTCCTTTGCCGACAGGGTGTTCTTCTGCAACTCTGGCACCGAAGCCGTGGAGGCGGCCATAAAGCTGGCCAGGAAGTACTCCCGGTACAAGTACGGCGATCCCGAAAGGTACGAGATAATCTCCACCCTCAACTCCTTTCACGGGCGCACCTACGGGGCCCTGTCGGCCACGGGGCAGAGGCGGTTTCACCAGGGGTTTGAGCCCCTGCTGGAGGGCTTCAGGTTCGTGCCCTACGAGAATGTGGAGGCCCTGGAGGCGGCTATCACCGAGCGCACCTGTGCGGTGGTCCTGGAGCCTGTCCAGGCAGAGGGAGGGGTGAGGGTGCCTTCGCTCAGCTACCTGAGGGAGGTAAGGGAGGTTTGCCACCGGCATGGCCTTCTTCTCATCCTGGATGAGGTACAGACCGGCATGGGCCGCACCGGGGAGCTCTTTGCCTACAAGCACTTCGGCATAAGGCCCGATGTGATGGCCCTGGCCAAGGGGCTTGGCGCCGGGGNGCCCATAGGGGCCATGCTCTGCACCGAGGAGGNGGCCCAGGCCATGGCCCCAGGGGAGCACGGTAGCACCTTTGGCGGTGGCCCCCTGGTATGCGCTGCGGCACTGGCCACACTGCACTGCCTGCTGGAGGACAACCAGTACCTGGTGCATCATGCCCGGCGCATGGGGGAGCTGCTCCTGGAGGGCCTGAGGGCCCTGAAGGAGCGCTTCAGCCACCTGGTGCTGGATGTGCGGGGCATGGGGCTGCTCCTGGGCGTGGAGCTGAGGAAGCCCTGCGCCCCCGTGGTGGAGGCCTGCCTGAAGGAGGGCCTCCTTATAAACTGCACTGCCGAGACGGTGCTCCGCCTTACCCCCCCGCTGGTGGTGCAGGAGGCGGACATCAGGGAGGCCCTGGGAATCATGGCCTCGGCCCTGGAGAGAATTTCCTGAAAAGGAGGCTTTCTGATGAAGAGAGATTTTCTGACCCTTTGGGACCTCAGCCCTCAGGAGCTGCAGGCCCTCCTTAGGAGGGCCCAGCAACTCAAGGCCGGCGTGGATGCCTCGGCCTGCCCCCTCATAGGGCAGAGCATCGGGCTCCTCTTTGAGAAGGCCTCCACCCGCACCAGGGTCTCCTTCGAGGTGGCCATCTATCAGCTGGGGGCCCAGGCCATATACATGAACCCCCAGGAGACCCAGTTGGGAAGGGGAGAAAGCATCGCCGACACTGCTAGGGTGCTGGGCCGATACCTCAGGGCGGTACTGCTGAGGACCTTCGGGCACGAGCGCCTGGAGGAGTTTGCCCGGCACTCACCTGTGCCGGTGATAAACGCCCTTACGGACACCCACCATCCCTGCCAGGCCTTGGCAGACCTGCTTACCATCCTGGAGCTGAAGGGTACCCTGGAGGGAGTAAGGGTGGCCTACATAGGGGATGGAAACAATGTGGCCAACTCCCTCATAGAGGCCGCTGCCAGGGTGGGGCTTGAGCTGGTGCTGGCCTGCCCCGAGGGCTACGAGCCCGACCCCTTCGTGCTGGAGCGGGCCAGGCAGGAGGGCAGGGGCGACATCCTGCTCCTGAGGGAGCCCAAGGAGGCCGCGGGGAGGGCCGATGTGGTGTATACCGATGTGTGGGTAAGTATGGGCCAGGAGGAGGGCAGGGCAGAGAGGCTCAAGCGGTTCAGGCCCTATCAGGTCAACGAGGAGCTTCTGGCCTGTGCCAAGGCCGACGCCGTGGTCATGCACTGTTTGCCCGCCCACCGGGGGCAGGAGATAACCTCCGAGGTCCTGGACGGCCCCAGGAGCGTGGTGCTTCAGCAGGCGGAAAACCGTCTGCATACTGCCAAGGCCCTCCTGGAATTTCTCCTCAAGGGATGAGCGGCAGCCTCTCCGTAATACCCCTGGGAGGAGTTGAGGAGATAGGCCTCAACATGACCGTGCTGCAGTACGGTGAGGACATGCTCCTCGTAGATGCCGGCCTCATGTTTCCCGAGGAGGACATGCTGGGGGTGGACTTCGTCATTCCGGACTTCTCCTATGTGCTTCAGAACAGGGAGAAGCTTCGGGCTATAGTCCTCACCCACGGGCACGAGGACCACACCGGGGCCCTGCCTTTTCTGCTCAGGGAGGTCCAGGCCCCTGTGTACGGCACCCCCCTTACCCTGGGCCTGGTGAGGGAAAAACTCAGGGAGCACCACCTGGATGCCGTGAGGCTCATTTCCGTAAGGCCCAGGGACAAGGTGCGCCTGGGCGCCTTTGAGGTGGAGTTCATAAGGGTTACCCACTCCATTGTGGACGGGGTGGCCCTGGGGGTGCAGACTCCCCTGGGCAGGGTGGTGCACACGGGGGACTTCAAGGTGGACCCCACCCCCGTGGACGGCGAGCTTATGGACTTCCACCGCTTCTCGGAATACGGCGAGGAGGGCACCCTGCTGATGCTCTCCGACAGCACCAACGCCGAGAAAGGGGGCTTTACCTTCTCGGAAAAGGAGGTGCGCCGGGCCTTCGAGGACATCTTCTCCACCGCCCGGGGCAGAATCATAATCTCCACCTTCGCCTCCAACATCCACCGCATCCAGCAGGCCATAGATGTGGCGGTGATGTTCGGAAGGAAGGTGATACTGTGCGGAAAGAGCATCGTGCAGAACGCCCAGATAGCCCTGGAGCTCGGCTACCTGCGCCTGCCCCAGGACACCTGGCTGAGGATGGAGGACCTCAAGAGACTGAGGGACGAGGAGGTGGTCATCATCACCACGGGCTCGCAGGGCGAGCCCATGAGCGTGCTGAGCCGCATCGCCACCGGGGAGCACAAGCACATAAAGATAAAGGAGGGCGACACCGTCATCCTGTCGGCCAAGATGATACCCGGCAACGAGCGCTCCATCGGCAAGATAATAAACCACCTGTTCCGCCGGGGGGCCGATGTGATATATGAAAAGGTCTCGGAAATCCATGTCTCAGGCCATGCCTCCAAGGAGGAGCTTAAGCTCATGCTGAACCTGGTAAGGCCCCGCTACTTTGTGCCTGTGCACGGGGAGTTCAGGCACCTGAGCTACCATGCCCGCCTGGCCGAGAAGCAGGGCATACCCAGGGAGCACATCTTCATCCTGGAGGACGGCGAGGTCCTGGAAATCGACGGCCAGGGGGCCCGCCGGGCCGGCAAGGTGCAGGCCGGCAGGGTCTTTATTGACGGCAAGGGCATCGGCGATGTGCAGGAGATGGTTCTGAGGGACCGCATGCGCCTGGCCCACGACGGAGTGGTGATAGTGTTCCTGGCGGTGGAGAAACTCACGGGGCGCATAGTCTCGGGACCGGACATAGTCTCCCGGGGATTCATCTTCGAAGACGCCTCTCCGGAGCTCATTGCCGAGGTCAAGGAGTTCCTCTCCCAGAAGGTCCAGGAGCTTGACCTGGAGGTGATTACCGACAGCTCCCTGCTCCAGGCCAAGCTCAGGGCGGCCCTGAAGAGGTACCTCCGCAACTCCATGGACCGCCGCCCCCTCATCATGCCCATAATCGTGGAGGTCTAAGGCAGGGCCAGCCAGAAGGGCACCCGGCAGCCCCTGAGCTTTATCTTCTGAAGCAGGGCGTTGCGCCTCGCATCCAGCACCGCCAGGGCATCCTCTTGGGTAAGCACCGTGTAGGCCCTCCTGCCCCCGGGGCCGAAGCGTGCCCCGTGGGGCCGGCCCCCCACCTTGACTCTTCCCTACGGGCCTCAAATACATGGATGTTGCCGGAGCCTTCGCTGGCTACATATGCCTTCAGGGCCCTGTTCCCTGTGGCCACCACAAAGGTGTACCGCTCGGTAGCACCGAGGGATTTTTGAAGGCCCGGAGGAGCTGCCGGCCCCGTCGTGGCAGGGACTGCAGGGGCTTGGACAGTTGTGCTGGGGCGTTAATCGTCTTCATCGCGGAGGCCGTTTCTGCTAAACTTATATTCCTAGGGAGGTGCCATGTCAAGCATTGAGGAGCTTCTCAGGGCCAGCCGAAGCATAAGGAGGTTCAAGCAGGAGGAGGCGGTGCCTCGGGAGACCCTTCAGTGGCTGGTGGGCCTTGCCAGGCTGTGCCCCTCGGCGGCCAATCTACAGCCCCTGAAGTTCGTGCTCTCAAACACTCCGGAGACGAACGCCAGGATATTCCCCTGTCTTTCCTGGGCGGGCTACCTCGGGGACTGGCCCGGGCCCTCCGAGGGCGAACGCCCCTCGGCCTACATAATCATACTGGGCGATACCCGGATAACCAGCAACTTCGGTTGCGACCACGGCATAGTGGCCCAGAGCATCATGCTGGCTGCCAGGGAAAGGGGTCTGGGCGGCTGCATCATCGGCTCCATGAACCGCCACAGGCTCAGGGAGGCCCTGGGGATACCCGAAAGGTACGAGATACTCCTGGTGCTGGCCCTGGGAGTGCCCAACGAGGAGGTAGTGCTGCAAGAGGCAAAGGGGGACATCCGCTACTGGCGGGATGCCCAGGGNGTTCACCATGTGCCCAAGCGTCCCCTGCGGGAGCTCCTCCTGCGCCTTCCCCCAGATGGCTGAGCTCAGGCTGGCAGTGGTGCTTCAGAGCGCCCCCTACGGTAGCCTGGAGGCTGCCGAGGCCCTCAGGCATGCCCTGGGGGCGGCCGTGGAAGGCCTGCAGGTGAAGCTCCTCCTGGTGGATGCCGGGGTGCTGCTGGCCAGGAGGCAGGGGGGCCAGGAGGGGCCCTATGGGTCCCTTTCAGAGGCCCTGCAGGGCGCCCTGGAGGCGGGAGTGGTGGTGCTGGCGGAGCAGGCGAGCCTGAGCCGCTGGGGGCTGGACAGTCAGGACCTCCTGGAGGGCGTGCAGAGAATAGACGGCTTCGAGCTTTCCCAGCTCCTGGAGGAGGCAGAAAAGGTGATGGTGTTTTAAGGCAATGATAGTGCTTATAAAGAGCCCACCCCACAGCCCCCGGGGCCAACGGGGGCTCAAGTTTGCCCGGGACCTGTCGGCCGATGTGCTGCTCCTTCAGGACGGGGTACTGTTCACCCTGGGCGGGCACCTGGAGGGCTTCTGCGGCACCGCCTATGCCCTCAGGGAGGACATGCAGATGAGGGGCCTGAAGCCCCTGAAGGACCTCAAGCTCCTTGACTGGGCCGAAACCGTGGAACTCCTGGCGCAGGAGGAAAAGGCGATGGGGGCCTTCTGAAGAAAGAAATGGCGTCCCCAACGGGATTTGAACCCGTGTTACCGCCTTGAAAGGGCGATGTCCTAGGCCAGGCTAGACGATGGGGACACTCCGTATTTCCTGGTGAGCCGCGTTGGATTCGAACCAACGACCCACGCCTTAAAAGGGCGTTGCTCTACCAGCTGAGCTAGCGGCCCACGCCTTATTATAAATATATAAATTACCCCCACAGGGGATGAATTGTCAATATTTCTGCTATCATATCTGGGATGAAGCGGATTCTATTCCTCTGCACTGCCAACTCCTGCCGCAGCCAGATGGCCGAGGGCCTGGCCAGGCACTTCGGGGGCCCGGCCCTGGAGGTCCAGAGCGCAGGGCTCATGAGCGCCCAGGTGCATCCCCTGGCGGTGGCGGTGATGAAGGAGCTGGGGATAGACATTTCCGGGCAGCACTCCAAGAGCCTTGAGGCGGAGCACCTCGGCAGGGCCGATATAGTGGTGGCCCTTTGCGAGCCGGCCCAGCGCCTCTGCCCCCCGCCGTACACGGGGCTGAAGTGGCTCTTCTGGCCTACCCCTGACCCCGTGGGCACAGGGGCCACAGAACAGGAGCGCCTTGAGGCCTTCAGGGCCACCAGGGACTTGCTGAAGCGCAAGGTACTGGCCCTCCTCAAGGAGGAGGGGCTACTCAGAGATTGACATTTCCGCAAGACTTTGGTGTATTATATAAATTCAGCGATGGATGTGTACGCCATCATAGAGACCGGGGGCAAGCAGTACAGGGTAAGCCCTGGGGAGCGTCTGAAGGTGGAGAAGCTCCAGGCCTCCCCTGGGCAGGAGGTGGTGTTTGACCGGGTGCTGGCCGTAGGCACCGAGGATGGCCCTGTATTTGGCAATCCCTACCTGGCCCAGGCCACGGTGAGCGCCCAGGTGCTTTCCACAGGCAAGGCCCGGAAGGTGCTGGTCTTCAAGCAGAAGCCCCGCAAGGGCTACAGGCGCCTCAAGGGGCACAGGCAGCCCTACACCGAGGTGCTCATCAAGGAGATAAAGGCAGGAGGTTCCTGATGGCTCATAAGAAGGGAGTAGGCAGTTCCAGGAACGGTCGCGACAGCCAGGCCAAGCGCCTGGGGGTGAAGAAGTTTGGCGGCCAGGTGGTCAGGGCCGGCAACATCCTGGTGAGGCAGCGGGGCACGAGGTTTCACCCGGGGCGCAATGTGGGCCGGGGCGGTGATGACACCCTCTTTGCCCTCATAGACGGCGTGGTGGCCTTTGAGCGCATGGGCCGCACCAGGATGAGGGTAAGCGTCTACCCTGTGGCCCCTGCTTAGGCTGGGCGCAAAGGATTAGCCGGGAAGGGCGGCCTTGGGAAAGGCCGCCCTTTTTGTTTTGCCATGCAGTTTGTAGACTATGTCAAGGTGCATGTCAAGGCCGGCGACGGCGGAAGGGGATGTGTGAGCTTCCGCAGGGAGAAGTATGTCCCCAAGGGGGGCCCTGACGGAGGCGACGGCGGAAGAGGGGGGCATGTGATCTTCAGGGCCACCGAGGGACTCGGCACCCTCCTGGACCTCCGCTACAAGCGCCACTACAGGGCCCAACGGGGCCAGCACGGCAGGGGCAAGAACATGCACGGCAGAGATGGTCAGGACCTGATAGTGCCCGTGCCCGTGGGCACGGTGATCAGGGACGCCCATACCGGGCAGCTCATAGCTGACCTGGATGAGGACGGCAAGGAGGCCGTGGTGGCCAGGGGGGGCAGGGGGGGGCTGGGCAACGCCCACTTTGCCACCCCCACCAGGCAGGCCCCCAGGTTTGCCCAGCCGGGTGAGCCCGGCCAGGAGCGGGAACTCATCGTGGAACTGAAGCTCCTGGCCGACGTGGGCCTCATCGGGCTTCCCAACGCTGGCAAGTCCACCCTCCTTTCGGTGGTCTCGGCGGCCAGGCCGAAGATTGCCCCCTATCCCTTTACTACCCTCAGGCCGGTTCTGGGAATGGTCAAGGTGGAGGAGCTGGGAAGCTTTGTCCTGGCCGACATACCGGGGCTCATAGAGGGGGCCCACAAGGGGGCGGGCCTGGGGTTTCAGTTCCTCAGACATGTGGAGCGCTGTAAGCTCCTGCTTCACCTGGTGGATGTCTCCGAGGCCGCGCCCCAGGAGCCCGTGGAGGCCCTCCAGAAGATAAACCGGGAGCTTTCCCTCTACAGCCCCCTCCTTTCGGAAAAGCCCCAGGTGGTGGTAGCCACCAAGCTGGATGTGGCCAGCCCCGAGAGGCTTCGGCAAATCCAGAGGCACTGCCAGCAAGGTGGGATTGACTTTTTCGCCATCTCTGCCGTAAGAAAAGAGGGGCTGAGAGAGCTGCTGCAGCATGTAGCCAGGAGGCTTAAGGCACCGTGAAGATAGTGGTGAAAGTTGGAAGCAGCATCCTTACCGACACCGGCCCTTCGTTGAAGCCCTCCCGGGTGGCGGCGGTGGTGAGGGACATCTGCCAGGCGCTCCAGATGGGCCACCAGGTGGTGCTGGTCTCCTCAGGGGCCATAGCGGCAGGCATGGGCAAGCTGGGCCTCAGGCAACGCCCCAGGGACATAAGGCTCAAGCAGGCCATAGCCGCCGTGGGGCAGTCCTCCCTCATGTGGGCCTACGAGAAGGCCTTCCAGGAGGCGGGAAGGAAGGTGGCCCAGGTGCTCCTTACCAGGGAGGACTTCACCGACAAGCCCAGGTACATAAACTCCAGGAACACCATCCTTGCCCTCCTGGACCTGGGGGTGGTGCCAGTGGTGAACGAGAACGACACCGTCTCGGTGGAGGAGATACGCTTCGGCGACAATGACCAGTTGGCCGCACTGGTGGCCTCCCTCATAGGGGCCTCCAGGCTGGTGATACTTTCCGATGTGGACGGCCTGTACGAGGAGGACCCCAGGCGGAACCCCAAGGCGAGGCTCATCCCCAGGGTCAAGGAGATAACCCCTGAGCTCCTCAGGCAGGCGGGGGGCGGGGCAGGCCGAGTAGGTACAGGGGGGATGTACTCAAAGCTCCTGGCGGCCCGGAAGGCCATGCAGGCCGGAATAGTTGTCAATATCATAAACGGCCACAAGGAGGGGCTCCTTCAGGCGCTGCTTCAGGGCCAGCAGGTAGGCACGGAGTTCCAGCCTGGACTCAGGAGGTTGCCTGCCAGAAAGGGCTGGATTGCCTACGGCCTGAGGGCCCAGGGCAAGCTGGTGATAGACGAGGGGGCCAAGGAGGCCATCCTTAAAAGGGGCAAGAGCCTCCTGCCCTCCGGGGTGCTGGCCGTGGAGGGCAGCTTCAAGAAGGGCGATGCGGTCTACTGCGTAGATGCCCAAGGCCGCAGGCTGGCCAAGGGGCTGGTGAACTACAGCTGCCAGGAGATAGAGCGCATCAAGGGGCGAAAGACCTCGGAGCTGGAGCGCCTCCTGGGCTACCGCTACTCCGACGAGGTGATCCACCGGGACAACCTGGTGTTGTTGACATAACAGCCCATAAATGCTACAAAATTAGAAATGGCAGGCCAGAGCGACGAAAGGCCCCAGGCCACCGAGGAGGAGCTTTCCCAGGTAAAGGAGCTCCTGAAAAGCACGGTCAAGACCTTCAAGACCTTGGCCGTCTACCCCAGGGAAAACCCCGTAAGCCAGAAGTTCATCCGGGACCTCTCGGAGAAGTTCACTGCCTTCCTGGAGAAGTTCGGGGAGCTTCCTCTGGAGGTAGAGCAGTTTGCCCTCCTTTACAAGGGCCAGGAGGTCTTCTACAGCGAGGAGCGCACCGACAACATCGCCCTGAACCTCTTCGTGGACGGCATCAGGCAGCTGAGCTTCAAGCAGGGGCTAAGCACCGAGGAGCTGGTGGAGTTCCTGTACATCCTGCTTCAAGCCCCCAAGGAGGAGAATCCCGAGGACGACATAGTCNCCCTCCTGTGGGAGCGGGAGCTGGAGCACATAAGCTACTTTGTGCCCGAGGAGGTCCACGAGGCCGACACCGCTGTGGAGGAGGAGCTCCTGGCCATGGTATCCACCCAGGAGGGGGGCAGTACAGTGCATGGGGCCNCCTACTCGGAGCTTACCATAAAGCCTGCCGGCCCCCTGGGCGTGGATGTGCTTCCCCTCAGCGATGACGAGCTTCAGGCCCTGAAGAAGGAGGCCTCCGCCGAGACAGGGCCCCAGGTGTTCAAGAGGTTGCTTCAGGTGCTGCTGGTCCTCATGGCCGATGAGGAGGACATGGGAGAGTTCGGCCACTTCTGCCGGGCCCTGGGCAGGCTCATGGACCTGTGGGTGGAAAGGAACGACACCGTGGAGTTTCTGAGACTTCTTAAGGGCGTAAGCTCCCTGGCCGTGGGCGCCCCCCAGGGCAAGACAGAACGCCTGGAGAAGCTCCTTCAGAAGGCCTCAGGCAGGGAGAGGATGGAGTGGTTTATGGGCAACGCCCAGGAGCAGGAGGCCGTGGCCGAGTATCTTGAAATCGTGGGCCCTTATGCCGTGGGTACCATGATAGAGGTGCTGGGGGAGCTTCAGGACCGGCGGCAGCGAAGGCTGGTGTGCAATGTCCTGGCCAGCCTGGCTACGGAGCACCTGGAGGCCTTCGTCAAGCACCTTCAGGATGAGCGCTGGTACCTGGTGAGAAACCTGGTGATGATACTGGGCATGAGCAAGGAGCCCAAGGCGGTGAAGGCCATCGTGAGGGTGCTGAGGCATCCGGAGGTGAAGGTCAGGCGCGAGGTGGTCAAGGCCCTGGAGCTTATGGGTACACCTGAGGTCCTGCGTCCCCTGCGGGAGCTTCTGAGGGATGCCGACACCTCGGTGCGCACCGCCGCGGCCCGGGCCCTCAAGAGGTTCAGGGCTTCAGAGCTGAAGGAGGACTTGGAGGAGCTGATAGGGGGGTCGGACTTCCGGAAGCGCCCCTTCCCAGAGAAGCGGGAGTTCCTGGAGCTTTACGGCGTAGTGGCGGGGAAGGATGGCCTTCCGCTGCTGGAGCGCCTGCTGAAGAGAAAAGGCCTCCTGTTTCACAGGGACGAGTACCTGGAGCTGAGGGCTGCCGCCGCCTACGGGCTGGGCTGGGTGGGTGGCAAGGAGGCCCAGGCCCTTCTTGAGTCGGAGCTGGACTCCAAAAAGAGCCTCCTCAGGGAGGCTGTAAGGACTGCCCTGGCGGAGGTGAGAAGGAAATGAGAATGGACGACCTGTTCCTGGAAAAGGTGCTGAAGCGGGGAAGGAGCCTCATCAGCGACTTTGCCATCCTGGTCAAGCTCACCGGTGTGTACGAGTCCATAAACGAGGCGGTGCTGAATGCGGCCTCAAGGCTCAAGGACGACCTGGAGTTCTTCCTGGGCGAGGAGGGCGAGATTACCGTCAAGCTGGCCGAGGAGGCCTTCTTCATAGAGGACTTCAGGGTCAAGGCCTCTGTGGCCGACATTGACAACTTCTCCTTTCTCAGCAAGAACCTCTCGGAGCGGGGCATAGGGGCGGTGACCTTCAGGGCACCGCTGCAGACCGACGACCTGGTGTTTCTGGCCTATGCCATAAAGGGCGGAAGCGAGGCCGCAGAGATTCAGTCTGCCCTGGAGTCCAGGCTCACCAAGGCCATAACCGTGGGAGGGCCTGTGGAGGCCCTGAAGGAGTCGGCCCTGGATACCAAGGATGTGCGCCTCCTGGCCCGCAGGGCCTATGTGAAGGCCGTGACCTCCTACCAGGCGGCGGTGCAGTCCCTGAAGGCAGGCAAGAGGCCGGACCTCAAGAGGGCCAAGAGGGCGGTCCAGGGCCTCGTGGACGCCATCTTCAAGGACGAGCCCTACACCCTGGGGCTTACTGCCGCCAGAAATCCCAAGCTCTATGTGTTCCAGCATCCGGTGCATGTGGCCATGCTCTCTGCTGCCCTGGGCAAGAGGCTTGCGCTGAACCGCTACCACCTGAGCCTGCTGGGCATGGCCGCCTTGTTTCACGATGTGGGCAAGGTGGTGCTGCCCCTGAGCATCCTCCAGAAGGAGGGGGAGCTCAGCCCCCTGGAGCAGGAGCTCCTGAGGATGCATCCCCTGGAGGGCCTCAAGCAGGTGCTCAAGAGCCGGGGGCTCAATACCCTGGCGGTGCTTACCATGTTTGTAGCCCTGGAGCATCACCGGGCCATGGACGGCTCGGGCTATCCCCCCTTCAGGGGCAACGACAGGCCAGTGCTCTTTAGTCGGATAGTGCAGATTGCCGACGATTTTGACAGCATGGTCTCGGGGTTGGTGCAACAGCGGAAGGCCCAGCCGGTTGCAGAGGCACTGAAACTCATGCACTCCCGGGCGGGCACGGTCTACGACGAGGTCCTCTTAAGGGCCTTTATGGACGTCTTCAAGAGCTGAGAGCCTGCCTTTGAGAATCTGTCTGGCCTGGGCAAAGAGGCTCAGGTAGTCATCCCTGAGGTAGTCCGGGTAGGTGCCCAGGTGGGCCCTGAAGCGCCCCCCGGAGTAAATCAAGGTCACCTCTGCGTAAATGCCCTCTCTAAGGTACNCCCTGTGGCTGTAGGGTTTGGTGGTGGCCAGCACCAGGTTGCCGAGGCTGAGGTAGCCGGGGTCCAGGTTTATGCGCCTTCTGCCCCCCTCGCTGAAGTGCCTCTCCAGGCAGTTGGTGCGGAGCTTTATCTCAGGGAGCCTGCCCGGGTCTATCAGCCGCTGAAAGAACAGGAAGCGCCTTCTCAGGGGCCGTCCCAGCTCCTGGCTGTAGTACTCCGTGTGCTGCCACCTTAGCTCGGGGCCCTCCAGGGCCAGGGGGCCAAACTCCTCCATAAGGGCTTGGCGGGCCTGCCGGTAGAGCTGGGGCTGGACAAACAGCGCTCCTACCAGGAGCATCACCGGCTGAGGAGGCCTGGGCGTGCCCATCCTGCCTCTGGGGGCTACTCCTGGGTCATCTCCGTGAGGGTGCGGACATATTTCTCATCGGCCCAGCTGAGGGGGCCGATGATGTGGTGCCTCAGGACGCCCTTCTTGTCTATTATGTAGCTTTCGGGCACTCCCTTCAGGCCCAGGGCCTTGGCCGCCTGGCCTCCAGGGNCGGCGTAGGTGGGCATGTCGTAGCCCAGCTCCTTGTTGAAGGCCAGGGCCTTCTGCATAGTATCGTTGTAAAGCACCGTGAGGAGCTTGAACCTGGGGTTTGAGCGCATTACGTTGTAGAGCCTCTGCAGGTGCGGTTTTTCCGCCTTGCAGGTGGTGCACCAGGTGGCCCAGAAGTTTATGAGCACCACATAGCCCCTCAGGGAGGAGAGCTTGAGGTTTGCCCCTTGGGCATCCACCAAGGTGATATCCGGCACTGCCCGGCCTTCCTGGGCCCCCTGGCGGGCACAGCCCAGAAGGGCCAGAGACACTACCAGAGCCAGGAGTAGGTTCGCTGCCCTCATTGCGCCTCGCTTAGTTTACGCTGCTTAGGATGCCCTCTTCTGCCGGCACGAAGACGGGGGTATCGCCCTGGAGCACCACCTTTATCTTGGTGCCGGGCTTGAACTTGCCCTTGAGAATCTCCTCGCTGAGGGGGTCTTCTATCTCCTTCTGCAGGGCCCTGCGCATGGGCCTGGCCCCGTAGGTGGGCTGGTAGTATTTCTCCACCAGCCAGTCCTTGACCTCGTCGGTGAGCTCCACCATGAGCTCCATCTCCAGGAGCTGCCGATTGGTCTCGGACACCAGGAGGTCTATGATGCTGAACAGGTGCTCCTTCTGCAGGGGGTGGAACACCACCACCTCGTCCACCCTGTTGAGGAACTCGGGGTTGAAGGTCTTCTTCAGCTCCTGAAGCACATTGTCCTTTATCTTCTGGTACACATCCTCTGCCGAGTCGCGCTGAAAGCCCAGGGGGGTGGCCTTCTCTATGAACCTGGCCCCCAGGTTGGAGGTCATGATGAGCACGGTGTTCTTGAAGTCCACCTTGCGGCCGAAGTTGTCGGTAAGCACCCCTTCGTCCAGCACCTGAAGCAGGATGTTGTACACATCCGGATGGGCCTTCTCTATCTCGTCAAACAGCACCACTGCGTAGGGCCGCTTGCGAATCTTCTCGGTAAGCTGTCCTCCCTCCTCGTAGCCCACATAGCCGGGGGGGGCGCCGGTGAGCCTGGAGACATTGAAGCGCTCCATGTACTCCGACATGTCTATCTTCACCAGGGCGCTCTCGTCGTTGAAGAGGAACTCTGCCAGGGCCTTAGCCAGCTCGGTCTTACCCCCCCCTGTGGGGCCCAGGAAGAAGAACGAGCCGATGGGCTTCTTCCTGTGCTTCAGCCCCGCCCTGGAACGCCTGATGGCCCTGCAGACCGCCTTCAGAGCCTCGTCCTGGGCAATGATGCGCTTGTGGAGCTCCTCCTCCATTCTCAGGAGCTTTTCCGATTCCTTCTCCTCCAGTCTGGCCAGGGGGATGCCCGTCATCTTGGCCACGGTGTAGGCCACATCCTCCTCGGTGACCACGGGTATTTCCTTCTGGAGGTTCTGCCTCCACTGCGCCCTGAGCTGCTCGTAGAGGGTCCTCAGGCGCTCCTCCTCGGCCCGCACGCTGGCGGCCCGCTCCAGGTCGTGGAGCCTCACATAGAGGTTCTTCTCTTTGCCGAGGCGCTCCAGCTCGGCCTCCAGCTCCTTGAGCTCCTGCGGCGGCATGTAGCGCTTCAGCCTCAACCTGGAGCCCGTTTCATCCAGCACATCTATGGCCTTGTCGGGCAGAAAGCGCTCCGAGATGTAGCGCTCCGAGAGCTTTACCGCCTGCTCTATGGCCTCCTGGGTGTACTTCACCCTGTGGTGGGCCTCGTAGCGGCTTCTGAGGCCCTCCAGTATTTTTATGGCCTCCTCCACCTGGGGAGGCTGCACGAACACGGGCTGGAAGCGCCGCTCCAGGGCACCGTCCTTCTCTATGTACTTCCTGTACTCGTTGGGGGTGGTGGCCCCGATGCACTGGATTTCGCCCCTGGAGAGGGCGGGCTTGAGCATGCTGGAGGCGTCCACCGAGCCCTCCGCTGCCCCGGCGCCGATGAGGGTGTGGAACTCGTCTATGAACAGGATCACATTGTCCGACTGCACAATCTCCTTCATTACCACCTTCAGGCGCTCCTCAAACTGCCCCCTGTACTTGGTGCCCGCTATGAGGGCGCCCAGGTCCAGGCTCACGATGCGCTTGCCCAAGAGATTTTCGGGCACATCGCCGGCTACTATCCTCTGGGCCAGGCCCTCCACGATGGCGGTCTTTCCCACGCCGGGCTCGCCGATGATGGCCGGGTTGTTCTTGATGCGCCGGCCCAGTATTTGCATTATGCGCTCTATCTCGTCCTGCCGGCCAATGACGGGGTCCAGCTTGCCCTCCCTGGCCATCTGGGTGAGGTCCCTTCCGAACTCATCCAGGGCGGGAGTGTTGCTCTTACGCTCCCTGGTGTGGGCGTAGGCCTTCATGGAGAGGTTGATGGTAAGCTGCCTGGCCCCCAGGAGGTTTGCGCCGAAGCTCCTGAGTATCTTGCCGGCAATGCCCTCGTCCTCCCTTATAAGGCCCAGCAGCAGGTGCTCGCTGCCGATGTAGTTGTGCCCCAGGAGCCGGGCCTCCTCCACGGCGAGCTCCAGTACCTTCTTGGCCCTGGGGGTGAAGGGCACCTCGCTGAAGGTAAGGACGCTGCCGCCGTGGGAGATGTTGCGCTCCACCTCCATCCTGAGCTCCTCGGGGGAAAGGCCCATCTTCTTCAGGATGTTCACGGGCAGGGAGTCCTCCTCCCTCAGGATGGCCAGCAGGAGGTGCTCGGTGCCCAGGTAGTCGTTCTGCCGCTTTTCGGCCTCTTCCTTGGCGTAGATGATTATCTTTCTTCCGCGTTCTGTAAACTTCTCAAACATTTTCTTCTCTCCTTAAAACCATCATACCCCGTGTATGGAGGAATTGTCAACCGAGAGGCTCGGGGCTGAAAACCCTTAAGCTGCAACGGTTTGCCCCAGGGGCGTTATGAATATTTTGTGAAGGGAACTCTATTTGCCCTGGGCACCTTCTGGGCTGAGGAGGCGGCCCTGCTGGCCCTGCATGATGGTGCGGCCATTGAGCATGCCGCCCTCCAGGACGGTGAGCTTGGGGGTGCTGATGTCTCCCAGCACCTGCCCCTTGTGCTTTATCTCCACTGTCTCCTTGGCCTGGAGGTTGCCCTCTATGGTGCCGCCCACGATTATGCCCCTGGCGGTAGCGTTGCCCTTTATGCGGCCCTTGTCTCCCACGATGAGCCAGTCGGCCTCCACATTGCCCTCCAGGGTACCGTCCACCCGGAGGGTACCCTTGGTGCGCACATCGCCCGTGAAGACGGAGTTGTGGCCGATGAAGGCCTCCAGCTTCTCTGCCTTCTTAGAGAACATCCTACCACACCCTCCCCAGGATAAAGGGCCTGGGGTTCTGGGGCTTGCCCTTGTGCCACACCTCGTAGTGCAGGTGCGGCCCCGTGGAGCTTCCCGTGGAGCCGGCATAGGCGATGACATCGCCCCTCTTTACCACCTGGCCCGTGCGCACCAGGACTTTGCGGTTGTGGGCGTAGAGGGTGGAGTAGCCGTTTCCGTGCTCTATGACCACGAGGTTTCCGTTTCCGCCGCTCCAGCCCGCGAAGCTCACGATGCCGTCGGCGGTGGCCCTGACGGGCATGCCGGCCTCGGTGGAGATGTCAACTCCCGAGTGGTAGTCCCTGCGCCCGGTTATGGGGTGCACCCGCCAGCCGAAGCCCGAGGTTATGTAGCCGCTTACGGGCCAGCCCCTGGGGGTGGAGCGATAGAGGTCGTGCTGCTTGCTGAGGTACTCCCTGATGTCGGCCACGCTCTGCATGGAGCGCCGTATCTGGGCCCTCAGGGCCTCCATGTCCAGGGCCCCGCTGTCGGTGAAGGTCTCGTCCAGGTGCTTCAGCNCCTCCTCCTTGCCCCTGAGGCTGAAGAGCTCCCGGAAGTCCTGCTCCGCCTTCCTCAGGGCGTACATGGTGGAGCGAAGCTCCAGGAACTGGCTGCTGTAGTACTGAAGCTGCTCCTTCATCTTCCGGTACTCCACCGCCTTGACCCCCACAGAGAGCACGTATCCTACGGCCAGGCTGGCGATGAGGCCCAGGAGAATGAAGCCCAGGGAGGGGAGCCTTATGCTCCAGGGGCGATGGTGGCTGTGGGGAATGAGCATGAGTGTCACAGGGGTAAAAAGCCTCTTAAGAAAGACTCTAACTTTGTGCATACACGACCCCTTCAGTGCCTTTCTCGATGTGCCCTATTATATACGATGGATAGCCCTCTTTGTTCAAGNCCTCCACTGCCCGGGGAGCCTCGGCCTGGGAAAGCGCCATGACGAAGCCCAGGCCCATGTTGAAGGTCCTGTGCATCTCCTCTTTGGCCACAGGGCCATGGCTCTGGATGAGCTCAAACACGGGCTGCACCGGCCAGGAGCCCTCCCTTATGACCGCCTTCAGGCCCTCGGGGAGCATGCGGGGAAGGTTTCCCGGCACGCCTCCGCCGGTGATGTGGGCCATACCCTTTATCTGCACCTTGTCCTTGAGGGCCTTGAAGGCCTTCACATAGATTCTGGTAGGCCTGAGCAGCTCCTCCCCCAGCGTGCAGTCCAGCCCCTGGGGCCTGTCCTGGGGGCCGAGGCCGGCCCGCTCAAGGAGCACCTTCCTGGCCAGGCTGTAGCCGTTGGAGTGCAGTCCCGAGGAGGCCAGTCCCACCAGGGCGTCCCCCTCGCTGATGGCAGAGCCGTCTATGATTTCCTCCTCCTCCACCNCTCCAACGGCAAAGCCGCAGAGGTCGTATTCCCCGGGGGAGTAAAAGCCCGGCATCTCGGCGGTCTCCCCACCCAGGAGGCTCATGCCGGCCTCCTGGCAGCCCCGCACGATGCCCTCCAGCACCTGGAGGGCCACCTGGGCCCGGAGGCGCTCCGTGGCCAGGTAGTCCAGGAAGAACAGGGGCTCCGCCCCCAGGGTGAGGATGTCATTGGCACACATGGCCACCAGGTCCACCCCCACGGTGTCGTGCCTCTGGAGCATGAAGGCCACCTTCAGCTTGGTGCCCACCCCGTCGGTGCCGCTTACCAGCACGGGCCTGCGGTAGCGGCTTACATCCAGCCTGAAGAGCCCCCCGAAGGTGCCGATGCCCTTGAGGACCTCGGGCCGGCGGGTCCTTTCGGCCAGGGGCTTAAGGAGCCTGACAAATCGCTCCGCCTCGTCAATGTCAACGCCTGAGGCCCTGTAGGTAAGCTCCTCCAAGTCCCGTTTTTCCCCCGAGAGAGTTGTTTTCCCCTAAATTTTGCACAAAAACGCTCAGAAGGGCAAGTTTTTTTATACAATAAGGGTGTGAAGAGGTCTCTGGTGCTCATAACCAACGACGACGGGGTGCATTCCCCTGGTCTCATGGCCCTTTTCAGGGCCATGAAGGCCCTGGCTGAGGCTGTGGTGGTGGCGCCGGACAGGGAGCGCTCCGCCGTAAGCCATGCCCTTACCATCCACAGGCCCCTGAGGGTTCACAGGCTGCGGGAAGGGGTCTACAGCGTGGACGGCACTCCCACGGACTGCGTGGCCGTGGCGGTGGGTAAGCTTCTTCCCCAGAGGCCCCAGCTCATAGTCTCGGGCATAAACAGGGGGGGCAACCTGGGNGATGACCTCACCTACTCGGGCACCGTCTCGGCGGCCATAGAGGGCACCATCCTGGGCATACCCTCCATGGCAGTGTCCCTGAATGTGGGCTCCACCGAGCACGCCCACTATGAGACGGCCCAGCACTACGCCGCGGTACTGGCCAGGAAGGTGCTTGAGGAGGCCCTCCCTTACGATACCCTGCTTAATGTGAATGTGCCCAACCTGCCCCTCAAGGAGGTCAAGGGGGTGCGGTTCACCAGGCAGGGAAAGAGGGTCTATGACGGGGCGGTGCATGAGATACATTCCCCCTGGGGCGAGCTTTACTACTGGATAGGTGGGGGCAGGCCCTACTGGGAGCGGGCCGAGGACACGGACATTGAGGCGGTGCTCCAGGGCTATGTCTCTATTACCCCCATCCATCTGGACCTCACCAACCACGAGGCCCTGCAGTGGCTCAGGCAGCGCTGGGACGGCCTGGGAAGCGGCAATGGAGTATGAGGCGGCCAGGGAGCTGATGGTTCAAAGCCAGCTGGAGGCCCGGGGCATTACCGACCCGCGGGTGCTTCAGGCCATGCGCAAGGTGCCGAGGCATCTTTTCGTGCCCGAGCCCATCCGCTACAAGGCCTATGACGACATGGCCCTCAGTATCGGGGAGGGCCAGACCATCTCCCAGCCCTACATGGTGGCCCTCATGACAGAGCTCCTTTGCCTCAGGGGCACGGAGAAGGTGCTGGAGGTGGGCACGGGCTCGGGCTACCAGGCGGCAGTGCTGGCAGAGCTGGCCCGAGAGGTGTACACCGTTGAGCGAATGGAGAGCCTCTCCCTGAGGGCCCGGAAGGTTCTCGGGGAGCTGGGCTACGGAAACATCCACTTCCGAGTAGGCGACGGCACCCTGGGCTGGCCCGAGGAGGCCCCTTTTGACCGCGTTATTGTCNCCGCAGCGGCCCCTGCCGTGCCCGAGCCCTTGAGGCAGCAGCTTGCCGAAGGGGGCATAATAGTGATTCCCGTAGGGGAGCGCTACAGCCAGCAGCTGCTCAAGGGGACGAAGGNGGGGGATGCCCTCCGGGAGGAGTACTCCATCTACTGCGTGTTTGTCCCCCTGGTGGGGGCCTTCGGCTGGAGGGAGAGCGAGGCGTAAAGCTCCTTGAGCCTGCCCCTCAGCTCATGCTCCCTGCCGAAGCGCACCCTCTCGTAGACCGAGATGAACTCCCTTATGTCCAGGCCCCTCCGACAGGCCCACTGGGCCAGCTCCTGGGGGCTCAGGGAGGGGCTGTCCCTGAGGCCCTGTTTCCTGAGCCTCCTGCGGAGCCTTTCATACAGGCGGCTTTCCAGCCTGTGTCCTGTCCCCCTGGGGCGGCGGAGGAGTTTTCTCACAGCCCAGAGGGCCGGGACGGCCAGGGCGGGTAGGGCCCACTGCCAGGGAAGCTGGGGCTCGGGCAGACGGGGCAGGGCCCTCAAGGGGCTCCAGATGCCCCTGAGAAGCCTCATCTGGTCGGAGCGGCTGAAGCTCACCACATACCTGAACCACCTGAGCCTCAGGGAGTCTAAATACAGCGAGAGGGCCGAAGGAGGACTCAGGCGCACTGCCGGAGTGGGGTCAAACCTCATCCACCGCCCCCCAATGAGGGCCTCCACCCAGGTGTGGGCATCCCTCTGGCGCACTATGTAGTAGTCGCCGTGGGGGTTCCTCTGGGTGGCCAGAAATCCCGTGACCATCCGGGCAGGAATGAACAGACTCCTGAGCATGAGCACCATGGCGGTGGCGTAGTGCTCGCAGAAGCCCCTTCTTGAGCCGAAGAGGAAGTCCTCTATGGGGCTTACTCCAGGGGGAGGCGGGGGGACATCCAGGGAATAGGTGAAGTTCTGCCTCAGGTAAGCCTCAAGCACCCTGGCCTTCTGGAGGTCTTCCTCTGCCTGGGCGGCGAGTCTCTGGGCCAGGGCCCTTATGCGCTCCATGCCCTCGGGGGGAAGCTGAAGGTACTTCCACACCTCCTTCACAGGGGGGCCCGCAGAGGGGGCGCTGAAGGCGGTGTAGAGGATTCTTCTCTGGGGCCTTCTGGGCAGATATAGACTTCCCTCCGGGCCCAGAAGGAGCTCCCTTGCGTTAATCTTCCCCATCCTCAGGCCTGCCAGGCCGAAGAGCACCTTGGCATCCAGGGGCTCCAGGAGGAACTCCTGCGGCATGAGCGTCCCCTGCCCTTGGGGCCCCGGCAGGAGGAACCTGCCCTGAGTGCCCCTGAGCCTCAGCTCCTTGCCCTTGAAGGTGTTTTCCCAGGAGGAGCCGTTGAAGGCATCCAGGATGCTGCCCCTAAGGTAAAGGGGCGGCGGGGCAGGGCTCTTGAGGCGCATTACCACCGTGGGGTCCTCCTTGACTTCTCCGAAGGAGCCCAGGCGGACCGTCTCGGTAAAGCCCACCGTCTGGATGCTCTTTTGCCTCCCTTTGCCCAGGAAACCGGCCTTTACCCTGGGCACCGCCACGAAGCCCAGCACGCTGAGGGCCAGCACCAGGGCCGAGACCCAGGCCACCACTGCCCCTGGCCTCAGGGCCTTCCCCCGGACAGTGCCCTCCTTTATGAAGTGGGCCATCACCAGGGCGCTCACCTGTCCCAGGAGGATGAGCACGAAGAGGGCGCCGAAGAGGAGGGTGCGGGTGAACTCAGAGGTTATCACCAGCTGAAGCAGGGTCATGAAGAACACCTGGAGGTTGTCCCAGGGCTCCCTGAGGTCGAAGGCCTTCAGGGCCTGAAACAGGAGGGTCAGGTGGGCCACGGCCACCAGGAGGTCGGCACTCAGCACCAGGGCGTCGGCCAAAAACAGGCCTGCTATAAGCACCGAGGCCACATCCACGGTCCACTTGGGCGCAGGGGACATCCCCCTGAGGTAGCGCCAGTAGCCCAGGCCCAGGAGGGCCAGGGCAGGCAGAAAGGCCGGGCTTATGGCCCCGGCCAGGGCAAGCCCCCAGGAGCCCAGGAGCGCCAGGGCAGCGGTGCTGGCCCTATAGATAAGAGGCGTAGATGACATGGCCGAACTCCTGGGCCCTCCTGCTCAGGGCCGAGGCCCTGGACTTCAGAATGAGCACCCCTGCCTCCATGCCCTGGAGGCTCCTTTGCCACCTCTGGGGCTCCTCGGCCAGGGCCAGGACCTCCAGGATGCGCCAAAGCTGGGCAGGGCCTGAGCCGAAGGGCACCCTGTCCTGGGCGGTAAGGAGGGCCACCATGTGGCCTTCCTCCAGCAGCCTCTTGGCTACCGATGCAGCCAGGCTCAGGCACTCCTCAAAGGCCTCCTCCGAAGGGGGGCCGGTGCCGTCCAGTACCACGGCGGTGCTTGCCAGTGGCTCCTGACGAGTGTCCTTTACCAGCAGGCTCTGGTGCCTGGCCAGGGCCTTCCAGCTTATGCGCCTGGTGTCGTCCCCCGGGACATAGGGCCTGAGGCTCTGGGGCTCCTCGCCGGGAAGAAGGGGCCTGGGCCCACCCCGGCCCCTGGGGGCAGGCCTCCAGGGGCCCAGGTCCCTGAGCTCAGGATACACCAGGAGATGCCCCTCAAGGGGCACCTCCACGGAGGCCACAAAAAATATGGAGGGAAAGCTGCTCTGAAGCCTCACCTTCATCCCTTGGTAAAGCCCCCTGCGGGCAAACTTCACCCGGGCTGTGGCCTCCTCCGAGCCCTTTATCCTGGCAAAACGGAGCCTCAGGCCCCCTGGACCCACCACATGGATGGAGTAGGCAGGAAGCCTCCGGGGGCTTTCTATCCTTATCCTGAGACTACAGGGCCTTTTGGCAAACAGGGGCTGGAGAGCCCATGCCGAGGCCTTCAGCCCCCGGAGGTTGTAAAGGGGTAGAAGGGCACTGCAGAGCAGGCTTGCCAGCATGGAGGCCAGCACCAGGTAGATGAGATTGTTTCCCGTGTTAAGGGCTGCCAGGGCCACCAGGGCCGTGGCCATCCCCAGGCGCCAGCCCTCCTTGGTGGGCCTGAGGCTCATACCGGCACGGCAACGCTCCTGAGAAGCTCCTCCACCAGGGCCCGGCCCTTGCGGCTCCCTCCCTCCGCTTTGAGCACCAGCCTGTGGCCCAGCACCGCGGAGGCGGTATGCTTTATGTCGTCAGGCACCACGAACCGCCGCCCGGAAAGCAGGGCATGGGCCTTGGCGGCCCTGAGGAGGTTCTGTCCTGCCCTGGTGCTGGCCCCTAGGCGGACCTCCGGATGCAGCCGGCTGGCCCTCAGGAGCTCCAGGATGTAGCCCACCAGGGAGTCCTCCACTTCGGTCTCTGCCGCCAGGTGCTGAAGCTCTATCNCCTCCTGGGCCTCAAGCACAGGGGGAAGACGCTCCAGCTCCTCAAAGTCCTGCTGCCTCAGGAGCACCTCCTTTTCGTATCGGGCCTCGGGGTAGCCGATGCTCAGGTGCAGCATGAACCTGTCCAGCTGGCTTTCCGGGAGGGGAAAGGTGCCGTGGTGCTCCAGGGGGTTCTGGGTGGCTATGACCATGAAGGGCTCCGGCAGGCGGAAGGTCTTACCGTCCACCGAGACATGCCTTTCGTTCATGGCCTCCAGCAGGGCCGACTGGGNCTTGGGATTGGTGCGGTTTATCTCGTCGGCCAGCACCACCTGGGCGAACACCGGGCCGGGCCTGAAGAGGAACTGCTGCTCCTTGGGGTTGTATATGTGCACCCCGGTGATGTCCTGGGGCATGAGGTCGCTGGTGAACTGGATGCGCTGGAAGGTGCAGTCTATGCTCCTGGCCAGGGCCAGGGCCAGGGTGGTCTTTCCTACCCCGGGCACATCCTCTATGAGCAGGTGCCCCCTGGCCAGCAAGCACACCAAGGAGAGCCTTACCACCTGGGGCTTTCCCTTCAGCACCCCGTTGAGCTGCCCCTGGAGGGCCTGTAGCTTCCCCGTGGCCTTGACAAGCTCCATACCTTAATATAGCATCTTTGCCAAGGGAGGGGTTTTCTCCTCAGCCAGTAGGCCAATGGGAGGTGAGGCCATGACCCTTGAGCTTAACCAGGAGGAACGGGAGATACTGAAACATGCCCTGCAGGTCTACCTGGGCGACCTCAGGGAGGAGATAGTCAAGACCGAAAGCCATCATGCCAAGCCACCCCTCAAGAGGGAGGAGGAGGTGATAAAGGCAATACTGCAGAGACTTTCCTCCTAGGGGTGGCTCAGGCACAGGCGCTGGATGCTCAGGGCCTTGCCCGAGCGCTCGTCCAGCTCCAGCATGACGGCGGAGAACATGGTGGGGGCCTTGGCCACGCTGAAGCGCTGGGGCATCTGATAGAGGAACCTCCTCAGTACATCCTCCTTTGCCATGCCGATTATGGAGTCCCGGGGCCCTGTCATGCCCACATCGGTGATGTAGGCGGTACCGCCCGGCAGTATCTGCTCGTCGGCGGTCTGCACATGGGTGTGGGTGCCCACCAGGGCGCTCACCTGGCCGTCCAGGAAGTAGGCCATGGCCAGCTTCTCGCTGGTGGCCTCGGCGTGGAAGTCCACCACGACGAGGTTGGTCTCCTTCTTTATGTCCTTTAGCTCCTCCTTTATGGTTCTGAAAGGGCAGTCCAGGAGGGGCATGAAGATCCTTCCAGAGAGGTTCACCACCGCCACCTTCCTTCCCTGGACACTCAGGAGGATGCTACCCCGGCCGGGCACCCCTGGGGGGTAGTTCAGGGGCCTGAGTATCCTGTCATCCTTCTGCAGTAGCCCCAGGGCCTCCTTCTTGTCCCAGATGTGGTTGCCGCTGCTAAGGACATGGATGCCTGCCCCCAGGAGTTCCTCTGCGGTCTGGGGGGTGAGGCCGAAGCCTCCGGCGGCGTTTTCCGCATTGGCTATGACCAGGGAGGCCTTGTAGCGCTCCGCCACCCTGGGCAGGAGGGCCTTGACCGCCTGCCTGCCCGGGCGGCCCACTACATCGCCTATAAAGAGGACCTTCAAGGCCACCTTCTATTTGGCATACTCCACGAACCTGCTCTCCCTTATGACGGTGACCTTTATCTGGCCCGGGTAGGTCATCTCTGCCTCTATCTTCTTGGCCAGGTCCCTGGAGAGGCTCCAGGAGGCCTCGTCGGAGACCTCCTCGGGCTTCACGATGATGCGCACCTCCCTGCCTGCCTGGATGGCGTAGCACTTGTCCACCCCGTTGTAGGAGCGGCAGAGCTCCTCCAGCTTGTTGAGCCTCTGGATGTAGTTCTCTATGCTTTCGCTCCTGACCCCCGGCCTGGCGGCCGACAGGGCATCGGCGGCGGCCACCAGGGCCGCCTCTACCGTGGGGGCCTCGGCGTCGTGATGCTGGGCTATGGCGGCCACCACCCGCTCGGACTCCCCGTACTTCCTGGCCAGGGAGGCACCGATTTCCTGGTGGGGCCCCTCGTGCTCAAAGTCCACGGCCTTGCCTATGTCATGAAGCAGGCCGGCCCGCTTGGCCAGCTTCACATTCACCCTGAGCTCCGAGGCCATGAGCCCTGCCAGGTAGGCCACCTCCTTGGAGTGCTGAAGGACATTCTGCCCGTAGGATGTCCTGTACTTCAGCCTGCCCAGGAGCTTTACGAGCTCCGGGTGGATGCCCGAAAGGCCCATCTCGAACACCGCCTTTTCTCCCTCTTCCTTGATGGTGGCCTCCACCTCCTTCTTCACCTTGGCCACCACCTCCTCTATCCTGGCCGGGTGGATGCGGCCGTCGGCGATGAGGCGCTCCAGGGCCAGGCGGGCAATCTCGCGCCTGATGGGGTTGAAGGCCGAAAGGGTGATCATCTCCGGGGTGTCGTCCACGATGAGGTCCACCCCCGTGGCGGCCTCCAGGGCCCGGATGTTTCGGCCCTCCCGGCCGATGATGCGGCCCTTCATGTCGTCGCTGGGCAGGCTGACGGCCGAGACGGTGGCATCGCCCACGTACTCGCTGCTGTAGCGCTGAATGGCCAGGGCAATGATCTCCTTGGCCCGTTTCTCCGCCTCCTCCTTGGCCTCGTCCTCAATCTGCTTGGCCACCCTGGCGGCCTCAAACCGGGCCTCCTCCTCTACCCTCCTTAGGAGCTCCGCCTTGGCCTCCTGGGCGCTGAAGCCCGATATGCGCTCCAGGGCCTCCTTCTGGTGCTTGAGGGTCTCCTCTACCTGGGCCTCCTTGTTCCTGAGGGAGCGCTCCCGATGGTTCATCTCCCGCTCCCTTCTTGCCAGCTCCTGCTCCCGGCGCTCGGCCTGCTCTATCTTGCGCTCCAGGTACTCCTCTCTCTGGCGGAGCCTGCGCTCCATCTGGTTGAGCTCCTGGCGGCGGTCCTTGAACTCCTTCTCCGCCTCGGCCCTGGCCTGGTAAACGATGCCCTTGGCCTCGTAGGAGGCCTCCTTCTTGATGCCCTCGGCGGCCTTGCGGGCCTCCTGGATGAGCTTGTCCGCCTCTTTCCTGAAGAGCGCCAGCTTGCTGCGGAGGGAGTACCGGTAGATTATGCCGAAGGCCACGCCAACCACTACGCCCACTGCTACGGCTACAAGGATGTAAAGCATCTCGTTCATGCTGCAGAGCCTCCTTTATCGCAAGGGGCTGCAAAGATGGGCTACTATGGCTGGTTTCCTCAGGCCTCGGGCGCTTAGGGCTGTTGTTCGGGGCCGCGAGGGCCCCCCAGGGCGCATCCTCCCGGAGGCGGGGAATCCTTTATGTGAACCTCTAGGGGCACAGCCATAGTAAGGACCCGCCCTGCCGTGTAGGCGCAAGCGTTAGATCCCCTCCCAACAAGTGGGTGCCTAGAAGGGGACTTTAGGCTTCCCTCCCCCAGGAGGGCCTGCACACCGTCCTCCTTACATCGGCTCCCTGAAGATCTAACCTGGTGGATCAACCTCATCACCTATCACGCACAGGGCAGGCATCTTTGCACAACCCCTTTGAATTTTACTTATTTTATATCAGAAAACCTCCCTGGAGGCAACAGGAAAGTTATTTGGTTGCTCCGGGAGGGGGCTTTGTGCTAACTTCTACTTCATGGTCAGGAGCGACCGGTGGATCAGGCAGATGGCCCGCAAGGGAATGATAGAGCCCTTCCAGGAGGAGCAGCTCCGCCCCGCGGGGGCCATCTCCTGGGGCGTGGGTTCCTACGGCTACGACATAAGGGTGGCCGATGAGTTCATGGCCCTCAACCCGGCCTCCTGCCCCTCGGTGCTGGACCCCAAGGAGATGCCCCCCGAGCTGTTCGTGCACTTCAGGGCCCGGGTGTGCATCATTCCCCCTGGCAGCTTCGTCTTGGCCCGCTCGGTGGAGTACCTGCGCATCCCCAGGGATGTGCTGGTGCTGTGCCTGGGCAAGTCCACCTATGCCAGGGCAGGGGTGCTGGTCAACATTACCCCCTTGGAGCCCGAATGGGAGGGCCACATCACCATGGAGCTGGCCAATACCTCCCACCTTCCCGTGAAGATATACGCCCAGGAGGGCATCGCCCAGCTGGTGTTCCTCAAGGCCGAGGAGCCCTGCCAGGTCTCCTACAAGGACAAGGCCGGCAAGTACCAGGCCCAGAGGGGCATAACCCTTCCCCGGGGCGGCTGAATGCCCGGCAAGGACAGGATCATCCTGGCCCTGGATGTCTCCGACAGGGACTATGCCCTCCACCTGGTGGATGAGCTCAAGGAGCAGGTGGGGATGTTCAAGGTAGGGCTGGAGCTCTTTGTATCGGCGGGCCCCCGGGTGGTGGAGGAAATCCAGGCCCGGGGGGCAAGGGTCTTCCTGGATTTAAAGTTTCACGACATACCCCACACCATGGTGAGGGCCTCTCTTCAGGCCACCAGGCTGGGGGTTCACATGTTCAATGTGCACACCTCCGCGGGACTGGAGGCCCTCAGGGCGGTGAGGGAGGCGGTGGTGGGGCTGTGCCTTAAGGACAACCTCCCCAGGCCCAGGATACTGGGCGTGACCGTTCTTACCAGTCTGGAGCAGGAGGAGCTGAGGGGCTTCGGCATTCAGCACAGCCTGAGGACCCATGTGAGGCACCTGGCCTCTCTGGCCCACAGGGCAGGGCTTGACGGGGTGGTGGCCTCGGGCCACGAGGNGGCCATGATAAGGAACCACTTCGGCAAGGACTTCATGATCGTGGCCCCCGGAATAAGGGTCTCCTGGAGCCCCCCCGACGACCAGCGGCGCACCATGACCCCCAGGCAGGCCCTCAGGGAAGGGGCCGATTACATAGTGCTGGGAAGGGCGGTGCTCGCCCAGGAGGACCCCCTCAAGGCCCTGGAGCTCATCAGCCTGGAACTGCTTACCGCCTAGGGAAGATGCCCCAGGAGCTGACCCGCACAGAAAGGGCATGCGAGCAAGGGCAGGTGCTTCAGCCCCTTCATGTGGAGATACCCTACCAGGAGCCCGCGGCCCTGTTCAGCAGATTCCTGGGCCCAGGGGCGGTGCTTCTGGAAAGCGCCAAGGGGCCCTGGCAGACGGCCCGCTACAGCTTCCTGTGTTTTGAGCCCTACATGGGCTTCAGGCTGAAGGACGGCCTGGCAGAGCTCGTCCTTAGAGGTCGGAGGCTCCTGGGCCCCGAGCAGCGGCCCCTTGGGAGGCTCAGGGGCTTGGTGTGTTCCTACCCCCAGAGGCCCCTGGAGGGGCTCCCCCCCTTTCAAGGTGGGGCGGTGGGGCTCCTGAGCTATGACTTCGTGCACTACATAGAGAGATGCCTTCCCAAGAGCACCCTGGATGACCTCCAGGTGCCCGATGCCCACTTCTTCTTCTACGACCGCCTAATAGCCTTTGACCATCTTCAGGGCCGGGCCTGGGCCATATGCTGCCCCGGTGCCAGAGAGTCCGCCACAGCCCGGGGCCACCAGCCGCAACGGCTTCATCCCCGGCAGGCCCGGGAAGAGGCCAGGGAGGCCCTGGAGGAGATACTTCTCAGGCTTCAACGGCCTGCGGAGCTTCCGCCCTGCAGGGCCTCTGCCCCGGTGGAGATATTTCAGGATGTCTCCGAGGAACAGTACATCTGGATGGTTCAGAGGGCCAAGCAGTACATAGCGGCGGGGGACATATTCCAGGCCAACCTCTCCCTGAGGGTGCACGCCCCCATCGGGGATGTCCATCCCTGGTGGCTTTACCTTCACTTGAGAGAGATAAACCCTTCCCCCTTTGCCTGCTACATGGACATGGGGGATTACCACATAGTGAGCTCCTCTCCCGAGCGGCTCCTCAGGGTGCACCGGGAGGNGGTGGAGACCCGCCCCATAGCCGGCACCAGGCCCAGGGGCAGGGACCTCAGGGAGGACGAGGCCATGAGGGCGGAGCTCCTGCTTAGCGAGAAGGAAAGGGCCGAGCATGTGATGCTCATAGACCTGGAGCGCAACGACCTGGGCAAGGTCTCCGCCTACGGCACCGTGGAGGTCAACGAGCTCATGTGCACCGAGGAGTACTCCCATGTGATTCACATAGTGTCCAATGTCCGGGGGAGGCTTCTTCGGGGCAAGGACATGTTTGACTGCATCAGGGCCGCCTTCCCTGGGGGCACCATCACGGGAGTGCCCAAGGNGCGATGCATGCAGATCATAGACGAGCTTGAGCCCCTGAGGCGGGGCCCCTACACCGGCTCCGTGGGCTACCTGGGCTTCAGCGGCTCCATGGACCTGAACATCGTCATAAGGACATTTCTCGTGAAAGGGCAGAAGGCCTATGTGCAGGCGGGCGCCGGAGTGGTGGCCGACTCGGAGCCCCAAAGGGAATACCAGGAGAGCCTCAAGAAGGCGGAGGCCCTGCTGCTTTCCCTCCGGCGGCTGAAATCTTGCCCCGAAACTCTTATAATGTAGTTAATGAAAAAAATCCTTGTTCTTCTGGCCGTGCTGCTTCTGGGGGCTGCGGTGCGGCCCGCCTCAGCGGAGAGGGTGGGGGTAATACTCACCAGGGAGGTGCCCCTGTATGCGGAGATACACGAGGCACTCAAGAGAGAGCTCAAGGGAAGCGGCGTAGAGCTCGTCGTCCAGAGACCTTATCCCGACCCCATTTCCTGGAGCAACGCAGCCAGGAAACTCCTGGTGGCCGATGTGAAGGTGCTCATCACTTACGGGGGGGCGGCCACCCTGGCAGCCCTGAGGGAAAGGCCCCGGGTGCCGGTCCTTTACGCCGGCCTCTACGGGCCCGTGGCCTTCGGCATAAGGGACAAGAAGGCCACGGGGGTTTACACCAATCTCCCCGTGGGCAGCCTCTTCAGGTATCTCAAGGAAAGCACCGCCATGCGGAGCATGGCGGTGGTGTACAACGCCTGGGAGGAAGACTCCGCCTATCAATATGCCCGCCTGAGCAGGATTGCCAGGAAGTACGGGGTCCGCCTGGTGGGCATAAACCTCCGGAGGCCCGCTGATGTCTCGGCCGCCCTGGCGGGCAAGGAGATGGACGCCTTGTACATCCCCCTCTGTGCAACGGCCAGCACCGTGTATCCCACATTGATAAAGATTGCCTCGGCCAAAAGGGTGGCCACGGCCTCGCTCCTTAAGGGGCGGGGGGCCAGCCCTGTGCTTACCCTCACCTTTGATGCAGCAGAGCATGGCCGTCTGGCGGCAGGACTGCTGAAAAGGCTCCTTCGGGGCAGCAGGCCCCAGGAGCTCCACCGGCTGGAGGCCAAGGGCCTCCGGCTGGTCTACAACCTCAGGGAGGCCACCAGGCTGGGGCTGAGGGTCTCCATGTCCTTGGTCACCACGGCCACAGAGGTGATTTACTGATGCCCCGGCGGCTACTTGTGGTGATAGCGCTGCTGAGCTTTCTTTCGGGATGGGGCTGGGCCCAGGAGGAAAGGGAGCTCTTGCTCGGCCTGGTGCCGGAGGAAAACATCTTCCGTCTCATGAAGAAGCACCTGCCCCTGGCAGAGTACCTGAGCGAGGAGCTGGGGCTGCCCGTGCGCTTCACCATCCTGGCCAGGTATGGCGATGTGGTGGAGAAGTTCCAGGAAAGAGGACTTGACGGGGCGTTCTTTGAGTCCTTTACCGCTGTGTGGGCCCACGAGAGGCTGGGAGTTGAGCCTCTGGTCAAGCCCGTAGGTCCCCGGGGCTCAAGCACCGTGGAGTACATCTTTGTAAGGAAGGACAGCGGTATAAGGGCCTTGCCGGAGTTAAGAGGCAAGAGGGCCGCCTTCGTCAGCAGGGCCACCACCAGTTTCGCCTTCGTCCTTTCCTCCCTGAGGAGGCTGGGGGTGAGGAGCCCGGAGGGCTTCTTCAGCGAGTACTACTGGACGGGTAGCCACGACGCTGCCATCTACGCCGTGCTTGACCGATGGGCCGATGTGGGCGCTGCCAAGGAAAAGATATTCCACAAGGTGAGCCGGGAGGACCCCCTGGTGCAGGAGGAGCTCCTGGTGCTGGCCCGCTCCGCCAGGCTGCCGGACATGGCCCTGTGCGTCCGCAAGGACCTGCCTCTGGACCTCAGGGAAAGGCTCAGGGAGGTGCTCCTGAGGATGAACACCCTGGAGGAGGGCAGGAGGGTGCTTAAGGGCCTGGGTTATGTCAAGTTCTCCCCCATAGGGCTCCAGGAGTTCATTCCCGTGTACGACCTTCTGGGCAGGGCGGGCATAAACCTGAGGGGCTTTCGGTACGAATGAAAAGAAGGCTTGTCATATCGCTGTTCGTGCTCTTTGCCCTCTTCAGCCTGGGCACGGTCATCACCATAGCCTACATCTACAACACTACCTCCAACCTCCAGTCGGTCATCACCCTGCACAGGGNGGAAATCATAAGGCAGAACCTGGTGATAAACGCCCAGACCGTGCAGACCCACCTCTATACCTTTGGTACCGTTTTCGGCAAAGAGGTGGACGAGATAGTGCAGAACGTGATGGACCTGGACAGGACCGTCTCCTCCTGCCTGGGCTGCCACCATGACCAGGAAATGACCGCCAGACTGCAGGAGCTCAACCACCTGGTGGAGGACTATAAGGACGCCCTGAGCTACCTGGTCACCATCTCGGCCAATCCGGAGCGCATAGAGAGGCTCCGGAGGGCGGCCATCACCATAGGCAACACCTTCCTGGGCAAGGCCCAGGAGATGGCCTTCCTGGCCGACCAGAGGCTCAACGAAAGGACGGTGCGGGCCTTAAGGAGTATAAACAACTCCAGGGCCATTCTGATCATCACCCTGGTCCTGTCATTCTTCATTGCTCTGGCCATAGCGGTGAGCATGACCAGGCAGATCACCGAGCCTATCAACGAGCTGGTGGCGGCCACCCGGCACATAAAGGCAGGGGAGCTGGGCTACACCACTTCCTACAAGGCCGAGGGAGAGTTCGGGGAGCTCATAAGGTCCTTCAACGACATGAGCCTGGGGCTTAAGGAGACCAACCAGAAGTTGATGAACCATCTGCATGCCCTGGCCAACCTCTACAGCATCTCCCTGAGCCTTCATGCCATAGGCAGCAGGGAGGACATCTTTGGTGAGGTCTCCCAGGGGGTGGCCCAGCTCCTGGATGTAAAGCAGTGTGGAGTGATGCTCCTGGAAGGCGAGGAGTTCAGGCACCAGTGGCCGGCGGTGGGCCTCAGCAGACAGGAGGCCGAAACTCTGCATGTGCCCAAGGAGAAGATGCAACGCTGCTACCACTCTACCAGGAGGAAGGCCCTGATTCTCAACGAGGGGATATCCGCTGCTCCCACCGCCGAGGCCGAGGCCGCCCTGAAGGTGCGCAATCTCATGTTCGTATGGATAAGGCACAGGGGCAAGCTGGTAGGGGCCATAAGGGTGGCCAACAAGAACAAGGGGGAGTTCACCGAGGAGGATGTGCGCCTCATGGCCATCCTGGCCAACAACCTGGCCGTGGCCCTGGAAAACGCCAGGCTCTACGAGAGCCTGAGGGAGCGGATGCGCCAACTGCAGGAGGCCCAGGAGCAGCTGGTACAGGCGGCTAAGCTGGCTGCCATCGGCGAGCTGGCCTCCAATGTGGNCCACGAGATAAACAACCCCCTTACCAGTATCCTGGGCTATGCAGAGCTTATCCGAGAGGAAACCGACCTGGAGAGCATTCGCAGGGATGTGGAGATAATAGAGAAGGAGTCCCTGAGGGCCAGGGACATAGTGCACCAGCTGCTGGAGTTTGCCCGCAAGAGACCCCTGGAGATGGCCCAGGAGGATGTTAACGCCCTGCTTCAGAGCGTGCTGGAACTCCTCAGCGTGCAGCTTAAGGACACCAGGGNGCAGGTGCAAAAGGAGCTACAGCCCTTGCCCCCCATCACGGCAGACGGCAACCAGCTCAAGCAGGTGTTCCTTAACATAATCAACAATGCCCTGGATGCCATGCAGGGAGAAGGGGTGCTGAAGGTGCGCACCTTTACGGCCTCGGGCATGGTGTGCGTGCAGATATGCGACACCGGCAAGGGCATTCCCCAGGAGGTCCTTCCCCGCATCTTCGAGCCCTTCTTCACCACCAAGAAGGAGAAGGGCACCGGCCTGGGCCTTCCCATAAGCTACAAGATAGTGCAGGCCCACAAGGGCCACATTGATGTAAGGAGCGAGACGGGCCGGGGCAGCTGCTTCACCGTGAGGCTTCCCATGGCCCCAGGTGGGGCCTCCTTCAGAACAGAGGCTGCAGACTCTGCACAGGCCTGAAGCCCCGCCTGTGCACAGG
The DNA here is from genome assembly GCA_002011795.1 of Nitrospirae bacterium JdFR-88. Classification (GTDB taxonomy): domain Bacteria; phylum Nitrospirota; class Thermodesulfovibrionia; order Thermodesulfovibrionales; family JdFR-88; genus JdFR-88. The sequence continues at coordinate 92,761 of MTOX01000013.1, forward strand.
GCAGGGCCCGTGAACCCCCAGGGCCTGAAGATGGGCCCTGCTGCAGTATCCCTTGTGCCTGTCAAATCCGTACTGGGGCCAGAGCCCGTGGTAATGGAGCATTATGCTGTCCCGGGCGCATTTGGCCAGCACGGAGGCAGCAGCAATGCTGGCACTTTTGAGCTCTCCCTTGAGGAGGCTCATCTGGGGGCACCGCACCTGGGGAAGCCGAAGGGCGTCTATCAGCAGGAGGGCGGGGCGTAGGGTGAGGTTCTCCAGGGCCCTCTGCATGGCCAGCCTGGTGGCCCCCAGGACATTGAGCCTCTCTATCTCCTCCGGGTGGGCCAGGCCCACGCCCACATCCAGGGCAACCTGGAGGAGCTTATGAAGAAGCCTGTGGCGCTGCCGGGGGCTGAGAAGCTTGGAGTCCTTAAGGCCTTCCACCTTCGCCCCCCCGGGAAGCACCACCGCAGCGGCCACCACCGGGCCTGCCAGGGCCCCCCGCCCTGCCTCATCCAGTCCTGCCAGGGGCTCATGGCCCTGGGCCCTCAGGCGGGCGTCGTGCTCAAAGAGGTCCAAGCTACCTGTTGTAGAAGGTCTTTTCCTTTATCTTGGCGGCCTTGCCCTTCTTGTGCCTCAGGTAGTAAAGCTTGGCCCTCCTTACGGAGCCCTGCCTTACCACCTTTATGTCCTCTATGAAGGGCGAATGCAGGGGGAAGATCCTCTCTACCCCTATGCCGAAGGATATCTTCCTGACCATAAAGGTCTCCCTGGCGCCTCCGCCCTTCTTGGCTATAACCACGCCCTCAAAGGGCTGAATCCTCTCCTTGTCCCCCTCTATGACCTTGGTGAGCACCCTGACGGTGTCTCCCACATTGAATTGGGGGCGCTCCTTCAGTTGTCCTTCCTCAACGCTCTTTATGGGGTCCATCGCCTTCCTCCTCCTTCATCTCTTCAAGTAGCTGCCTGTCCAGGTCGCTCAGGGCGGCCTTTTTCAGCAGGTCCGGCCGGAGGCGGAGGGTCCTTCGGAGGGCCTCCTTCCTCCTGAAGCGGGCAATTTCCTGATGGTTGCCCCCCAGAAGCACCTCGGGCACCTTCATACCCCTCCACACCGGAGGCCTGGTGTAGTGGGGATGCTCCAGGATACCCCCTGCGAAGGACTCCTCCTGGGCCGAGGCCTCACCGCCCAGGGCCCCTGGCAGGAGCCTCACAACGGCGTCTATTATAACCAAAGCAGGCAGCTCTCCGCCACTAAGGATGTAGTCCCCTATGGACAGCTGCATATCCACAAGGCTCTGCACCACCCTTTCGTCCACCCCTTCATACCGGCCTGCGATAAGGAGCAGACGCCCCTGCTGCTCGGCCAGGTGCTGGGCCATCTCCTGGCTGAATACCTTCCCCTGGGGACTCATGAGAATGGTGCGGGTCCTCAGTCCGTCGGCCTTGGCGTACTCCACGGCCCTGGCCAGGGGCTCGGGCATGAGCACCATGCCCGGGCCTCCACCGTAGGGATAGTCGTCCACGCTGCGATGCCTGTCGGTGGCGAAATGGCGGAGGTTCAGCACCTCAAAGCGCACCAGGCCCTTGTCCTTGGCCCGGCGCAGTATGCCCGCATTGAGGTAGGGGNGGAAGACCTGCGGAAGAAGGGTGATGACCGATATGACCAGCATACCTATAAAAAGGGGCGGGTTGGCCCGCCCCTGCCGCATTGCTCCCCGATGCCCTACAGGGCCTGGTTATTCCAGGATTTCAAGGACACACCGCTTGCCTATCTTGGTGCCGGCCGCCGAGAGGATGGTCCTCATGGCCCTGGCCGTCTTGCCCTGCTTGCCGATTACCTTGCCCAAGTCGTTGGGGTCCACCCTCAGCTCAAACACCGTAGTCTTTTCGCCGTCCACCTCGGTCACGCTTACCTTGTCGGGATTGTCCACGAGAGCCTTTGCCATCGCTTCAACTAAGGGTTTCATGCTTCAACCACCTCCGCAAGAAGTTTAGGCCGAAACCACGCCGGCCTTCTGTAATAGCTTTTTCACTGTGTCTGTGGGCTGTGCACCCTGCTTGAGCCAGTACTGGGCCCTGTCCTGATTTATTTTCACCTCGAAAGGTTCCTGGAGGGGGTCGTAGGTACCCAGGATTTCAATGAAGGGGCCATCCCTGCGGGCCCTGGAGTCTGCCACCACGATGCGGTAAAAGGGCCTCTTGCGCGCTCCCATCCGAGTCAGCCGTATCTTGACCAAAGCCTCTGTNCCTCCGTTTCAGAAAAAGTATAAATGATTTTAATACATTTGCCTCCCAAAGGCAACGGGTGTGCCAGCAGCTGGTGCGTTTGCCCCTGGAGATTATAAGTGCTAAACTAAATTTGTGAAGACACCGCTTCTTCTGGCGGCTGCCCTTGTGATGGTGGGCTGCGCCACCTCCACCGAAAGGGCGACAAGGGAGGAAATCCACTGGTGGAGGCTTTCCGAGGGCCTGGTGGCGGCCAAGGCACAGAACAAGCCCCTGGTGGTGGACTTCTACACCCCTGAGGAGTGCGCCCGTTGCAGGGCCATGGAGAAGTATGTCTACTCGGTGCCGGAAATCATCAGGAAGCTCAATACAGAGTTTATCCCCGTGAGGGTGGNCCTCTCCAAGCCCCTCACCGCGCAGGAGCGGGCTCTGGGTGAGAAGTACGACTACAAGAACGACTGCCTCCTCCTGTTCCTTGACCCCCAGGGGGAGGTCATAGAGCTTGAGGGCCAGAAGCTCTGCTTTGTGGATTATGTGCCCCCGGAGTGGTTCCTCCGCTATCTCCAGGAGGGTAAAAGACATCTAAAGCAGTAGTGAAAAGGGGCAGGCCCCTTGGGCCTGCCCCTTTATTCTGGTTGTCCTTTGGCCTTAGCAGGAAGCCTTGCACTTGCAAGTGCTGGAGAGCTTTCTTGAAACCTTCCGAATGGTCATTTTCTCAAGCACCTCCTTTCTTATTTCTGGATTATACCATACAGGGCACATCTGTAAAGGTCTTTTGATAGGGGGTCTTGGCCCAGACTTTCTGCCCTGTAGCGGCAGCCTCCCCGGCATTGCTGGAGGTGGGGACAGTGCCTGCATCTGAGCTCGCTGAGGCGGAGGGGCCTTATGCGTTGCCAGCAGGGAAGCAGCCCCTCTTTGAGCACATTGCCCACCGGGCGGTAGAAGGAGCAGCGGGCCGCCTCGCCCTTGGCAGAGACGCTCATAAGGTTGAGCCCACAGGCGTAGCCTTCCTGGGAGCCGTGGGAGGCCCTCTTGCCGAAGCCGAAGGCCAGGGCCTTGCCGGCCCTTTCGGGCGGAGGCACCAGGGTCTTGGCCGCTCCTCTGGTGAGCACGGGCACATCCACGCTCCAGGTGCTTACGCCCAGGTCCCTGAGCAGGCACTCCAGGGCCGGAAGTTCATGGAGGTTTCCACTGTGGGCCATGGTGGCTACCGAGACCTCAAGCCCTGCGGCCCTGGCGGCCTCGATGGCCCTGAGGGCCTTGCCAAAGGTGCCCGGGCCCCTGAGGGCTTCGTGGGAGTCCCTAAGGCCGTCAAGGCTTATCTGCNCCTCCTGGACATTCAGGGCCTTGGCTGTGGGCTCGTCAAGCAGCAGGCCGTTGGTGAAGAGTACCTTCCTGAGACTGAACTTCGGCAACTGGGCATTTATCTGCCAGAACTGGCTGTGCCTGAGGGGCTCTCCCCCGGTAAGGAGCACCCTCAGGCCCTGGGCCTGGGAAAACTCCTGCAGTACCCAGAGCACATCATGGGGGGCCATCTCTATGGCCCGGTGCTCCTGATAGCAGTGCCGACAGCGGAGATTGCAGTCCTCGGTAAGTTGGAGCTCCAGGTACCTGAGGGAAGGCCTGGGGGCGGGCCGAAGCTCTGGGGGAGTGCCGTTGCGGGGGGCGGTGCTCAGGAGCCCTTCTTTCAGGCAGTAGGCTACGAAGGGGTCATCTCCTGGGGCCTCCACCCCATGCAGGGCGGCCTGCCTCAGGAATTCAAACCCTTCCTGGTCAAGCTCATAGAGCTCGTCGGTGAGCAGGTGATATACGCAGGGGACCTCCAGGAGCCTGAGCACTACATGGGGGCTGAGCCAATAGCGCCTTTTCATTACTTGATTATTTTGCTCTCTCAGGAGGAGTTTCAGGAAAGTTTTTTTGCCCTCAAGCACCTGGAGCACTTGGTAAGGGCTCTGGTGTTTTCCTTTCATGGCCCTGGCGTACCAGAGGGTGCTGAGCACCGAGTAGGGTTCAGACTCCAGGGTGGCCCTGCCGTCGGGGCCGGTCTTTAGCCTGATGATGTCCTGCACCTGCTGCCTTTGGGCTGAGGTGTAGTTGCCCACCAGTTCCACGATGGCCCCACCGAGGGGCTGGCCCTGGGGTGTCTGAACCAGCACGGTAATGGCCGTGCCGGGCCCCCTGGTCTGCAGGCTATGGGCCACCCAGTACCGGAGCATGGCTCGGTCCTTCTCGGGTATCCTGGGGGGCCAGCTCCTGAGCTCCTCCTGGGCCGTCCCCAGCCAGAGCCTGAGGTTCAGCCACAATCTCTCATACCATGGCCTTATCTCATAGCGCTCAGGCACAGCCTCTTCAAAGAATCTGGGCGGGCGGCGCCAATCGTAGTAGTCCCGCTTGAGTTTCCTTACTAAGGCGCTCCTTTCGGGCCTTCCTACCCATATGCGGCGTTGGGCCAGCAGCACTGCCCGTCCCTCAGCACCTCTTCTTGCTGCAGTACGGGCGGCCCTTCGGCATAGACCAGCTCGTGGTAGCTCCAGTAGGGGTTTTCCTCGTCCCGGGGGTCTATGAGTCCCAGGGTAAAGTCCTCAAATCCCTCGGCCACGGCCTCCTTGGTGCGGGTGTGGCACTCGGGGCAGCGGTTCCGTAGGAACATGGGGTGTATGTCGTCTGCCCAGGGAGGGCCCATCGCATACCTCAGAGAAGGTCCTTCTTCATCTCCTGGAACTGCTCCTTGGTTATCTCGCCCTTGGCATAGCGCTCCTTGAGGATTTCCAAGGCCCTGGAGGTCTCCGGGCCCTCCTTGGTGGGCTTGAAGGAAGTGAGCAGCCACCTGATGAGCAGCACCAGCCCCACGATCACCAGCACCCAGAATATCGCCATGAGGAGCATCCACAGCCAGCTCCATCCGCCCATCATGCCCCATCCGCCGCCCATCATTCCGGGGCCCCATCCATAACCATATTGTGCCTGTAGCGGCATAGCTTGCCTCCTTGTGCGTAGTTAGTACCAGCCCCTGAGGGCAGGGGGGAGTTTCCTGTAAAGCCTCTGGCTGAGCTTCAGCAGGTCCCTCTGCAGCTGCCCCAGCTTCTCGGCCGGGGTGTCGGGGTTCCTGAGGGCCTCAAAGTACTCAAACCGCTTGAGCATGAGCTCCTTTCTGAGCTCCACCGTCTCGTCCAGGAACTTCTGCACCTGGGGTCTCTGAAGCCAGTACCACATCATGCCTCCGCCCATCATCCCTGGAGCCATCATGCCGGGCCCCATCATGCCGTGGGGCATCATCATTCCTGGAGCCATCATGCCCCAGCAACCCATGCCATAACCCGGCCCCCATCCCCAGCCTCGAGGCTGCTGCGGAGCCATCATTCCTGGACCCATCATCTGGGCACCGGCCAAGGAGGCCAGAAGCAACACTGCCGCTGTTAAGACCAGAATCTTCCTCACTGCGCAAACCCTCCCTTCTTTTTTAAAAAAATCCATACACAGAGCAGCATCCTTGTCGGCCCCCCTTATNCCCCCCTTCTTAGATGTCCTGGAGCCTGTAGCCCAGCTTCTGCAGCGCCTCTCTGGAGAGCTTGAGAAGCTCCTCTTGGCTAAGCTCGGAGGGGTCAAACTCTATGCTCCCCCTGTCTGCCTCGGCCTGGATGTCCTTGACCCCTTTGGCATGGCCCAGGAATCTCCTGAGGGCCATGGAGCAGGAGGCACACATCTGTTTGGGCATCTTGAGTTCAAGCCTTTGGTTCTTGCTCAACCTCTTTCTCCTTGAGGAGTTCCTTGAGCTCCTCCCCCTCTATGNCCTCCTTCTTAAGGAGCAGGGAGGCCACCTCATCCAGCTTGTCCCGCTTGGCCGTGAGGATTTCCCTGGCCCGGCGGTAGGCCTCCAGGATGATGTTCTTTACCTCCTGGTCTATTTTCCTGGCCGTCTCCTCGCTGAAGTCCTTGGGAGGGCTCCAGGGNATCTCCAGGAATGTGGGCCTGGCCCGCTCGAAGCTCTGGGGCCCCAGCTCCTCGCTCATCCCGTAGGCCCTGACCATGCTCTTGGCCATCTCGGTGGCCCGCTCCAGGTCGTTCTGGGCCCCGGTAGAGGCCTCGCCGAAGACCAGCTCCTCGGCGGCCCGTCCGCCCAGCATGACGGNGATGCGGTCCAGGAGCTCCGACTTGGTAAGCAGGTACCGCTCCTCGGTGGGAAGCTGAAGGGNATAGCCCAGGGCTGCTATGCCCCTGGGGATTATGCTTACCCGACGCACTGGGTCGGCATGGGGCAGCACGCTGGCCACTATGGCATGGCCGCACTCGTGATAGGCCACGATGCGGCGCTCCCGCTCGTTTATCNCCCGGCTTTTTTTCTGGAGCCCGGCCACGGCCCGCTCAATGGCCTCCTCAAAGTCGCTCATGTCCACGGCGCTTTTGTTCTTTCGGGCTGCCAGGAGGGCCGCCTCGTTGACTATGTTGGCAATGTCTGCCCCCACCATCCCCGGGGTCATGGAGGCCAGGGTCTTGAGGTCCACATCCGGGGCCAGCTTCACCTTGGCGGTGTGCACCCGGAAGATTTCCTCCCTGCCCCTGAGGTCAGGCCTGTCCACCAGGATGTGCCGGTCAAACCTGCCGGGCCTAAGGAGTGCTGGGTCCAGTATCTCCGGCCTGTTGGTGGCGGCCATGATTATCACACCCTTCTTGGTGTCAAACCCGTCCATCTCGGAAAGGAGCTGTGTCAGGGTCTGCTCCCTTTCGTCCACCCCGGCCACAGGGCTTATGCCCCTGGCCTTGCCCAGGGCGTCCAGCTCGTCTATGAAGATTATGCAGGGGGCAAGTTTTTCCGCCTGGCTGAAGAGGTCCCTCACCCTGGCTGCCCCCACGCCCACGAACATCTCCACGAAGGCCGAGCCGCTAAGGCTCAAGAACGGCACCTTGGCCTCCCCTGCCACTGCCCTGGCCAGCAGGGTCTTGCCTGTGCCTGGGGGGCCCACCAGGAGTATGCCCTTGGGAATCTTGCCGCCCAGTTCCTGGAATTTCTTGGGGTTCTTCAGGAATTCTATGACCTCCTTGAGCTCCTCCTTGGCCTCGTCCACCCCGGCCACATCGGCAAAGCCTACCTTGGTCTCCCCCTCCACATAGACCTTGGCCTTGCTCCTTCCCACGGCCATGAGGCCCTCTCCAGGGGTGCCCATCTTCCTCAGGAGATAGCCCCACAGGGCTATGAAGATGAATATGGGGATGAGCCAGCTGAGGAGGGTCCTCAACCAGGTGGCCTCCAGCCTGGCCTTGTACCGAATGCCCCTTTCGGAGAGGAGCTTTACCAGCTCCTGGTCCTCCATCCTCACTACATAGAACCTCTTGAGGTCCTTGAGCTCCGCCGACTCCACGCCCCTGAGGGCTGCCAGGCGCTCCAGGGCGCCGGGAAGAAGTTTCCCCTCTATGGTGTCCCTGGAGATGCTCAGGTCCTGGACGAGTTTCTCCTCGGCCAGTGTGCGGAACTCGCTGTAGGTTATGGTAAGAAGTTCCCTGCCCAGGAGGTAGTTCTGCAGTACCAGTATCAACCCGAACACGATGAAGAAGTATATAAGGCTGAAGCGGAGCCTCTTTTCCATACCGTCATTGTATCAGTTTGGGCAGGGTTTTCAAGCAGGGCACTACTGCTTGGACAGGTGCTCCAGGAACCCCCTGGCCTCCCTGTCCGGAGCAGGCAGCCTCTGGGCCTGGAGCCTCTGGGCGTAGTGCCTTATTTCTTCCTCCAGTTCCTTCAGCCCGTGGGCCAGGAGGTAGCGCAGGCCCCCGGCCTGGCGCTGGGGCCTTATCTGCCTCAGCCGTTCCCTCAGGGTGAGGAACCAGCAGTACTGAAAGAGGTCTTCTCCCACGGGATAGCACTTCTCGTAGATGGCCTCCCGGGCCTTCCGGAGGAAGAAGAGCTTTTCCCAGGGCGAAAGCTCCCTGAGGAACTGCTCCTTGAGCTCCTTTCTCAAGGGCACCCTAAGCCCCCCCCAGGCTCACCGGCCCCCCGAAGGCCTCCCGGGCCTCCCTGAGAAGGGCCTCCTCCTGGTGGTGGTACTTGTGGCTCAGGTGCATTATTACCAGGCGGCCCACTCCCGCGGCCCTGGCTACATCTCCAGCCAGGGCCGCGGTGAGGTGGTTCCTTTCCCTGGCCCTTTGGAGGTCCCTGTGGAGGAAATATGCCTCTGAGTACAGGGTATCTGCCCCTTGGGCAAGCTGGACGATTTTCCCCAGGTTTTCCTCCGTGGGGGCGGCATCCATCACATAGGCCAGCTTCTGCCCCTTGCTTATGTGAATGAGCCGGCTCCTCAGCTCTGCCAGGCTGAAGACCCGGCCCTGCACTTCAAAAGGGGTCTCGTCAGGCAGCCCCTCCCTTATGGCCTGCTTGAGTCTGGAGAGCCAGGGGCCCACGGGAAGACCCATCTGGGAAAGGGCCACCTTGTTGATGTTTATGTGATAGGGCTCCTCAAGGGCATAGGCCAGGCAGTCTATGTCGTGCCTAAGAAGCGCGGCCCTGACCTGAAGGTGCTCCTCCGAAAGCAGGGGCCCCTGGAAGGCCTTGGCCCTTTCGGCAGAGGGGCTGAAGCCCTCCCGGGCCCTGAAGCCCNCCTCTGTCTGCCCTGAGGGCCCCACCCCTACGGCCTGAAGCTCCAGGGGATAGTCCTTTATGAGGTTCCAGCTGTAGCCCCTGAGCCTGCCCTTGAGGCACTCCAGGAGCTGCAAGGGGCCATAGAGCCTCAGGGGCTGAGGTCTCCTCAGGAGGGCCCTCAGCAGGGTGTCAAACCCGATGAAGTGGTCTATGTGGGTGTGGGTGATAAAGACATCGGTCAGTTTGAGCAGCTCCCCCTGGCTCAGGCGCCGAAGGTCGCCCAGGTCCAGCAGCAGCCCCCGGCGCTGCCACTGAAGACGCACATACNCCACCGGGTCTTCAAAAGGGCCGTTTACTGCCCTGTGATGGAAGGTAGGCCTCATGTGTGTTAATGTATAATAAATTTAGAATTTTCGCCAATTTTCGGAGGTCTTAGAGTGCCAGAACTGAGGAAGGACCCTATACTGGGAAGATGGGTGATTATCTCTGTGGAGCGGGGCAAGAGGCCTGCCGACTTTGCTCCCATGGCGCACAGGAAGAAGGGGGGTTTTTGCCCCTTCTGTCCTGGCAACGAGTACACCACCCCTGAGGAGACCCTGGCCTTCCGCCCACCGGGAAGTCTGCCCAACAAGCCGGGCTGGAGCCTCAGGGTCATGCCCAACAAGTTTCCTGCCCTTCAGGCCCACGGGGCCCTGAACAAGATGGGCGAGGGCATATTTGACAAGATGAACGGCGTGGGAGTGCACGAGGTGATAGTGGAGACACCTGAGCACTACCAGAGCCTCTCCACCCTGCCTGAGAAGATGGTGGAGGATGTGCTCTGGGCCTACTACCTGAGGCTTACCGAGCTCAGGAACGACAGCCGCTTGAAATATGTGCTTATCTTCAAGAACGAGGGCGAGGCCGCAGGGGCCAGCCTGGAGCACAGCCACTCGCAGCTCATAGGGCTGCCCATTGTGCCCAGGACGGTGAAGGACGAGCTGAAGGGCTCCAGGGCCCACTACGACCTGAAGGAGCGGTGCATATTCTGCGATATCATATACCAGGAGCTTTCCGACGGCCGCCGGGTGGTGGCCGAAAACGAAGGCTATGTGGCCCTTTCGCCCTTTGCCCCCCGGGCGCCCTTTGAGACCTGGATTCTGCCCAAGGCCCACGAGTCGGCCTTTTCACCGCAGCAGAAGAGCTTCAAGGCCCTGGCAGAGCTTCTTCAGGGAATACTGAAGAGGCTGGATGCCCTGCTGGAGTCCCCCCCTTACAACTACATCATTCACACCAGCCCCTTTACCGAGGAGCAGAACGAGTACTACCACTGGCATATTGAGCTCATGCCCAAGCTCACCAAGATAGCCGGCTTTGAGTGGGGCTCGGGGTTCTACATCAACCCCACCCCTCCGGAGGAGGCGGCCAGGTTCATGAGGGAGGTCCAGGTGTGAGAGTGCTGCTTACGGCCTCCGAGGCCGTGCCCTATGCCAAGACCGGCGGGCTGGCCGATGTGGCGGGGGCCCTGCTGAGAGAGCTCAGGGCCCTGGGCGTGGATGCCAGGCTCTTCATGCCCCTTTATGGATGTATCAGCGCCGAGGTCCAGGACACCGGCAAGAGCATCCCTGTGCAGGTGGGCAAGGAGCAGCAGGAAGGCAGGCTCTACACCGAAGGACCCTATGTGTTCATCCGCTGCGACAAGTACTTTGCCAGGAGGGAGCTCTACGGCNCCCCGGAGGGCGACTACCCTGATAATGCCCACCGGTTCGTGTTCCTGAGCCGGGCAGTGCTTGAGGCGGCTAAGGCCCTCCAGTTCAGGCCCCACATAGTGCATGCCAACGACTGGCAGACCGCCCTGGTGCCCTTCTACCTGAAGACCCTTTACAGGGGCGATGCCTTCTTCAAGGATGTAAAGACGCTCTTTNCCATCCACAACCTGGGCTACCAGGGGCTGTTCCCCCGACAGATGATGCTCCTTACAGGGCTGGGCTGGGAGTACTTCAACCCCGAGGCCCTGGAGTTCTACGGCAGGGTGAACTTCCTCAAGGCCGGCATCCTGGGGGCAGATATGGTGAGCACCGTAAGTCCCTCCTATGCCAGGGAGATACTCACGCCGGAGTACGGCTTCGGCCTGGAGGGGCTTCTTCAGAAGAGGGCAGAGCGCCTCAGGGGAATCCTCAACGGCCTGGATACGGGGACCTGGAACCCCCTGCATGATGAACATCTGCCCAGTCCCTACGGTGTCCGCAGCCTGGCGGGCAAGGGCAGGGCCAAGGCCCTTCTGGTGAAGCGGTGCGGGTTTTCCCAGGCCAGGGCCCCCCTTCTGGCCATGGTGGGCAGGCTAAGCGCCCAGAAGGGGGTGGACCTCCTCTTGGAGGTGGCTCCCTGGCTGATTTCCCAAGGGGCCAACCTGGTGGTGCTGGGCAAGGGTGACGGCACATACCAGGAGGCCCTGGCTGCCTTGGCCAGCCGTAGCAACGGGAAGCTCTACCTCCGCCTGGAGCTTGACGAGGCTTTTGCCCACCTGGTCTATGCCGGGGCAGATATGTTCCTCATGCCCTCCAGGTACGAGCCCTGCGGCCTGGGCCAGATGATAGCCCAGCTTTACGGCACCCCCCCTGTGGCCCGAAGCACCGGGGGCATAGCCGACACGGTGGAGGACTATGTGCCCCTTAGGCAGAGGGGTACGGGGTTTCTGTTCAAGATGCCCCTGGCGGAATGCCTGAAGGAGGCCATAAGGAGCGCCCTCTGCCTCTGGCCCATCAGGGACAAGTGGCAGAGGCTGCAGAGGGCCGGCATGCAGAAGGACTTTTCCTGGAGGCGCTCGGCCAGGCAGTACCTGAGCCTGTATAAAGAGCTTCTTGGCAAATGAGCCTTAAGAGCAAGCTCATAGTGTTTCTCCTGGGGTTTCTGGCCACCTCGGCCCTTCTGGGCATAGGAGCTATTTACATCTTTAGGGCCCTGGATGCCAACATCTCCNCCCTCTCGATGGAGCTCAACCGGCACCGACACTTCGTGGAGCTCAGGGCCTCCCTCAGGGACTTCCTGGGTAGCGTCAGGGGCTGGGCCCTTACCGGACAGGGCCAGTACAGGCGCCTTTACCGCCAGAGCGTGGCCGATGTGTACAAGCACTTTGGCCGCATCCAGCAGGTCTATGGCGAAAGCGAGGAGATAAGGAGCATGGGGGAGGAGTTCCAGGGCCTTAAGGTCCTGGCCGACAAGGTCATCGCCCTGGAGCACCCCGTGGGCAGGGCCGAGGTGCTGGCCGCCCTGGGGATGCTGGAGTCCAGGAAGGATGTGCTGTTTGCTACCCTGGACACCCTGTACGAGAACTCCCTCAATGCGGCCATGAGCACCCTGGCAGTGGGAGAGCGCATTCGCCGAAGCAGCATGGTGTATATCTTCGTCCTGGTCTCCTTTGCCTTCATAACCTTTGCCTTCCTGGCCCTGTTCATGCGCAGGATGCTCAGCGGTCCCTTTGAGGAGCTTCTCAGGGCCACCGAGCAGGNGGCCCGGGGAGAGCTGGGCTACAGGATTGCCACCACCAAGAAGGACGAGTTCGGCCTCATAGCCAGGAGGTTCGACTCCATGGTGGAGGCTCTGGCAGAGTCCACCAGGCAGGTGGAGAGCAAGCTCCGGGAGACCGAGCTCATGCTGGATGTGGCCAAGATAGCCGGCACGGTGCTGGAGCTCCGGGAGGCCCTGGAGCTTACGGCCCAGACCATTGCCCAGAAGCTGCGGCTTGACGCCGTGGCCGTGTATCTGCTCAGGCCCGAGCAGAGGGCCTTCTTCCTGGAGGCCATAAGCCAGGAGGACATGCCTGCCGAGGAGCGTCTGCCCATTGATGCCCCCCTGGCCAGCATGGTCCTGGAGACCCTGAAGCCCGTCCTCATAGAGGACACCAGGGAGATGGCCCAGGCAGAGCGGATGTGCCTGGCATGCCGTAGCCTCCTGGCCGTGCCGCTTCTGAGGGACAACCTGTGCAAGGGCCTCCTGGTGATGGGAAGGAAGGAACCCTACGGCATAGAGCCCAGCATGAAGGACACGGCCATGATACTGGCGCACACCATTGCCGTGGTGGTCAGGAACGCCGAGCTCTACAGCACCACCAAGAGGCAGCTGCAACAGCTGGGCATAATGTATGACCTCAGTAAGGCCCTGGCCTCGGTCTATGAGCCCCAGGAGCTGCTGGAGAGCATCTCCAGGGAGATAGCCCGACTTACCGGGGCCAAGGTGTGTATCATTCGCCTCCTGGAGGCCGACGGCAGGCTCCACATAAAATCCTCCTGGGGTCTGGAGACGGAGCGCGCCGAGGAGCTCAGCCTGGCCGTGGGCGAAGGAGTGGCGGGCTGGGGGNGAAGGAGGGCAAGTCCCTGTTCGTGGAGGATGTCTCCAAGCTCCCTGAGCACATGCGCACCAAGACCATCCGGGCCCGCTCGGCCATATGCGTGCCCCTCAGGGTGGGGGAGCGCATCATAGGCACCCTGGGCATATACGACAAGACCGCCCAGGACGGCACCCCCACGCCCTTTGACCTGGAGGACCTGCAGATGGCCGAGGGGTTTGCCTCCCTCAGTGCCGTGGCCATAGACAGGGCCAGAATGCAGGAGCAGGAGCGCAAGGCCCGCCTCCAGGTGGAGGAGGCCAAGAGGCGCCTGGATTTGCTGTTTGAGACCGTCCAGGGGGGCATCGTCTCCATGGATGCTGACTACAGGATACTCAGCGCCAACCGGTATGTGGAGCGGTGGATGGACCGCCCCCTGGAGGAGGTCCTGGGCAGGGACGCCAGGGAGGNGTTTCACCACGAAGGGGGCATATGCCCCCATTGCGCCGCCAGGGCTACCTTCCAGAGCGGGGACATAAATTCCATAACCCAGTCCAGAGGACTCAACTACGCCGAGCTCACCGCCTACCCGGTGAAGGACCCCCAGGGCAGGGTGGTGGAGGTGGTGGTCTTCATCCAGGACATCACCGACAGGGTGCTGTACCAGGAAGAAATCATGTCCCTCTACAAGGAGGTAGCCCAGACCAAGGAGTACCTGGAAAGTCTCATTGCCAACTCCGCCGATGCCATAGTGACCACCGACCTGGAGGGCAGGGTCACCTCCTGGAACCCGGCCGCAGAGAAGATCTATGGCTTCAGCGAAGAGGAGGTGCTGCACAAGCCCCTGCCCTTCATTCCGGACTTCCTCAGGGAGCAGGAGGCCGAGTTCATGGAGCGCCTCAGGAAGGGCGATGTGATAAAGGACATAGAGACCCTCAGGCTCACCAAGGACGGCCGGCTCATAGAGGTGAGCCTCACCCTTTCGCCTATAAAGGACGCGGCCGGGGAGGTCATAGGCACCAGCGGCATATCCAGGGACATCACCGAGAAGAAGCGCACCGAGAGGGAGCTCATAAGGCGCAACCAGGAGCTCTCCAGGCTGTTCTTCATAAGCTCGGCCATGCGGGGAACACTGGAGCTGGAAAGGCTGCTGAGGATGATTCTTACCGCCGTGACCATGAGCGACGGGCTGGGCTTCAACAGGGCCATACTGTTTCTGGTGGACGAGCAGCGGGAAGTGCTCAAGGGGGCCATGGGAGTAGGCCCCTCTAGCCCTGAGGAGGCCTGGAGGATATGGGAGGGACTTTCTCTTCAGAGGCGTTCCCTGCACGACATCATGGAGGAGATAGAGCGGGGCCCCCTGAAGAAGGACTCCTTCTTTGACCGCCTTACCATGGCGCTGGAGATACCCCTGGAGGGCGATACCGCCCTGGTAAGGGCGGTCAGGGAAAAGGTCCCCTTTAATGTGGAGGATGCCTCATCGGCCCTGGCCGACCCGCTGCTCCTTCAGCAGCTGGGCACGCAGGCCTACGCCGTGGTGCCCCTGGTCTCCAGGGACAAGGTGATAGGGGTGCTGTGGGTGGACAACCTCTTCAACCGCAAGCCCATCACGGAGGAGGACATGCGCTTCCTCAGCGCCTTCTCCAACCAGGTGGCCTCGGCCATAGAGAACGCCAGGCTGTTTGAGCAGGTGCGCCTGGCCGAGGCGGAGCTGGAGAACATCTTCCGTTCCATCTCCGACATGGTCTACCTTACCGACAGCAACTACACCATCAAGAAGGTCAACCAGGCGGTTCTCAAGAAGGTGGGACTTCCCGAGGACGAGGTGGTAGGCAAGAAGTGCTACCAGGTCTTCCACGGCATGGAGGAGCCCCTCCAGAGCTGCCCCCACATGCGCACCATGCAGAGCAGACGACCCAACATAGAGGAATACGACGACCCCTATCTGAAGGGCACCTTCCTTTCCTCCACCTCGCCGCTGTTTGACGCCGAGGGCAACTTCCTGGGGGTGGTGCATGTGGTCAGGGACATAACCGAGATGAAGCAGCTCAGGGAGAGGCTGCAGGCCGCCGAGCGCATGGCCGCCCTGGGCGAGGTTGCTGCCAAGGTGGCCCATGAGATCCGAAACCCCCTGGTCTCCGTGGGAGGGTTTGCCAAACGGCTGGAGAAGAAGCTGGATGGAAACCTCAGGGAATACGCCAGTATAATAGTTCGGGAGGTAAGCAGGCTGGAGCAGATCCTAAAGGAAATCCTGGGCTTCGTAAGGCATGTGAGGCTGCAGCGAAGGAGGACGAATCTCCAGGAGCTCCTGGAGGAGGNGCTCAAGCTCCTGGAGGCTGAGCTCAGGGCCAAGGAAAACACTATTGAGAGGAACATCCAGCCCCTGGAGGTCTTCGTGGATGCCGACAGGATGAAGGAGGCCTTGTTCAACATCATCTCCAACGCCAACCAGGCCACCGACGGTGGCACCATAACCATAACCACCTACGCCCAGGACGGCAAGGCGGTGGTGGAGGTCTCGGACACGGGCTGCGGTATAAAGAAGGAGGACCTGCCCAGGATATTTGACCCCTTCTTTACCACCAGACCCATGGGCACCGGGCTGGGGCTGGCCATCACCAGGCGCATCATCCAGGAGCACGAGGGCGAAATCCAGGTCTCCAGCCGATGGCCCGGCGGAGGCAGCACTTTCAGAATTATCCTGCCAATCCGAAAGGAGGTATAAATCATGAAAATCCTGGTAGTCGATGACGACGAGCACATCCTGAGGCTCTACAGGGAGGAGCTTCAGGAGGAGGGCTACGATGTGCTCACGGCCAAGACGGGGGCCGAAGGCCTGAGGCTCTTTGAGACGGAGTCTCCCGACCTGGTGACCCTGGACATCCTCATCCCCGATATGGACGGCATAACCCTGCTGAGGAAGATGAAGGAGATGCGCCCCCGGGTGCCCATCATCATGTCCACTGCCTATGACTACAGGGACGACTTTGCCGTCTGGGCCTCGGAGGCCTACATTGTCAAGTCCTCGGACCTCACGGAGCTGAAGGGCATGATCAAGAAGCTCCTTCAGAAATGAGGCTCAGGGCCGAAAGGGCTGTCTACGGCGGCTACTCCCTGGGCAAGGCCGATGGAAAGGTGGTGTTCCTGAAAGGGGCCTTGCCGGGGGAGCTGGTGGAGGCACAACCCCTTCAGGAGAAGCGCCACTACATTCTGGCCGACACCGTCCAGGTACTTGAGCCCTCCCCTCAGAGGGTTCAGCCCCCCTGCCCCTATTTCGGCCGCTGCGGCGGTTGCCAGATGCAGCACATAAGCTNCCCGGGACAGCTGGAGCTTAAGGCCCAGGTGCTCAGGGAGGCCCTGCAGAGGCTGGGGGCCCTGGAGGTCCAGCCGGGGGAGCCCTTGGCAGGGCAACCCCTGGGGTATCGCCACAGGGGACAGTTCAAGCTCTCCCCCGAGGGGGAAATGGGGTTTTTCAGGGAGGGCACCAGGGAGGTGGTGCCCATCAAGCAGTGTCTGCTCATGAAGGAACCCATAAATCAGGCCCTGCAGGCCCTTAAGGAGGTTCATTTGAGCGGGCTAAAGGAGCTTCATATAACTTCGGGGCAGGACGGCCTCATGGCCTCAGTGCTTGGCCCAGAGGGTTTTCAGGAGCAGTTGGCCGAGGCCCTGGCAGGGGCGGGCCTGGGTACCGTAGCCTTTCAGGACGGCTCCTACAGGGGGCGGGGATATGTAAGTCTGAACCTGGGGGGAATGCCCTTCACCGTGGGGCCCTGGAGCTTTATGCAGTCAAACTGGGCCCTCAATGTGGCCCTGGTGGAGCTCCTGGTGGAGTCTCTCCGGGAGGCCCTTTCAGGGGCGGTGGTGCTGGATGCCTATGCCGGCGGGGGAAACTTCACCCTGCCCTTGGCCCGCCTGGCCAGGCAGGTAGTGGCCGTGGAGGAGAACCCCCATGCCGTTGAGGACGGAAGGCGCAATGCCCGCCTTGGCGGGCTGGACAACATCCGCTGGATACAGGCCCCCGTGGAGCGGGCCCCCCTCAAGGGCAGGGAGTTCCAGGTGGCGGTGCTGGACCCTCCCAGGGCAGGGCTTACCAAGGAGGCCCTGAGAAGGCTTACGGAGCTTCACCCCCAGTGGATTGCCTATGTGTCCTGCAATCCCACCACCTTGGCCAGAGACCTGAGGGGGCTTCTGGGAGGCTATGAGCTCTGCGGCCTCAGGATGGTGGACATGTTTCCCCAGACCTACCACATAGAGGCCCTGGTGCTGCTTAGGGCTAAAGGGGCAGGGTAGCCTTGGGGCTGAGCTCCATGGGGGCCAGGCGTCCGGCCCTCAGATGGTAGAGGCCGGCCAGGGCTATCATGGCGGCATTGTCGGTGCAGTACCTGGGCGAGGGCACAAGGAGCCTCACCTGCCGCCTCTGGGCCATCTGGCCCATGCGTTCCTTCAAGGCCGAGTTGGCGGCCACTCCCCCGGCTACCACCAGGGTCCTGATACCCGTCTTCCTTATGGCCCATTCGGTCTTGCGTACCAGCACATCCACCACCGCCTCCTGGAAGGAGGAGGCCACCTGGGCCACCAGTCGCTTGCTGTAGGGCTTCCTCTTGTCCTTTAGGTACTTCAGCACGGCGGTCTTCAAACCGCTGAAGCTGAAGTCCAGGCTGCCGGGCACATAGGCCCTGGGGAAGGCGATGGTGGGCTTGGCCTTCCTGGCCAGCGCATCTATTGCCGGGCCTCCGGGGTAGCCCAAACCCAGGAGCTTGGCCACTTTGTCGTAGGCCTCCCCAGCGGCGTCGTCCCTGGTTCTTCCAAGCTCGGTGTACTTGAGGAATCCCTCCACCCGGTAGAGGGATGTGTGCCCTCCTGAGACCACCAGGGCCAGAAAAGGAAACCTGGGGCTTTCCCCTTCCAGGAAGGCCGAGAAGATGTGCCCCTCCAGATGGTTCACCCCCACCAGGGGAAGGCCCTTGGCAAAGGCTACGGCCTTGGCAAAACATGTACCTACCAGGAGCGAGCCTATGAGCCCCGGGCCTATGCATACCGCCAAGGCGCTGAGTGCCTCCAGGGGCCTTTGGCCCAGGGCCTCCCGGCATACCGGCCACAGGGCCTCTATGTGCCTCCTTGAGGCAAGTTCCGGCACCNCCCCCCCGTATTTTTCATGAATGTGTGCCTGGGTGGAGACCACATTGGAAAGTACCCTTACCTCCTCCCCCCTGGCCTCCAGCAGGGCCGAGGAGGTGTCATCACAGGAGGTGTCTATGCCCAGGATGAGGGAGGCCTTCATCTACCTCAGGTACCTCAGCCTGGCCCTCACCAGGGCCTTCAGCTCCTCGTCGTCGCTGAGACTGAGGAAGGTGCGATAGTGCTCCATGGCCTGGGCGGTTCGGCCCGTGGCCTCCAGCAGGAGGGCATAGTTTAGATGGGCCTCCGGATAGGAGGGGTTTAGCCTGAGGGCCTCCTGGTAGAACTCCTCCGCCTCCTTCCTTCTGCCCTGGGCCTCCAGGGCCACGGCCAGGTTGTTGGCTGCCTCGGGAAAGGAGGCATCAAGGGCCAGGGCCCGCTGGTATGCCTCTGTGGCCTCCTTCAGCCTGCCCTGCCCCTTGAGGGCCAGTCCCAGGAGGTTGTAAAGCTCCGCCCCGGGAGTCCTCTGCAGGGCCTTTCTTGCCAGGGCCTCGGCCTGGCTGTACTGGCCGGCCCTGAGCAGGGCCTCTATCCCCCCCGTGTCCACCGAAAGGCCCTGCTTAGGGGCTACAGGGGTGGCCTCCTGGGGGGGTGGGGCTTCCTGTCTTTTTGCCTGAGGCCCCAGCAGATAAAACAGCAAGGCTACAACGAGCACGAGGGTTGCCACCAGGGCTGCCAGGAGGCCCCAGGCAGGCCTCCGGGGCCGGCTTATGAACACCCCCTGGCCTTGGGGAGGCTTCCTGCCTTCGGCCTTCCTGAGGGCCTTCAGTATTATGCTCATTGCTCAAATACCCTTACCCCTGGTGCCAGGGTGAGGGTGAAGTCCTCTGCCCTGAGGCCGGTGTTGACCTTCACATCCTTGAGCCTTATTTCCACCCTGTTGGAGAACCTGTCATGAAGCACGAGCCCCTTTATGGGAAAGGCGCTACCCCGTTTGGCCAGATGAACCTCCAGGCTGACCAGGGTGCCGGTGGGTTGCCGGGGAGCCAAAAGAAGCAGCCCCTTTTCCTCCTTCAGCACCTGGAAGTGCTCCTTCAGCGTTGCCAGCCCCTGAAGGAGGGCCACGGGCACCACCCCGTAGCCCTGGGGCCCAAAGCGGCCCCTGAAGGCCTGCTTGAGGGCCGGCTGGTAGATGAGGATTTCCTCCTCCTGGATGAGCACCGTCTGGGCTTCGGCCCCCTTGTAGCGGATGAGCATCTGTCCCGGTAGTTTCAGGAGGAACTCCCCCTGAAAGGTTTCCTCTTCTTGAAGCTCCTTCAGGCTGCTTATCTGGGTGAAGCTTCCCCGGGCATCCCTGAGGCCCTGGTAGGCCGCCTGGAGCCTTTTAAGGGCCGAGGCCTGCCCCGCGGTGGCATGAAGACCCAGGTAGAAAGCCGTTAGCAGAAGGGCCAGGACCCTCATGGTTAGAAAAGATAACACACCCGGGCCCTGAGGGCAAAGCCCGGGGCCCGGGTGTGCTCTGAGGGGGAGGGGAGAAGGTTAGGGGTGCTTCTTGGTGTCGCAGCTTCCGCCGCAGCCGTGGCAGTGGCCCCGCTTCTTCCACAGGGAGCGGTAAAGCAGATACACCGTGGCGGCCCCGATAAGGAGCAACCATACCGCATCGGCAAGGCTCATGGCCAGTACCTCCTAAAGGCCCAGGGCCCTTCCGCCCTGGTAGATTATCAACGCCACCGACCAGGCCAGAACAGTCTGGTACAAGAAGGCCAGGCCGAACCACTTCCAGGTGCCGAACTCGTGTCTCATGGCTATGGCCACCACCACGCAGGGCATGTACAGCAGCACGAAGGCCATGAAGGCATAGGCGCTCAGGGGGCTGAAGGTGCTGCGCACCGCCTCTCTTAGGCCCTCCTGTCCCTCCTCCTCGGCCTGAAGGCTGGCAATGCCCACCGTGGAGACCACATTGGCCCCCGCGTCCCTGGCTGCCTGGGCAAAGCCCAGGGCCAGCTCCTTGAGGTCCTCCAGGAACGNGGGTCTGGGCCCCTCCTCCGATTCCTGGGCCTGGGCCGCATATATCTCTCCCATGGTGCCCACCACGATCTCCTTGGCGATTATGCCGGTCAGGAGGGAGCTGGCGGCCTCCCAGGTGCCGAAGCCCAGGGGCTTCAGCGCAGGGGCCAGCGCCTGGCCCATCTTGCCCAGATAAGAGTCCTTGGTGCTCTGTNCCCCCCAGGGCATGTTGAGCATGAACCACACCAGCACCGAGACGGCCAGTATGTAGGTGCCGGCCTTCAGGAGGAAGTGTTTACCTTTCTCCCAGGTGTGGATAAGGAGGCTCCGCATGGAGGGCATTCTGTAGGGCGGAAGCTCCATGATGAACAAGGGGGCCTGGCCCCTGAAGAGGGTCCTCTTGAACACCACCCCCACCAGCACCGCCATGGCAATGCCCAGCACATAGAGGCTCCAGAGCACCGTGCCGGGGCTCTGAGGGAAGAAGGCCCCTACGAAGAGCACATACACGGGGAGCCTGGCCCCGCAGGACATGAGGGGCACCAGCACGGCGGTGAGGGCCTTGTCCCTGGGGCTTTCCAGGGTCCGGGTGGCGTAGATGGCCGGCACATTGCACCCGAAGCCCAGGAGCATGGGGATGAAGCTCTTGCCATGAAGCCCCATGGAGTGCATGGCCCTGTCCATCACGAAGGCGGCCCTGGCCATGTAGCCACTTCCCTCAAGGAAGGTGATGAAGAACATCATGGCGAATATCACCGGCACGAACACCAGTACGAAGCCCACCCCACCTATCACACCGTCCACGGCCAGGGAGACCGTCCAGGCAGGGGCCCCCAGCAGGCCCAGGAAGGCCTCTGTCCAGCGCCTGAGGGGACCTGCCGTGGCCGCATCCACCCAGTCCACAAAGGGGGTGGAGACATCGAAGGTGAGCTTAAACACCACCCACATGGCGGCCAGAAAGATGGGGATCCCCAGAAAGCGGTTGAGCACTATGCGGTCTATCCGCTCGGTGAGGTCCGTCTTGGCAGCGCGGGTCTTCCTGAGCACTTCTCTGGTAAGGCCTGCGGCCAGACCGTAGCGCAGCTCGGCCATGAAGGCCTCGATGTCTTCCCCGTGGGCCTGCCGAAGGTGCTCGACGGCAGGATGGGCAAAGTCGGCGGTAAGCCCGGTCTCCCTGAGCACCTCCCCGTCGGCCTCCAGGAGCTTGAGGGCCAGCCACCTGGAAGGATACGCAGCCAGGAGCTCCGGGCGCTCCTGGGATAGCTTCTTGAGCACCCCCTCCAGGGCCTCCTCCACATCCTGCCCATACGAGGGGGGCCTCTGGGGCTTAAGGGCCGCCCGTAGGGCTGCCTCAAGCAGCTCCTTCAGCCCCTGCCCCTTGGTGGCTACCGTGGGTACCACCGGGGCGCCCAGCATCTCCTGCATGGCCTTTGTGTCAATCTGGTAGCCCTTGGCCTGGGCCTCGTCGTAGATGTTAAGGGCCAGCACTACAGGTATCCCCAGCTCCAGTAGCTGCATGGTAAGATACAGGTTGCGCTCCAGATTGGTGGCATCCACTACGTCGATGACCACATCGGGCCGCTCCTTTATTAGGAAATCCCTGGCAATGAGCTCCTCCTGGCTGTAGGGGCTCAGGCTGTAGGTACCGGGCAAGTCCACCAGCCTGAGCTGCCAGTCCTCATGGCTGAGCCAGGCCTCCTTCTTCTCCACCGTTACCCCTGGCCAGTTGCCCACCTGGAGCCTGGTGCCCGCCAGGGCATTAATGAGGGTGGATTTCCCGGAATTGGGGTTTCCGGCTACCGCTATGGTAAGGGTTTTCACACCCTCTTTCCTCAGGGTTTCAACGCTCATGACAGCACCTCCACCTCTATGGCTTGGGCCTCCTTCTTCCTCAAGGAGAGGCTGTAGTTCTTGAGCCTTACCTCTATGGGGTCTCCCAGGGGGGCCACCTTTTTTATCTGGAGCACCTCGCCCACCAGCACCCCCATGTCCATAAGCCTGCGGCGCATGGGCCCGGCCACCCGGATGCCTACCACCCGGGCAGCCTCGCCGGGTCTTAAAGACGAAAGCCTCTGTTTCATTACGCAGTCCTCCTTACCAATATCTTCATCGCCGCAATGCGGCTGATGGCTATCCTGGAGTTGTTCACCTTAAGCAGCAGGGGGCCTCGGCCAGCGTTTGAGAGCACCTTTACCTGCTTGCCGGCCCTCAGGCCCATATCCTGGGCCCTCTGGGCCTCCCCTGCGGTGCCCACCACCACGGCCGTTTCGCCCTCTGCCAGGAGCCCCAGCGGAAAGACCATCGCTTTAGAAGCTCAGGCCCAGGCGGAACCTCAGCCCCTGGGCCTCGTCATCCATGGAGAGGCCGCTGGCCACCCTGTAGGTGGTTCTGTAGAGCTCCGCCGCCAGGAAGGCCACCAGGGGGCCCTCCTGGAGAAAGGTGTACCTGGCCCCCACGGCCAGGCGGTCCTTGGCAGAGAAGCTCCCGGTGGCCTCGGCCAGACCGTCGTCGTCAAAATATTCATACCTGAGGGCCAGCTCCAGGGGCTCGGCCATCAGGTGGGCCCTCCGGGCCATGAAGAGGCCCCCTCCCAGGACCTCCCTCTCCCTCAGGACGAACTCGTAGGCCAGGGTGGCCGAAAGCACCGCCTCCCTGAACTCCTCCTGCAGACCCTCGTAGAGCTCCCTCCTGAGGGCCCGGGCATACTCCACATCCAGCCTCAAGCCCTCCAGCACGGGGGGGGCCAGGCTCAGGCCCACATCCAGGCTCTGGTTCCGTCTGCCCCTTCCCGGCTCGCTCAGATAGCTGCCGAATGCCACGAGATGGAAGAAGCGGTTCTGTAAGGGCTTGAAAGAGGCGGCGATGATGAAGGCCTCCACATCCTCCGAGGCCTCCCCCCTTCTTGCCACCGCCTGGGCATCAAAGAGGCCGCTCCCAAACAGATGCTCCAGGTGTTCCTGACCCCCGTAAACAGTGAGGGAGACATCCATGTCCATAGGGCCCCTGTAGCCTGCCGTCAGGCCCACCCTGTTGGTCTCGTAGGCGTCCTGTACCCAGGGGTCTGCCACCAGGTGGTTTTCGAACAGTCCAAAGGGCTGCACCCGCTTTCCCAGTACCAGGTAGAAGGGGGAGTCCGGCCTCTGAAGGGTCAGGGTGGCCTCGTCCACCGTAAGGTCCGTGGCCTCGGAGGTGCCCAGGTCCTCGGCCAGAAGGAGCAGAAAGCCCTTGAGCCAAGGAACGATGTCCACCTCAGCACCCAGCTCCAGGGTGCCCAGGGAAAGGGAGGAGGCACCTTCGCCCTGGGGCCCTTCTTCCCAGTGGAGGTCCATCTCCAGGGCACCCGTGAGGTTCAGCCGCTCCTGCCACCGCCCTGCGTCCTTGGCCTGCTGTCCCCAGGCCCCCAGGGGCCACAAGAGTAGCAGTACTGCCGCCAGTGCTGTCTTCTTCATCCACTCTCCTCCTTTTTAGTATTGAATTTCAGTATCAATAATTTTTCAAAGATTTTTCCTCAGGCAGCTGAGGCAGTCCCTGAGGCCGCACACCCCTGCGGAGCGGCACTGGAGCACCTTCACCCCGCCGGCCCTGGCTGCGGCCAGGGCCTCCCTCCTGGCCCGGTGCGAAAGCTTGGAGCCCATGAGCACCACGGCGTCCACCCCCTTGAGGCGTTTGCCCAGCTGAGCGCCGGCCTGGCTGAAGACCCTGAGCTCTATGCCCAGGGCCTGGGCCTCCTGGATGTACTGCCTCCTCAGCCTGTCCATTCCTCCCACAAGGGCTATGCACATAGCGAAACCTCCAAGAGATAATCTTGAGACTCATTATCATTATATTTCCCCTTTCCGGTTTTGTCAAGTCCCCCTGCGGTTGATTTTTGCGTCCCTGTTTTTTAACTTAGGGCATGGAGTGCAGGGAAGTTGAGCTCCGGGGTGTCCTGGAGCGCATCCTCTACAGGGCCTCCGATGACGGCTTCACCGTGGGGAGGCTGAGGACTGCCCAGGGCCTCATCACGGCGGTAGGCCCTCTGGAGGCCTCGGAGGGCCAGGAGGTCCTGCTCAGGGGCTACTGGGTGGAGCACCCCCGCTACGGCAGGCAGCTCAGGGTACTGGACTGCAGGGCCCTGAGGCCCCGCACCCAGGAGGCCATTGAGCGCTATCTGGCCTCGGGCTCCGTCAGGGGGGTGGGGCCGGCCCTGGCCAGGAGGCTGGTGGAGCGCTTCGGGGAGCAGACCATAGAGGTGATGGAGCAGCATCCCGAAAGGCTGGCCGAGGTACAGGGCATAGGGCCCAAGAAGCTCCGCTGGATAAGGGATGCCCTGAAGAGGCAGCGCCTTCAGAGGGAGGNGATGATAAGGCTTCAGGGCTGGGGGCTGAGCCCGGCCCTGGCCATGAGGCTTTACCGCCGCTACGGCTCCAGGGCTCCGGAGCTTCTTCAGGAGGACCCCTACAGGGTGGCCTTGGAGGTGGAGGGTGTAGGGTTTCTTACTGCCGACAGGATTGCCAGGCAGATGGGCATCCCGCCGGAGGCGCCCCAAAGGGCCCAGGCGGCCCTGGTGTATCTCCTCCAGAAGCTGGCCGAGGAGGGCCACACCTGCTACCCCTACGAGGCGCTCCTTAAGGAGGCCCAGAGGAGGTTCGCCATCCCCAGGGAGGCACTGCTTAAGGGTGTGGCAGGGCTTTTTGAAGAGGGCAGGGTGGTGTTTGACTCCCTGGAGGGCACCCTTGAGAAGGTGCTCTACCTCAGGGGCCTTTATGAGGCCGAGCAGGAGGTGGCCAAGAGGCTCAAGGCCCTGTGTGCCCAGCGCCACCTGCAGATGCCCTTTCCCCAGGAGCGCCTGCTGGGCTCTCTGAGGAGCCACCTGGGGCTGGCCCTTTCGCACCAGCAGGCCGAGGCCCTGAGGAGGAGCTTTTCCGAGCGCCTCCTGGTGATTACGGGGGGCCCAGGGGTAGGGAAGACCACCCTGGTGAAGGCCCTCCTCTGGGCCCACAGACACAGGAGGGTGCTCCTGGCCGCTCCCACCGGCAGGGCGGCCAAGAGGCTTCAGGAACTTACGGGGCAGCCTGCCAGCACCATCCACAGGTTGCTGGAGTACAACCCCCAGGAGGGGGCCTTCAGGCGCAACGAGCTCTTCCCCCTGGAGGCAGACCTCCTGGTGGTGGACGAGCTTTCCATGGTGGATGTCCCCCTTATGCAGAGACTTCTGAGGGCTCTGCCCAGGGAGGCCTCCCTGGTGCTGGTAGGCGACGCCGACCAGCTGCCCTCGGTAGGNCCGGGCAATGTGCTGGCCGATGTGGTGGCCTCCCGGGCGGTGCCCGTGGTGAGGCTTACGGAGCTTTTCCGCCAGGCGCGGGACAGCCTCATCGTGCTTAATGCCCACAGGGTCAACCAGGGCAGGATGCCCGTCTTAAGCTCCAGGGGCGAGTTTCTGTTCCTTGAGGCCGAGGGGGCCGAGGAGGCTCATGAGAAGGNGCTGTGGCTCCTTCAGGGGGAGCTTCAGAGGCGCTACGGCCTTGAGCCCCTCAGGGATGTGCAACTGCTGAGCCCCATGCACAGGGGGCTGGTGGGCGTGGAGGGACTGAACAAGACCCTTCAGGGGCTGTTTAATCCCCGGGGGGCCCCAGTAGGCCAGAAGGGCCTAAGGGTGGGGGACAAGGTGATGCAGGTAAGAAATGACTACGACAAGGAGGTCTTCAACGGCGACATAGGCTGGGTGGTGGCCCTGGAGGACGACAAGGTGGTGGTGGAGTTTGACGGCAGGAGGCTTGCCTATGAGCCCCTGGAGCTGCAGAACCTGGAGCTCGCCTATGCCGCCAGTGTGCACAAGGCCCAGGGCAGCGAATACCCTGCCGTGCTCCTTCCCCTGGTGATGGAGCACTATGTGCTCCTGGAGCGCCATCTCCTCTACACTGCCCTTACCAGGGCCAGGCGTCTGGTGGCCCTGGTGGGCTCAAGGAAGGCCCTGGCAGTGGCGGTAAGGACCGCCAGGGGGCTCAGCCGCCATACGGGGCTCGGGCACTTCCTCGGGGCCTGAACATGGGATATTAAAATTATGGTTCAGACCATTCTGAAGAGGATTTTCGGCACCAAAAACGAGCGGGAGCTGAAAAGGCTCTGGCCCGTGGTGGCCCGCATAAATGCCCTGGAGCGGGAGGTGCAGGCCCTCTCCGACAAGGCCCTCAGGGGCAAGACCGATGAGTTCCGCCGGCGGCTCCAGGAGGGCCAGACCCTGGATGACCTCCTGCCCGAGGCCTTTGCCGTGGTCAGGGAGGTGGCCCGCCGCACCCTGGGAATGAGGCACTTTGATGTGCAGCTCCTGGGCGGCATAGTGCTTCACGAGGGCAAGATTGCCGAGATGAAAACGGGCGAGGGAAAGACCCTGGTGGCCACCCTGCCGGTCTACCTCAACGCCCTGGAGGGCAGGGGGGTCCATGTAGTGACCGTCAACGACTATCTGGCCCGCAGGGATGCCCGGTGGATGGGCCCCATATACGAGTTCCTGGGCCTGAAGGTGGGGGTCATAGTGCATGGCCTGACGGACGAGGAGCGCCAGGAGGCCTACCGGGCCGATGTCACCTACGGCACCAATAACGAGTTCGGCTTTGACTACCTCAGGGACAACATGAAGTACGACATCAGCCAGTATGTGCAGAGGGAGCACCACTACGCCATAGTGGACGAGGTGGACAGCATCCTCATAGACGAGGCCCGCACCCCCCTGATAATCTCCGGCCCCTCGGAGGAGTCCACCGACAAGTACTATCAAATCAACCGCATAGTGCCCTACCTGAAGCGCGATGTGGACTTCACCGTGGACGAAAAGACCAGGAACGTGGTGCTTACCGAGGAAGGGGTGGCCAAGGCGGAGAGGCTCCTGGGGGTGGACAACCTCTTTGACCCCCAGAGCATCGAGCTGGTGCACCATGTGCTTCAGGCCCTCAGGGCCCATCACCTCTTTAAGCGGGATGTGGACTATGTGGTCAAGGACGGCGAGGTGGTGATAGTGGACGAGTTCACCGGCAGGCTCATGCCGGGGCGGCGCTGGTCGGACGGTCTTCACCAGGCCATCGAGGCCAAGGAGGGAGTAAGAATAGAGAGCGAGAACCAGACCCTGGCCACCATCACCTTCCAGAACTATTTCCGGATGTACAAGAAGCTGGCCGGCATGACCGGCACCGCCGATACCGAGGCCGAGGAGTTTGCCAAGATATACAACCTGGATGTGGTGGTAATCCCCACCCACAAGCCCATGGTGAGGGCGGACCATCCGGATGTGATATACAAGACCGAGAGGGCCAAGTTCAAGGCCATTGTGAGGGAGATAGAGGAGCTTCACAAGAGGGGCCAGCCTGTGCTGGTGGGCACCATCTCCATAGAGAAGTCCGAGCTCCTGAGCCGCATGCTCAAGAAGAAGGGCATTCCCCACTCGGTGCTCAACGCCAAGTACCACGAGCGGGAGGCCGAGATAATAGCCCAGGCAGGCCGAAGCGGTGCGGTGACCATTGCCACCAACATGGCCGGCCGGGGCACGGACATCATCCTGGGGGGAAACCCCGAGGGCCTGTGGAAGGAGCTGCTCAAGGGCAAGGACGATCCCACCGAGAAAGACATCCAGGAGGCCAAGGCCAGGGCCAGGGAGCTCTGCCAAAGGGACAGGGAGAAGGTGGTAGGCCTGGGAGGGCTCTTCATCCTGGGCACCGAGAGGCATGAGGCCCGGAGAATCGACAACCAGCTCAGGGGCCGGGCCGGCCGCCAGGGCGACCCTGGGGCGAGCCGCTTCTACCTCAGCCTGGAGGACGACCTCATGCGCATCTTCGGCTCGGACCGCATCTCTGGGCTCATGGGCCGCCTGGGCATGGAGGAGGATGTGCCCATAGAGAACCGCCTGGTGAGCAAGGCGGTGGAGAACGCCCAGCGGAGGGTGGAGGCCCACAACTTCGAGATTCGCAAGCACCTCCTGGAGTACGACGATGTGATGAACAGGCAGCGCACCGAGATATACGCCTTCAGGAAGGAGATACTGCAGAGCGAGTCGCTGAAGGACAGGGNGCTGGCCATGCTGGAGGATGCGGTGGATGAGCTCATGTTCATCTACTGCCCCCAGGACAAGCATCCCACCCAGTGGAACCTCAAGGGCCTCGGCGACGCCCTCTACGGCATCTTCTCCTACAGGCTGGAGGNTCAGGAGGCGGAGCTTGAGCAGCTCAGGGAGCGACTGCTCAGGGACCTCCGGGAGGCCTACGAGGCAAAGGAGGCCGAGATAGGCCCTGAGCTTATGCGCTACCTGGAGCGAATGATGCTCCTTCAGGTGGTGGATGCCCAGTGGAAGGACCACCTGCTGGCCATGGACCACCTGCGGGAGGGCATAGGGCTTAGGGGCTATGGCCAGAGGGACCCCCTCACGGAGTACAAGAAGGAGGCCTACAACCTGTTTGAGGAGATGACGGCCAGGATAACCACCGAGGNCCTCAGCAGGCTTTACAAGATACAGCTCAGGGACGAGCAGCGCATGGAGAGGCTCAGCCGGCGGCAGAGGCTCCTTTACAACAGGGCCGGCTCCTCCGCTGCCGAGCCTCAGAGGAGGCAGAGGAAGAAGGTAGGGCGGAACGAACCCTGCCCCTGCGGAAGCGGCAAGAAGTACAAGAAGTGCTGTGGCGCATAAGGTGTTCTGTATAGGGCAGGGGCTTGAGCACTATGCCCAGGCCTTGGGGCAGCGGGGCTGGAGGGTGGAGGGGTTTGATGCCCTCCAGAAGGCCCTCCCCAGGCTTTCCGAGGCGGCGGCACTGGTGCTTTCCCAAGACAGTACCGAGGTGGGCGTGAGGGAGTTCTTCAGCGCCTCCAGGGGGGTGCCCAAGGTGCTCCTGTGCAGCAATTCCTCCTTCAAGGGCCTGGGACAGTGGCTCAGGGAGCCCCTGACCTACTGCCTCTACAGCCCCACCGCGGGGCAGTTGCACCAGCTCCTGAAGCGCCTCATGGTGGAGAGCAAGTTTCTCAAGGAGCACCGGCTTCTTAAGGAGGAAAACCATGCCATGCGTCGGGAGCTGGCCTTCCATGCCGCCCTGAACAAGGCCATAGCCACGGGGGCCGGTCATGCCGAGGTGCTGCAGATGGTCATCGAGGAAATACTCAGGAGGACCAAGGCCAGCACCTACAATCTCTACCTCCTGGAGGAGGAAAGCGGCAACCTAGTGGTGGAGATGTCCTCAGGCAGCCTCAAGCGGCCCAAGAGGCATGAGATAAAGGCCGGCGAGGAGGTGGCCGGCTGGGTGGCCAGGGAAGGCAAGGTGGTGCTCATAAAGGACATTTACAGGGAGGAACGGTTTCTGCAGATGCTGGACAGGGAGCTCAGGCACAAGACCCGCTCCCTCCTGGCCGTGCCCGTAAGGAGCAAGGGCAAGTGCCTGGGGGTCATAGAGCTCGTCAACAAGCAGGGCGACGAGGCCTTCGGCCAGGCGGACCTGGCGGCGCTGCAGGGCCTCGTGGGCCATCTGGCCCTGGTGATAGAGCGGGCCACCATGTATGAGAAGATGCAGGAGCTGGTCATCACCGATGACCTCACCAAGCTCTTCAACACCCGGTACATGAACCGCACCCTGGAGACGGAGGTACTGAGGTGTGAGCGGTACAAGACCTCCCTGAGCCTTATCTTCCTGGATGTGGACTACTTCAAGAGCATCAACGACAACCATGGCCATCTGGTGGGCAGCAAGGTGCTGGTGGAGATGGCCCAGCTGCTCATCCGCCACCTCAGGGATGTGGACATTGTGGCCCGCTACGGGGGCGATGAGTTCGTAATAATCCTGCCCCAGACCCCTCCACAGTACGCCGTGCAGATTGCCGAGAGGCTCCGCAAGCTCATTGAGCAGCACGTGTTCCTCCGAAAGGAGGGGCTGAACCTGAAGCTTACGGCCAGCTTCGGTGTGGCCTCCTACCCCGACAGTGCCAAGAGCAAGGAGGACCTCCTGAGGCTGGCAGACGAGGCCATGTACAGGGTCAAACACAAGAGCCGAAACGGCGTTTATGCTATAATCTGAGCCAGAATGGCCCTTTTCAACTATGCCACCAAGGAGATAACCCTCAAGGTGGTCTACTACGGCCCGGGCCTCAGCGGCAAGACTACCAATCTTCAGCGCCTGCATGCCAGCCTGGAGCCAGAGCGCCGGGGGAAGCTCCTGTCCCTGGCCACCGAGGCCGACAGGACGCTGTTCTTTGATTTCCTCCCGGTGCAGCTGGGCAGGATAAAGGACTTTACCGTAAGGTTTCAGCTCTATACCGTGCCGGGGCAGGTGAGGTATAACTCCACCAGGCGCCTGGTGCTAAAGGGGGCCGATGCGGTGGTCTTCGTGGCCGACTCGCAGGTGGAAATGCGCCAGCAGAACATAGAGAGCTTTCAGAACATGAGGGAGAACTTGCAGGCCAACAACATAGACCCGGACTCCATCCCCTTGGTGCTTCAGTACAACAAGCGCGACCTGCCCAACATCCTCTCGATACAGGAGCTGGACAGGGACCTCAACCAGCAAGGCTACCAGGCCATCCCTGCCGAGGCCATCAACGATGTGGGGGTGCAGGAGACCTTCGAGGCCATAACCAGGCTGCTTATCAAGGACTTCTCCAGGCGCTATCAGGTGCAGTTGGGCGCTGAGAAGGAAGAGAAGGAGGAGCCTGCAAGGGCCCTGTTTGAAGAACCTGAGTTTGAGCCCACCGCGTTAGAGGTGCCCCCCGCCGAGGTTGTCGTAGAAGAGGGCCAGCTGGAAGAGGCATTAACCCCCGCGGAGGCCGTGGAGGAGGCGGCAGAAACACTGGAGGAGACCGCCGCAGGGACTGCCACTGGGGAAGCCCCGGAGGAGGCAGCCGTGGAGCTTGCCCAGGAGGCTGCGGAGGAGGCCCCTGGTGAGGCTTACGAGGAGCGAGTACAGGTAGCCCAGGGGGCCCCTGGGGCCGAGGCCCCGGAGGCCCTCCGGGACCTGAGGGCTGAGGTCTCGGCCCTTCGCCAGTCCCTTAGTGAGACCGGAAGGGTTTTCCAGGAGACCGCCACCTTTGTGGAGAACACCCTGACCTCCCTGCTGGCGGCTGCCAAGGACATCGCCAGGATGCAGGAGGAGATGCTGGCCCTCATGAAGGAGATGCGCTACGGCATAGAGGTCAAGAGGCAGAGGCAGCGCAGAAGGAAGCGGCGCCTCTGGCCCTTTTAGTTAAGCCTCGGGCCGTCAAGCCCCAGCTCCCTGGCGGCCGCCTCCACTAAGGGGGCCTCTATGAGCGGGGCCTCGGCACTCATTCCCTCAAGCAGCGCGGTGGTGGCCAGGCTGTTGATGAGCCTGGGTATTCCCCCCGAGTATCTGTAGAGGGCCCTTATGGCCTCGGGGCTGAAGAGAGGCTCTGTCCTTCCGGCCCTTCTGAGGCGGTGCTCTATGTAGCCCTGCAGTTCCTCCTCGGGCAGGGGCCCCAGGNGGTAGTACAGGCCTATGCGCTGCCTCAGGGGCATATAGGCCCTGTGGTTGAGGCGTCTGCGGAGGTCCGGCTGGCCCACCAGGATGAGGCTCAGGAGGTTGGCGTCATCCAGTTGGAAGTTTGTAAGGAGCCTTATTTCCTCAAAGGTCTCTTTCCCCGGTATGAGCTGGGCCTCGTCTATGATTATTACCGGGGTGATGCCCGCCTGGTAGTGCTCGTACACCTTGGCGTACAGGGCCTCCAGGAGGTCGTCCTTGAACCCCGCGGGGGCGGACACCTCCAGGCGCCTGGCCAGGGNGCGCAGAAACTGCGCCGCGGTGAGCCTGGGGTTAAGGAGCATCACCACCTTGTAGCGCTGTTCATCCAGGGAGTCCACCAGGGCCCTGGTCACGGTGGTCTTGCCACAGCCTATCTCTCCTGTGAGCACCGCCAGCTCCTTTTCCTCCACGGCATACTGGAGCCTGGCCAGGGCCTCCTCGTGGGCCCGGCTCAGGTACAGGAAGCTGGGGTCTGGGGNCTTGCTGAAGGGTTTGCGGCTTAGGCCATAGTAAGTCTCAAACATTCAGCGCCCCCCTGTGCCTGCTCAGGGACTCCTCCATCACAGCCTCCACATCCATTACCAGCACTACCTCGTGCCTTCCCACCTCGGCAGCCCCCGCAAAGCCCCTCAGGGGCTTAAAATATCCGCCCAGGGACTTTATCACCACCTCCTGCTGCCCCAGGAGTTCGTCCACCAGGAGGCCCAGCTTGCGCTCTCCCACCCCCACTACCACCATGAAGAGCCTCTCGGACTGCTCTGCCTGCAGGTCGAAGATGTGGGCCACCCTGGCCACAGGGAGCACATTGCCCCTGAGGTTGTATACCTCTCGGCCTTCCACCCTCTGCAGTTCCTGGGGCCTCAGGGCGGTGGTCTCCGCTATGGAGGTAAGGGGGATGGCGAAGCGCTCCTGGCCTACCCGCACCATGAGGGCCTTTATGATGGCCAGGGTTATGGGCAGCGTAAGGGTGAAGGTGGTGCCCTGCCCTTCGGTGGTGCTGACCTCGGCGAAGCCGCCCAGCAGGGAAAGCTTGTCCCGAACGATGTCCAGGCCCNCCCCCCGGCCTGAGACCTCGCTGGCAGTCTCTTTGGTGCTGAAGCCCGGAGTGAAGATGAGCTCCAGGAGCTCCCTTCTCTGGAGCTCTGCCCCTGGCTCCAGGAGGCCCATCCTTACGGCCTTGTCCCTGAGGGCCTTGGCCGATATGCCCCGGCCGTCGTCGCTGACCTCTATGAGCACATGGTTCCCCCTCTGGTAGGCCCTGAGGGTTATGGTGCCTGTGGGCTTTTTGCCGGCCCTTTTCCTTTCCTCGGGAGGTTCAATGCCGTGGTCTATGGCATTTCGGGCTATGTGCACCAGGGGGTCTATGACCTCCTCGGCCAGGTACTTGTCTATCTCGGTGTCCTCGCCGTACATGAGCNCCTCTATCTGCTTGCCGCTTTCCCTGCCGTAGCGCCTGATGACCTGGGCCAGTCGGCTGAATATCTGCCCCACGGGCACCATCCTTATCTCCAGCACCTGGGCCTGAAGCTCCTCCAGGCGCCTGTCCAGGCTCTGGAAGATCTTGTACACATCCAGCACCAGGGGGGCATAGCCGTAGTGTTCCCGCAGCTCCTCCGCTACCCGCTTGACGGCTGCCTTGGTGAGGGCCATCTCTCCAATGGTATTCAGTATCCTGTCAAGCTTCTCTATGTCCACCCTTACGGTGCTGGAGGTGCTCTTGAGGGACAGGGGCTTGGTCTCTGCTTTGGGGGCCTTGGTTTCCAGGAGTTCTTGCACTTCAGGGTCGAGCTCCTCCCTGAGGCTCTGGAGGGGTCTTCTGCTGGCAAACAGGAGGCTGAAGCCCAGGTGTCCCTCGGGCACCCCCTCGGCAGAAGGCAGGGTGCTCAGCAGCTCCCCCAGCTCCTTTATCCGGGCGGTTATGCCCTGGAGGGCCTTGTCGAACTCCTCCATGCTGAAGACCTTCCTGAGCATGTAGATGCCCAGGCCCTGGCGGATGTTGTCCCTCAGCCTGTGCTCCTCGTACTGGGAAAGCACCTTCAGGATGGACCCATCAATGAGCCCCTCCAGGGAAGGGCCCTGCTGCTGGGCAGCATGGAGCCTGCGGAACTCCTCCACGGCCCTCAAGTGGGGGGCTACATCCAGGCTCGTTCCTTCTTTCACGGCCTTCACCAGGGCCTTCAAGGTGTCGGTGCTCTGAAGGAGGAACTCCACCAGCTCGTCGGAGAACTTGGTCCTGCCCAGCCTCAGGTCATCCAGCAGGCCCTCCAGGGCGTGGCTCAGGTCGGTAATTCCCTGGTGGCCAAACAGCCCTGCCAGGCCCTTCAAGGTGTGGAAGGCCCTGAACAGGGCGTTGATGACCTCGGGGTTTGCTCCTGCCTCTTGTAGCTCCAGAAGGAGCCTTTCGGCCTCCTGGAGGGTCTCGTCGGCCTCGGCGATGAACTCCTTGTCCGAGGGCTTCACAGCTTGAGGACCTCTTTGATGGTCTCCTGAAGCTCCTTGGCCTTGAAGGGCTTGGTTATGTAGGCGCTGGCGCCGATGGCGAGACCCCTCTTCTTGTCCTCCTCGCTCTTTTCGGTGCTGATTATCACCAGGGGAATGTGGCTGTACCGGGGGTTGGTCTTGACGAAGTTTATGAGTTCCAGGCCGTTGATGTCGGGCATGTTGATATCGGTAATGATGAGGTCAAACTCCCTGGTGGGCAGTTGCTTGAGGGCCTCGAAGCCTGTGGCCGCCTCCACGGTCTCAAACTCGCCGGCCTCTTCTACCACGGCCCTTATGAGGGCCCTGGTGGTGGCCGAGTCCTCAACGATCAGGATGGACTTCATGACTTCAGGGCTGGGGGAATTTTAACAAACTCGGAAGGAAAAATCATCCCTCTTTCCTTCTGAGCATCTCCTGAAGCCTCCTCTGAAGCAGTGCCTTCTCCAGGGCCAGACCGGCCTGGCTGATGAATATCTCCAGCCCCTCGGTGGTGGGCATAGGCTCGCCGGAGATGTTGTCGCAGTAAAGCAGGGCCACCGTCTTGCCCTCGGCCATCACCGGAAACAGGGCCACCTCGGCGGGCCAGCCTCCGCCCAGCTCCCTGAGCATGAACTCGGTTATCTTGTCCTTCTGCAGGGGGCCCTTGTAGGGCCTGCCCTCCTGGAGCACCCGCTGAAGGAAGGGGCTTTCCCCTACGGGGAGGGTTATCTCCCTTATCTTTTCGTCTGCCCTCTCTATGTCCAGGCCGAACTGCCCCAGCCCGGCCATCTCCTCGGGGGCCACCATGAACAGCACCCCCCGCTGGAAGATGTCGCTGGCGAACCGGAGGATGAGGAGAGTGATTTCGGAGGTGCTGTTGGGAAACCTGAGCTCCTGGGTGAGGGCCTTCAGGGAAGATATGTCCTTCCTCTCCGGGGGGGCGGCCCAGTCCTCCTCCCAGGGCTCCTCTGCCGGGGGTTCCTCTTCCTCCTCGGTCATGATGCCGTGGGAGAGCTCGTCATAGACCCTGGCGCCCTCCATGAGCACATNCTCGGCCGAGAGGCCCTTGGAGAGCTCCCAGCCCTGGTCGTGGAGCTCCGCCTTGCCGTTTACGCTCAGCTCGTCAAGCTCGAAGGAGAACTCTCCCTCCTCCCACTGAAGAAGCTCCGTGATTACTCGCTGGATGCGCTTCTTGGTGGCCCGCTCCAGGGTCTCCCGCTTGACGGCGCCCAGTTCCAGGAGAATCTCCGCCATGGGTTTCTGGGGTAGGCTTCTCTTTACGCCCTGGGCCATCTGCAGCACCGAGGGCTTCAGGAGCCCTGCCCTGAGGAGCTCCTCCCCGATGGTGTCGCCCAGGGCGGTGGCCTCGGCCCTTACGATGGCACCCCCCTTGAACACGATAAGGGCCGTGCCCCTTTCGCTCCGCACAATAAGGGTACCGGTCTTTCTGCCCACCCCCAGTATTTGGAAGATGTCGGAGATGGCCAGGTCCTCAAGCCTGCCTACCAGGCTCATAGAGCACGCTCCTCCTCTTGCAGAGTATATCAGGGAAAATCAAGGCGTGTCAACGAGTTGTGGCCCTTTGAGGNCTCTTTCGCCTCAGGGCCTGAAGGAGGGCTTTCAGGGGCAGGGAGTTCAGGATGTCCTCTTTCCTGAGCCAGGCCCTCCGGGCTATGCTCACCCCGTAGTGCATGAACTCATACTGGGCCAACAGATGGGTGTCGGTGCTTATCACCAAGGGGATGCCCATCTCCTTGGCCATGCGGGCGTGGGTGTCGTTGAGGTCAAGCCTCATGGGGTAGGCGTTTATCTCCAGGGCGGTGCTCGTCTCTTTGGCGGTGCGGAGCACCTCCTGGATGTCCAGCTCATAGGCGTCCCGCTCTCCCAGGAGCCTGCCGGTAGGATGGGCGATGATGTTCACATAGGGGTTCTTCATAGCCGAGACAAGCCTCCTGGTGAGTTGCTCTCTGGACTGCCTGAAGCCCGAGTGGATGGAGGCGTTGACCACATCCAGCCTGGCCAGGACCTCGTCTGGCAAATCCAGGGTGTAGTCGCTGCGAATGTCCNCCTCCACGCCTGTAAGCACCCTGAAGCCCCGGAGTTTCCTGTTCAGCGCCTCTATTTCCCTAATCTGCTCCATGAGCCTTTCTGCCGTAAGGCCCTTGGCCACTCCCAGGCCTTTGGAGTGGTCGGTGATGGCTATGTAGGCGTAGCCCCTGTCCCTGGCGGCCTGAACGAGCTCGGGGAGCCTGTGGCTGCCGTCGCTGTAGCGGGAGNGTACATGCAGGTCCCCCAGGATGTCCTGGAGCTCCAGCAGCCTGGGCAGACGCCCTTCAAGGGCGGCCTCTATCTCCCCTCTGTCCTCCCTCAACTCAGGGGGGATGTAGGGCAGGCCCAGGAGCCTGTAGACATCCTCCTCCCTGGCCCCGCCCAGCTTTTTTCCCCGCTCGTCAAATATGCCGTACTCGTTGACCTTCAGCCCTGCCTTTAGGGCCATCTCTCTTATGCGGATGTTGTGGGCCTTGCTGCCGGTGAAGTAGGCCAGGGCGGCACCGAAGGAGTCCTCCTCCACCACCCTCAGGTCCACCTGGATGCCTTCCTCCAGCACCACGCTGCTCTTGGTGGGACCCTTCAGGAGCACCTCCCTCACATGCGGCAGATGCACAAAGGCGTTCATCACGGCCATGGGCTCCTCCGAGGTAGCCAGGAGGNCTATGTCCTTTATAGTCTCTTTGGCCCTTCTGAGGCTGCCTGCCACGCAGAGCTTCTTCACCGGGGCTGCCCGTCCCAGGTGCTCCATGAGGTCCTGGGCCAGGGGCAGCACCTTGCCCAGGGGCTGCCGCTCCTTGCTGCGCTTGAGCATCTGGATGCCCTTGAGGATGTTCTCCTCGGTCTTTGCCTGGATGCCCGGAAGGCCCCTCAGTTTGTGCTCTCTGGCCAGGGCCTCAAGCTCCTGTACCGACTTGACCCCCAGCTTCTCATAAAGCAGTTTGGCCGTCTTGGGGCCGAGCCCGGGCACCTGAAGTAGCAGGCTCAGGCCCTGGGGCACCTCGCTTTTGAGTTGCTCGTAGAGCCTTATGGTGCCGGTCCGGGCTATCTCGGCTATCTTCTGGGCCAGGTCTTCCCCTATGCCGGGGATTTTCCTCAGCTCCTCAGGGCTGATTTCGGCCACATCCTTGGAGAGGCCCTCTATGTTCTGGGCGGCCCTGCGGTAGGCCCTCACCCTGAAGGGATTCTCCCCCTTTATCTCCAGGAGGTTGGCAATCTCGTTGAATACTCTGGCCACCTGGCGGTTCTTCATGCCTTAAGGAGCCTCTTGAGCTCAAGGGCATTCTGGGGGGCATAGCCGAAGGCATCGTTGTTGAAGTATATATACACATCCTTGCCTTTCCTGAGATAGCCCCTGATGCGCCGGGCATCTGCCTTGAGCTCCTCGGAGCTGTAGCAGGAGCTGTAGCTTCCGCCCCGGCCATGGCGGCGAATGTAGACGAAATCTGCCGTCAGGGGAAGCTCATCAACAAAGGGGGGCCAATCGGCCATGCAGAAGGCTGCGTTGTGCTGCCTCAGGAGTTCCTCCACCCGAGGGCTTATCCACGAGGCCTCCCTGAACTCAAAGGTATGCCTGTAGCGCCTGTAGGGCCCGAGGGCCTTGAGAAACCCTTCAAGCCTTCCAGGGTCTGCCTTGAACCCCGGGGGCAGTTGCCACAGGAACACGGAAAGCTTTCTGCCCAGGAGCCCGGCCCTCTCCATGAGACGCTGGAGGGCTTCCTCGGGCTCCCTGAGCCTCCTTATATGGGTGATGAACCGGCTGCCCTTCAGAGCTATGCAGAAGTCCTGGGGGGTTTCAGATGCCCACTTCTTGAAGGCCCCTTCCTGGGGCAGCCTGTAGAAGGTCACGTTGAGCTCCACGGTACCGAACTTCTCGGCGTAGTAGCCCAGCCACTTGCCCATGGCAAGCCCCTGGGGATAGAAGACCCCCCTCCAGTGCTGGTAGGAAAATCCACTACAACCTATGAAAGCCCTGGGCATATATGAGAATTCTATCACAGGCCCCTTTTCTG
Organism: Nitrospirae bacterium JdFR-88; assembly: GCA_002011795.1. Classification (GTDB taxonomy): domain Bacteria; phylum Nitrospirota; class Thermodesulfovibrionia; order Thermodesulfovibrionales; family JdFR-88; genus JdFR-88. Next base: position 130,966 of record MTOX01000013.1, read on the forward strand.
CTAAAATAGAGCGGCCCATGGAGGCAAAGCCCTACACCATAAAGATTCCGGTCTTTGAAGGGCCCCTGGAGCTACTGCTTCACCTCATAAGGAAAAACGAGATAGACATATACGACATACCCATAGCCCTCATCACCCGTCAGTATCTGGAGTATCTCCAGATGATGAAAGAGCTCAACCTGGAGGTGGCCGGGGAGTTCCTGGTCATGGCCGCCACGCTGGTGCAGATAAAGTCCAAGATGCTCCTTCCTCGGCCCCAGGAGGCCCAAGAGGGGGGCGAGGCCGAGGACCCCAGGGCCGAGCTGGTGGAAAGGCTCCTGCAGTACCAGGCCCTGAAGGAGGCGGCCCTGGCCCTAAAGGAGCGGGGCCAGCAGTGGGCCCCCATACTCCTGAGACCTCCAGAGGAGCCTGCCCAGAAGGCCCAGGAGAGGCTCTACCTGTTTGACGACCTCAGCCTTTTTGACCTCCTGGGGGCCTTCAAGGAGCTGCTGAAGAGGACCCCTCCCGAGGTGGTCAGCATTACCCGGGAGAGCCTGACGGTGAAGGACCGCATCTCGGCCATCCTGGAGAGCCTGGAGGGCTCCTCCGGGCCGGTGAGGTTTGAGCAGCTCTTCCCCCAGGGGGCCAGCAGGGCCATGCTGGTGGTGACCTTCCTGGCCCTGCTGGAGGTTCTCAGGCTGGGGCTGGCCAGGGTTTACCAGGAGGGAGGCTTTGGTCCCATCTGGGTCCAAAGGACTGCACAGCAGGCCCCTGCCAGCTGAGGAGGAGGCCCTCAGGACAGCGGTAGAGCACCTGGCAGGCCGCATCGGGCCCAGGAGCTGGCGGAACATCAGGGCCCTTCAGGAGGCGGCGGAGCTCATCCAGGAGCGCTTCCGCCAGGCAGGCTATAGTCCCAGGGCCCAGCCCTTCCGCTACGAAGGGGGCACCTATCTGAACATAGAGGCAGTGGCCGAGGGCCAGGGGCCCGCCCTGGTGGTGGGAGCCCATTACGACACGGCGGAGGGCTCCCCCGGGGCCGACGACAATGCCAGCGGAGTAGGCCTGCTCCTTGAGCTTGCCAGGCTGTGGTCCAAGGATGCCGGGGGAAGGAAGGTTCACTTCGTGGCCTTCTCGCTGGAGGAACCTCCCGTGTTCGGCTCCTCGCGGATGGGAAGCTATGTGTATGCCGCAAGCCTTGGGGGGCAGGAGCTCCTGGGAATGCTCAGCCTGGAGATGGTGGGCTACTACACGGACAGGGAGGACTCCCAGCTCTACCCCTTGCCGTTTTTCCGCTGGCGCTACCCCTCCAGGGGGAACTTCGTCGCCTTGGTGGGAAACACCTCCTCCAGGGCCCTGGTAAGGAGGCTCCACAGGGCTATGAAGGACACAGGCCTTATCCCCGTGGAAAGCCTCGCTGCCCCTGCCCTGGTGCCAGGGGTGAGCTTCTCAGACCACTGGAGCTTCTGGCAGGCGGGCTACCAGGCCCTGATGGTCACGGACACGGCCTTTTACCGCAACCCCTACTACCACAGCCCTGCCGATGTACCCCACACCCTGGACTATCCCAGGATGGCCCTCCTGCTGAGGGCCCTCCACGAGGCCTTGAAGGTACTGTAAAGGGCCTCCCTCCCTATTTGAATAAACATATTTGAATATGTTAATATGAAAAAAAGGCGAGAAGGAGGGAAGGGATGTCGCTTAAAGAACTGAGGCAGAAGAGGGCAAGGCTTCAGGGGTATGTCTGGTTCGTCCTGCCGCTTGTTGTGGTCGGCGGATGGTTTTATCCGCTGTTGGGTTTCTTTTTGCTTTTCTGTATGGCGGGTGCACTCCTGGTGGCGATCTACAATGGCCGGGCTTGGTGCGACTGGATGTGTCCCAGGGGAAGTTTTTATGACCTTTTTCTCTCAAGGCTCAGCCCCAAGAAGGCGGTGCCGGCAGTGCTGCGCAGAAGGGGCGTTAGGGTGGCGGTGCTTTCCTTACTTATCGGGACGCTGGGTGGGCAGCTATATCTGGCATGGCCGGAGCCAGAGGGTATGGGGCTTGCGATGGTAAGGCTCCTCACCATGACCACTGCGGTGGGGCTACTGGCAGGAGTTGTGGTTCATCATCGCCTGTGGTGCCACATATGTCCTGTGGGGACGATAGGCAGCTGGCTCTCCAGGGGCAGGAGGCTTCACATAAGAGGCGAATGCACTAACTGTGGGGTTTGCTCCAAGCTTTGCCCTATGCAGCTCAGGCCATATAGGTTCAGCCCTGGCGTGATGACCGATGGCGACTGCATAAAATGCTCTATGTGTGTTTCGGCCTGTCCCAGGAAGGCCTTGGGCTTTGGAGACGGCTTTAAGGAAGCGGCATAGGGNCTCCGGGTAGCTCTCGGATGGGCTTGGGGCACGGAGTATGGACAGTAGCTTCCTGATGCATTACACTATTACCGATGCTGGAAGTGGTGGCAGTGGTTGCAGTTGTGGTGTTTGCCCTGCTGGCGGGCTTTGCGGTGGCCCTGCTGTTGGAGCTTAGGGCCACGGCCCAGAGGCTGAGGAGCTTCATGGACCGCGCCGAGGCCCAGCTCCTGCCTACGCTAAAGGAGCTGCAGGAGGCCCTCAAGCGCCTCAGGGAAATCCAGGAGCAGGCCGGAGGCGTGGTGGACGATGTGCGCCAGGTAAGCGCCTCTCTGAGAGGGGCAGCCGAAGGCCTTAAGGGACTTGTGGAACTTACTGACGAGGTGGCCACCAAGGCCAGGGCCAGCGCAGTGGGCATAAAGGCAGGCCTGAAGACGGCCCTGGAGGTGCTGGTAAAGAATCTCCTCAGGAAGGGGGGTTAGGGCATGGCAGAGGACAGGTGCGAAGGAAGCAGGGTGATTCTGGCCTTCCTCATGGGTGCCATGGTGGGCGCTGGGGCGGCCCTGCTGTTTGCCCCGGCCTCGGGCAGGGAGGCCAGGGAGCGCATCAAGGGGCTGAAGGAAGAAGTAAGGCACAAGGCCGAGGGATACCTGGAGGAGGCGAAGGAGAAGGTCTCCGACACCGTAAAGAAGGGCAAGGAGACCATCCAGGAGAAGAAGTCCCTCCTGAAGAGCGCCGTGGAGGCAGGCAAGGAGGCCTACGAGAAGGAAAAGGAGCGCCTGGAGAAGGAAGGTGCATGAGGCCTCCATTGCCCAGGGCATAATAGACATAGCCCAGGAGCACCTGAGGCGCTGGGGTCTCAGGGAGGTAAAGAGTATCTCGGTGCGGGTGGGGGCCGCCACGGGGGGGGTGGTGGAGGCCCTGAGGTTCGCCTTTGATGCCATGAAGCTTGACACCCCCCTCGAAGGGGCGGAGCTTGTGGTGGAGCGGGTGCCCCTTCAGGGGCAGTGCCTGGAGTGCGGAAGGCCCTTTGAGTGCTGGGAACAGTTTGTGCTGGCCTGCCCCCACTGCCGGAGCCCCCGGTTCAGGCTCCGGGGGGGTAGGGAGCTTGACGTCCTGCAGATGGAGGCAGAGTAGGAGCCATGAAGATACCCGTGGTAAGCAGAATCCTTGAGGCCAACGAGAGGCTGGCCCAGGAAAACCGGGCCCTGTTCAGGCAGCGGAAGGTGTTTGTGCTAAACGTGATGTCCTCTCCCGGGGCGGGCAAGACCAGTCTGCTTGAGGCCACCATCAGGGCCCTGAGAGGCAGGGTGAGGGTGGGGGTGCTGGAGGGCGACATCCAGGGAAGCCGCGATGCCGAGCGCATCGGGGCCCTGGGGGTGCCCGTGGTGCAGCTCAACACCGGAGGGGCCTGCCACCTGGATGCCAGCATGGTGCGCCAGGGCGTGGAGGGCCTCCCCCTGGAAGAGCTGGACCTCCTGTTCATAGAGAATGTGGGCAACCTGGTATGCCCCGCCGAGTTTGATGTGGGCGAGCATATGAAGTGCATGCTTCTGAGCATCACCGAGGGTGAGGACAAGCCCCTCAAGTATCCCCTGATGTTTCAGGCCTCAGAGGTACTGCTCCTTAACAAGATGGACCTCAGGCCCCACCTGGATGTGGATGTGGAAAGACTCAGAGAGGATGTCCTTTCCCTTAACCCTTCCATCAGGATATTTGAGGTCTCTGCCACCAAGGGGCAGGGCATAGCGGAGTGGGCGGAGTGGCTCCTTGGACGCCTTAAGGCTCATAGCTGAGCGAAAAATACAGGAGGCCCTTAAGGAGGGGGTCCTTGACGACCTGCCGGGCAGGGGCAAACCCCTCAGGCTGAAGGAGGAGCCCTTCGTGCCCGAGGAGCTCAGGATGGCCTACAGGGNGCTCAAGGGGGCCGGCTATCTGCCCCCGGAGATGGAGCTCAAGAAGGAGGTCCTCAGTCTAAGGGAGCTTCTTCAGAGCCTGGATGACGACGCCGAGCGAGTAAGGAGGCTCAGGGAGCTGAACTTCAAGCTCACCAAGCTGTCCATGGCCCTGGGAAGGCCCCTTCATCTTGAGGACTACGAGCTTCGCCTTGCCCAGAGGNATCTNCCCTAAGAGGTTCTTCCTGCCCTTTCTCAGGCTTGGCCTTGTGGCCTTTGGAGGCCCGGCCATGGTGGCCTACATAAAGGCCTTGGCCGTGAGCAAGGAAGGGTGGCTTTCGGAGGATGACTTTAACGAAGGGGTAGTGCTCTGCCAGGCCATACCAGGGGCCACAGCGCTTCAGATGGCGGCCTATGTGGGCCTGAGGGCCTCGGGGCCCATGGCAGCGGTGGTAAGCTTTCTGGGGTTTGCCCTTCCGGCCTTTCTCCTCATGCTTTCTCTTTCGGCCCTGTATGTCTGGGGGCAGGAGCTTGGGGGAGTGGTGGCCCTGTTTCAGGGCCTGAAGGTCATAGTGGTGGCCATAGTGCTCAATGCCACCTGGGGCTTTGGGCGGCGGCTCCTGCATAATCCCAGAGATTTCCTCCTTGCCCTCCTGGCAGCGGGGCTTCTGCTTCAGGGGCTGAGCCCTTTCGCCGTAATAGGTGGCGCCGCCCTGGCGGGGATTTTTCTCTACAGGGAGTTGGCACCAGGGGCATTGCCCAGTGCTCCCCACGGGGGTGCCGCCTCTGTAGCAAGGCAGGCCCTAACGATAGGTCTGGCCGTGGCCCTGGTCCTGGCGGCGCTTTATCTGCTGGACGGAGAGCTTTTCAGCCTGGCCGTTGTAATGATGAAGGTGGACCTCTTTGCCTTCGGCGGGGCCTTCGCTGCCCTTCCCCTTCTGCTTCATGAGGTGGTGAAGGTGAGGGGATGGCTCCAGCCGGAGGTCTTCATGGACGGTGTGGCCCTGGGACAGGTGACCCCCGGGCCCGTAGTGATAACCGCCACCTTCATAGGCTACATGGTGCGGGGGCTTGTGGGGGCACTGGTGGCCACCGTGGCAGTCTTTACCCCTTCGCTCAGCGTACTGGTGCTCCTGGCCCCTGTGTTTGCCCGGCTTAGGGGCTCGGTGCTCTTTCACCGGGCTACCAGGGGGGTACTGTGTAGCTTCGTGGGCCTGTTGTTGTTTGTCACCTTGCGGTTTGCCCTCTCTGCTGACTGGGATGTAGCCAAGGCCCTCCTGTTTGCTGCCTCGGCAGGGGCTCTCCTTAGAGGGGCGGAGATAGTGTATGTAGTGCTTCTGGGTGCCGGGGTCTCGGTGCTGCTCTTTTAGCCCTCCCAGCGCCGGTAAAGCTCGTGCTCCAGGCCCAGGGCGTCCAGGAGCTTGCCCACCAGGAAGTCCACCATTTCCTTCACGCTCTTGGGCCGGGGATAGAGGCCCATCACCGGAGGGGCAATCACCACTCCCAGGCGGGCCAACCTGAGCATGCACTCCAGGTGAAGGACGCTGAAGGGCATCTCCCTGGGGGCCAGCACCAGGAGCCTTCTTTCCTTTATGTGCACATCGGCAGCCCGCTCCAGAAGCCCCGAGGCATAACCGTGGGCAATCCCCGAGAGGGTTTTCACTGAGCAGGGGGCCACCACCATGGCCTCGGTACGGAAGGAGCCGCTGGCTATGGGGGCGGCAAGTTCGCTGTCAGCATAGAGGCGGAGGCTCTTGTCCCTGAGCTCCGCCCGGAAGCGCCTCCTCAGGCCCTGCCTGTCAAGGCCCAGCTCCTTTTTCATGATCAGCTCGGCCGGGGCCGTAAGTACGCAGTGCACCTCCAAGGGCCTGAGGAGAAGCTCCTCCAGGAGCCTTACCCCCAGGAGCACCCCGCTGGCCCCGCTTATGCCCACTACGTAGCGCCTCGGCATGTCATGTATGTTAACACACAATTTCGGGCTCTACGGAAGCAGCGGGCTTTTCAGCCCCGGTTTTTCTGCTATCATGGGGTTATGAGCCAGCTGGCCTCGGCCCGGAGCCCATATCTCAGGAAGGCAGCCCGGCAGCCCGTGCAGTGGCGTCCCTACGGAGAAGAGGCCTTCAGGGAGGCGCGGGAGAAGGACAGACCGGTGTTTCTCAGTTCCGGGGCGGTGTGGTGCCATTGGTGCCATGTGCAGGCCAGGGAGAGCTTTGAGGACGCCGAGGTGGCCCGCCTTCTCAACGAGAACTTCATTCCCGTAAAACTTGACCGGGATGAAAGGCCCGAGGTAGACAGGCGCTACCAGCAGGCCCTGGCGGTAATGGGCATTCCCGGGGGCTGGCCCCTCAGCATCTTCCTTACCCCTGAGGGGAGGCCCTTCTTCGGGGGCACCTACTTTCCCCCCGAGGATACCCCCCAGAGGCCCGCCTTCAAGAGGGTGCTTCAGCAGGTGCTCAGGGCTTACAGGGAAAACAAGGCCGGCCTCCAGGAGCTGTCGGGAAAACTGCTGGAGCACCTAAGGGCGGCGCCCTCCCTCCATCGGCCCGGGGCGATTACTCCAGAGATGCTCCAGGAGGCCCTTCAGGCAATCCAGGCCTCCTTTGACCCCCAGGCCGGCGGCTTCGGAGGGGCGCCCAAGTTCCCCATGCCCGGGCTCCTCCGGTTCCTCATGGCCCGATGGTACCTTGCCCCCAGTGCCTGGGCGGAGCATGTGCTGAGGAGGACCTTCNCCCAGATGGCCCTGGGAGGCGTGTACGACCAACTGGGCGGGGGATTTCATCGCTNCTCCGTGGACGAGGCCTGGATAGTTCCTCACTTTGAGAAACTGGCCGAGGACAACGCCTGGCTGCTGGGTTGCTATGCCCAGGCCTGGAGGCTCCTGAGGGAGCCCCTGTTCAGGGATGTGGCCCGGGGNATCGTGTCTTTCTTCAGGGCTACCCTGGAGGCCCCCCAGGGGGGCTTTTATACCAGCCAGGACGCCGACACCCAGGGCCAGGAAGGGGCCTACTATACCTGGAGCTACCAGGAGATGAAGAAGGCCCTCAGCGCCCAGGAGTTCAAGGTCTTGGCCATGCATCTTACAGGCCCCAGAGGTCAGCTCCCTCACGAGCCCGAAAGAAAGGTCCTCTATGTGGCCAGGGGCCTTAAGGAGGTCGCCCAGGCTACGGGCATGGGCCTGAGGGAGGTAGCACGAACTCTTGCCTCTGCAAAGGACAAGCTCCTGGCCCTGAGGCTGAAAAGGCCAGCCCCCTTTGTGGACAGGAGCCTTTACAGCTCCGTAAACGGCCTGTGCATATCGGCCTATCTTCAGGCCTATGAGGTCCTTGCGGACAGGCACCTCAGGGACTTTGCCCTCAGGAGCCTGGGGAGGCTCCTTGAGAAGCACCTGAGGGGCGGCAGGCTCCTTCGCACCCAGGGGGNGGAGGGGCTCCTGGATGACTATGTGCACATGATTCATGCCCTGCTTGATGCCTACGAGGCCAGAGCCGACGAGGGGCTCCTTCGGAATGCCCAGGGCCTGGCAGACATCCTGCTTGAGGACTTCCGCGCCCCCGAGGGTGGGTTCTACGACACTGCCTCGGAGGTGGCCGGCCTTAGACTGAAGAGCATAGAGGATGTGCCTCATCCCTCGGGTAATGCCCTGGCCATATGGGCGCTCTTGAGGCTCTGGGGCATGACCGACAGGGGCCGCTACCTCCAGGAGGCCAAGAGGGCCCTGGAGGCCTTCGCGGCAAGGGCCACGGAACTGGGGCTTTACGCCAGTAGCTACTTTTATGCCATGGACGGGTTTTACAACTACCTCGTTCTCAGGGTGCAAGCTCCTCCCTCGGGCCCCCTGGGCAGGGCCTGCAGGCGCCTCCTCAGGCCCTTCAAGGTCATCTCCTATGGAAGCAGGCACGAGGGCCGGGTGCTGCCCTGTGGCCCCCAGGGCTGTCTGCAGCCCCTGGTAAGTCCCCGGGAGCTGAGGAACCTCCAGGGGAGGACCTGAAAGCACTCTGTTAAAATAATCCCCATGGAGCTGGAGCTCCTCAGGGACTACTTGGTGAGGTTTTATGAGCAGAGACTTGGGCTTTTCGGCCCTGGCCCCCAGGCCCTGGGCTGGGCCAGTCAGGAAAGACAGAATAGGCACTACCAGGCCATGCTCTCAGCCCTGCGGGAGGATTCGCTGGAGGGCTCCCGGGTGCTTGACTACGGCTGTGGCATGGGCGACCTGCTCGCCTTCCTCAAGGGAAGAGGCGTAAGGGTCCACTACACGGGGGTTGACATAAACCCCGCTTTTGTCCGGATAGCCCAGGGGCGTCATCCCGAGGCTACCTTCATGGTGCTGGATGCAAGCTCCCAGGAGCCGCCGGGGGAGTTTGACTACACCTTCGTCTGCGGCACATTCAACAACAACCTTCAGGGCATGAAGGAGGTAGCCCTCAGGGTCATCGGAAGGCTCTGGGGCTGCACCAGGCGTGCACTTCTCTTTAACGCCCCCTCGGCCAAGGCCAGGGACAAGGACCCGCAGCTCTGCTACTACGAGCCCCAGGAGGTGCTGGAGTTTGCCCAGGCGCTGGGCAGGGCGGTGCTCAGAGAAGACCTCCTGGAGGAAGAGCTGGTGCTTCGGCTCAGCCGATGAACACTCTCAGGGTAGGGTGGATAGAGTACCTCAATCTCTACCCCATATTCTGGGGACTGCGGAGGCTTGGCGGGGCATGGCAGCTCATAAGGGGCCATCCCGCGGAACTCAACGGTATGCTCAGGGAGGGACTCCTGGATGTAAGCCCTTCTTCCTCCATAGAGTATCTGAGGGCCCCGGGGCGGTATGTCCGCCTGGAGGGCCACGCCGTAGGCTCCAAAGGTCCCATTGGGAGCGTGCTCCTTTTCAGCCCCGTACCCCTGGAGGAGCTGGGAGGCAGAAGGGTGCATGCCACGGCCCGTTCCGAGACCTCGGTGGCCCTCCTGGAGGTGGTGCTTAAGGAATTCTACCGCCTGGATGTGGAGGTGCTGACCACCTCTCTCGGCCTGCAGGACGCCCTTACGGAGCATCTGGGCTATCTGGCCATCGGCGATGAGGCCATGGTGCTCAGAAAGCGGGCCAAACCGCTGGGGCTGAAGCAGCCTGCCTGCTGCGGGGTGCTGTACATGCCCTATAGGGCCTTCCATGTGTACGACCTGGGCCAGTTGTGGTATGAGCACGCCGGGCTTCCCTTTGTGTTTGCCCTCTGGATTGCCAGGGCCGAGAAGGCCCGGGAGGCCAGGCAGTTCCAGAGGGCCCTGGATGAGGCTCGCCACCTGGCCTTCACAGAGCTGAAGCAGGTGGCCCAGGAGGCGGCCCGGAGGGNAAACTCCCTCACGCCCCAGGAGATACAGCGGTACTGGGAAGGCATACTCTACGGTCTTTCCCGGGAAGAGCTCCGAGGCCTGGAGCTCTTCAGGCACTACTGCCTCAAGCTTGGGCTCCTGTGATACTCCTGGATGCTCTGGGTCCTGTACCGGCCCGAGCGCAGCCTGTCTGCCGCCTCCACCATGGCCCTGGCCCCTGCAATGGTGGTGGTGTAGGAGACCCCGTAGCGGAGGGCATTTTTTCTTATGTAGCGGGAGTCCCTCTTGGCCCTGGCATCACTGACGGTGTTAACGATGAAGCCCACCTCCCGGTTGATTATGGAGTCCAGCACATCGGGCTTTCCCTCCCCCAGCTTGTTCACCGCCAGTACCTTGAGGCCCTTGTCCCTGAGGTACCGGGCAGTGCCCGGGGTGGCCACGAGCTCAAAGCCCATTTTCAGGAGCCGCTGGGCCAGGGCTACCGAGGCCGGTTTGTCCTCGTCCCTGAGGCTCAGGAGGATTTTCCCTCCGGTGGGGATGATGTTTCTGGCGGCTGCTTGGGCCTTGGCATAGGCCAGCCCGAAGGAGACATCTATGCCCATCACCTCGCCGGTGGATTTCATCTCGGGGCCCAGGAGGGTGTCCACCTCGGGGAACTTGTCAAAGGGGAAGACCGCCTCTTTCACCGCAATGTGCTCCAGCACCGGCTCCCTGGTGAGACCCAGCTCCTTAAGGGTCTTTCCTGCCATTACCTTGGCGGCCACCTTGGCCAGAGGGATGCCCGTGGCCTTGCCCACAAAGGGCACGGTGCGGGAGGCCCTGGGGTTAACCTCAAGCACATACACATCCCTGCCCTTTACGGCAAACTGCACATTCATGAGCCCCACTCCCCCCAGCTCCAGGGCCAGGGCCCTGGCCTGACGCTTTATCTCCTCAACCACATCTTCGGGAAGGCTGTGGGGAGGGAGGCTACAGGCCGAATCGCCTGAGTGAATCCCCGCCTCCTCTATGTGCTCCATCACTCCGGCTACAAAAACCCGGGTCCCGTCGGCCACGGCGTCCACATCCACCTCCACCGCATCCTCCAGGTACTTGTCTATGAGCACCGGGTGCTCAGGGGAGGCCTTCACCGCCCTGTGCATGTACTCCCTGAGGGCCTCGGCGTCATAGACGATCTCCATGGCCCTTCCTCCCAGCACATAGCTGGGCCTGAGCATTACGGGGTAGCCCAGGGCCTGGGCCACCCCCAGGGCCTCCTCCACGGAGGTGGCCGTGCCGCTTTCGGGCTGGCGAAGGCCCAACTTCTCCAGCAACTCCCTGAAGCGCTTCCTGTCCTCGGCCCTGTCGATGGCATCGGCCGGGGTGCCCAGGAGCCTTGCCCCCGCTCGCTCCAGAGGCAGGGCAAGCTTCAGGGGGGGCTGTCCCCCAAACTGCACGATCACCCCCTGGGGCTCCTCCGTCTGGATTATGTTGAGCACATCCTCGATGCTGAGGGGCTCAAAGTACAGCCTGTCGGCGGTGTCGTAGTCGGTGCTTACGGTCTCGGGGTTGCAGTTCACCATGATGGTCTCATACCCCAGCTCCTTGAGGGCAAAGACGGCATGCACACAGCAGTAGTCAAACTCTATGCCCTGGCCGATTCGGTTGGGCCCCGAGCCCAGGATGACTACTTTGCGCCTCCTGGAAGGGTTGGCCTCGCAGAAGACCTCCGGTTTCTGCGGTGCCCCAAGCTTGTAGAAAGGCCTCTCATAGGTGCCGTACATGTAGGGGGTGTAGGCCCTGAACTCGGCAGCACAGGTATCCACTATCTTGTAGGCTGCCCTCAGGCCCAGGCTGCGCCGATGCTCCCTTACTGCCTCCTCCCGGAGGCCCAGGAGCTCCGCCAGCCTCCTGTCGGAAAACCCCATGGCCTTGAACTCCAGGAGCTCTTCCCTTTCGGGCAGCCTTCCCGAGGCCTTAAGCCTCTCCTCGGCCTCCACTATCTGCCGAATGTTCTCCAGGAACCAGGGGNCTATCATGCTCAGGGCATGTACTTCCGAGACGGGAAGACCCCTCCTCAGGGCCTCGGCCACCGCCCACAGCCTCTCGGGGTTGGGTACCTTGAGCTTGGCCCTCAGGGCCTCGTCCTCTACCGGTAAGGGCTCCAGCCCGTAGGTGTCCTGCTCCAGGCTCCTTATGGCCTTCTGCAGAGATTCTTTGAAGGTCCTGCCAATGGCCATCACCTCGCCCACGGACTTCATCTGGGTGGTAAGGGTGGGGTCGGCCTCCGGGAACTTCTCGAAGGCGAAGCGGGGAATCTTGGTGACCACGTAGTCCAGGGTGGGCTCAAAGGAGGCCGGGGTCTCCTTGGTGATGGAGTTGGGTATCTCCTCCAGGCTCAGGCCCACGGCCAGCTTGGCCGCTATCTTGGCAATGGGGAAGCCGGTGGCCTTGGAGGCCAGGGCCGAGCTGCGGCTCACCCGGGGGTTCATCTCTATGACCACCATCTGGCCTGTCCGGGGGTCTATGGCGAACTGGATGTTGGAGCCCCCTGTGTCCACCCCTATTTCCCTGATGATGGCCACGGCGGCATCGCGCATCCTCTGGTATTCCTTGTCGGTAAGGGTCTGGGCCGGGGCCACGGTGATGGAGTCCCCCGTGTGCACCCCCATGGGGTCAAAGTTCTCTATGGAGCAGATGATGACCACATTGTCCTTGAGGTCGCGCATCACCTCAAGCTCGTACTCCTTCCAGCCCAGAACGCTTTGTTCCACGAGCACCTGGTGCTTGAGGCTGAGCTTGAGCCCCCTCTGAAGCAGCTCCCTGAACTCCTCCATGTTGTAGGCAATGCCCCCGCCCGTGCCTCCCAGGGTGAAGGCAGGCCTGAGGATGGCCGGAAAGCCGATTTCCTTTATGGCCTCAAGGCCATCCTCCAGGCTTCTGACCACGGCGCTCCTGGGTACCTCAAGGCCGATGCGGCGCATGGCCTCCCGGAAGAGCTCCCTGTCCTCGGCCTTCCTTATGGACTCAAGCTTTGCCCCTATGAGCTCCACCCCCAGGGCCTGAAGCACCCCGGCCTCTGAAAGCTCTACGGCCAAGTTCAGCCCTGTCTGTCCCCCCATGGTGGGAAGCAGGGCCTGGGGACGCTCCCGCCGAAGGATGGCCTCAAGGCTTTCCACCGTAAGGGGCTCTATGTAGACGGCATCGGCGGTCTCGGGGTCGGTCATGATGGTAGCGGGGTTTGAGTTTACCAGCACCACCTCGTAGCCCTCCTCCCTGAGGGCCTTACAGGCCTGGGTGCCGGAGTAGTCAAACTCGCAGGCCTGGCCAATCACTATGGGGCCTGAGCCTATTATGAGTATCTTCCTGAGGTCGGTTCTCTTAGGCATCCCTTCCCAAAAACTCCTTTATGGTTTTTACGATCTTGTCCGGCTCCTGGGGGGATTTGTCCACATATATGCACCACAGGGAGCCGTCCTTCATGAGGAGCTCCACGGAGTAGAGCTCCAGGGTCTCGCCGAAGCCCGGTATCACCGTGCCGTGCTGAAGCGCTATTTTTTCCACCATGGCAATCCCGTCGGGGTTTTCAGGGCTCAGCACATGGTGGCTGCTTCGCAGCTCCTTTAGCTCCGAGAGGTCAAAGACCCTCTCGCCCCTCAAGGGAGGCTTAATGGTGATGGTGCCTTTGGCCTTGTCAATGCCCAGGCTGAGCTGTCTCCTTCTGAAGACCAGCAGCCTCAGGAGGACGAACAGCCCTGCGAAGCACACCAGGGCCAGCCCGTAAAGCCACATCCTGGGGCCCAGCCAAAGCAGCAGGGCAATGAGCATCCCGCCAGCCAAGGCGGTGGAGACCAGGAGGGAGGCCATCTCCGGGTTGTAGAACCCCCGGTGAAGCACACTGCCCCGCTGTACCTTGTAGAAAGGGCTGCGGAAGCGGAGCTCCTGCTTCAGGACCTCTATGCTGTAGCCCGGGTTCATGCGCCGAGAGCAAGGATCCCCTTTTTTATTTCTTCCACGACTTCAAGGTTGTAGATTACCTTTCTGTTGGTAGCAATGTTTAGTATCCATTCCTTAGGCACTGCTAATAGCCTCGCTGTAGAGTTTTTGGAATTTCCCCTTGAGAGGGTGAATGCAATCGGCATCTGGCACTGCCAGGCCCGACTTAATCATGTAAGCGTTCACGAAAAGCCTGTTTTTAAGATACACATACGCTTTGAGGGGAGGATTTTTGGCCGTGTCGGGAACCCTCAGGAAGACCTCCTTTCCGCGGACTCGGCTGGAAAGGNACCGAAGAGCGGGTTCCTTCCTGAGCACTTTCAGGCCTAGGAGTTGCACCGCCCTTCCGTCATGGAGCCTTATGGAGTTTGGCTCCAATATGGACACAACTTTGTAGAGGGTCTCCTTTTCCACCGATGTCTTGGCGGAACTTGCCCTGGGTTTTATGTCCTTAACGGAGGGCCTGTAGGTGATGTCCTGGGCTGGCAGGGCCCTTTCTCTTTCCACTATCTTTAAGGTGTAAAAGAGGCTTCCNCCCCCCAGCTTCTCTTTGATTATTCCTAGGAACTTCTTGTTTACCTCGTATCCGATGGCGCGTCTTCCAAGCTCCAGGGCTGCCTTCATGGTAGTGCCAGAGCCCAAAAATGGGTCAAGCACGGTATCACCTACGAAGGAAAACATCTTTATGAGCCTTCTGGGGAGCTCTTCCGGGAAGACCGCTTCGTGGTGCCCCAGAGAGCTGGCAGTGCCCCGGGGACTTCCCTGCCTGGCACCGCCGAAATGCCAATGGCCCAGGAAGTATTCTTTCCATTCCTCTTTGGTGAGTTTGGAGGCCTCCTTTGTTTCACGAGGAACAGTCTTCGTCTTGCCAGGTTTCTTGAAGACCAAGATGTGCTCATAGTCAATCTCCACAAGGCCGTTGGGAGGATAGGGATAGGAGCCCATCACATTTGCTCCCCCCGTGGTATTCATGGTGGTTTTCTTCCGCCAGATTATGGAGCCCATGAAGTCCAGGCCCACTTGCTCGCACTGGGCGATTNCCTCTGCATGAAGGGGTATGACCTTATACCGGCCGTAAAGGACTGCCCTGGCGAACTGGTCCCCTATGTTGATGCAAAGTCTGGCCCCTTCCCTCAGTACCCTGAAGCATTCCGCCCAGACCCTGTAGAGGTCTTTTAGGTATGCGTGAAGGCTTTGTCCGTAGCCTATCTGTCCAGGGCAGCCGTAGTCCTTCAGGTGCCAGTAGGGAGGGGAGGTGACGGCCAGGTCAACGGAGCAGTCCCTTAGCTCGGGCATGGCCCTGGAGTCTCCGAGGATTAGGATTGCCTCAGGATTGCCCATGTTTGTCCACCATCTCTCTGAAGGTTCTGAAGAGGTGCAGGGCGTCGTTGGGTCCTGGGCCGGCCTCGGGATGGTGCTGGACGCTCATCACGGGAAGCTCCACATGGCGCATCCCCTCCTCGGTGCCGTCGTAGAGGTTCTTGTGGGTCAGCTCCACCTGGCCCTTCAGGCTCTCTATGTCCACGCAGTAGTTGTGGTTCTGGGCGGTGATTTCCNCCCTGCCAGAGGAAAGCTCCATCACGGGGTGGTTCCCGCCGTGGTGGCCGAACTTCAGCTTGTAGGTCCTCCCCCCCATGGCCAGTCCCAGTATCTGGTGTCCCAGGCAGATGCCCAGCACGGGGATTCCCTTCTCCAGGAGTTTCCTGGCTGTCTGGATGGCATAGGGGGCTCTCTGGGGGTCGCCGGGGCCATTGGAGAGCACCACTGCATGGGGCCCAAGCTCCAGGACCTGCTCCAGGGGGGTCCTGGCAGGTACTACCTGGACATTGAAGCCTACCTCCACCAGGTTTCTCAGGATGCTCCGCTTTACCCCGAAGTCATAGACCACTGCCAGCTTATCAGCCCTGGGGGCAGGACGCCCAAACTCCTGGGGCCAGTGCCACAGGGGCTCCTTCCAGGTAAAGGGCTCCGGGGCACTTACCTCCGAGACCAAGTCCAGGGCCCCTATGCCGGGATGGGCCCTTACTTTCTGAAGGAGGCTCCGGGGCTCGAGGTCCTCGGTGGAGATTATCCCCATCTGGGCCCCGTGCTCCCTCAGGTGTATGGTGAGGGTCCTGGTGTCCAGCCCCTGCAGGGCCACCACCCCGTGCTCCTGGAGGTACTGTCCCAGGGACTTCCTGGCCCTCCAGTTGCTGAAAAACGGCAAGTATTCTCTAACTATGAAGCCCTCCACCTGGGGCCCTAAGGACTCGGCATCCTTGAGGGTGATGCCGTAGTTTCCCATCTGGCTATAGGTCATGGTCACTATCTGGCCCCTGTAGGAGGGGTCGGTTATGATCTCTTCATACCCCGTCATGGAGGTATTGAAGACCACCTCACCGATGGCCTCCCCTGAGGCGCCGAAGCTTTCGCCCTCAAACACCGTGCCGTCTGAAAGTACCAGGAGTGCCTTCTTTACAGCCACTTTCTGAGGTCTCCTCTGAAGACGGTGGCCACCACCTGTCCCTGGAGCTCTTTGCCCTCAAAAGGCGTGTTCTTGCCCTTGGAGAGGAACTCCCGGGGATTAACAGTCCAGGCCCTTTCGGGGTCAAAGATGACCAGGTTGGCCTCGGCCCCCTCTCTGAGTGCAGGGGGCTCAATGCCCAGCACCCTGGCGGGGTTGGTAGTGAACTTCTCCACCATTTGCATGGGCGTCAGCACTTCCTCCCTGACCAGGGCGAAGCTCAGGGCCAGGGCAGTCTCAAGCCCCGAGGCCCCCGAGGGGGCCTGGTCAAACTGCTGGGCCTTCTCCTCCGGAGCATGGGGGGCATGGTCTGTAGCTATTACATCCAGGGTGCCGTCCCTGAGGGCCTCTCTTATGGCCTGGAGGTCCTTCTCTGTCCTCAAGGGAGGGTTGACCTTGGCATTGGTGTTGTAGCCCTCCACGGCCTCCTCGGTGAGGCTGAAGTAATGGGGGCAGGTCTCGGCACTTATCCTGAGGCCCCTGTCTTTGCCCTGGCGGATGAGGTTTACCGCCTCGGCCGTGGAGACATGGGCCACATGAAGCCTGCCGCCTGTCAGGGCTGCCAGAGCCAGGTCCCTGAAGACGGCCACCGCCTCGGCCTGGGCAGGTATACCCCTGAGGCCCATCCTAAGGGCCAGGAGCCCCTCGTTCATCACCCCACCTTCCGAAAGGGCGGGGTCTTCGGCGTGGGTGATTACCAGGGTATCAAGCCCTGCGGCGTACTCCAGGGCCCTGCGCATAAGAAGGGCGCTCTGCACAGGATGGCCGTCGTCGGAAAAAGCCACGCAGCCGGCGTCCTTCATGAGGGCCATTTCTGCCAGCTCCTGGCCCTTCTGGCCCTTACTGATGGCCCCCACGGGGAGCACCTTGGCATGGCCTTCGGCCTGGGCCTTCCGAAGGATGAACTCGGTTATGCCGGCGTTGTCATTCACTGGGTTGGTGTTTGCCATGGCGCATACGGTGGTGAAGCCACCTCTAAGGGCTGCCAGGGTGCCTGTCTTAATGGTCTCCTTGTGCTCAAAGCCCGGCTCCCTCAAGTGGGTGTGCATGTCTATTAGCCCCGGCAGCACCCAGAGCCCCTGGGCCTCCACCACCTGGGCCTTGGGTGGCCTTCTGAGCCTACCCTTAGGGGCGAACTGCCTTATTCTGCCTTGCTCTATGAGCAGCTCTGCCGGGCCCTCGTAGGGCTGCGCGGGGTCTATCACATAGGCATCCTTTATGAGAATCATGCCTTCTTCATCTCCTCCAGATGGTACATCACTGCCATTCTGACGGCCAGGCCATTGGTGACCTGCTCCAGGATGACCGATTCCGGCCCGTCGGCCACCTCGGAGGCAATCTCGATTCCCCTGTTCATGGGCCCTGGATGCATGACCAACACCTCTGGGCTGGCCAGGGAAAGCCTCTCCCTGGTGAGGCCCCACTTCTGGAAGTACTCCTCGGTGCTGGGGAAGTAGCCCCGCCCCTGCCGCTCAAGCTGAAGCCTCAGCGTCATCACCACATCCACCCCCCTGAGGCCTTCCTCCATGCTGTAGAAGACCTCTGTGCCCAGGGCCTCAAAAGCCTTTAGCACCAGGGTGGCAGGGCCGATAAGCCTCACCTGGGCGCCCAGCTTGCCCAGGCAGTAGATATTGGACTTGGCTACCCGGCTGTGAAGGACATCGCCCACAATGGCCACCTTGAGGCCCTCGATGGCTTTCTTGTGCTGCAGGATGGTGAAGGCATCAAGGAGGGCCTGGGTGGGATGCTCATTGGTGCCGTCGCCGGCATTTATCACCGAGGCCCTGAGGACCCGGGCCAGCATGTGGGGCACCCCTGCCGAGCCGTGCCTTATTACCACAATGTCGGCCCCCAGGGCCTGCACGGTAAGGGCCGTGTCCAAGAGGCTTTCGCCTTTCACCAGGCTGCTGGTAGGGGCGGAGAAGTTTATCACATCGGTACTGAGACGCTTGGCAGCAAGCTCAAAGGAGGTGCGGGTGCGGGTGGAGGGTTCAAAGAACAGGTTCACCACGGTGCGCCCCCTGAGGGTAGGTACCTTCTTGATGTCCCTCTGGAGTACCTCCTTGAAGGCCCTGGCGGTGTTGAGAAGGAGCAGTATCTCCTCCTTGCGCAGCTCCTTTATACCCAGGAGGTCCTTACTCCGAAGCATCCCTTTGAGCCTCCTGGGGGCTCAGGAGCAGCACCGCGTCCTCCTCATAGCCCTCCTCCCTAAGCTGTACCTCCACCCTTTCTGCCCTGGAGGTGGGAATGTTCTTGCCCACATAGTCGGCCCTTATGGGCAGCTCCCTGTGGCCCCTGTCCACCAGTACCGCCAACTGCACCAGGGCTGGCCGGCCTACATCCATGATGGCGTCTATGGCGGCCCTTATGGAGCGGCCGGTGAAGAACACATCGTCCACCAGCACCACCTTCTTGTCGTTCACATCAAAGGGCAGATGGGTCTCCCTCACCTGGGGCTGTCGGCGAATCCTCAGGTCGTCCCTGTAGAAGGTGATGTCCAGGGAGCCCACGGGTATCTCTGTCCCCTCGGTGCGGCCGATCTTCTGGGCCAGGCGCCTGGCCAGATGCACCCCTCCTCGCTGGATGCCCACCAGGCAGAGGCCCTCGGGGCCCTTGTTCTTCTCGATGATTTCGTGGCCCATGCGGGTGAGGGCCCGGTCTATGTCCTGGGCATCAAGGAGCTTCTTAGCCATAAGGGCATAAAAAAACCTTCCCGGCCACTTGGGGGAAGGCTGAAAGGTTCGGTTCTTGCACTTAGCTCTCCTTTAGCCTTGTTAACCTCGCCGGGTTACCTTTAAAGGCTTAGTGTATTAAAGCACACCGGGCAGGGGCTGTCAAGTGTGAACAAGTTCAGATACATGTGAGGCAGAGTTAAGGGTGTAGAGGTTCAGCGTTGCAAGAGGATTCCACTCTCAAGGACAGGGCGCAGCGGAGCCCCGCACAAGAGCCATCTCGGCCAGGAGGAGACGGCCCCCCATGCGATGCGCAAGCCCAGGCTTACAGGGTCTCGGAGCCCGGAGACGATGGGTACCCTGGAATAAGGCCTCTGCCCAATACGGTGTCTCATATGTAGTGAACTTATACAAGTTGTTGACTAAGGCTTGTCCCAGTGATACCCTTAATCTGTAATGGCCTACCAGGTGCTGGATATATCGGGAGATGTAGGCCTGAGGCTCAGGGCCGAGAGCCTGGAGGGGCTTTTTCAGAGCGCCCTGGAGGGGCTTTTCAGCCTCATCACCGAGAGGAAGGCGATTGAGGAGAGGAAGGCCGTGGAGGTCTCTGCCCAGGGGGAAAGCACCGAGGGCCTTCTGGTGGCCTTGCTTAATGAGTGCATCTTTCAGTTTGACACCTACGGGTTTGTGGCCAGAAGGGCAGAACTGAAGGAGCTTTCGGAAGGTCGGGCCAGGGCAGTGCTGTGGGGGGAGGAGTTTGACCCCGGGAGGCATCCCCGAGGACTCCTTGTCAAGGCTGCCACCTATCATAATTTGGACATAAGGAAGACCGACGGCCTGTGGGAGGCCGAGGTGATCTTTGATATTTAGATTAAAGTGAGGAGGTGAAGGAGGCCATGACCGTTTCGGGTCTTAAAAGGATAGACGACTGGAGGCTGGAGGTCCCCGTAGGCTACAGGCCCGGCATGCGCGTTCGGGGGGGAATTTTCGTAGACAAGGCCATGGAGGAGGCCCTGGAGGAGGGCTCGGTGGCCCAGGTGGCCAATGTGGCTACGCTTCCGGGCATAGTGGGGGCCTCCCTGGCCATGCCGGACATCCACACGGGCTATGGTTTTGCCATCGGTGGGGTGGCTGCCTTCAGGCTGGATGAGGGAGTCATCTCGCCCGGCGGGGTAGGCTATGACATAAATTGAGGGGTCAGGCTGCTTAGGAGCAACCTCGGCAAGGAGGAGGTTGCCCCTAAGCTGAGGGACCTCGTGGAGGTCCTGTACAGGGAGATCCCCTCAGGGGTAGGCTCCAAGGGCAAGATTCGCCTTAGCGGCGAAGACGAGCGGAAGCTCCTTCTTAAAGGGGCCCGGTGGGCCGTGGAGCAAGGCCTAGGAGGCCCCGAGGACTTGGAGCATACCGAGTCCGGCGGTTGCCTGCCGGGGGCCGACCCCTCCCTCATAAGCGCCAAGGCCTATGAGCGGGGCAGGGCCCAGCAGGGCACCCTGGGCTCGGGCAATCACTTCCTGGAGCTTCAGTATGTAGACGAGGTCTATGACGAGGCTGCAGCCCAGGCACTGGGCCTCTGGAAGGGGCAGTTTACGGTGATGATTCACACGGGCTCCAGGGGATTCGGCCATCAGGTATGCACTGACTTCCTTACGGTCATGGAGCGAGCGGTGAAGAAGTACGGCATCCAGCTTCCCGACAAGGAGCTGGCCTGCGCCCCCTTCCAGAGTCCGGAGGCTCAGGACTACCTGGCCGCCATGCGTGCCGCTGCCAACTACGCCTGGGCCAACAGGCAGTGCATCACCCACTGGGCCAGGGAGGCCATAATGAAGACCCTGGGAGCAAGTCCCAGGGAGCTGGGTCTGGGCCTCATCTACGACGTGGCCCACAACATAGCCAAGGTGGAGGAGCACCAGGTAGGAGGGCAAGTGATGCGCCTGGTGGTGCACCGGAAGGGGGCTACCAGGGCCTTTCCTCCGGGGCACCCGGAGCTACCCCCCGCTTACCAGAGGACAGGCCAGCCGGTGCTCATCCCCGGGGACATGGGCAGGGCCAGCTTCGTGCTCCTGGGTACCGAGGGGGCCATGAAGGAGTCCTGGGGCTCCCCTGCCACGGCGCCGGCAGGCTCCTCAGCCGCCATCAGGCAATTCGGCAGGCCAGGGGGCGCTCCATAAGGGCGGAGCTTGAGGCCAGGGGCATCATTGTGCGTTCCGCGGGCCGAGAGACCCTGGCCGAGGAGATGTCCGAGGCCTACAAGGATGTCTCCAATGTGGTGGATGTAGTGCATCAGGCGGGAATTTCCAAGAAAGTAGCCAGGCTCCGGCCCATGGGCGTGGTTAAGGGCTGAAGGGAGGTGCTTGAGAAGATGCCTAAACTCGTTGCCGAAAGGACATTCGGGGACAAGGTTATCAGGGTGCTTCAAGGGGACATTACCGAGCAGGCCACCGACGCCATCGTCAACGCTGCCAACAACTACCTCAAACACGGCGGCGGAGTGGCCGCGGCCATTGTGCGCAGGGGTGGGGACGTCATCCAGAAGGAAAGCGACAAAATAGGCTATGTCCCCACAGGGAGCGCCGCCATCACCACAGGAGGGGCCCTTAAGGCCAAGTGGGTGATTCACGCCGTGGGACCCAGAATGGGCGAGGGCGACGAGGACGAAAAGCTCCGAAGGGCGGTGCGGAGCGCCCTGGAGCTTGCCTCCCAGCGGGGCCTGAGGAGCATACCCCTGCCCGCCATAAGCAGTGGCATATACGGCTTTCCCAAGGACCGTTGCGCCAAGATACTCGTTGGCACCGCCAGGGAGTTCATAAAGCAGCACCCCGAAAGCAGCCTGGAGAGCATAGAGTTCTGCCTGTTTGACGACGAGAC
>MTOX01000014.1 GCA_002011795.1 Nitrospirae bacterium JdFR-88
CCAGCGTGCCGGGCCTGGCGCCGTAGCGGAAGATGGTGATGCCCTTGCAGCCCTTCTCGTAGGCCAGGAGGTAGGCCCTGGCTACATCCTCCTTCGTGGCCCGGCGGGGCATGTTGATGGTCTTGGAGACGGCGTTGTCGGTGAACTCCTGGAAGGCCGCCTGCATCTCAATATGGTCCTCGGGGGCTATCTCATGGGCGGTCCTGAAAAGCCTCTTTACCCCCCTGGGAAGTCCCTTTATGCCCTTGAGGCTGCCCCGGCGCCGCAGTTCCTGAAGGAGCTCCTGGGAATAAAACCCCCTCTTCTTGGCATAGGCCAGGAAGTGCTTGTTGAGCTCGTAGAGCTCTGTCTCCAGCACCCTTCGCCTGTAGGCCAGGGCAAACAGGGGCTCTATGCCGCTGGAGCAGTCGGCTATGATGCTCAGGGTGCCAGTAGGGGCTATGGTGGTGAGGGTGGCGTTTCGGAGCCTGAGGCCGCCGGGCCGGTCGTAGACCGAGCCGGGGAAGTTGGGAAACCCCCCTTTGCCGGGCCAACCGCACCGAGGCCTCCCTGGCGGAGTCCCTGATGAAGCGCATAAGCTCCCTGGCCAAGGCGAAGGCCCGGGCACTGTCGTAGGGGATGCCCAGCAGTATCAGCATGTCGGCCCAGCCCATCACCCCCAGGCCTATCTTCCTGTTGCCCTTGTGCATGCGCTCTATCTCCGGCAGGGGGTAGCGGTTGGCATCTATGGAGTCATCCAGGAGCCTCACGGCCAGCCCTATGTCCCTCCTCAGGGAGTCGTAGTCAATCTCGGCCCTGGGGGTATACTTCTGGCCCCTCACATACAGGGAGAGGTTCATGGAGCCCAGCACGCAGGCCTCGTAGGGCAGCAGGGGCTGCTCCCCGCAGGGATTGGTGCTTTCTATCTGGCCCACATGGGGGGTGGGGTTGTCCCGGTTTATTCGGTCTATGAAGACCAGCCCGGGGTCGCCTGTCTCCCAGGCGCTGGAGACTATCTCCTCAAACACCTTCCTGGCCTTAAGGCGCTTGACCACCTGGCCCGTGCGGGGGTTTACCAGCTCGTACTCGCCGTCCTTCTTGAGGGCCTCCATGAAGGCATCGGTGACGGCCACCGAGATGTTGAAGTTGGCCAGCTCCCCGGCCTGGCGCTTTATGCGGATGAAGTCCAGGATGTCCGGATGGTCCACTCTGAGGATGCCCATGTTGGCCCCCCTCCTGGCACCCCCCTGCTTGATTACTTCGGTGGCGGTGTTGTAGATGCGCATGAAGGAGACGGGGCCGCTGGCTATGCCCCCGGTAGAGCGCACTATGTCGGCCCTGGGCCTGAGGCGGGAGAAGGAAACCCCCGTACCCCCGCCGCTCTGCAGTATCAGGGCGGCGTTCTTCAGGGTACCGAAGATGCTCTCCATGGAGTCCTCCACGGGCAGGACGAAGCAGGCCGCCAGCTGGCCCAGCTCCTTGCCGGCGTTCATGAGGGCAGGGGAGTTGGGCAGAAACCTCAGGGAGCTCATCAGCTCGTAGAACCGCTTCTGCCACACCTGGGGACGCTCGCCGTACAGGGCCTCGGCCTGCGCTATGCCCCGGGCCACCCTCTGGAACATCTCCTCCGGGGTCTCCACCACCCTGCCCTGGGCATCCTTGAGCAGATACCTGGCCCTGAGCACCTTGAGGGCATTGGCCGTGAGCTTCATGAGAGAGATTATAGCAGAACCTTCACGGCCTCAAGCACCTCCTGGGTGCCTATGGCCCGGATGCACAGGGGCCTGGGGCAGCGCCTCCTGCGGCAGTAGGCCCTCACGCCCCAGGGGCAGGCCTCCAGGCGTCTGAGCACGATGGCCTTGGCAGGGCCCCTGGGCCCGGTTCGCTCCGGCTCCGTGGGGCCGAACAGGGCCACCACCGGCACCCCCAGGGCGGCCGCCACATGCAGGGGGCCGGAGTCGTTGCCCACCACCACCCTGGCATGCCTCAGGAGCTCCACCATCTGCCTTATCTCGGTCCTGCCCACAAGGTCAACCACCCTGTGCCCTGCGGCCTCTCCTATCTTTCGGGCCAGGGCCTCCTCCCCTGGCCCGCCCAGAAGCAGGCCCTTGAGGGGCAGGGCCCGGGCAAGTTGGGCGAACCTCTCCGCCCCCCACTGCTTGGACGGCCATCGGGCCCCGGGCAGGAGCACGGCGTAGTCCCTGAGGGGGGGCTCAAACCCCTCCGCCCTGGGAAGGGAAAAGACCTCTTCGGCGGGAAAGCCCATGAACTCAGCCACCCTGAGGCACCGCCTGACGGCGTGCTCCTCCGGGGGGGCCTGCACCTTGTGGGTGTAAAGCAGGGCCGCCCCCTCCCTGGCCTCCCTGAAGCCCACCCTCAGGGGGGCCCCCGAGAGCCGGGCAATGAGGGCGCTCCTTAGAAGTCCCTGAAGGTCCAGGGCAGCATCGAACCCCTGGGCCCTCAGGGCCCTGCCCAGGGAAAGGAAGTCCCCGGCGGTAAGAAAGGGCCTGCGGAGGCCCCATCTGTCCTTTCGCAGCACCCACAGACGGTTAACGAGGGGATGCCCCCGAAGCAGCCCCGCCAGCTCCTCCGCAAGCACCCAGTGCAGCTCCGCCCTGGCGCCCAGGCCCTGCCTCAGGCTGTAAAGCACCGGCAGGGCATGCACCACATCGCCCATGGAGCTGGGCTTTATGATGAGCNCCTTCCTTATCTTCCTGAAAGCAGGCTCAGCCATATCACATTGAAAAGGTAGGCCTCCTCCTTGAGGAACTCCCTCATGTCTGCCCCGGGGCGCTTGTTCCGCCTGTAGCGCTGGAAGGACTTCTCTACATACCCCAGCACCTCCTCCCTGAGGGGGGCCCTGAAGGGATAGAGGCAGCCGCCCAGGCAGAGGCCCTCGGGAAGCCTCAGCAGTCGGGCGGCAAACAGGTCGCCCTTCCTGAGACCCTGAAGCTGGGGGGCCGGCAGGAGGTACTCGCCCCCCAGCAGGAGGTCCTGAAGCAGCACCCCCTGGGAGCCCAGGGCCTTGACCTCGTAGAGGCTTATCACCGACTCCTCCAGGGGCCGGAAGGCCTTCGGGTCGGCCCCGCTTTCCCTCACATACAGGGCAAGCACCGAGGCGCCCTCCTCGGAGCAGTCGCAGACGAACCAGTCCTCAAAATTCAGGAAGGCAAGCTCCAGGGCGGTGCCGGCCAGGAAGTCCTGGGGCTCCTCCTCTTCAAAGAAGTATTCATAGGCCTGGGCAAGCATCTGGGGATGCCGCTGGCGCATGTGCTGCAGCACGGGATTGTAAAGTCCCTGCCTAATCTCCTGGGGAGTTGGCATCTTTGAGCTCCTCCTTAAGTATAAACTCCACCGCCTCCTTCAGGCCCATGGGGGCGCCCNCCTTTACCGCCCTGGCCCCCACGGCCTGGGCCGCCTCCAGGTCAAGCTCCTTGTCGCCCACCAGCCAGGAGCGCCTGAGGTCCACGCCCAGCTCGGCCCTGGCCCTCAGGAGCATGCCCGGGGAGGGCTTCCTGCAGGAGCAGTGCTCCCGGGGATGATGGGGACAGTAGTAGAAGGCATCAAAGCCATGCTCCCTGAGGAAGTAGGCGTTGACCTCCTGGACGAACTCCTCCCTTACCAGGCCCCTGGCTATGCCGGACTGGTTGGTTATGCCCACCAGGAGGAAGCCTGCCTCCTTGAGCCTCCTGAGCTCCTGGAGGCCCGGCAGGGGACGGAAGTCCTCCCATCGGCTCAGGTACCCCGGGTCCTGGCACAGGGTGCCGTCCCGGTCCAGGAACACCGCCCTGCGGGAAGGCAGCAGTTCCTTCAGGGCCTGAAGCACCTCCCGGGGTGAGATGTCCTCCAGGCACCTGAGGTGGCCCTCCGGGCAGTGGCGCTCAAAGCAGGGGCTACAGTGGAGCTCCCTTCTGATGATGCGGGCCGCCGCCCCAGGCGGCGGCCCCGTAAGGGCAGGGTCGGTGGAGCCAAAGACCGCCACCACCGGCACCCCCACGGCATAGCCCACATGCATGGCCCCGGAGTCGTTGCTCACCAGGGCGTCGCACTGGGAGGCCAAGGCGAAAAATTCCCTGAGGCTACTCCGGCCCACCAGAGAAAGCNCCTGCGCCGAGGCCACCTCCCGGGCCACGGCCTCGTCGGCCCTGCTACCCAGGACAAGCACCGAGCCCCCCAGCTCCTTCGGCAGCAGCCGGGCCAGCGAGGCAAAGCCCCTCCACCTCTTGGCCTGCCCGTAGGCGGCCCCGGGGCAGAGGCCCACCACAGGACGCCTGAGCCCCTTAAGCATCTCCCTGGCCCAAAGCCTCTCCCGGAGGGAAAGATAAATCCAGGGCATCCTGAAGGGGGCCTCAAGCCCCAGGGCCCTGAGCATGTGAAGGTAGTACTGGATGTGGTGAAGCCCCCGCTCCTTTGTCCCGCAGGGCACCGCCTTGCTCAGCAGGGGCCCCCGAAGGTCGCGGGCATAGCCCCAGCGCTCAGGTATGCCCGAAAGCCGGGCCAGAAGCGCTGCGTCAAAGGCATTCTGAAGAAGCACCGCCAGCTGGAACCTCTCCCGGCGGAGCCTCCTGAGAAGGCGCCACCTGGCCCCCAGGGCCTTGCCCTCGTAAAGGATTACCTCGTCCACATGGGGGTCATCCCCGTAGAGGTCTGCCACCGAGGCCCTGGCAAGCACACTGAGGGAGGCCTCGGGAAAGGCCCCCTTCACTGCCCAGAGGGCAGGCAGGCTCATCACGGCGTCGCCCAGCCAGTTGGGCACCCTGAGGAGAATCTTTCCCTGCATTCGGTAAGTTTAGCCCCTGGGGGCAGGGAGGGTCAAACACCTACTCCTCCAGCTCCGCAGGGGNGACCACGGCCATGACCACCAAGCGGGAGCCCTTGTCCGCCCTGAAGCCGTGCTCCACCATGGGGTCGCAGAGGATGGCGGTGCGCTCCGAGGCCTCAAACTCCTCCTTCCCCACGGTGAAGGTACCCCGTCCTTGCACCACATACATCAGGAGTCTCAGGGGGGCCTTGTGGGGCTGGAGGGCCTGCCCCGGCTCCAGGCACATGAGGGCCACCCGCATCTCGGGGGTGTCGGCCAGCATCTCCCGGCTTATCCTGTCGGGGTAGAACTTGACGAGTTCCTTCAGGTCAAGAACCTGCTTCATCTCAGAAGACCTCCTTGGGTTTTTTGGAAATCATAGCATCCTCCCGGGGCTGTCCAAAGCCCAGCCTGAGCAGCGCCCCCCGGGGTCCCAGCTCCCTCTTGCAGGCCTGGACGCACAGGCCGCAGTTTATGCAGCTTATGTCCTTTTCCCTTCGGCCCCTGGGCCTTGCCTCCATGAAGCAGACCTCCTCACAGCGGCGGCAGTCGGTGCAGTGCCTCAGGCCCTGGAACTGCACCCTCAGGCTCATGGGGCTGAGCCAGCCAAACAGCATCTGCATGAGCCCGGGGGCGCACACCCACCTGCAGAACCTGTGCCTCAGCAAGAGGCCCATCACCAGCATGTAAAGCCACAGGAGTGCCAGGGCAGCCAGGAGCCCTCTGGAGGGCGTGCCCTGAAGCACCTGGGCCCACACCTCCTGGGGAGGCACGAAGTAGCCCGCCAGCAGCAGACCCACCCCCACGGGAAGGGCAAAGAGCACCAGCAGGGCCCCCGCGGCGCAAAGGAGCCACCTGGGGCCCCTGGCCCGCCCCACCCTACGGGGGCTGAAGAAGTCCCTCCTTCCCAGGAGCCTAAGGCTCAGGTGGTCGTAAAGCTCAAACAGAGCCCCCTCAGGGCAGAGCCAGCCGCAGAAGGCCCTGCCCAGGAAGAACCCCAGCAGGGGAAACAGGGCCAGCACCGCCAGCCAGGGCAGTATGGCCTTAAGCAGTATCGTCCCTGCCACCTCCGAGGCGCTCAGGGAGCCCAGGGCCTCGGCCAGGCCAAGCCCATAGGGCCTGCCCAGGACAATCAGGTGGTGCCCCTCGGGGTCGTACCTCAGGAGCTCCAGCTGGGGGGCCAGAAGCAGCAGGGCAAAGAAGGCCGTCTGGGTGGTTCTCCTTGCGGCATTCATGCCTTCATGGTAATGGTGCCTGCGGTGCCGGCGCCATGAGGCAGCTCATATGGGGGGAGAGTGGGGCGGGGCCCCTGAGGGGCCCCGCCCCTTCTGCTGAGAGAGAGGGGGCGGTGAGTCTCAGCAGCCTTTATGCATCCGTCCTGGAGGCCGTGGCGGCCCCCATGGATGGCGCAGTTGCAGCTTCCTTGCCCAGGAGGAAGAAGTCCTTGACCCACAGTAACACCCCGTAGAGGAACCCCACGCCGAAGATGCTGCGCCAGACCCAAAACCACAGGTTGTAGCGGCTCTTTACGGCCACATAGTCAAGCCCCAGGAGGCGCTCCATGTAGGTCTGCACCATGCCGGCCCCCGTGATGGTCAGCACTATGAAGGCCATGGAGATGGTCATCCACCAGAAGGCCTTCTGCCCCCTGGAGGCATCGTACTCTTGTACCCCCCTGAGGCTGGGAAGGGTGATGTAGACAATGGCCATTATCAGGAGCACATAGGCGCCGTAGAAGGCCAGGTGGCCGTGGGCGGTGGTTATCTGGGTGCCGTGGGTCCACTTGTTCACCACCGGCAGGGTGTGTATCACTCCCCAGAGGCCTGCACCCACGAAGTTCAAGACCGCATGGGCCACCGCCAGGAAGAGGCCGAACCGATTGCTCACCACCCTATGGTGCCGAGTAGTGCGGAAGGCGTCCCAGACCATGAGAAGAAGCGGTATGGGCTCCATGGCGCTGAAGNCCCCCCCTATCCACAGCCAGTACTCAGGGGTGCCTATCCAGTAGTAGTGGTGGCCCGTGCCCAGTATGCCGGTAAACAGCACCAGGGCCACCTCCACATACATCCAGCGCTCCAGCACATGCCTGGGCGCATTGGTCACCTTAAGGAGCATGAAGGCCAGGAGGGCCCCCGCTATGACCTCCCAGGCGCCCTCCACCCACAGGNGCACCACCCACCACCACCAGAACTGGTCCTTCACCATGCTCTTGGTGTAGAACATCCCCGGCAGATACATCAGGGCCAGGAAGGTGAGGCCGCCCAGCAGCACCCCCTGGATGGCCGTGCGGTGCCGGCTCTTGTAAATGGTCATGAAGTTGTTCAGGAGAAACAGGAGCACCGAGACCACGATGAGCACATCGGCCCAGCGGGGCGCCTCGATGTACTCCCTGCCCTCACTGAGCAGGGTGGTGCCCAGCACAAAGGTGTTGGCCTGGGGATTTATGCCCATCCAGATGTAGCCCAGGATGACCAGCCCCACGGCAGCCACCGTGGCCCAGAACTGTAGCCGGGCCAGGGGAAGGCTCCACAGCTCCCTCTCGGACTCCTCGGGCACCACATAGTAGGTGGCCCCCATGAGGCCCATGAGTAGCCATACCACCAGGGCGTTTATGTGCAGCGTCCTGACTATGTTGAAAGGCAGCACGAAGAAGTCCGGCCAGATGAACTGAAGGGCCGCCACGATGCCCACCACCACCTGCACCAGGAAAAGCAATATGGCGAAGGTGAAGAAGTTAAGAGCTATCTTTTGGCTCTGGTATTTCATTTCTCCGTCTCCTCCTCTGCTTACTTAAGGGACACCATGTACTGGGCCAGGGCCCTGAGGTCCTCCTCGCTCAGATGCCCGTAGGCCGGCATGGCGCTCCCGGGCACCACGGCCTGGGGGNCCCTGAGGTGCCGGATATGCCACTGGACATCCGGCAGCCTTGAGCCCACATGCGTGAGGTCAGGCCCCGAGGTGCCGCCCACCCCGTGCACCATGTGGCAGGCCCCGCAGCCCTCCCTCTGGTATACGGCCACCCCCCCGGTGGGGGCCACCAGGGCCTTCAGTACCGGCTCCGGGGGCCAGCCGTTGGTGTCCACCTGGGAGACCCAGTCCAGGAAGGCCAACAGGGCCTCGGCCTCCTCAGCGGTTATGCCCAGTGTGGGCATGGCCGCGGTGCTCTTTACCGCCCTGGGCTGCATGAGGAACTTCTTGAGGTAGCCCTCGGGCTTGCCCACCGTTATCTTGGTGAGGTCCGGAGCAAAGTAGGAGCCGTTGCCCAGGATGGTGTGGCAGCCTATGCAGTCGTACTTGTGCCACAGCCTCTTTCCGGCATCCACCTCCTGGCTGATAGGAGGGGCCCGATGCTCCAGACGCTTCATGGTGTCGGCCGTAAGGGCCAGGAACACTACGAAGAAGAAGGCGCTGCCGAAAATCAGCAGGTTTCGCCACCCCTTGTTGCTCATCAGTACACCTCCCTCCGCATCGCTGGCTTAAGGTTTTACCATCCCCTGAGGCAGCCCCGCTATGATTAAGCTCATACTGCAGGGGGGGAGATTAGAACCCCAAAAAGGGGGGCTGTCAAGGGGGTGCACTGCCGGATGTTTCGGGGCCCTTAGAGCACCCCTGCCTTCTTGAGAGCCTGGAGGAAGCTCTTTACCAGCAGGGGGTTGAACATGCTGCCTGCGCCCTCCTGGATGAAGCCCGCTATGGTGGGCACATCCAGGGCTCCCCTGTAGGAGCGCACCGAGCGCAGGGCATCGAAGAAGTCCGCCAGGGCCACCATCTGGCTTACCAGGTGCTGCCGGTGGCTCCTGAGTTTGGTGCGGGGGTAGCCCTGGCCGTCGTAGCGCATGTGGTGCTCAAAGGCCACTATGGCCGCCACCCTGGGCACATCGGGCTGCTGGCTCAAAAACAGGGCCCCGTAAAGGGGATGAAGCTGCATGGCCGCCCACTCGGCCTCCTGGAGCTTGCCCTCCTTCTCTATGACCTCCCTGGGGATGAAGAGCTTGCCTACATCGTGAAGCAGCCCGGCCAGGCCCACCTCGTGCAGGGCCTCGCCCTGAAGGCCCAGGGCCTGGGCCTGAAAAAGACTGAGCACCGCTACATTGGTTATATGCACATAGGTGTACTCGCTGTGGCTCTTGACGGGGCTGAGGAGCCTCAGCACATTGGCCTCTCTCTGAAGGGCCGAGATGAAGCCCAGCACCGCATCCTCAAGCCCTGCGGCATCCAGCCTCTTCAGCCGGCTAAGGCCGTGGTAGACCTGGGCCACCATGGCCTGGCCCTGTTTGAGCAGGCCCTGGACCTGCCCCTCCGGGGCCCGGGTGCGCACCTGCAGGGCCCCCACCGCTATGTGCCCTCCCGTGGGCACAGCCCCCTTGGTGCCGGAAAGGCCCACGGCAAAGGCCTCCACCTCCTGGGGCTGTACCCCCTGGCGGAAGACCACCCGCTCCAGCCCCCTCTGCCTGAGCTTCTTCAGGAAGCTCACCACATGGGCGCCGTGCTCCCTCAGGGGGGTGTCGCCCACCAGGAGGCTGGGCCCCACGGCGGTAAGGGAAAGCTCCTGGGAGTCCTTGAGCAGCTCTGCCAGCACGGCGTGAGCCCTGAGGGAGTAGGCCTTGACGGCCGGATGCTCCGGGCCGTAAAGGCCGGCGTTTGAGGCCGCGGCCACCAGGTAGGCCAGGAGGTCCGAGACGAGTTTCTCAGCCACGGCTGCCTCCGGCCTTGAGCATCTCCTGGGCCAGGGCCTTGAGCTCCTCACTGCCGGGCTGCTGCAGAAGCCACCTTATGAGGGGCTCAGCCTCCCCGCGGGGGTAGCGGCTGAGGCTCCGCAGGGCCTCCAGTTTCAGGGCCTGGTAGGGCCTGCGGTAAAGGAGCCTCCTGGAGCTCAGCAGCTCCTTGATGGCGGGCAGGGCCCTGGGGGAGCCCAGCTCGGCCAGGGCCCTTACTGCCAGGAGCTTCTCCTCGTAGAGGCCCCCCAGGGGGTCCCGGGCCCTAAGCACCTCTGCCAAATACGGCAGGGCGGCCTCCACCCTGTAGGCCCCTGCCAGCTTTATGCCCTGCTGCCTGAGCCACGGCTCCTTGGAGCGCAGAAACTCCTTGAGATAGCTGGGCCCGTCAGGGGCCTTAAACTCCAGCAGCCCTCTCAGGGCCTCATACCTCACCCTCCGGTCCTTGTGCCTGAGGAAGGGCCTCAGCTTCTTCACATGCTCGGCCCCGCCGCAGGCCCTCAGCAGATAGAGCATGTTCCTGACTACGTACCAGCGCTCGTCCTGCAGGCGGCGGAGGGCCTCAGGAAGCACATCCCTGCCCAGGGAGGCCAGAAGCTGTAGGAAGAACCTCCTCNCCGAGGCCTCCTTCTCCTCAGCCAGGGCGTCCAGGAGGGGGCCTATGAGCCTGTGCCTCAGGGGCCACAGCAGGCGCTGGGCCTCGGCCCGGCGGAGCCTGCCCCAGAGCCTCAGGGCCTGAAGGAGCCGCTCCTGGAAGTCCGGCCTGAAGAAGAAGTACTCTATCATGGCCTTGGCCTCCTCCTGGAAACGCCCCTGCAGGCTCTGGCTGTAGAGGGTGTTGTACACCATCACCAGGGCCTCGAACCTCCCCGTGTCCATGAGCACATGGCAGAGCTCCGACAGGCGCCCCAGGAGGCCCAGGTACTCCTGCCTGCTGAGGTGCTCAAAGTGGGTTAGCTCCAGGAGCAGCTCCGTGAAGGCCCCCTCCAGGGCCTCGCCCTGCAGGGCCTCCTGGGCCTCCCGGGCCAGGGGGGAGAAGGCCTCCAGGGGGGCGGCCTCCAGCATCCTTCCCAGCTCCCACTGGTATCGGCCCTGCACAAACTGCTCGAAGTGGTCCTCCCTGAAGAGCTCCATAAGGCGCTCCTCCAGGATGTCGTGCNCCAGCGCCTTCTGGCTCTCCTTGAATAGCACCACGGGGGCCTGGGGCGCCGCCTCCGAGAGCTTACCGAGCAGGTTTCTTATGCTCTCAGGCATGGTGGCCCTGTCCTTGAAGGCCTCCGCCAGGGCCTGGACATCCTCCGGGCCCAGGTTGCGGAGGAACTGCTCGGCCTCCTGGGGCCTCAGGGAGCCCTCCAGGGTCTGCTGCAGGAACTGGGCCTTGAGCTCAGGGCTCAGTCCCTCCAGAAAGCTCATGAAGCGCTTGGAGGCCTCGGGGCTCAGGGCCCTGGAGCCCTTCCTCCTCAGGTAGGCCGTTATCACCCTGTCGTAGGCCTCCTCGGGGGCGTCCTGGGGCATGTGCTCGGAGATGAACTGGGCCAGCTCCTCAGGGGGCACCTCGTAGAGGGCCCCCTCCTCGGGCTCTGCCAGGGTGCCCTCTATGAGGCCGTGGACATAGTCCTCCCAGAGGGCGGCCCCCGGGGTGCCCACCGCCCTGGCCCCCTCGTGGAAGGCAAGCCTTTCAAGCTCCAGGGGCTGAAGCACCAGGTGCCTGAGGCCCCGCCTCTGGGCCTCCTCGGCCAGGGCCTTGCCCGTGGGCCCCTCCTTCTGGGTAAGCAGCCCATGTAGCAGTACCAGCTCCTCCTCCTGAAGCCCTGCCCTGAACACTATGGCCGCCAGCCCCCGCTCATGTACCGCCAGGGCAAACTCCCTGAACACGGGGTTTCGGCGCTCCAGGGTGTACTCGTCCACCACCAGCACATCCCTGGCCACCCCCAGGGTAATCTGGCTGCGGAGCTCAAAGAGCTTGCTCAGCAACTCATAGGCCCTGCGGATGGCCTGGCGGGTGATGGGATGCTGCGTGGGATAAAGCCCCACGGAGCGCCGACTGATGTTGAGCTCTATGACCGCATCGGCCAGGAGCTTGGCATCCAGGGGGAGCTTCCGCTCCTTGTGGGCCTGCTCCTGGGCCTGCTCCTGCCTCTGTTTGTCCTCGGCGCTCATGGCTCCTGCCTAATCATACCCTGCCCCGATGGAGCTTTGCAAAGCCTGCACAGCGGGGGGAAATCTGTGCTAATATCTCAGGCGAAATGGTCCTGGCCTACTTCTACTATCTCAAGACCGATGCTGAGGAGGCCCTGGGGGCCTACGAGCAGCTGAGGCAGCGGTATCTTTCCCATGCCCAGGAGGGGCGGGCCCNGGCACAGGGCCCGCCCCTCCTTAAAAGCCTGAAGGACCACGGGGCCAGCCTCAGCATGCTCAAGCTCAACGGGGCCCTGGCCCTGGAGCTTGCCCTCAGGGACGGGAAGCCCCTCAAGAGGCTCCAAGAGCTAAAGGCCCTGGAGCCAGCCTCAGAGGCCCTCATGGGCAGATGCCTGGTGGTGCTCTCCCAGGAGGCCCCAGGGGAGTTCCTAAAGGAGAGCTCCCTCGGAGGAAGAGCCCTCCTGGTGCTTCAGGCGCAGGAGTACCTCAGGTGCTACTGGCTGCACGGGGAGCCTTCCGAGGCCGGCTCCCTGCTGGGCAGCCTCCTTTCCCTGGACTGGCTGCTTTGCCAGAGCCTGCGCCAAAGGCGCTTCTACCAGGGGCAGATGGAAGGACTCCAGAGCAGTCGGGAGGGCTTCCAGAGGCATGTAGGCCAGGTGCTCTTCAGGAAGGGCCCCCAGGCCCTCAGCACCCTGGAGGCCGATGTGGATGCCCTGGCCGAGGCCTACGGGGTGTGCGCCAACTACGGCATGCTCCTCAAGGAGGCCATGGAGCTCCTGGGCAGGCACGCCCGGCAGTTGGCCCAGATGCTCCAGGCCCTGGGGCTGCCTCCCGAGGAACAGTTCTTCCGGGCCCACCTCAGGGAGACGGAGGAGTTCCTCCAGGGCCTCAGGGCCCAGGAGGAGGACTTTGACCGCACCGCAGCGGCCATAAAGAGCGCCCTGGAAGTCCTGAGAGGACGCATAGAGCTTGCCCGGGGCCGGCAGAGCCTGGCCCTGCAGGAGGAGTCCCTGCTCTTGGGTACGGCGGCCAGCCTGGTGGAGTTCTTCCTGGTTCTGTACTACGGCCTGGGGGTGTGGAAGGCCCTGGCGCCAGAGGTCTTCTCGGCGCTGCCCCCGGCACTTAAGGCCGCCCTCATGGTGGCCTTCAGCTGCACGGTGGTGCTGAGCACCCACAAGGGGGCCCGGGCCTTGAAGGAGCATCGGCCCAGGGCACTCATCCCCTGGGGACTGCTCATCCTGGCCATGGCGGCCCTCATAGTGGCCGCCAGCCTCCTTTATGCGCCCTGATTAGCGCTGCCGCTTGAGCTTCAGGNCCAGGAGCTTTTCCCTTAACACCTCCTGGTGCCGGCGCTCGTCCTGGGCCATGGCCTCAAAGACGGCTCGACTCTCGGCGTCCTGGGCCTCCTCGGCCCAGCGCCTGTACAGGGCCTCGCTGGCCTGCTCGTCCTGAATGGCCTTCTGAAGCATCTGAAGGATATCCATGGCCTAAAGATAGCAGATGCAGGGGGGAAAATCCATCCACCTGGAAAAATCTACAACTCCCTGGAGGCCCAGTCCCATGAGGGTGATGAACCTCAGGGCCTGCGAACGGGTCCGATGTTATAATTTCCTCATGCTTTACCTGGACTACAACGCCACCACCCCTGTGGCCCCCCAGGTGGCCCAGGCAGTGGCAAGGGGCCTCGGGGAGCTCTGGGGCAACCCCTCCAGCGCCCACCTCTTGGGAGCACGGGCCAAGCTGGCCCTGGAGGAGGCCAGGGCCCAGGTGGCCGCCCTCCTGGGGGCCTCACCGGAGGAGATAGTCTTCACCTCAGGGGGCACCGAGGCCAACAACATGGCCATTCTGGGCCTGGCCGCCCTGAGGAGGACAGGGCACATAATCTCCAGCCAGATAGAGCACCCCTCGGTGCTCAGGCCCCTGCAGTTGCTCCAAGGCCAGGGGTTTCAGATAACCCTCCTTCCGCCCAACTCCAGGGGAGTGGTGGAGCCCGAGGCGGTCAGGAGGGCCCTCAGGCCCCAGACATTTCTCATAACCATCATGCACGCCAACAACGAGACGGGGATGCTTCAGCCCATCCAGGAGATTGCCACCCTGGCCCGGGAGGCCGGGGTGCTGCTTCATACCGACTGTGCCCAGAGCGTGGGCAAGCATCCCGTGGATGTCCAGGCCCTGGGTGCCGATATGCTCACCGTAGCGGGCCATAAGCTTTACGGGCCCAAGGGCATAGGGGCCCTCTATGTCCGCCAGGGCGTGGAGCTCAGGCCGGTGCTCTTTGGGGCCTCGCAGGAGCGGGGCCTGAGGCCCGGCACCGAGAACCTTCCTGGCGCCCTGGGCCTGGCTGCCGCCGCCCGGCTGGCCGTCCAGGAGCTGCCCTCTGAGAGGCAGCGCCTGGGGGAGCTTTCTGAGCTCCTCTGGAGGGAGCTCAAGGAGCGCCTTCCCCAGGCCAGGCTCAACGCCTGGGGCTCCGCGGAAGAGAAGCTACCCAACACCCTGAACGTGTGCATTCCCGGGGTAGACGCCACCGAACTGGTGGAGGCCCTGGCCAGGCGGGTAGCCATCTCGGCGGGGGCGGCCTGCCATGCCGGCCGCAAGAGCCCCTCCCATGTGCTAACGGCCATGGGGATAAGCCCCCAGGACGCCCTCTGCTCTGTGCGCCTGAGCCTGGGCAGGCACACCAGGGCGGAGGAGCTCAAAGAGGCGGCAGCTGCCTTGGCAGCTGCCGCCCGTCAACTGGCCCAAGCACCACCAGGGCGGGGCGGCGCCCCGTGATGAGGGCCTCGGCCGTCTCCCTCAGGCCCTTGAGGCTGACGGCCTCCACCGCCTGGGCCACCTCCTGGGGGCTCAGGTACCGACCCAGGTAGATCTCCTGCCGGGCTATGGCGTGCATCCGGCCCGAGGTGGACTCAAGTCCCAGGAGCAGGTTGCCCTTCAGCTGCTCCTTGGCCTTCCTGAGTTCCTCATGGGTGAGCGTGCGGGGAAGCTCCGAGAGGNGCTTAAGCAGGAGCTCCAGCACCTCCTGCAGCCTCCCAGGACTGGTGGCAGCGTAGATGCTCCACAGGCCCGTGTCGGTGTAGGAGGAGACGAAGGAGTAGACGGTATACACCAGGCCCCTGGCCTCCCTTATCTCCTGAAACAGCCTGGAGCTCACCCCCGAGCCCAGAATGGTGTTCAGCAGCTGCAGCTCGTAGCGCCGGGGGTTTGCCTGCTCCTGCCCCTGAAGCCCCAGGCACAGGTGCACCTCCTTGAGGTCCTTGGCCTCTGCCTTCACCACGGCCCTGAAGGCAGGGAACTCCTGGTGCCTGGCCTCCGAGCCCCTCCTGAGTCCCCCCAGGTGTCTCTCCAGGGCCCCCAGGACCTCCTGGGGCCGGAAGTTCCCTGCCAGGGCCACCACCGTGTCGACCGTGCCGTAGTAGCGGCGGATGTGCCTCAGAAGGTCCTGCCGGCTCAGGCCCCTTACGCTCGCCCTGGAGCCCAGCACCGGCTGGCCCAGCCCCTGGGGGCCCCACACCGCCAGGCTGAACAGGTCGTGGATGTACTCGTCGGGGGTGTCCTGCAGCATCTTTATCTCCTCCTTCACCACCCCCTTTTCCTTCTCTATCTCCTGGGGCTCCAAGGTGCTGTGGCAGAAGATGTCGGCCAGCAGCTCCAGGGCCTTCTGAAGATGCTCCCCCAGCACCTTCACATAGAAGACGGTGTTTTCCTTGGAGGTAAAGGCATTGAGGTCGCCCCCCAGGGAGTCTATCTCCAGGGCTATCTGCCGGGCACTGCGCTTCCGGGTGCCCTTGAAGAACATGTGCTCCAGGAAGTGCGAGAGGCCGTTCTTCTCGGGGGGCTCGTCCCTGGAGCCCACCTTCACCCACACCCCCGCGGCCACCGAGCGCACCCCCCGCAGGCGCTCCATCAGCACGGTGATACCGTTGGAAAGCCTCTCCTTAAGAAACATCTCTGCGGTAAGAAGGAGTGATTAAGGGGAAAGGGTTCTTCAGCGTCGGGGCCGGGCCGGCACCCGCTGCTGAAGCTCCTTCATGCTCAGCCTCACCCTGCCCAGCTTGTCTATCTCTATGACCTTCACCTGCACCTCCTGGCCCACCTTCAGCACATCCTCGACCTTTTTTATGCGCCTGTGGGATATCTGGGAGATGTGAAGGAGCCCGTCCACTCCGGGCAGTATCTCCACGAAGGCGCCGAAGTCGGTAATGCGCCTTACCACCCCCTTGTAGACCTTTCCCAGCTCCGCCTCGGCCACTATGCCTTCTATTATCTCCTTGGCCCGCATGGCCGAGGCCTCGTCCACCGAGGCGATGCGCACAAGCCCCGTGTCCTCTATGTCTATCTTCACCCCGGTCTGCTCCACAATGGAGCGGATTACCTTGCCGCCGGTGCCGATGACATCGCCGATCTTCTCGGGCTTTATCTGCATGGTGAATATCCTGGGGGCATGGGGGGCCAGGTTGGCCCTGGGCTCGGGAAGGACCTCCCGCATCTTCTGCAAGATGTAGAGCCTGCCTTCCCTGGCCCTCTGCAGGGCCTCCCGGAGCACCTCCCTGCTGATGCCCGCGGTCTTTACATCCATCTGGAAGGCCGTTATGCCCTGGGCGGTGCCGGTCACCTTGAAGTCCATGTCGCCCAGGTGGTCCTCCAGCCCCAGGATGTCCGTAAGGATGACGGTGCGCTCGGGGCCTACCACCAGGCCCATGGCTATGCCTGCCACGGGGGCCTTTATGGGCACCCCGGCGTCCATGAGGCTCAGGCTGGCCCCGCAAACGGTGGCCATGGAGGAGGAGCCGTTGGACTCCAGGATGTCCGAGACCACCCTGATGGTGTAGGGGAAGTCGTCCTTGGAGGGTATGACGGGCTTGAGGGCCCGCTCCGCCAGCACCCCGTGGCCTATCTCCCTGCGGGAGGGGGCCCTCAGGGGCTTCACCTCGCCCACACTGAAGGGAGGGAAGTTGTAATGCAGCATGAAGGCCTTGTAGCTTTCGCCCTCCAGGGCGTCTATCTTCTGCTCGTCCTCGGCGGTGCCCAGGGTGGTGACGGTAAGGGCCTGGGTCTCCCCCCGGACGAAGAGGGCCGAGCCGTGGGCCCGGGGCAGTATGCCCACCTTGGCATAGATGGGCCTTATCTGCTGGGGCTGCCGGCCGTCCACCCGGCGGTTGTCCCGGAGAATCATTCCCCTCACCAGCTCCTTCTCTATCTGGAAGAAGGCCTCCGAGACCACCCTGGCACTGTCGGGCTCCTCGGCCGAGGCCAGGTGCTCTACCGCCTCCTCCTTGAGCCTGTCCAGGGCCTCTTGCCTCTGCAGCTTGTCGGGAATCCTCACCGCCTCCTCCATCCGCCCTAGCACCAGCTCCGAGCCCTCTGCTTCAGCTCCGGGGGAATCTGCAGGGGCTCAAACTGCCTCTTGGGCCTGCCCAGCCTCTCCTGGAGCTCCTTCTGCAGGGCGCAGATGCGCCTTATCTCCTCGTGGGCCCTGTCTATGGCCTGAAGCAGCTCCTCCTCGGAGACCTCCCTGGCCTCCCCCTCCACCATGACGATGAACTCCTGGGTGCCGGCCACGGTGAGGATGAGCTCCAGCTCCTCGGCCACCTGCAGGCTGGGGTTCAGGACGAAGCTGCCCTTCTGAAGCCCTATCTTGACCGCCCCCACGGGGCCCTGAAAGGGTATGTCCGAAATGCTCAGGGCCGTGGATACCCCGATAATGCCCAGCACATCGGAGATGTTCTCCTGCCCGTAGGAAAGCACCGAGACTATGCCCTGGGTGTCGCAGTAAAAGCCCTTGGGGAACAGGGGCCTGACGGGCCGGTCGATGAGCCTGGAGGTCACCACCTCCTTCTCCGAGGGCCTGCCCTCCCGCTTGAAGAAGCCCCCGGGAATCTTGCCCGCAGCGTAGGCCTTCTCCTGGTAGTCAATGGTGAGGGGGAAGAAGTCCAGCCCCTCCCGAGGCTTCTTGCTGGCCACCGCGGTGGCCAGCACTACGGTGTCGCCAAACCTCAGGAGGGCCGAGCCATCGGACTGCTTGGCAAACTCGCCTATCTCTATGGTGAGTTTTCCTTCGCCGAAATCGGTCTGGACGGTGGTCATTACAGGCCCAGCTCTACTTCCTAAGCCCCAGGCTCTGTATCAGCCGCTCGTAGCGCTGCCTGTCCTGGGCCTTCAGATACTCCAGAAGCTTGCGCCTCTGGGCCACCATCTTCAGGAGCCCCCTGCGGGAGTGATGGTCGTGCTTGTGCGTCTTGAAGTGCTCCGTCAGGTACTGGATGCGGGCACTCAGGAGGGCTACCTGCACCTCCGGCGAACCCGTGTCCTTTTCATGGGTCTTGAACTTCTCAATGATGGCTTCCTTGCGCTCCTTGCTAAGTGCCATGGTCAAAGGCCTAACCTCTTCCTCATCAGTGATTATCTAACATAACATAAACGCCCTGGCCTGTAAAGGTTATCAGGTGTCCACTGGACGGCGTCCTCCCCAGGGGACTAAAATATCCCGTTATGGAAGGCAGGCCCATAGGCAGGGGCAGGGGCCTTCTCGGCCTGGCCCTGCTGAACTGGCCCCTGAGCATGGCCCTGGCCTGGCAGCTTTACCGGCCGGCCTCGGGGGCCCTGGGGTTTCTGCAGTTTTCCGCCCACTTCCTGGCCCTGGCCCTGGCCGTGGCGCTGCTGGCCCTGCTGCTGCCCCTAAGAGGCAGGGCGGCCCTGGGGGCAGGGGCGGGAATGTTCTGGCTCTACCAGGTGCTGCTCCTGGTGGATGTAAAGATATACCAGCTCTTCAGGTTCCACATAAACTCCCTGGTGCTAAACGTGCTACTTACCGAAGGGGCGGGCGACTCGGTGCTCCTGGGAAGGGCCACGGTGGCGTACTTTGCTGCCACGGCCCTGGCCCTCCTGGCCCTGGAGCTGGCGGCCCTGAGGCTCCTGCCCCTAACAAGCCATGTGCTCAGGGGAAGAAGGGCGCTCCTGGTGCTGGCCCTGGCGGCCCTGCTCATCGGTGCCGACAAGGCCCTCTATGCCTGGGCAGATGTGGTAAACCTGAGAGGCCTCACCAGGGCCTCCATCCTGTATCCCCTGTACCAGCCCCTGACCATGAAGCGCTTCCTGGCCAGGCACCTGAAGGTAAGGATAGAGCGGGAGGAGCACCTGGAGGCCCCTCGCGCGGGAGGGCTCCTGCGCTACCCCCTCAGGCCCCTGAGGAGGCAGGAGCAGGCCCCCCTTTACAACATCGTCATGGTGGTGCTGGAGGGCCTCAGGGCCGACATGCTGAACCCCCGGGTGATGCCCCACCTGTGGGCCTTCTCCCAGCAGGCCCTGAGGTTTCGGCGCCACTACAGCAGCGGAAACGGCTCCAGGATGGGCATCTTCGGCCTGCTGTACGGCCTGGCAGGAAGCCACTGGCACAGCTTCCTGGCAGAGCGCCAGGGGCCGGTGCTCCTGGAGGTCCTGAAGGGGCTGGGCTACAGTTTCAAGGTCCTTTCCTCCACCAGGCTTACCTTTCCGGAGTTCCGAAAGACCGCCTTCGTGGGCCTGAGCCCCTTCATAGAGGACTCCCTGAAGGGGGACTCGGCCCAGCGGGACGCCCTGCTCATGGAGCGCCTGATAGGGNTCCTCAGGGAGGCCAGGAGGCCCTTCTTCGCCTTCGCCTTCCTGAATGCCTCGCACCAGCCCTACACCTATCCCAAGGCCTTTGAGCGCTTCGGCCCCACCGCCCAGGAGGAGATAAACTACTTCAAGAAGATACAGGCCCACCAGGCCGCACTCCTTAAGAACCGCTACATGAACGCCCTTTACTGGGATGACCACCTCCTGGGCCTGCTCTTTGAGAGCCTGAAGGAAGAGGGGCTCCTCAAGGACACCGTGGTGCTCATCACGGGAGACCACGGGGAGGAGTTCCTGGAAGGGGGCTACTTCGGCCACACCAGCAGCTTCAGCGACTATCAGGTGCAGGTGCCCCTGGTGCTTTATGTGCCCGGCGAGACCCCCAGGGAGGNAAGGGCCCTGAGCAGCCACCTGGATGTGCCCCCCACGCTGCTGGGGCTTCTGGGGTTTGAAAATCCGCCCCAAGAGTACTGCCAGGGCCAAAGCCTCCTGGGGCCCCGCAGGCGCCCCTATGTGGTGAGCTCAAGCTGGAGGCGCCTGTGCATCATAACTGCCGAGCAAAGGCTGGTGGTAGGCACAGGAGGCTACGCCGCCTGGGAGCTCTACGACTCGGCCTACAGGCCCCTGAGGCTACGGCAGCTGAGCCCTGCCCTCAAGGCGGCCCTCAGGGAGGTGCTCAGGCAGAACACCCTGTTTTACCGGTAGGGCTCAGAGGTGGGTGGGATAGTTGGGGGCCTCCTTGGTGACTATCACATCGTGCACATGGCTTTCCCTCAGCCCTGCCGGGGTGATGCGGATGAACCTGGCCTTGCGCCTCAGGGAGGCCAGGTCCTTGGCCCCACAGTAGCCCATGCCGGAGCGCAGGCCTCCCACCAGCTGATGCACGCTGTGCGACAGGGGTCCCTTGTAGGGCACCCTGCCCTCCACCCCCTCGGGCACCAGCTTCCTGGCCTCCACCCCGAACTGCATGTACCTGTCCTTGGCCCCCTCGCCCTGCTGCATGGCCCCCAGGGAGCCCATCCCCCGGTAGACCTTGTAGCTTCGGCCCTGGTACAGCACCACCTCGCCTGGGGCCTCATCGGTGCCGGCCAGGAGGCTGCCCAGCATCACCGAGTGGGCCCCGGCGGCCAGGGCCTTCACGATGTCCCCGGAGTACTTTATCCCCCCATCGGCTATGAGGGGCACCCGGTGGCGCCTGGCCACCCTGTAGCAGTTCATGATGGCCGTTATCTGGGGAACGCCCGAGCCGGCTATCACCCTGGTGGTGCATATGGAGCCAGGGCCTATGCCCACCTTGACGGCATCGGCGCCGGCCTTGATGAGCTCCTCGGTGGCCTCGGCAGTGGCCACATTGCCGGCCACCACATCCACATCAAAGTGCCTCTTCAGGAGCCTGAGGGTCTCTATCACCCGCTGGCTGTGCCCGTGGGCGGTGTCTATGACCAGGGCGTCCACCCCGGCCCGGACCAGTAGCTCCGCCCTCTGCAGGGCCTCCTGGCCCACCCCCACCGCCGCCGCCACCACCAGGCGGCCCAGGCTGTCCTTGCAGGCGTTGGGGTACTTCCTCCGCTTCTCTATGTCCTTGATGGTGATGAGCCCCTTGAGGTGGAATTTCTCGTCCACGATGGGAAGCTTCTCTATCTTGTAGCGGTGGAGGATCTTCTTGGCCTCCTCTATGTCGGTGCCCTCGGGGGCGGTGATGAGCCGCTCCTTAGTCATCACATCCTTGACCCGCTTGTCCAGCCGGGTCTCAAAGCGGAGGTCCCGATTGGTGAGTATCCCCACCAGCCTGCCCTTGACCGTCACGGGCACTCCCGAGATGCGGAACCGGGCCATGAGCTCCAGGGCCTCGGATATGGGCGCCTCGGGCGAGATGGTGATGGGCTCCACGATCATGCCGTACTCGGACTTCTTAACCCTCTCCACCTCCGAGGCCTGCTGCTGGGGGCTCATGGCCCGATGCAGCACCCCGATGCCCCCCTCCCTGGCAATGGCTATGGCCATGGCCGCCTCCGTCACCGTGTCCATGGCCGAGCTGACCAGGGGCATGTTGATCTTGATGTGTCGGGAAAACCGCGTGCTTACATCCACATCCCGGGGAAGGACATCGGACCTCCCGGGCTCCAGGAGGACATCGTCAAAGGTAAGCCCTATGGGGAATTCCTCTCTGGGCATAGGAATTCAGCTATAATATCATCTACCTCAGCCGGAATTCAAGGAGACAATGGAGCGCTTGAAGGCCAAGTACACCCCCCTCAGAAGCCTTGAAGAGGCCCTGGCCCTGTGGCAGTCCAGCACCGCCAGGCCGCCCCTGGAGGCCGAGGAGCTGCCCACCCAGGAGGCCTTGGGCAGGGTCAGCGCCGAGGCCCACTTCGCCCGTCTCAGCAGTCCCGGCTTCATGAGCGCCGCCATGGACGGCTACGCCGTGGCCGCCCGGGACACCTTCGGCGCCTCCGAGACCAGCCCCAAGAGGCTGAAGGTGCCGGGGCAGGCCGTGCCCGTGGACACGGGCCGCCCCATGCCCCCGGGCACCGATGCGGTGCTGGCAAAGGAGGAGGGCCAGGAGGCCCAGGACTGCATAGAGATAACCGCCCCGGCCTACCCCTACAGGAATGTCCGCACCGTGGGGGAGGACATCGTGGCCACCGAGATGCTGCTTCCTGAGGGGCACAGACTCAGGCCCGTGGACCTGGCCGCCCTGCTTCAGGCAGGCCTTACCACCGTGCGGGTGCGCAGGCGCCCCCGGGTGGCCATAATCCCCACAGGCTCCGATGTGGTGGAGCCCACCGCATGCCCACCCCCAGGGACCATCTTGGACAGCAACTCCACCATGCTGGAGGCCCTGGCCCGGGACTGCGGGGCCCAGCCCCTTAGGCACGGCATCGTGCCCGATGAGCCCAGGGCCCTCAGGGAGGCCCTCCGCTGGGGCCTCAGGGAGGCCGATGTGGTGCTCACCATCGCAGGGGCCTCGGTGGGAAGAAGGGACTTCACCCTGGCCTGCCTCAGGGAGGTCGCCCAGGTGCTCCTGGAGGGCATAGCCATAAGGCCCGGCAAGCCCACCATACTGGCCATCTCCCAGGAGGGGAAACCCCTGGTGGGCATCCCCGGCTACCCCGTCAGCGCCTACCTGGCCTTCAAGCTGTTCGCCGAGCCCCTGCTGTGGCGCCTCCAGGGCCTGGAGCCCCCGGAGCCCCAGTACCTGGAGGGCCTGCTGGGCAGGGATGTGGCCTCCCCCCTGGGCCAGGAGGAGTTCCTGAGGGTGAAGGTGGGCCGGGTGGGCGGCCGCTATATCATCACCCCCCTGCAGAGGGGCGCAGGCCTGCTCATGAGCCTGGTAAGGGCCGACGCCCTCCTCAGGGTCCCGGCCATGAGCGAGGGGCTGGCCCAGGGCTCGGAGGTCCAGGTGCAGCTGCTAAGGAGCCTCCAGGAGATTCGGCATACCATCGTCTGCATCGGCAGCCACGACAGCGCCCTGGATGTGCTGGCAAGCCGCCTCAGGAGGCTTCAGCCCCGGCTGAGCCTCTCCACAGCCCATGTGGGCTCCATGGCCGGGCTCCTGGCCCTGAAGAGGGGCCAGGCCCATGTGGCCCCCACCCACCTGCTGGATGAGGCCACGGGCCAGTACAATGTGCCCTTCATAAAGAGGCTCCTTCCGGAGCGTCCCGTGGTGCTGGTGAACTTCCTGTATCGGCTGCAGGGCCTGCTGGTCAGGCCCGGAAACCCCAAAGGCATCAGGGGCTTCAGGGACCTGGCCAGGGAGGATGTGGTGTTCGTAAATCGGCAACGGGGCTCGGGCACCCGCCTGCTCCTGGATGCCCACCTGAGGGCCCTGGGCATAGAGCCTTCCCAGGTAAGAGGCTACCACAGGGAGGAGTTCACCCACATGGCCGTGGCCGCCCAGGGGGCCTCCGGGGCGGCCGACTGCGGCCTGGCCGTGGCCTCGGCGGCCAAGGCCCTGGGGCTGGAGTTCATCCCCGTGGCCCAGGAGCGGTACGACCTGGCCATCCCCGGGGAGTTCCTGCAGGAGCCCATGATTAGGGCCCTGCTTCAGTGCCTCAGGGAAGACGAGGCCCTCAGGGAGACCCTCCAGAGGATGGGGGGCTACGACCTCCGGGACATGGGCAGGCTGATGTGGGAGGGCCCTTAGGGCTCCCTCTCCAGCTCCTTGAGGGTGGGTAGCTCC
Source organism: Nitrospirae bacterium JdFR-88 (assembly GCA_002011795.1). Classification (GTDB taxonomy): domain Bacteria; phylum Nitrospirota; class Thermodesulfovibrionia; order Thermodesulfovibrionales; family JdFR-88; genus JdFR-88. Next base: position 23,408 of record MTOX01000014.1, read on the forward strand.
GTCAGGTCCTTGAGGCCAAACTGAAGCAGGAACTCCCTGGTGGTGCCGTAAAGCAGGGGCTTGCCAGGGACCTCCTTGCGGCCCACTACCTTGATGAGCCTGCGCTCAAGAAGCGTCCTGAGCACCCCGTCGGAGTCCACCCCCCTCAGGGCCTCCACCTCGGCCTTGGTGATGGGCTGCTTGTAGGCCACTATGGCCAGGGCCTCCAGGGCCGCCTGCGACAGCCTCTCCCTGGCCTGCCTGGCCCCCAGGGCATGGGCCCAGGCGCCGTGCTCGGCCGCAGTGTGCATCAGGTAGCCCTGGGCCACCTGGCTTATCCTCAGTCCCCCCTGGCGCTCCCTGTACTCCTGGGAAAGCTCCTCCAGGAGCTCCCTGAGCTCCCCCTCCGTGAGCCCCGAGGCCTCCTTAAGCTCCTTAAGCCCCNCGGGCCCGCCGTGGGCAAACAGGGCCGCCTCAAGAAGGGCCTTCTTCGTAGTGCGCTCCATGGGGTTAAGAATATTACCACAGGGGCCCCAAAAATCTCACCGAGTTTGACATCNCCTCCTCCCTCTGGTATAAAGTTTTCAGAGTAGTTGCTTTCTTAATTTCAAGGAGGGCCTTTATGAGCAAGTACAAGTGCACCGTCTGCGGCTACGTATACGNCCCTGCCGAGGGCGACCCCGATAGCGGCATCCCCCCGGGCACGCCCTTTGAGCAGTTGCCCCAGGACTGGGTCTGCCCCGTCTGCGGGGCCTCGAAAGACATGTTCCAGAAGGAGGAGTAATGAACGCCATTGAGATAGCCATCAAGATGGAGACCGATGCCATCGCCTTCTACCAGGAGGCGGCCCAGCGCACCTCCCATCCGGTGGGCAAGAAGATGTTCTTGTCCATCATCCAGGACGAGAAGCGCCACCTGGAGGCCCTGAGCGCCATCTTCAAGGGGCTGGACATCAGCCTGGAGGATGTAAGCCCCATGAAGCGGGTAAAGACCGTCTTTGAGGAAAACCGCCAGGAGATGCTCCAGCGCATCCAGGCCACCGACGACGAGATGCAGGCCCTGAAGGTGNCCATGAAGATGGAGGCCGACAGCGTGGAGTTCTACCAGAAGGCTGCCCGCGAGGCCCCTACCGAGAAGGAGCGCAGGCTATTTGAGCGCCTCACCGAGGAGGAGCGGCAGCACCATGCCATATTCTCCAACACCTACTTCTTCCTCTCCGACACGGGCAACTGGTTCATGTGGGAGGAGCACTCCATCGTGGACGGCGGCACCCCCTGGGCCTAGAAGCAGAAGGCCCTTTCGGCGGCCTGAAGCTCCTGAAGGAGCTCCCGGGGGTTCAGCCCCTCGTAGAGCCTCAGGAGGCGCACCTCGTGGCCAGCCTCCCGGTGGGCCTCCATAAGGGCCTGAACCAGGGCATCCGGTGGCTCCTTCAGCACATAAAGCAGTCTCATCAGTAGGGCACCACCAGGTCGTAGCCCAGGAGCCTCTGGGCCAGCTCCTTCGGCTCCACAGGGCTGAAGCCCTCCTCAGAGCCCTCAACCACATAGAGGCCTGCGCCCACCTCCCGGAGCATTTCAATGCTCATCCGGGTCTGCTCGGAGGGCTCCCTGAGGGGGCCCCTCAGGTACACATCCACCTGGTCGTTTGAAAGCGTCAGGCCCAGGGCCATCCTCAGGCCCTCGCCCTGACGGGGGCCCACTATCACGGCAATTCTCTTACGCATCAGAACACCAGGAGCCTTTCGCACTCATGGGCCATGCGGGCATTGTCGTACTGGCTTCCCAGCCTCACCCCCTGGGGGGGCTCTATGCCCAGGGCCCTGCGGTTAAGGTCGCACACTGCCACATCCAGGCCCTGAAGGGCCTGGAGGAAGTCCTCCTCCCTAAGGAGCAGGCAGCCCTCGTCCATCATGAACACCCTCAGGTCGTGGCCCTCCTTCCGGGCCTCCCGGAGGATGGCCACGATGTGCTCCTTGTACCGCCGGGTGGTTATCAGAAGCCCCAGGAGCATCAAGAAGATTAAACCACAGCCCGGCCCCGAAGGCAAGCCATGTTTTTTTCCGTTCAATACATGGCAAAGGGCGTCAGGGGGCCCAGGACCGCCAACCTAAAGTATCGCCGTAATGATATCCCTGAGGAGCTCTGCGGTGGTGAGGGTATACTCCGTGCCCGGCTGCACCCTCTGCAGAAGCCCCTGCACCGTGGGGTGCATGAAGCTCAAGAAGGCGTTGGGGTAGACCCCGATCCAGAGCACCAGGGCGGCCAGGGGCAGGAGGCTCAGGAGCTCCTTGGCATTGAGGTCGGGGTGCCCCTTGAGGGCGGGGTTGAGCTGCATGAAGAACACCCTCTGGTAGAGCCACAGCATGTAGGCGGCGCCCAGGATTATACCCGTGGCAGCCAGCACTCCCGCCCAGGGCCTGAAGGCGAAGCCCCCCAGGATGACCAGGAACTCGCCTACGAAGCCGTTAAGGCCCGGCAGCCCTATGGCCGCCAGGGTAAAGAGCATGAAGGCCCCGGCATAGTAGGGCCACACATGGGCGGCCCCGCCGTAGTCCTTTATCATCCTGGAGTGGGTGCGCTCATAGGCCACCCCCACGCAAAGGAACAGGGCCCCGGTCACTATGCCGTGGTTGAGCATCTGCAGAAGGCCTCCCTCCAGGCCCTGCATGTTCAGGGCAAAGATGCCCAGGGTGACAAAGCCCATGTGGCTTACGGAGCTGTAGGCAATGAGGCGCTTCAGGTCCGTCTGGGCCAGGCAGACCACCGCCCCGTAGATGATGGCCACCAGGGAAAGCACCACCAGCGCAGGGGCCATGGCCGCCGAGGCCTGGGGAAACATGGGAAGGCTGAAGCGCAGGAACCCGTAGGCCCCCATCTTGATGAGTATGCCGGCCAGGATGACGCTGCCGGCCGTGGGGGCCTCGGTGTGGGCATCGGGCAGCCAGGNGTGCAGGGGAAACATGGGCACCTTCACCGCAAAGGCGGCAAAGAAGGCCCAGAAAAGCCACAGCTGCATCCCCAGGGGGTAATGCAGACGGGAAAGCTCCAGGATGTCAAAGCTCCGCCCGGCATACAGGTACAGCACCACGATGCCCACCAGCATGAGGACGCTGCCCAGCAGGGTGTAGAGGAAGAACTTTATGGCGGCATACACCCGCCTGGGCCCCCCCCAGACGCCGATGAGCAGGTACATGGGAATAAGCATGGCCTCCCAGAAGATGTAAAACAGCAGGAAGTCCAGGGCGCAGAACACCCCTATCATGGCCCCCTCTATGAACAGCAGGGCCACATAGAACTCCTTGACCCTGTCCTTTATGGCGTCCCAGGAGGCCAGCACGCACAGGGGGCCCAACAGGGCACTCAGAAGCACCATGAGCACGCTTATGCCGTCCACCCCCAGGTGGTAGTGGGCGTTTAGGGAGGCAATCCAGTCGTGGCGCTCCACGAACTGCATGCTCCAGGTGAGCTTGTCAAACTTGAAAAACAGAGGCAGGGAAAGCCCCAGGGTGGCCAGGCTGAAGGCCAGGGCCAGGGCCTTTATGAGGCCCTCCCTGGCGCGGGGAAGAAGGGCCAGGAGCAGGGCCCCCAGAAGGGGCAGAAACACCACCGCCGTAAGGACCGGATAGGAAAGGGTGTTGGGTATGCTCTGAGGGCTCATCCTCTACCTCCCAGAAGCAGCATCACCGCCAGGGCCAGAAGGAGGCCCAGGGTGGTCATGGCCGCATAGTGCTGCAGGATGCCGCTCTGGAGCCTCCTTACGAGCTGGGCCGCCCGGCCTATGAGGGCCGGAAGGCCGTTGACCACTCCCTCTATTATCCTCTGGTCGGTGAAGGCCTCAATCACCGAGTGGGCCACCCACAAGACAGGCCTTACCAGGACGAAGTGGTAGAGCTCGTCCACATAGTACTTGTTCCACAGCACCCTGTAGGCCCTGCCGAAGCGCCTGCCCAGGGCCAGGGGAAGCTCGGGCCTTCGGACATACATCCACCAGGCCGCGGCAATGCCCCCCAGGGCGGCGGCCACCGACAGGGCCATCACCCCGTACTCCTGGGCATGGGTGCCGTGGAGCTCAGGATGCGGAAGCACCGCCTCCAGGAAATGGCCGAACTGGTTGTGCCCGCCCAGGGCCTCGGGTATGCCCACCCAGCCCGCGGCCACCGCCCCCACGGCCAGCACTGCCAGGGGGATGGTCATCACCGGGGGGGACTCGTGAAGATGCTGCCTCTGCTCCTGCGTGCCCCTGAAGTCGCCGTGGAAGGCCAGGAACACCACCCTGAAGCTGTAGAAGGCCGTAAGGGCCGCCGCCACGGTGCCCAGGGCCCAGAGGGGCCGGCCCAGCCCCGTGGCAGAGGCAAAGGCGCTCCAGAGTATCTCGTCCTTGCTGAAGAAGCCTGCCAGCCCGGGCAGGCCCGCTATGCTCAGGGAGGCCAGGAGAAATGTCCAGTAGGTCCAGGGCATGTAGTGTCTCAGGCCCCCCATCTTCTTTATGTCCAGCTGCCCGGCCATGGCGTGCATCACCGAGCCGGCGCCCAGAAACAGCAGGGCCTTGAAGAACGCATGGGTGTACAGGTGGAAGATTCCTGCCCCGTAGGCGCCCACCCCGCAGGCCAGGAACATGTAGCCCAGCTGGCTGATGGTGGAGTAGGCGATGATGCGCTTTATGTCGTTCTGCACCAGGGCCACGGTGGCGGCAAAGAGGGCGGTGAGGGCGCCTACTACCGCCACGGTAGCCAGGGCCGCAGGGGAGAGCTCAAACAGGGGGCTACAGCGGGCCACCATGAAGACCCCGGCGGTGACCATGGTGGCCGCATGGATGAGGGCGCTCACGGGGGTGGGGCCCTCCATGGCGTCGGGAAGCCACACATGCAGGGGAAGCTGGGCACTCTTGCCCACCGCGCCCGAGAACAGAAGAAGGGCTATCACGGTGGCCAGGGAGGGCTCAAGCCCCAGGAGCTCCACGGTGCGGCCCTGGAGCACCCCCTGGGCCTGGGAAAACACCTGGGCGTACTCCAGGGNGCCGAAGCTCAGGAATATGAGGATGACGCCCAGGCCGAAGCCGAAGTCCCCGAAGCGGTTCACTATGAAGGCCTTCTTGCCTGCGTCGGCGGCGGAGCGCTTCTGAAACCAGTAGCCTATGAGCAGGTAGGAGCACAGGCCCACGGCCTCCCAGCCCAGGTAAAGCAGGAGGAAGTTGTCGGCCATGACCAGCAGGAGCATGCTGAAGGTAAAGAGGTTCAGGTAGGCGAAGAAGCGGTAGTAGCCGCCGTCGCCGTGCATGTAGCCTATGGAGTATATGTGCACCAGGGCCGAGACGGTGGTGACCACCACCAGCATCACTGCCGTGAGCTCGTCCACGAGGAAACCTATGCTGACCTTGAAGCCGTCGGAGACTATCCAGGTGTAAAGNTCCCCCCTCAGCACCTGGCCCTGGAGCACATCCTTCACCAGCACCATGGCGGCCGCCCAGGCGCCCAGCACCGCCGCCACGGCCACCCAGTGGGCCCTGTCCCGCAGGAACCTCCGGCCCAGCAGGATGTTGACCCAGAAGCCCAGGAGGGGAAGCGCCAGCACCAGAAGATGGGCCTTCATCCTCGCATCTCCTTTATCTGCTCCACATGGGCCGCCGCCTTGAGCCTGAACAGGGCCATGAGGATGGCCAGCCCTATGGCGGCCTCGGCAGCGGCCACGGGGATCACGAACAGCACCAGCACCTGCCCCCGAGGGTCCTGAAGGTAGTGGCTCAGGCTCACCAGGAGGAGGTTCACGGCGTTCAGCTGAAGCTCAATGCTTATGAGCATTATGATGATGCTCCGCCGGGTCAGAAACCCCAGGGTGCCTATGAGGAACAGCCCCAGGGAAAGCCACAGGAATGCCTCAGGTCCTACCATGTCCTCTGCCTCACTTAAGCCTCTTTTTTGCCAGCACTATGGCCCCTATTATAGCCACCAGGAGCACCAGGGAGGCCAGCTCAAAGGGCAAAAGATAGGTGGTGTAAAGCACCTCGCCCAGGGCCTTGGTGTGTCCCCCCTTCTGGGCCAGGAGCTCCGGGCCGAAGGGGCCGGCCTCGGGCAACCTCAGGCTACCCCAGGCACCCAGGAGCATCACCGCCAGGGCCAGCACCAGGGCCAGGGCCAGGGGCCAGCCCCCGGAAAAGCGGGGACCCATCTCCTCCTGCCTGATGTTAAGCACCATTATCGCAAAAAGGAACAGTACCAGTATGGCCCCCGCATAGATGATCACCTGCACAGCGGCCAGGAACTCGGCCCCCAAAAGCAGATATATGGCCGCCAGGTGGAAGAACATCACCAGCACCCACAGCACGCTGTGCACGGGGTTGCGCCGGCTGATGGCCAGCGCCGCACAGGCCAGCACCATGCCGCCCAGGTAGGCAAAGGCCCCCGGGCTCATTTCCGCCTCCACAGGGGCTGGCCCTCGTAGGCCCTGAAGTCCTCCCTCAGGGGGTGCCAGAACCTCTTGAAGTACTCCTGGCCTTTGGGGCCGGCCATGAAGCGGTCCCAGTTCTGAAGCAGCTTCTCCTTGGTCATGTAAAGCTCCTGGCGACTGTAGGCGGAGTACTCGTAGTGCTCCGTCAGGGCCACGGCGCCCACCGGGCAGGCCTCCACGCACAGGGCGCAGTAGACACACCTCAGTAGCTCTATCTCGTAGCGCTCGGCCACCTTGCGGCCCGTCTCGGGCTCCTCCGCCGTGTAGATGTAGATGCACTGCGAGGGACAGACGGCGGCGCAGAGGCCGCAGGCAATGCACTTCTCCCTGCCCGTGGAGGGGTCCCTCACCAGGGCATGAAGCCCCCTGAAGCCCGGCATGGCGGGGCGCCGCTCCTTGGGATACTGCCGGGTGACGGCCGGGCTGAGCATGCTGCGGAAGGNAAGGGCCATGCCCTTGAGAATCTCCAGGAGGAAGACCTTTCTAAGCAGTTCCTTTGCCCTCATCGGCGCATCCTCCTCATAGCAGCATCTTTACGGTGGCAGTCAGCACTATGTTGGCCAGGGCCAGGGGGATGAGCACCTTCCAGCCCAGGCTCATGAGATGGTCGTATCGGTACCTGGGCAGGGTGGCCCTGACCCAGAAGTACAGGAACATTATAAAATATACCTTCAAGGCCAGCCAGAAAAACGGCAGGCCCGGCACCTCAAAGGGGCCCAGCCAGCCGCCCAGGAAGCACAGCGCCGCCAGGAGGGCCATCACTATCATGCCCACATACTCGGCCACGAAGAACAGGGCGAAGCGCATCCCGCTGTACTCCACGAAGTAGCCCGCCACCAGCTCGCTTTCGGCCTCGGGCAGGTCGAAGGGGGCCCGATTGGTCTCCGCTATGGCCGCCACCATGAAGACGAACAGGCCCAGGGCCTGGGGAAAGAGGAAGACCTTTAGGGGGTAGGCGGCCTGGGCCGCCACTATGTCGGAAATCCTCAGGGACTCCGCCATGATCATCACCCCCACCAGGCTCAGGCCCATGGCTATCTCGTAGCTTATCNCCTGGGCCGAGGAGCGCAGGGCCCCCAGGAAGGAGTACTTGGAGTTGGAGGCCCAGCCGGCCATCACTATGCCGTAGGCCCCCAGGGAGCTCATGGCCAGGATGAACAGCAGCCCTATGTTCAGGTCCGCTATGACGAAGCCCTCAAAGAAGGGTATCACCGCCAGGCTGCTCATGGCCGCAAAGACCGAAACTATGGGGGCCAGGAAGAAGACCGGCTTGTCCGCCTGCTGGGGAATGATGTCCTCCTTGAAGAACAGCTTTATGAAGTCCGCTATGGGCTGAAGCAGTCCGTGGGGGCCCACCCTCATGGGCCCCAGCCTGACCTGCATGTGCCCTATGCTCTTGCGCTCAAAGTAGCTGGCCCAGGTGACGTGCACCATCACCACGGCCAGCACCACGGCTATCTTCACCAGCACCATGGCCACATCCAGCAGCACATCAAAGACGCCGGGTCTGAAGATGGCCTCAAAGAGCTCCGTCATAGGGGGCTTACCTCCAGAAGCTCGGTCTTAAGGGCCGGGGCCTTGCTCAGGGGCTCCAGCTCAAAGCCCAGGAGGCCCAGGGCCCCCGCACCCCTGAGGNGGTTGCTCATGAGGAGGGCCCCAGGGGGGGCCTCCTCCTCCAGCCTCACCCTGAGGGCAAGGCTGCCCCGGACGGTGCTTATCCTCGCCATCTGCCCGTCCTCAAGGCCCAGGCGACGGGCCTCCGAGGGGGCCAGGCCCACCGTGGGCACGGACTGGATGCTCATGAGGGCCTCGGAGTGTTGGGTGCTGCTGCCTGAATGATGAAGCAGCACCTCAGGCACTATCTGCAGTCCCTGGGGTGGCTCCCCAAGCTGGCCCAGGNGAAGCCTCCGGGGCCGGCTCCTCAGGGCCTCGCCCTTGTAGGGCCACAGGGGGGCCTTTCTGAGCTCCTCGTAAGTGAGCCCGGCATGAAGGGGGCTTACGCAGGCAATCTCCTCCAGGACATCGGCGGGGCCTTCATAGGGGGCCCCGAGGCCCAAGCGCCTCAGGAGCTCGCACAGCACCTGCCAGTCCTGCATGCCTCCGGGCAGGAAGGCCTCCATCAGCTGGGCCCGGCGCTCCAGGTTCACAAACACCCCTTGCTTGCCCCCCCAGGGCCTGCCGGGAAGCACCACATGGGCATACTGCTCCGCCGTCTCCGTGAGGAAGGCGTCCTGGAGGACCAGGAACTCCAGCGCCCCCAGGGCCTCCTGGAGCAACGGCCTGTCGGGCAGGTTGAACAGGGGGTTTTCCCCCATCACATAGAGGGCCTTGAGGGTGCCGGCCCGGGCGGCCTGGAGCATCTCCATGAGGGTAAGGCCGGGCTCCGGAGGTATGGCCCTTCCCCAGTGCTCCTCTGCATGGGCCCTGAAGCTTTCCACCTCCAGGGGCCTGGCCCCGGGCAGGAGCTCCGGGGCGCAGCCGGCCTCCAGCAGGCCCTGCTCGTTGGGCCGCTCCGAGGACAGCAGCACCCTGGCATTGAGCACATAGCTCAGGGCCCCTGAAAGGAGCACCGCCTGCGCGCCATTGGGCAGCATGACGAGCCCGGGATTGAGAATGACCGCCGCCGTCCTGGCCTCCTTAAGAAGCCCCACCGCCTCCTCCAGGGCCTCCTCCTTGAGGCCCGAGGCCCCGAGGGCCTCTCCCAGCCCGGGCAGGTGCCAGCCTCTGATGGTCTCCTCTATCTCCGGGCTCTCCCCCGAAAGGCCCCTTTCCTCAAGCAGCGCGGCCAGCAGGGCCGCCAGGGCATGGGCCTCCCCGCCTGCGCGGGGCCTCAGGGCCAGGTGCCGGTGCCACCTAAGCCCCGGCACATATCCCAGGGTGAGCACCCTGGCGCCCCGCCTGTAGGCCTCCCTTACCTTCAGGCCCAGCACGGGGTTCGCCCTGGTGGGGTCGGGGCCCACCACCAGCACCGCCTCCGAGCGGGCCACGCCCTCCATGAGGTTGGCCGTAGCCCCCGGGCCCAGCAGGGCCTCCAGCAGGGCCTGGGTGCCGGCCAGGCCCAGCCTAGCTATGGAGTCTATGTTGTTGGAGCCCAGGGCCGCCCTCAGGAGCTTCTGAAGCAGGTAGGCCTCCTCCAGGCTGCACCTGGCCGAGGCCACCGCCCCCACGGCCTGGGCACCGTGGCGCTCCCTTATCTGCTGGAGGCGCCGGGCCGTGAGCTCCAGGGCCTCGTGCCAGGAGGCCTCCCTGAGGGTCTCGCCCTCCCTGACGAGGGGGCCCCTGAGCCTTCGGGGACTGTTTATATAGCCGTAGCCGAAGCGGCCCCTGCTGCAGAGAAGACCCTTGTTGACCCCCCTGCCGGGTAGCACCCGCATGAGCTCCTCGCCCCTGAGCTGCACCTCCACCTTACAGCCCACGCCGCAGAAGGGGCAGAGGCTTTGCACCTGGCGCTCCATGAGCCAGGGGCGGAAGCTGTAGCGGTGGAGCCTGGACATTATGGCCCCCACGGGGCAGACGGTGAGGCAGTTTCCGCAGTACTCGCAGTTGTACCGACCCCCGCTGAAGGGCTCTACATAGGAGCGGGCTCCCCGGCCCGTGACCGCTATGGCATGAGCACCCTGCACGGCGGAGCACATCCTGACGCACCGGGTGCAGAGGATACAGCGCTGCATGTTCCTCACTATCAGGGGGTCGTCTATGTTTTCCGGATGAGTGCGCTTGCCCTCCTGGAATCTCCCCTGGGCCGCGCCGTAGCGCACCGTGTAGTCCTGGAGCTTGCACTCCCCGGCCTTGTCGCATATGGCGCACTCCAGGGGATGGTTGATGAGCAGGAACTCCAGCATGGCCCGCCTGGCCCGGGCAATCTCCGGCGTCTCGGTCCTTATCACCATGCCGTCGGCCGCCTCAAGGGTGCAGGCCGTCTGCAGCTTGGGCATACGCTCCACCTCCACCAGGCAGAGGCGGCAGCCCCCCCAGGGCTCCAGCAGGGGATGGGAGCACAGATGGGGAATGTGGATGCCGCTCAGGCGTGCGGCCTCCAGCACGCTCATGGGGCGGGTAAGCTCCACCGCCCGGTCGTTTATCCTCAGGCGAATCTTCACGAGGCCACCCGGTCCTTCAGGGGGCAGCGCCCTCGGGTGTGCTTCTGGAACTCCTCCCCGAAGCGCTCCAGGGCCCTCAGCAGCATCACCGCCGCACCGTCGCCCAGGGGGCAGAAGCTCTTTCCAGCTATGTTCCGGGCCACATCGGAAAGCAGCTCCAGGTCATCGGCACTGCCCCGGCCCTCCTCCAGGCGCTGAAGCACTGCCCTGAGCCACCCCGTACCCTCCCGGCAGGGGGTGCACTTGCCGCAGGACTGGCGCTCAAAGAACTCCATGGCCACGAGGCATGCCCCCACCATGCAGACGGTGTCATCCAGCACCATTACGGCGCCCGAGCCCAGCATGCTTCCGGCCCTCTGAAGGCTGGGGAAGTCCATGGGCACATCCAGCTGCTGGGGCGTAAGGGCGGGGGAGGAAATCCCCCCCGGTATCACCGCCTTGAGGGCCCTGCCGGGCCTCAGGCCTCCGGCATGCCCGTAGATGAGCTCCCTCAGGGTGCTGCCCATGGGCAGCTCATAGAGGCCGGGCCTTAGCACCTGGCCGCTTACCGAGTAGAGCTTGGGCCCGGGGCAGTCCCTGGAGCCTATACGGCTCCAGGCCTCCGCGCCCATCTGCAGTATCAGGGGCACATTGGCCAGGGTCTCCACATTGTTCACCACCGTGGGCTGCCCCCACAGGCCCTGGTTCACGGGAAAAGGGGGCTTTATCCTGGGCTGGCCCCTCCGGCCCTCCAGGGACTCCAGCAGGGCCGTCTCCTCACCGCAGATGTAGGCCCCTGCGCCCCTGTGCACCAGGATGTCAAAGTCCAGGCCCGAGCCCAGGATGTCCCGGCCCAGGAAGCCGGCCTGGCGGGCCTCCTGGAGGGCCCTCTGCAGGGCCCGGTAGGGTGCGGTGTACTCCCCCCTGAGGTAGATGAAGCCCTGCCTGGCAGCCAGGGCCCAGGCCGCTATCACCATGCCCTCCAGCAGGAGATGGGGGGTGCGCTCCATGAGGAAGCGGTCCTTGAAGGTGCCGGGCTCGCCCTCGTCGGCGTTTGCCACCAGGTAGCGGGGCTCCTTGGGGTCGGCCTTGGCAAAGGCCCACTTCATGCCGGTGGGAAAGCCCGCACCCCCCCGGCCCCTGAGGCCGGAGCGCTTGACTTCCTCCACTACCTCCTGGGGGCTCATCCGCAGGGCCTTCTTCAGGGCCTCATAGCCCCCCTGGGACTGGTAATAGCTCAGGGTGGGCTCCGCCGCCGCCCTCAGTAGCCAGGACATTATCTACAGGCCTCCAGGAGCCTCATCATCTCCTCCTCTGCCAGGGGGCCGTAGAGCTCTCCGTCCAACATCATCACCGGCGCCCTGTCGCAGGCCCCCAGGCCCTCCGTGAGCTTGAGGCTCAGGCGGCCGTCGGGGCTGCTGTGGCCCGGGCTCAGTCTGAGGCGCTCCCTCAGGGCCTCCTGCAGGGCCCCGGCCCCTTGGAGCATGCAGCTGAGGCTGCTACAGAGCTGCACCATGTGCCTGCCCGGGGGCTTGAACTCAAAGAGGTCGTAGAAGGTGGCCACCCCCTTGACCTCCGCCCTGGGCAGCCCCAGGGCCTGGGCCACGGCCTCCAGGGCCTGGGGGCCCAGCCACCCCCACTGGGCCTGCGCCAGGTGCAGGGCCTCAAGCAGCAGGGCCTGCCTGCGGGGATAGGCCTGCCCCAGCCCCCTGAGGGCCTCTCTCAGGGCCTGGGGGCTCAACGGTCGCATTCCCCCAGCACGATGTCTATGGTGCCTATGTTGGCTATCACATCGGCCACCAGGTGGCCCTCGCACAGCCTGGGAAGCACCGAGGCATGCACGAAGCTGGGGGCCCTTATCCTCAATCTCCAGGGCCTGCCGGTGCCGTCGCTTACTATGTAGAAGCCCAGCTCCCCCTTGGGTACCTCCACGGCGGAGTATATCTCCCCCTCAGGGGCGGTCATGGGCCCCTTGGTAAGGAGCACGAAGTGGTGAATGAGGCTCTCCATGTCCCTGAAGAGGTTCTCCTTGGGGGGAAGGATGAACTTGGGCGCATCGGGGGCCAGTATCGGGCCGGGAGGGAGCTTCTCAATGCACTGCCGAATGATGTGGTTTGACTGCCTCAGCTCCTCCATCCTGCAGCGGTAGCGGTCGTACACATCGCCTGCCTGCCCCACGGGCACCTGGAAGTCCACCTCGGGGTAGGCATCGTAGGGGGCAAACTTGCGGACATCGTAGGGCACACCCGAGCCCCTGAGGGTGGGGCCCGTAAGGCCCCAGTTTACGGCCTCCTCGGCGCTTATCACCCCGATGCCCTTGGTGCGCTTGAGCCAGATGCGGTTCTGGTCTATGAGGGTCTCGTACTCCAGTATCCTCTTGGGGAACTCCTCGGTGAAGGCCCACAGGCTGTCCAGGAACTGCTGGCTGACATCATTCCTAACGCCCCCTATCCTGGGGTAGCTGGTGGTGAGCCTGGCGCCGCAGAGCATCTCAAAGAGGTCCAGCAGCCACTCCCTCTCCCGGAAGGAGTACAGGAATACCGTCATGGCCCCTATGTCCAGGGCATGGGTGCCCAGCCAGATGATGTGGCTGCTGATGCGGGTCATCTCGGCCACTATGGTGCGGATGAACTTGGCCCTGGGGGGGGCCTCAATGCCGAAGAGCCTCTCGCAGGCCAGCACATAGCCCACATTGTTGGCCATGGAGGAGATGTAGTCCAGCCTGTCGGAAAGGGGCAGGCCGCTGAGGTATGTCCTGTGCTCCGCCAGCTTCTCCACCCCCCGGTGCAGATAGCCCACATAGGGGGTGCACTTGAGCACCTGCTCGCCGTCCAGCTCCAGCACCAGCCTGAGCACCCCGTGGGTGGCCGGATGCTGGGGCCCCATGCTGAGCACCAGCTCCTTGGTCCTAAGCCTCTGCTCTACCTCTGCCATTCAAACCCCCTCAGCTGCCTGGACTTCCGTAGCACCTCTCTGAAGCCCTGCCAGTCCTGCTCCGGGGGCATGCCCTGCAGGGGGTAGTCCTTCCTCAGGGGATGGCCCTCCCAGTCCTCAGGAAGCAGGATGCGCCTGAGGTCCGGATGGCCTTCAAACCTTATGCCCAGCAGGTCGTAGCACTCCCGCTCGTGCCAGTCGGCCCCCTTGTACAGGCCCGTGAGGGTGGGCACCGAGGGGGCCTCCTGGGGCACCTGCACCCTCAGCCTCAGCATGTGGCGGTGGCGAATGCTGTAGAGATGATAGACCACCTCGAACCTGGGGCTCTTGCGGCCCAGGTAGTCCACCCCGCAGAGGTCCTGCAGGTAGTCGAAATCCAGCCCAGGGGTCTCCTTCAGCCAGCGGCAGACCTCCACAATCCTGTCCTTCTTCAGGTGCACCGAGACCTGCCCCCTGAACTCGCTGATGCCCAGCACCTCCTGGGGAAAGGTCTCCTGGAGCCGCTGCGCTATCTGAAGGGGCTCCACCTGAGATGCTCCTTCCGGATCTTGTCCTGAAGCCTGAGGATGGCCTCCATGAGGGCCTCGGGCCTGGGGGGACAGCCCGGCACATACACATCCACGGGCAGGAAGCTGTCCACCCCCTGCACGGTGCTGTAGGTGTTGAATATCCCGCCCGAGCAGGCACAGCTGCCCATGGAGATGACATACCTGGGCTCGGGCATCTGGTCGTAAACCCTCCGCACTATGGGGGCCATCTTCTTGGTCACGGTGCCGGCCACTATCATGAAGTCGGCCTGGCGGGGGGAGCCCCTGAAGATTACCCCGAAGCGGTCCAGGTCGTAGTGGCTGGAGCCGGTGGTCATCATCTCTATGGCGCAGCAGGCCAGGCCGAAGGTCATGGGCCACAGGGAGCTGAGCCTGCCCCAGTTGACCAGCTTATCCAGGGTGGCTATGATGGTGTTGGCCCCGGGGATGAGCCTCAGGCCCGGCTGCAGCTGCAGCAGCCCGGTGCTGTCCAGCAGCAGCCTCTTAGTCCCAGACAAAGGCGTCCTTCCTCCAGGCATAGATGAAGCCCACCAGAAGTATCAGTATGAACAGCATCATCTCCACGAAGGCGTAAAGGCCAATCCTCTCCAGCACCACCGCCCAGGGGTAAAGATACACCGCTTCCACATCGAAGAGCACAAACAGCATGGCGATTATGTAGAACTTCACGCTGAAGCGCCAGCGGGGCTCGCCCACCGGGGGGTTGCCGGACTCATAGGGGGTGAGCTTCTCGGGATAGGGCCTCCTGGGCCTGACCAGGTAGCCCACCAGCAGGGCCCCCAGAGCAAAGCCCAGGGCCACCACCATCATCAGCAGGACCGCTACATACTCCCGCCATCGGGCTTATTTTATACTTCAAAGCCCGAGAGCCTGTCAATAAAAAAATGGGCCTTTTCTAAAGCTGTGGCTTTAGGTTGGCAAAAAACCCTTTGTTCTCAACTGGTTATGCCCCCAGGGGCCTGGTTCACCTGTGCTGAAGCGGCACGCTCCTTGGAATGCCCCCCGGGCCTGTGGTATATTTTCCTTAGCCCCCTTAGCTCAGCCGGACAGAGCACTGGTTTCCTAAACCAGGTGTCGGAGGTTCGAGTCCTCCAGGGGGCGCCATCTATGATGCTAATCATATATACACTTCCCTGAAGCCCTGCTATACTTTCACTATGCAGGAGAGGCGGCGGTTCCAGAGGGTGGCGGTGGAGGGCCTCAGCGGCAGGGTCTTCTTCAGCTCCGAGGCCAAGGTGCTGAACCTCAGCCTGGGCGGCTGTGCCATAGAGGTGGACAGGTCCCTCAAGCCCCGACAGCCCTACACCATCAAGCTCAGGGGAAAGGACGGAAGGGAGATAGCCCTCAGGGGCACGGTGGTGTGGTGCGAGCTCAGGGGCTCCCCCCCCGGGGTCCACCGCGGCGACGTGGTGCCCACCTACAGGGCCGGCCTGAGCTTCCAGGATGTGCTTACCGATGAGAAGACCTCCCAGCTGCTTCAGTTCATACAGGCCCACAGCAGCGGGGCGGCGGAGCGCCTCAGGGGCCTGAGGGTGCGGGTGCGCACCGAGCGGGCCGCCCTGGATTATCCGCACCGCTACAAGGTCAAGAGGCTCAGCCTGTCGGGCATGCTCATAGAGACCACCGAGCCCCTCAGGCCCGAGGGCCACTACCCCATGGAGCTCCACCTGCCCCAGAAGGGCAGCATCCGCTTCAGTGGCAGGGTGGCCCACTGCAACGCCCACTCCGGAGGGCTCTTCCATGTAGGAGTGGAGTTCCAGGAACTCTCCCAGGAGCACGCCGCCATGCTGGAGGAGTTCCTGAGGGAACTCCAGCCGATAAAAAAATCTTAACGGCCCATAAGGCTGTTGAAACACCCTCCCGGGCTCTGGTAAAATTAAAGACCTTTCTGCCTCAAACAACTACAAAGGAGGAGCCCTTGGGCAGACACACGGTGCTTGATGCCGAAGGCCGCAAGAGGCTGCAGGGGATTCTTCAGCGCTGGGGCACCGAGCAGGGCAATGTGATACCCATCCTGCAGGAGCTTCAGGAGGCCTTCGGCTATGTACCCCAGGAGGCCGTCAGGGAGGTGGCCCAGGCCCTCCAGGTGCCCGAAAGCCGCTTCTTCGGGGTGGCCACCTTCTACGCCCAGTTCTACTTCAGCCCCAGGGGCAGGCACATCATCACCGCCTGCTCAGGCACCGCCTGCCATGTGAAGGGCTCCGAGCGGCTGGTGGCCGCCCTCATGAGGGAGCTGCACATTCCCGAGGGGCAGGACACCTCCTCAGACGGCGAGTTCACCGTCCAGAAGGTCAACTGCGTGGGGGCCTGTAGCATCGCCCCCGTGGTCATAATAGACAAGGAGGTCAAGGGCAAGGTAAGCCTGCAGGGCCTGCTCAGGGAGCTGAAGAAGCTCAAGGGCGCCAAGGGAAAGGATGGCTAAGCTCTTCATAAAGGTCTGCATGGGCACCGGCGGGGTGGCCGCAGGAGGGGCCGAGGTCATGGAGGCCTTCAGGGCCCAGCTCAAGGCCCACGCCCTGGAGGCGGAGCTCCAGGCAGGGTGCCTTCACCAGGTGGGCTGCAGGGGCTTCTGCGCCAGGGATGTCCTGGTGGACGTGGTCTCCAACGGGCAGAAGCACACCTACCAGTACGTGAAGCCCCAGATGGTGGAGCGCATCGTCAGGGAGCACATCCTGGGGGGAAACCCCGTGAAGGAGTGGCTGGCCGATGAGGCCTACCACGCCTTCCACGCCAAGCAGCTGAAGGTGGTGCTTTCGGACTGCGGCGAGATTGACCCCGAGGACATAGAGGCCTACCTGCAGAGGGACGGCTACAGGGCCGCCCGGAAGGCCCTCACCTCCATGAGCCCCCAGGAGGTGATAGAGCAGATAAAGCGCTCCGGCCTCAGGGGCCGGGGGGGAGCGGGCTTCTCCACCGGGCTAAAGTGGGAGCTCTGCCGAGGGCAGCCCCCGGGGCCCCGCTACATCATCTGCAACGCCGACGAGGGCGACCCGGGGGCCTTCATGGACCGCTCCATCATAGAAGGCAACCCCCATGCCGTCCTGGAGGGAATGCTCATAGGGGCCTATGCCATTGGGGCCTCCCAGGGCTATGTGTATGTCAGGGCCGAATNCCCCCTGGCGGTAAAGCGCCTGGAGCTGGCCCTCAGGCAGGCCAGGGAAAGGGGCTTCCTGGGCCAGAACGTGATGGGCACGGGAATGAGCTTTGGCATAAAGGTGAAGCTGGGCGCCGGGGCCTTCGTCTGTGGCGAGGAGACAGCCCTCATCGCCTCCATAGAGGGACAGAGGGGGATGCCCAGGCCCAAGCCCCCTTTCCCGGTACAGAAGGGCCTGTGGGGCCGGCCCACGGTGATAAACAATGTGGAGACCCTGGCCAATGTGCCCTACATCCTCCGCAAGGGCCCGGAGTGGTTCGCCTCCCTGGGCACCGAGCGCTCCAAGGGCACCAAGGTCTTCGCCCTTACCGGCAAGGTCAACAACNCCGGGCTCATCGAGGTGCCCATGGGCATGAGCCTCCGGGAGATAGTGTACGAGATAGGCGGAGGCATAGAGGGGGGCAGGAGGCTCAAGGCCGTGCAGACGGGCGGCCCCTCAGGGGGCTGCATACCGGAGGCCCACCTGGACNCCCCCGTAGACTTCGAGAGCCTCTCGGCCGTGGGGGCCATCGTGGGCTCAGGCGGCATGATCGTGCTGGATGAAGAGGACTGCATGGTGAACGTGGCCAAGTACTTCCTGCAGTTTACCCAGTCGGAAAGCTGCGGAAAGTGCGTGCCCTGCCGAGTGGGCACCAAGAGGNTCCTGGAGACCCTGGAGCGCATCACTAAGGGGCAGGGCACCGAGGAGGACCTGCAGAAGCTGGAGCGCCTGAGCCTGCATGTGAAGGAGGCCAGCCTCTGCGGCCTGGGCCAGACGGCGCCCAACCCGGTCCTCAGCACCCTCAGGTACTTCAGGGCCGAGTACGAGGCCCACATAAGGGAGCGGACCTGCCCGGCCAAGGCCTGCAGGGAGCTGCTTACCTTCTACATCCTGGAGGAGTTCTGCAAGGGCTGCGGCGCCTGCCTGAGGGCCTGCCCAGCAGGGGCCATCAGGGGAGAGAAGAAGAAGCCCCACAGCATCCTGCAGGAGGCCTGCGTGAAGTGTGGAAGTTGCTTTGATGTGTGCAAATTCAAGGCAGTGGCAAAGGAGTAAGCAAGGATGGCAGAGGTCAGCTTCAGTATAGACGGCCTTAGGGGGAGCGCCCCCGAGGGCACCACCGTCCTTCAGGCGGCCAGGGCCCTGGGCATCCCCATTCCCACCCTGTGCGAGCATCCGAAACTCACCCCCTTCGGAGGCTGCAGGCTTTGCCTGGTGGAGATAAAGGGGGTGCCCAGGCCCCTGACGGCCTGCACCACTCCCGTGGCCGAGGGAATGGAGGTCACCACCTCCAGCCCCAAGCTCCAGGAGCTCCGAAAGACCATGCTGCAGCTCATCCTCTCCGACCACCCCAACGACTGCATGGTGTGCGAAAAGGCCGGCGACTGCACCCTCCAGGAGCTGGCCTACGCCTATGGAATAAGGGAAAACCCCTACCAGGGGGAGCGCCGCACTTACCAGCAGCGGGACGGAAACCCCTTCATAGAAAGGGACATGGAAAAGTGCATCCTCTGCGCCCGCTGCGTAAAGGTCTGCGACGAGGTGCAGGGGGTGGGGGCCATAGAGTTCGCCTACAGGGGGTTCAAGGCCAAGGTGGCCACCCCCTTTGAGCGCGACCTGGACTGCGAGTTCTGCGGCCAGTGCGTGGCCGTCTGCCCCACCGGAGCCCTCACGGGCAAGATGTGGGCGGGCCTGGGAAGGCGCATGGGCGTAAGAGAGGTGGACACCATCTGCCCCTACTGCGGCACGGGCTGCCAGATTACCCTGCATGTGAAGGACAACCAGGTGGTGAGGGTAAGCTCCAGGGCAGACAGCTGGAACGAGGGGTGGCTGTGCGTCAAGGGGCGCTTCGGCTACCGCTTCATCTCCAGCCCTGACAGGCTCAAGAAGCCCCTCGTAAGGCGGGGCAGCAGGCTCCTGGAGGCCTCCTGGCAGGAGGCCCTGAGCCACGCCGCCGAGCAATTGCTGAGGATAAAACAGCAGCACGGCCCCCAGGCCCTGGGAGGCCTCTCCTCGGCCAGGTGCACCACGGAGGAGAACTACCTGTTCCAGAAGCTCATGAGGGCCGCCCTGGGAAGCAACAACGTGGACCACTGCGCCCGACTTTGACACGCCCCCACGGTGGCCAGTTTGGCCACCATCTTCGGCTCAGGGGCCATGACCAACTCCATCCGGGAGATAGAGGGCATGGAGGTCATATTCGTCATCGGCTCCAACACCAAGGAGACCCACCCCGTGGTGGCCAACCGAATGCTGAAGGCCATAAGGGGCGGGGCCAAGCTCATCGTGGCCGACCCCCGCAGGGTGCCCATGACAAGGTTCGCCGAGGTGCATCTGCAGCTTCGCCCCGGCACCGATGTGGCCCTGCTTAACGGCATGGCCCGCGTGATCCTGAAGGAGGGCCTGCAGAACCAGCACTTCATTGCCGAGCGCACCCAGGGCTTTCAGGACTGGTGCCGCTCCGTGGAGGAGTTCACCCCCCAGTATGTGGAGAAGATCACGGGAGTGCCCCGGCAGGACCTCCTGAGGGCTGCCAGGCTGTACGGCAGCTCCCGACGGGCTGGAATCTTCTACACCATGGGCATCACCCAGCACACCAGCGGCACCGACAATGTCAACGCCATAGCCAACCTGGCCCTGCTTACCGGAAACATCGGCACCCCCCATGCGGGCATAAACCCCCTGAGGGGACAGAACAATGTCCAGGGGGCCTGCGATGCCGGCTGCCTGCCCAATGTCTACCCTGGCTACCAGAGGGTGGAGGTACCCCAGGTGAGGGAGAAGTTTTCCAGGGCCTGGGGGGTAGAGCTCCCAGGGCGCCCCGGGCTCACCAGCACCGAGATGATAGAGGCGGCCCTGGAGGGCCACCTCAGGGGCATGTATGTGATGGGGGAAAACCCCGTGCTCACGGACCCCTACCAGGGCAAGACCCTAAAGGCACTGAAGCAGTTGGACTTCCTCCTGGTGCAGGACATCTTCCTCACGGAGACGGCCGAGCTTGCCCATGTGGTGCTGCCGGCGGCCTGCTTCGCCGAGAAGGAGGGCACCTTCATCAACACCGAGCGCAAGGTGCAGCTGCTCCAGAAGGCCGTGGAGCCTCCCGGGCAGGCCCGGCAGGACTTGTGGATACTGCAGGAGCTGAGCCGTCTGCTGGGCTACCCCATGCACTACGGCTCGGCCGAGGAGGGTTTGAGGAGCTGGGCAGCCTCTGGCCCGCTCTGGCAGGCATCAGCTACAGCAGGCTACGCCAGGGGGGCATCCAGTGGCCCTGCCCCACCAGGGAGCATCCGGGCACCGAGTACCTGTACCGCAGCGGCTTCCCCAGGGGCAAGCCCTCCTTCACCGTGGTGAACTGGAACCCTCCGGCCGAGCTGCCCGACGAGGACTACCCCCTGCTCCTTACCACCGGCAGGAACCTCTTCCAGTACCACGGAGGCTCCATGACCAGGCGGGTGGCCCCCATCGAGGCCCACGCCGGTGAGCCCTATGTGGAGCTCAGCCCCGAGGACGCCCAGGCCCTGGGGCTCAGGCAGGGGCAGGTGGTCAGGGTGAGCTCCCGACGGGGCTCCGTGGAGCTCAGGGCCCGCATAAGCAGGGGGGCCCAGAAAGGGGTGGTCTTCCTGCCCATGCACTACCGTGAGGCCTGCGTCAATGTGCTGACCAATGACGCCCTGGATGCCTACGCCAAGACCCCTGAGCTTAAGGCCTGCGCCGTAAGGATAGAGGCACTGCCCCAGAGGGGCAGAAGGAGGAGAGGAAAATGATTGCCGAGCTCAGAAGACAAACGCTCTTTGAGGACATCCCCGAGGGGGAGCTCAGGCGCCTGGGGCCCATGCTGAAGCAGCTGAGCTACAAGAAAGGGCAGCAGATATTCACCGAGGCCCAGGAGGCCCGGGGCATCTACCTGGTGCGCTCCGGCAAGGTGGAAATATCCAAGCTCACCGCCGACGGCTGGAAGCAGACCCTGGCCGTGCTGGGCCCGGGGGACTTCTTCGGAGAGCTCAGCATCCTTCAGGAACGGCGGCACGAGGCCACCGCCACGGCCCTGCAGGATGTGGAGCTCTACATGCTGGCAAAGGAGGAGTTTCAGCAACTGGTCAAGAAGGACTCCCCCCTGGCCTTCCACATCACCCGCAAAATCGCCATCGTGATGAGCCAGAACCTTAGAAGGATGAACCAGAAGTTTCTGGACGCCTTGATAAATTACTAACTTGAGGAGGTAGCACTATGCCGCTTGAGCCCACCAAACATGCCGACTGGGAGATTGCCGAGGCTGCCGAGGCCAAGATGAAGACCGTCTATCAGCTGGCCGAGGAGCTGGGCCTGGAGAAACAGGAACTCCTTCCCCACGGCCACTATGTGGCCAAGCTGGACTTCAAGGCCATACTGGAGCGGCTGAAGGACCGCCCCGACGCCAAGTACATTGATGTCACCGCCATCACCCCCACACCCCTGGGAGAGGGCAAGTCCACCACCACCATAGGGCTTACCCAGGGGCTGGGCAAGAGGGGCAAGAGGGTCATCGCCGCCATTCGGCAGCCCTCGGGAGGGCCCACCATGAACATCAAGGGCTCCGCCGCCGGCGGAGGCCTGAGCCAGTGCATTCCCCTTACCCCCTTCTCCCTGGGCCTTACGGGCGACATCAACGCCATCATGAACGCCCACAACCTGGCCATGGTGGCCCTGACGGCCAGGATGCAGCACGAGTTCAACTACACCGACGAGCAACTCCAGAAGAGGGGCCTCAAGAGGCTGAACATTGACCCCCGAAACGTGCAGATGCGCTGGATTATCGACTTCTGCGCCCAGGCCCTCAGGAACATCATCATCGGCATAGGGGGCAAGATGGACGGCTTCATGATGGAGTCCGGCTTTGCCATAGCCGTCAGCTCCGAGGTCATGGCCATCCTCTCGGTGGCCACCGACCTGGCCGACATGCGCAGGAGAATGGGCCAGATAGTGGTGGCCTACGACAAGCAGGGCCGGCCCATCACCACCGAGGACCTGGAGGNGGCCGGGGCCATGACCGCCTGGATGGTGGAGGCCCTCAATCCCAACCTCATGCAGACCCTGGAGGGCCAGCCCGTCCTGGTGCATGCCGGGCCGTTTGCCAATATAGCCATCGGGCAGTCCAGCATCATAGCCGACCGGGTGGGCCTGAAGC
The DNA here is from genome assembly GCA_002011795.1 of Nitrospirae bacterium JdFR-88. Taxonomy (GTDB): domain Bacteria; phylum Nitrospirota; class Thermodesulfovibrionia; order Thermodesulfovibrionales; family JdFR-88; genus JdFR-88. The sequence goes on from MTOX01000014.1 coordinate 45,686, forward strand.
TGGCCGACTACCACATCACCGAGAGCGGCTTCGGGGCCGACATCGGGTTCGAGAAGTTCTGGAACCTGAAGTGCCGCTTCTCGGGCCTCAGGCCTCATGCCGCCGTCATAGTGGCCACCATCAGGGCCCTGAAGTGCCACGGCGGCGCCCCCATCCCCGTGCCCGGCCGCCCCATCCCGCCCGAGTACAGCCAGGAGAATGTGGCCTGGGNGGAGAAGGGTACCGAGAACCTCATCCACCATATCAACACCGTCAAGAAGGCCGGCATCAACCCCGTGGTGTGCATCAACGCCTTCTACACCGACACCGAGGAAGAGATAAAGGCCGTAAGGCGCCTGGCCGAGGCCGCCGGCGCCAGGGTGGCCGTCTCCAGGCACTGGCAGTACGGGGGCGAGGGGGCCCTGGAGCTGGCCGACGCAGTCATGGACGCCTGCAACGACCCCGTCAACTTCAAGTTCCTCTACGAGCTGGACATCCCCCTCAGGACCCGCATAGAGCTCATTGCCGAGCAGGTCTACGGCGCCGACGGCGTGGAGTACAGCCCCGAGGCCCTCAAGAAGGCCAAGGAGATAGAGGCCGACCCGGAGCTCCAGAAACTGGGCACCTGCATGGTCAAGACCCACCTGAGCCTCTCGGACAACCCCAACCTCAAAGGGGTGCCCAAGGGCTGGAAGCTCTTCGTCCGGGACATCCTTACCTACAAGGGTGCAGGCTTCGTGGTGCCCGTGGCCGGGGACATAAAGCTCATGCCGGGTACAAGCTCAGNCCCCGCCTACAGGAGAATAGATGTGGATGTACAGACGGGAAAGGTAAAGGGGCTGTTTTAAGGACAAAAAAGGGGGGGCGCCTTTCGGCGCCCCCCCTTTTTTATTTCTCCCAGCCTTGGGGAAGCAGTGCCTCCGGCGGACAACCCTTTCTCCCTTCAGTCCTCCTTGGCCAGGGCCTGCACGGTGCGCATCCGGCGGGCCAGCTCCCTGAGGGCCTCGGCCAGGCTCAGGCCCTGCCGCTCCATGAGCTCCCGGACGAACTCCGCCTTGGCCAGCTCGTTTATTATCTCCTGGGCAGGACGGCCCCGAATGCAGATGTTCTGTCCCCGTTGAAGCTGCTCCGCTATGCAGTGCTCTATCTCCTCGGGGCTGTAGCGGGAGGCAATCTGGCGTATCTCGGCCACCTTCAAACGGCCACGACCTCCTTGACGCCCGGCACCCGCTCCTTCAGGCGCTTCTCTATGCCCATCTTGAGCGTCATGATGCTCATAGGGCAGTGCCCACAGGCCCCCAGGAGACGGAGCTTCACCACCCCGTCCTCTGAGACCTCCACCAGCTCCGCATCCCCTCCGTCGGCCTGCAACATGGGCCTTATCTCCTCCACCACCTCTTTGACCTTCTCTACAAGGGCCATCTCTGGAAAACCTCCTTTTCCGTTTCTAAAAATATTGTATCACAGCGGAAACGCGGGGGTATGAGGAGGGTCATAGAGGCCTGGCCCCCTTTCATTTCCCCCCTTTTTAAGTTAGAATAGTAAATTCTAAAGCCAGGAAGAAGGAGGTGGGGCCATGGGCAAGAGGAACTATTTCTTTACCTCCGAGAGCGTGACCGAGGGCCATCCGGACAAGATTGCCGACCAGATATCCGACGCCATCCTGGATGCCATCCTGGAGAAGGACCCCGTGGCCAGGGTGGCCTGCGAAACCCTGGTCACCACGGGCCTGGCCTTCGTGGCCGGGGAGATCACCACCACCTGCTATGTGGACATCCCCGCCATCGTCAGGGACACCATAAGGGACATAGGCTACACCAGGGCAAAGTACGGCTTCGACTACGAGACCTGCGCGGTCATCACCTCCATTCACGAGCAGTCCTCCGACATCGCCCTGGGGGTGGACGTGGGGGGCGCAGGCGACCAGGGCCTCATGTTCGGCTATGCCTGCAACGAGACCCCCGAGCTCATGCCCCTTCCCATCGTGCTGGCCCACAAGCTGGCCATGCGCCTTACCGAGGTCAGGAAGAAGGACATCCTGCCCTACCTCCGTCCGGACGGAAAGACCCAGGTAACCGTGGAGTACCGCGACGGAAGACCCCACAGGGTGGAGGCCCTGGTGGTGTCCTCACAGCACAGCCCGGACATCACCCTCAAGGAGATGAAGGAGGATGTGATAGAGAAGGTGATAAAGCCTGTGGTGCCGCCGGAACTGCTGGATGAGGAGCACATAAAGTACTTCATCAACCCCACCGGCAGGTTCGTGGTGGGCGGCCCCATGGGCGACACGGGCCTCACCGGCCGCAAGATAATAGTGGACAGCTACGGCGGCGTGGGAAGCCACGGCGGGGGGTGTTTCTCGGGCAAGGACCCTACCAAGGTGGACCGCTCCGGGGCCTACATGGCCCGCTACATAGCCAAGAACATCGTGGCCGCGGGGCTGGCCGAGAAGGTGGAGGTGCAGATTGCCTACGCCATCGGGGTGCCCGAGCCCGTAAGCCTCTTCATAGACACCTTTGGCACCGGCATCTCCGGGGAGGCCATAGCCCAGGCGGTAAAGAAGCTCTTTCCCCTTACCCCCAAGGAGATAATAGAGGAGCTAAGGCTCCGCAGGCCTATTTTCAAGAAGACCGCTGCCTACGGCCACTTCGGTCGCAACGACCCGGACTTCACCTGGGAACGCACCGACAAGGCCGAGGCCCTGAAGAAAGAGGTGAAGGCATGAAGGCCCATGTGAAGGACCTGGCCTTGGCCCCGGAGGGCAGGAGGCGCACCCAGTGGGCAGAGCTGCAGATGCCCGTCCTAAGGAGCATCAGGGAGCGCTTCAGCAGGGAGCAGCCCCTTCGGGGAGTGCGCATCTCGGCCTGCCTGCATGTGACCACCGAGACGGCGGTGCTCATGCAGACCCTCAAGGCCGGCGGCGCCCAGGTGCACCTCTGCGCCTCCAACCCCCTCAGCACCCAGGACGATGTGGCCGCCTACCTGGTGAAAGACCTCCAGGTGCCGGTCTTTGCCATCAAGGGGGAGGACCACAAGACATACTACCGCCACATAAGGCAGTGCCTGGGCCTCAGGCCCCACATCACCATGGACGACGGGGCCGACCTGGTGAGCACCCTGCACAAGGAGCTCCGGGGGCTCATGAAGGATGTCTGGGCCGGCACCGAGGAGACCACCACCGGGGTCATTCGCCTCAAGGCCATGGCCCAGCGGGGAGTGCTGGGCTACCCCATCGTGGCCGTCAACGACGCCCTCACCAAGCACCTCTTTGACAACCGCTACGGCACGGGGCAGTCCACCCTGGACGGTATCCTCAGGGCCACCAATCGGCTCATGGCCGGAGCGGTGGTGGTGGTGGCAGGCTACGGCTGGTGCGGTCGGGGAGTGGCCATGAGGGCCAGGGGCATGGGCGCCAGGGTGATAGTCACGGAGGTGGAGCCCCTCAGGGCCCTGGAGGCCACCATGGACGGCTACCAGGTGATGCCCATAAGGGAGGCCGCCAGGGTGGGCGACATATTCATCACCGTCACGGGAGACATAAATGTGCTGTCCAAGGAGTGCTTCCAGAGGATGAAGGACGGGGCCATCGTGGCCAACTCAGGCCACTTCAATGTGGAGATAGACCTTCCCGCCCTCAGGGCCATGAGCAAGAGGGTGCGGAGGATAAGGCCCCAGGTGGAGGAGTTCACCCTGAAGGACGGAAGGAGGATATACCTGCTGGGCGAAGGCAGGCTGGTCAACCTGGCGGCCGCCGAGGGCCATCCCTCCCAGGTGATGGACATGAGCTTCGCCAACCAGGCCCTCTGCGCCGAGTTCATCGCCCGGCACCACGAGACCCTCAAGCCCCAGGTCTATCCCGTGCCCAGGGAGATAGACTCCCAGGTGGCAGCCCTGAAGCTCAAGAGCATGGGCATAAGGATAGACCGCCTCAGCGCCGAGCAGCGCCGATACCTCCGCAGCTGGGAGATGGGTACCTGAGCCCCCCATGCTCCCTATCCTAAACCCACCACTTGACACCCCCGGGCCATCCCGATATAATTTCCCTACCTTTCATCGGGGGGATGGAAGCTTGCACAAGAGAGAGGACATAGCCCAGGACAAGAGAGCAGAGAGGCGCAGCGTGGTAAGCACGACGGTGCACTACAGCTACAGCTTCCTGAAGGACCAGGAGCTCAGGTGCGCCGTGGGGCAGGGCATAAGCGTCAACGTGAGCCCCTCGGGACTGTGCTTCTACGCTCCCCAGATGTTTCAGGAGGGACAGGACCTGAAGGTCTACAGCCCCCGGCTCTGGGAAGCCCCCAGGGCGGCAGTGGTGCGCTACTGCCTGCGGGTAAACGGAGAGCTCTACCGGGTAGGCCTTTCCCTGAGCTGAGGGCCTACTGTATCTGCACCTTCAGCTTCTTCCGCTTGGCCTCCTCCGTCTTGGGCACCCGGAGCTCCAGCACCCCGTCCTTGAACCGGGCCTTGGCCTTCTGGGGCTGCACCCTGGCAGGCAGGCTGAAGCTGCGGCTGAAGCTGCCCCAGGAGCGCTCCAGCCTGAAGTAGTCCTTCCTCTGCACCTTCTCTTCCTTCCGCTTCTGGCCCGAAATGCTCACGGTGTCCTCGGTGATGGTGACCTCCAGGTCCTCCTTCTTTAGGCCCGGCAGTTCGGCCTTCAGCACTACCTCGTCGTCCTCCTCATAGATGTCCACCGCTGGGGTGGGCAGGAGCTCGGCCCCCCAGCGCAGGGGCCAGCCCCAAGGCCTCGTCATCTCCTCAAAGAACCTCTCCATCTGCCTCAGGGGCAAAAGCTCAAAGGCACCAAGAGGCGCCAGCTCCCCTTCAGCCTTCCTCTTCCTCTGTGCCATAAAAGATGCCCTCCCTTCCGAGAATATGCTCTTTCCTTCCTCTATCACCATCCTGGGGCGTTGTCAAGGGGGTCCCTCGTCTGTCTCCAGGAATAAGAAAGGCCCTTTTTAAATCACCCTCTTTAGGGCGGGGCGTGGACAGGTCTTCCCCCTTTCGGGGGTTTTAGTCCCCCGAAGAGCAATAAAGGCCAAGACCCGCTTGTCAAGGACCTGCCTAAGGACATAGCAGAAGCGGCGGGGGAAGGCTAGCTTTGAAGCAGGCCCAGGTTCTTCAGCTTGGTTCTCAGCTGCTTTCGGCTTATGCCCAGGAGCTCTGCGGCCCTGGACTGGTTCCAGCCGGTCTTGTCCAGGGCCCTGAGTATCACCCTTCGCTCTACCTCCAGGAGGTTCAGCTCCTCGGTGCCCTCCGGGGCAGGGGGTTCCTCCTCGGTGGGGCAGCGGAGCTTGGGGGGCAGGCATTCCATGTTTATCCACTCGTAGGGGCAGAGGATGACCGCCCTCTCTATGAGGTTTTCCAGCTCCCGGACATTGCCGGGCCAGTCGTAGCCTAGGAGGCAGTCCATCACCCGGTGGTCAAAGCCCCGGATGTCCTTGCGGTTCTTCCGGCAGGACTGCTCCAGGAAGTGGGTGGCCAGCAGGGGGATGTCCTCCTTCCGCTCCCTCAGGGGGGGCACCTGGATGGTTATCACATTCAGCCTGTAGTAGAGGTCGGCCCTGAACTCCCCGTTCTGCACCGCCTTGTCTATGTCCCTGTTGGAGGCGGCCAGCACCCTCACATCGGCCTTTATCTTGCCCTTTCCGCCCAGGCGGTGAAACTCCTTCTCCTGGAGGAACCTCAGGAGCTTCTTCTGCAGGGCAAAGTCCAGGTCGCCTATCTCGTCAAAGAACACCGTGCCCCCTGAGGCCATCTCTATGAGCCCCACCTTGTTGGAGTAGGCACAGGTGAAGGCCCCCTTCTCGTAGCCGAACAGCTCGCTCTCCATGAGCTCGGCGGGTATGGTGGTGCAATCTATGGGGATGAAGGGCTTGTCCGCCCTCAGGGAGGTGTAGTGGATGGCCCGGGCCACCAGCTCCTTGCCCGTGCCGGACTCCCCCAGGATGAGCACCCCGGCGTCGGTCTTGCTCACCCTCTGGATGAGGTGGAATATCTCCTGGATGGCCTTGGACTTGCCGATGATGTTCAGGAACTGCTGCCTTTCGGCCTCGGCCTGGAGCTCCGAGCGTCTCAGGGCCTCCCTGGCCACGGAGACCAGGAGTTTCAGGTCCACGGGCTTGGTGAGGTAGGTATAGGCCCCCTTGCGCATGGCGTTGACCGCCCTGTCTATGGTGCCGTAGGCGGNGATGAGTATGACCTCTGTGGAGGGGCTCTGCTCCTTTATGCGGCCTAGCAGCTCCTCGCCGTCCATGCCGGGCAGCTTGTAGTCCGACACCACCAGGTCAAAGCCCTGGCCCTGGAGCATCCTGAGGGCGTCCTCGGCGGTGGTAGCCGTCTGGATGCTGAAGCCACCTTTCCTCAGTGCTGCCGAGAGCACCTTCAGGGAGTTGACCTCGTCCTCTACTATGAGTACCCGGTGGTCCTTCATGCTCTTGCAGGCAGCACCAGGGTGAAGGTGCTTCCACGCCCTGGGCGGCTCTGGGCCAGCAGGTCGCCCCCGTGCTGCCGGGCTATCTTCTTGGAGATGGCCAAGCCCAACCCTGTGCCCCTGGTCTTGGTGGTGAAGAAGGGGTTGAAGATGTGGGGCATGTCCTGGGGGCTTATGCCCCTTCCGTTGTCCCTTACCGAGAGGNGCACATTGCCGTTTAAGGCTCTGGTGCTTATCTGCAGGGCCCCTGAGCCGGGCTCCACGGCATCCAGGGCGTTTATGAGCAAATTAAGCAGCACCTGCTTGACCTGGTGGTAGTCGAACCTCAGGGGGGGCAGGTGGGGCTCCAGGTGGAGCTGCAGCTTCACTCCCTGCTCCTGGAGGTCCTGCTTCAGCAGGGCCAGGGTCTCCCGCACCAGGCCGTTGAGGTCCGCCTCGGTGGGCTCTGGCCTGCTGGGCCGGGCGAAGTTCAGGAGGCTTGAGGCCAGGCGGNTTATCCTGCCTGCCTCGGCCTGAATGATGCGCACGAACTCCCTTATGAGGCTTCCCCTGTAGTTGTCCCCTATGTAGGAGGCCGCCCCGGAGATGGCGTTCAGGGGGTTGCGTATCTCGTGCGCCAGGGTGGCGGCCAGCTCGCCGGTGGCGGCCAGGCGGNTCAGGCGGTCCTGCTCCGCCAGGGCCGAGCGCAACTTGGCCACCATCTCGTTGTAGGCCCCGGCCAGCTCCCCTATCTCGTCGTTGCTCTTGAGGGTTATGGCCTCACCCTGAAAGCCCCTCCTGGCCAGGGAGCCCACGGAGTCCTTCAGGGCAAGCACGGGGCGTATCAGCCGGATAATCATGCCCAGGCCGAAAAGCAGGGCCGAGGCCAGGGTCACCAGGAGGAGCACGAAGACCATCAGCCGGCGGTCAAGCTGAAGGGGCCGGACGTTCTCGTAAAACACCACCGTGCCAAAGACCAAGAGAGGCACCGCGGCCAGGAGGCTGAAGGCCGCCAGGGCCTTGTATAGGAGGCTGCCCTTGAGCTTGCGCACATCCTCCCTGTTCATGCTGAAAAACAGCACCACAAAGCCCAGGGGCCTCAGCAGGTGCCCGTACAGCCAGGGCTTGGAGCCTATGGCCGCAGGGAAGAACAGGAATATGGCCGAGGTGCATATGAGGGCATGGCCCATGGAGGAGAAGATGTAGCTCCGGGCCCTGGTGCGGTAATACACCGCCATGTACAGGATGCACACCGTGCCGGACAGATAGGCCACCATCACCCACACCAAGGGCCTGAACTGCCCGAAGATGGGAAAGGAGCTGTAAACGGCCGGATGAAGAAACACCAGGAGGGGAAGGTACAGGAGGGGGAAGAACATCTTCCCCTCCGGGCGCTCCGAGGACACCCCCATGATGAGGCTCCCCAGGCCCAGGCAGTAGCCCAGGAGGGTCTGGTAGAGGAGGTTTTCGTTAAGCCCGTAGAAGTGAATGGCGGCATGCACGGCGCTGTTGAGCCCCAGGAGCACGAAGCCCGCCCCTATGAGGAAGAGCCTGGCCCTGAGCTCCTCGCTGAGGCCCTCCGTCCTGGAAGGGGAGGCGAAGACCCTCAGGGCTATGGCCGCACACACGACGGCTATTAGAAATTCCTCCCCAATGTGGTAGGACATCCAGTTCATTCGTTGCAAGCGCCCCTAAATAAACCTTACAAAACCCCGAGGGGGTTTTGCAAGAAGAAACTCTGGCACGGGAATTGTTATACCCCGGGCGCAATGCCCAAGGGCAGGGCAGACAGGGTGCTGGATGTCCGGGGGCTCAGGTGTCCGCAGCCTGCGGTGATGGCCTCCAGGTGCCTGAGTGCCCTGGGCAAGGGAAAGACCCTGCTGCTTATTACCGACGACGCCTCTGCCCGAAAGGCAGTGGTGAGGATGTGCCTCAGGGCAGGCTACAGGCTCCTGGATGTAAAGGACAGCCAGGGGCTCCTGTGCTTTTTAATCCAGAAATAGGGGAGGAATTGTTCTCTTTGGGACAAAAACACTCTCAGGAGGTGGCGATGGCCAAGAAGATAGCGGTGCTGGTGAGGGACAGGCAGGAGGAGGCCCTGCGCATGGCCCTGGGTATTACCCTCATGGACGATGCGGTGGATGTGTATGTGCTGGACGCCAAGGTCCAGCCCTCGGAGGCCAACACGATGAACCTGGAGGGCCTCAAGGGCTTAGGCACGGGGCTTTACACCAACCATGCCGAAAACACCGACCTGGAGCTCCTGAGCACCGAGGAGATAGCCCGGAGGCTCCTTCAGTACGACCATGTGATTCCCTACTGAGAGGAGGTGCGAGAGTGAAGATACTCTACATACTGAAGGAGGAGGCAGACGGCACCCTGCAGAGGCTGCTGGAGGTGCACCGAAAGGGGCACGAGCTGCAGGTGCTAAAGCTCCAGGAGCTGCAGGACTACGAGCACCTCCTGGAGCTCCTGGAAGGGGCCGAGAAGGTAATCTGCTGGTAAGGAGGTAGCCGATGAAGCTGGGCATTCTGGTAAACACCTCCAGGCACCTGGAGGCCGTGCTGGGCATAACCCGGGCGGCCCTCCGCAGGGGCCACGAGATGATATTCACCATGGACGAGGGAGTAAGGCTCTTTGCCGAGCCCCGCTACAGGGAGCTCTGCAAGCTCCAGGGGGTGAAGATGAGCTTCTGCGACCACAACGCCGTGCGCTTGGGCCTGGACAAGGGGCCCATACCGGCCGAGGTGGTCTGCGGAAGCCAGTACGACAACGCCCTCATGAACCACGAATGCGACAAGGTGCTGGTGCTCTGAGCGAGGCCGAGGGGGTCCTGCTTTCGGCCTTCCTGGCCCTGGCGCCCCTGGTGGCACTGTCTGCCCTGAGGTGGGCGGACCAGAACACCCTGGTGAGCTGGCAGTGGGTGCTGGCGCCCCAGGGGCTGCCGCGCCTGTACCTGCTTCTGGCCCTGGCAGTGGCAGGGGCCTGGGGGCTGAGCCGCCTGGGGCCTCAGCAGAGGCGGCCCAGGACGCTGCTACTGGCCCTGGCCGGGCTTTCGGCCCTGCCCTTCTGGGCAGAGCCGGNGATGCTCCTTGATGCCTCCAGGTACTTTCTCCAGGCCAAGCACCTGGCCCTTTACGGGCTGGTCAGCTTCCTGGGGCAGTGGGGCGAGGGCATCCAGGCCTGGACGGACCTTCCCCTCATGCCGGCCCTGTACGGGCTACTGTTTAGGTACCTGGGGGAGGCCAGGGNGTATGTGCAGGCCCTCAACACCGGACTCTTCGCCCTCACCGTGGTGCTGGTGTTTGAGCTGGGAAGGCTCCTGTGGGACACCAGGACGGGGTTTTACGGTGCCGTGTTCCTTCTGGGCATACCGTACCTCTACNCCCAGGTGCCCCTCATGATGGTGGATGTGGGCGCCATGTTCTTCCTCATGCTGGCCCTGTGGTGCGCCCTAAAGGCCCTGAGACAGGGGGGGCGGTGGCTCCCGGCGGCCGCCCTGGCGGCGGCCCTGGCCCTCCTGACAAAGTTCNCCCTGTGGGGCCTTCTGCCCTTGGGGCTGCTGGGGCTTTCCCTGGCGGTGGGAAGGCCCTGCAGGGCCCTGGCAGTGCTGGCCCTGGCCGGGCTGCTCCTGGCGCCCCTGGGGCTTTACAAGGCGGAGGTGCTCCTTGCGCAGTTGAGGCTCCTCGTGCAGTACCAGCTTCCGGCCCTCAAGGGGTGGAACGAGGGCTACGCCTCGGTGCTCCTTTTTCAGAGCCATCCCCTGCTCCTTGCCTTTTCCCTGTGGGGGCTGGGGCAGGCCGTAAGGCTGCGGGACAGGGGATTCGTCCTTCCGGGGCTCCTTCTGCTTCTGGCCTTGGCCATAGGGGCACCCAGGATGAGGTACCTGCTTCCGGTGCTTCCCCTTCTGGCCCTGGCGGCAGGCTACGGCCTCAGGGGGCTGAGGCTTCCCGGGGCCTTCCTCTGCATGGCCGTGGCAGGGACGGCCTTTGCCCTGGCCGCCTCGGCCTACCTGCCCTTCCTCAAGGGCACCAGCATGGGCAACCTCCGGGAGGCCGCCAGGCTGCTGGAGGCCCTGCCTGCTGAGAGGGTGCTGGTCAAGACCCTGCCTCAGCAGGCCTCCCTGGGAAGCACCTGGGCCCTGGTGCCCATACTGGACCTCTACAGCTCCAAGGAGATACTCTCCCGGGCCCCCTCACCCCCCGAGGCCTGGAGCAAGGCCCTCAGGCTTCATCCCCTGCGCTTCAGCTGGGAGCTTCGGGCCCCCGACTTCTACCGCCCCGCAGGGAGCCCCCAGGCCCTGGTGCTGCTTTCAGGCTCTGACAGGCACCACCCCCCTGAGGGCCTGACAAGGGCAGGGGCCTTCACCGCCCATGGCAGGGCCTTCAGGTACAAGGCCTTTGCGGCGGTGTATGTCCCCCTTGGGCCAGAAAAGACCATTCCCACCCCTGCCCTGTCCCATTTGGGCCAGGCAGCGGCCTCTTCAGGGGAAAAATCCATGGCATGGTCTTTGCACTAAGGATGCTCAAAAGCGCTAAATCTGCTTAGGGGAGGTCAACAAGAGGTGTCCCAGAGGGAAAGAACAAACAGGGTATGGGCCATGTTCATCGTGGGGGCCTTGCTGCTTGTAAGCCTGGCCAGCTATGCCTACAACGAGTACTACATCTATCTTTCCACCTACCTGTGGTTCGGCTTCATCTACGGGATGTGTCTTCAGTACGGCAGGTTCTGCTTTGCCTCGGCCTTCAGGGACCTGTTTGCCGTGGGGGTGCCCAGGATGGTGGTGGGCATAATGATAGCCACGGTGCTGTTTGCCCTGGTAAGTGCCTTCATCACCATGACGGGGATGAGCACCTTTCACCCTGCCCCCACGGGGCTTCACCATGTGGTGGGGGGCCTCATCTTCGGGGTGGGAATGGTGTTTGCCGGCGGTTGTGCCTCCGGCTCCCTGTACAAGACCGGCGAGGGCAACGGCGTAGCCCTCCTGGTGGTACTTTCCATAAGCGTCTCCCAGGCCGTATTCGTGGACATCGGGGGATGGCTGAACAAGCTGGTGCCCGGGAGCTGGCGGGAGTCGGCCCTCCAGAAGAGGCTTCCCGAGAGCATCAACGTCTCCGACGGGTGGCTGGACCAGTACCTGGCCGGCTATGTGTGGAACCAGCCCGTGACCACCGTGGCCCAGATGCTGGGGTTTGAGAACGCCTCGGCCATGGGCGCCTGGGTGGGCAATTTCCTCACCGGGGTGGTGCTTCCTGCGGCGGTGCTCCTCCTGGTGGTGTATGCGGTGTGGGTAAGGAAGGGCTACCTGAGGCACCTGCCCCAGAGGGGGCTGGGCACCGAGCTGAGGGGCTACTGGGCCATGCTCATATCCTCCAGGCGCNCCGCCGTGGCCGGACTGTTCCTGGGAGTGGCAGCGGGGCTTCACATGTTCGTGCTGGAGGGGCTGAGGATAAAGTTCGGGGTAAAGAACGCCGGCACCCTGCTGGAGCGCATGGGCCACACCTTCGGCCTCTCGGCCAAGGGCACGGTGTTTGACCCCGGCTACTGGTATGTCACCACCCAGGAGGCCCAGTCAGTGGCCTGGGTGATGGAGAAGCTGGGCTGGCGCAACATGGACAACATCTTCTTCGGCTGGGTCAACGGGGTACCCAACCCCTTGATAAACCCCGCCTTCATGATGTCCGTAGCCCTGGTGGGCGGGGCGGCGGTGATGGCCCTCCTGAACAACGAGTTTAAATTCAAGAAGGTCACCAGGGAGCTGGCCGTCTGGGCCCTCATAGGGGGGGCCCTCATGGGGGTGGGCTCCAGGCTGGCCCTGGGCTGCAATGTAGGAGGTTTCTTCGTTAGGGCGGCCAACGGCGACCCCTCCGGCTGGCTCTTCGGCCTGGGAATGATAGGGGGGGCCTTCATCGGGGTGAAGTTCTTCAACTGGTGGACTGAGCGCAAGATGGCCAAGGAGATGGCCGCCCTGGATTTCTGACAAAAAGGAGGTAGTAAGGAGATGGCAGTCAAGTTTGAAAAGAAGGCAGAGGGACACTACATGCTGGATGTCCTGGGCTATGTGTGCCCCCATCCGCAGATATACACCAAGAAGGCCATGGAGAAGCTCAGCCCCGGCGATGTCCTGGAGGTGGTGTTTGACAACCCCTCCTCCTCCGAGACCATCGGGGCCATGTGCGAGCGGGAGGGGCACAAGATACTGGAGCGCCACATGGAGGGCGGAAAGTTCACCCTGAAGATTCAGAAGCAGTGAGGGGGCGAGGATGAAGAGCAGCCACTGGATAGTGATAGCCATTGTGGCCTGCATCCTGGGCTTCCTTCTGGGCTACAGCATTCCGGCCTACCAGGAGGTGGGCCTGCTGGGGGGTAAGGCCCCTGAGGAACAGGAGCTTCAGCAACTGCTTCCCGAGGAGGTGGCCGAGGAATGAAGAACGGCTTCTGGCTTGTGGTAGTGATGGCAGCCGCCTTGCTGGGCTTTGGCGCAGGCTACAGCATTTCCTCAAAGACGGGGGTCATACCAGGATATTTTGAGGCCGTGGAGGCCGCAGGCTACGGCGGGGGAGAGGAGCTGGTGGAGGGCCTCAGCGAGGAGCTACAGGAGTTCTACCAGGAGCTTCACGAGGAATGCCCCCACTGCCCGCCGGAATAACCAGGAGGCAACACATACCATGGACACAGTGCTTATAGCAGTGGACGGCAGCAAGGGCTCACTGGCCGCAGCGGAGGCCTTCCTCCAGCTCTTCGCCTGCATGCGGCCCAAAAAGACGGTGCTGCTTTATGTGGAAAAGCCCGAGGGCCTCAGCCTCATGGACGACATGCTGGGCGAGCCGGAGCTTTCCACCCTGAAGGAGGAGCTACAGAAGTCCGGCTACAAGGAGCACCTGGATGCCAGGGCCAGGAGGGTGCTGGAGCACTTCGCCACCCTGCTGGAGAAAAAAGGGGTGCAGGGCCTGGAGACGGTGGTGCGCATGGGCCATCCTGCCGAGGAAATCCTGAAGGAGGCCCAGGAAAAGAAAGCGGGGCTCATCGTCATGGGCTCCAGGGGCCGAAGGCTCCACAACCTCTTCATGGGCAGCGTCAGCCGGGAGGTGGCCAACACTGCCCAGGTGCCCGTGCTGATTGCCCGATGAGGGCCCTGGTGCTGGGGGCCGGCCTGGCCGGGCTGGCCGCCGCATACCGGCTGAGCCAGGAGGGCTGGGAGGNGCTGGTGCTGGAGCGCGCCCCCTGCGTAGGAGGCCTGGCCCGTACCGTGGTGCACAGGGGCTTCAGGTTCGACCTAGGGGGCCACAGGTTCCTGACCTCAAACCCGGCCACCCTGCGCCTGGTGCAGGGGCTCCTCCAGGGACAGCTACTGACGGTAAGGCGAAGGAGCCAGATATACCTTTCGGGCAGGTACCTGCACTACCCCCTCAGGCCCCTGGATGCCCTGGCTGGACTGGGCCCTGGGGAAAGCCTCCAGGTGTTGGCCCACTACTTCCTGGCCCGGCTCGGCCATGTCCTGAGGCCCCAACAGCCCCGGAGCCTCCAGGACTGGGTGGTGGGCAAATTCGGCCGACGGCTCTTTGAGCTGTACTTCCGGGACTACAGCGAAAAGCTCTGGGGCACAGACTGCAGAAGGATAAGCGCCCGCTGGGTAGCCCAGCGCATCCAGGGCCTTTCCTTGGGACAGGCCATAAGGGAGGCCCTGCTGAGGGGCAAGGACACGCCCAGAACGCTGAAGGAGGAGTTCCTCTACCCCCCTCTGGGCATAGGGCAGATTGCCGAGGGCTTCAAGGAGGCCGTGCTGGCCAGGGGGGCGAAGGTGCTTACGGGCACCTCGGTGAGGGAAGTCCACCACCTGGGGGGGCACATCAGCCATGTCCTGGCAGAAGGCCCCGAGGGCGCCAGGCGCCTTGAGGCCGATGTGCTGATAAGCACCATACCCCTTTCGGCCCTGCTAAGGGCCCTGAGGCCCCGGCCCCGCACCCGACCCCCAGGGCTTCGCTACAGGGCCCTCATAGTGGTGGCGGTGCTGCTTGGGCGGCCCCGCTGCACCGAGCTTACCTGGCTTTACTTCCCCGAGCGCAGGGTGCCTTTCGGGAGGCTCCATGAGCCCGGCAACTGGAGCCCCCTCATGGCCCCGGAGGGCAGGACCCACCTGGTGCTGGAGTACTTCTGTACCCAAGGGGACTACCTCTGGCAGGCCAGCGACAGGGCCCTGGCCAGGCTGTCCGTGGAGGCCCTGAAGCAGCTGGGCTTCATAAGGCAGGAGGATGTGCTGGACGCCCTGGTGCTCCGGGTGCCCCACGCCTATCCCTTCTTCGAGGTAGGCTACGAGGCCCTGAGAGAGGAGGCCTTCAAGGCCCTCGAGGGCCTTGAAGGCCTCCTCTTGGCCGGTCGCACCGGCCAGTTCAGGTACCTGAACATGGACCATGCCATTGAGAGCGGCCTGGAGGCTGCCTCCAGGGCCCTGGCCAGGGCCCCCCAGGCAGTAGGCGCCCCATGAGGTGCGTCCTCCTGATACCTGCCTGGAGGCCCCAGGAGCTCTTCCCCAAAAGGACGGCCCTGAGCCAGCTGAACTACTGGCAGCCCCTGGGTACCCTGTATGTGGCCTCAAGCCTCCAGGAAGCAGGCCACGAGGTGCACTTCCTAAACGGCGCCTTCCTCGGCCACCAGGAGCTGCTTGCGGAGCTTCGGCGCCTCGGGCCCCAGGTGGTGGGCATATACTCTACCGCCTTCGGCTGGCCCCAGGCGGTGCGGACCGCCCAGGACATAAGGGTACAACTTAAAGATGCCTTCCTCCTGGCCGGCGGCCCCTACCCCATAGCCATGAAGGCCCAGTGCCTGAAGGAGGCCCCCGCGCTGGATGCCGTGGTCTCAGGCGAGGGAGAGCACNCCATGGTGGAGCTCCTGGAACGCCTGGAAAGGGGCAGGACACTGGAGGGCCTGCGGGGACTGATATTCAGGAAAAGGGCTGGGGAGATAGTGGAAAATCCCCCCAGGGCCCTCATCCAGGACCTGGACAGCCTGCCCTTTCCTGCCAGGGAGCTCCTCCACGACAAGCAGGCCTACCTGCCCGCCCCCGCCACCTACCGCCGAAGGCCCGTGGCGGTGATGCTCACCTCCAGGGGCTGCAACCGCCGCTGCATCTTCTGCTTCCAGCTAGGCAGGGAAATCAGGTTCAGGAGCATCGCAAATGTGATTGCCGAGATTGAGCACTGCCTCAGAGAGGGCTATCGGGAGATAAAGTTCATAGACGACACCATGGCGGCCAACTACCACAGGGCCCTGGAGCTGGCGCAAGAGATAAGGCTGCGGGGGTTGAGGTTCAGCTGGTTCGCCTCGGCCTGCGTCAACCAGGTGGATGCCAGGCTGCTGAGGGCCTTCAAGGAGGCCGGCTGCTGGGCCATCCTCATGGGGGCAGAAAGCGGGGTGCAGAAAAACCTCAATGCCCTGAGGAAGGGCATCACCGTGGAGCAGACCCGCCGGGCAGTCAAGGCGGCCAAGGAGGCAGGCCTGAGGGTCTTCCTGCCCTTTATATTCGGCATACCAGGGGAGACCTACCAGGAGGCCCTCCAGAGCATCCAGTTCGCCATAGAGCTTGAGCCCGATGTGGTGAACTTCCATGCCCTTACCCCTTTTCCCGGCACAGAGCTCTACGAGCGGGCCCACCAGTGGGGGCGCATTGCCCGGGACCTCAGGGACTACACCTACCAGGGGGCCGCCTTCGTGCCCCATACCCTGAAGAGAGAGGAAATACTTCAACTGAGGCAGTTGGCCTTCAGGAGGTTCTACTCCAGACCCCGCTACTGGCTAAGAAGGCTCCTTGCCCTGAGAAGCCTCGGCGACCTGAGGGCCGTGGTCCTGGGCGCCCGAAGCCTCCTGGGACTGTGGGTCAGCAAGGGGCTTTTCCGCACCGTCCTCAAGAGTGCCNCCCTCAGGTAGTTAAGAAACAGCCTAGGATAAAGGGCCGGGTTGAACAGTATGTTCATGCTGATATAGCATTCGTGGGAGCAGTGGCAGTGCCTGAGGGCCCTTACGGCCTCCTGGGCCCGGGGGCTTCGGAGCAGCCTCCTGAGGCTGTATCCGTGCTCCCCCAGGTGGCCCATCAGGGGGAGCATGGCCTCACAGGGATAAACCCTTCCGTCATGGGCCACCACCACGGTGAGCCTGCCGGCATAGCAGGGCATGGGCCGGCCCTGGCCCCTGAGCTCCCGGTAGACGAACCTGTGCCTCAGGACATCCTGGGCGGCCTTAAGCCCCGAGAGACTAAAGCCGTAAAGGTGCCGGGCCTCCAGGAGCCTGGCATACCTGAGGTAAAGCTCCGGCTCAAGGGCCTTAAAGCCCCGGGGCACCTGCCCCCTTACGGCCGAGATGGTGTGCACCTCCGAAAGCACATCCCGCACATACCTTAGGAGGCCCAAAAGGTGGTGCTGGTTTTGGGCACAAAGGACGGTGTTGAAGCCCAGCTGGAGCCTGGGCTCCCTCTGGGCCAGGGGCCTGAGAAGCCTGTAGGTGCGCATCAGCAGGGAGTAAGCCCCTGGCCTTCCCCTGAGGGAGTCGTGCACCCCGGGGGGGCCGTCCAGGGAGAGCTTGAGCACCACCTGGCTCCGGGGGCAGCGCTTGAGTATCTCCTCGGTGGCCTCCCTGATGCGCTGGGGCATGAGCCCGTTGGTGGGCACAAGGATGAAGTCGGGGCTACAGTGCTCATGGAAGGCCTCGACAACCTCCACCAGGTCGTCCCTGAGGAAGACCTCCCCTCCCGAAAGGGCCAGCCACAGGAGCGGGCCTGTGGAGCGGGCCAGGGCCTTGACCTCCCTGAGGCCCAACTCGGGCCCCTCTCTGCCCCGGTAGAAGCAGAAGCCGCAGCGGGCATTGCACCGGGGGCTCACAAAGTATGTAAGCATGAGGGGCCTGCGCCTAAGGAGCCCCTGGGGCAGATGCCTGAGCACGGCCAGGCTCATGGCTCCGCCTCCCGGGGCTCAGGGACGGGCCAGGGCCTGAAGCCGTAGCGCATGGCCCCTGCCAGCCCCCCTGCCATGGCGGCCAGGGCAAAGGGTCCCAGGTAATACAGCATGCCAAGGAGCATAAATCCCCNCCCCCCCGCCCTGAAAAAAACCCTAAAAAGCCCCCGATTGACATACCCGCTGAGGCCACCTATTAGGGGCAGGGCAAGGAGCACCGCCTCCCGGGCAGTGAGTGCCCAGAGGCCCAGGAGAAGCACCGCCAGCACTGCCGAGAACCCGCTGGCCTTAAGCCCCAGGGAGGCGGTGCCGGAGTCCCTGAGAAGCTGCCCCCTCCTAAGGGCATAAATACCCCAGTGGTAGGCCTTCCTGAAGGCATTCCTCAGGGAGCCCCACAGGCTGAAGCCGAACAGATGGCCTACCTGAAGAGCTGGCTCCAGGACAAGGCGGAAGCCCATCTCCCTGGCCCTGTGGCTCAGGGCCACATCCTCCAGCATGGGCAGCCCTTCAGGGAAGCCCCCGCAGGCCCGAAATACCCGGGCCTCAAGCACCATTAGGTGGCTGGCCACATAATCAGGGGGCTGCCGGCGGGTCTCGCAGTAATGCACGAAGGCCGACTGGAAGCGGTCAAAGAAGCCCCCCAGGGGACTCCTGAGGGTGTAGGTGCCCCCCAGAATGGTGCCCGGAGGCTGGGCCCTCAGGCACCGCAGGGCCTGCCTGAGGGTGTGGGGCCTGAGCAGGCAGTCCGAATCGGTAAACAGGAGTACCTGGCCCCTGGCCATCGAGGCCCCCAGGTTTCTGGCCCTGGCCGCCCCCACCTGCTCTCGGAGGGCCAGGAGCCTCACGGGGTAGCGCCTGGCCACCTCTGCGGAGCAGTCCGAGGAGGCGTCGTCCACTACTATCACCTCGTACCTGGCCCCCTCTGAGGCAAACACGGCCCGTAGGGCCTGCCCCAAGGCAGCAGCCTTGTTGCGGTTGGGTATGATTACCGAGACCATCTCCACAGTAGGGTATTTTTAGCAAAACCCATGCCCTTGCCTCCCAAGAAGATGGGGAAGCAGCGGTCTGTGCATTTAAGGCCATCTGGGAGGGGCAGGTGTGCCTTTTGGGACATCTTGGGGGGCCTCAGGGCTTCCCTGAGCCTGGTATGCATCTTGCTCCTTCAGGGGCAAAGGCGAGGAAACAAACCGCAACAAGGGGAGGTAAGCCATGAAGAGACGCATCACAGCGCTGGCACTGGCAGTCCTTTGGGTGCTGGCCCTGGCGGGGGCAGCCCTGGCGGCCCAGTGGGCCAACCCGGAGCTTCTGCTTTCGCCCCAGGAGCTGAAGGCTAAGCTGGGACAGCCCAACTGGGNGGTGGTGGACTGCCGAGACCTTAAGCACTATGTGAAGGGGCACATCCCCGGGGCCATCAGCCTGGGCAAGAGGTGCAAGAAGGCCCTCAGGGACGCCACCAGCAGGGTCTTCAGGGATGTCTCCAGGTATGAGAAGCTCCTGGGCAAGGTGGGCATCGGCAACGACACCCATGTGGTCTTCTACGGGCAGCTTAAGACCAAGACCATGGAGGACGCCTCGGTGGGCTTCTGGATACTGGAGTATCTGGGGCACGACAAGGTGCACTACCTAAACGGTGGGCTGGATGCCTGGATAAAGGCCGGCTACAAACTGGAGCGTAAGCCCGTAAGGCTGAAGCCCAAGGTGTTCAAGGCCAAGGTGGTACCCAGCCGCTACGCCAGCACCGACGAGATAGTGCGCATTGCCAGGGGGCAACTCAAGGGGGTGCAGCTCATTGACTCCCGCACCAGGAAGGAGCACCTGGGGCAGGACATCAGGGCCATAAGGGGCGGGCACATACCCAACACCACCATCAATGTCTCCCACATAAAGACCTTTGACCAGAAGAAGGACCCCAAAACGGGCAAGGACAAGCCCACCGGGTGGCTTTCTCCCGAGAGGGTCTCCAAGCTGTTTGCCTCTCTGGATAAGAACAAGCGCACCATAGCCTACTGCCAGACGGGCACCCGCTCCACCCTCACCTACCTGCAGCTCAGGCTCTTGGGGTTCAAGGACCCTGCCAACTGGGACGAGTCCTGGAGTGTCTATGGCAACCACTACGGGGACTTCCCCGTGGCCAACGAGCAGTGGATGAACTTTGCCCGGATAAAGAAGCTTGAGGGCAAGGTGAAGAAGCTGGAGAAGAAGCTTAAGAAGCTGGAGAAGGCGGCCAGGAAGAGGTAGCATCTCCTCCCTCCGTGGGGGGCCTGGCCCCTCGGGGGCCAGGCCCCCCCTTCCCCCTTTTTTCATGCCTAGCAAAATCTGACCTTGCAGGGGCCTAAGGACAGAAATCAGGCCCTGAATGGTATTATTGTGCATGCACATTGTGGAGGCCAGGGATAGAAAGGGGCTTGAGGCCTTCCTCCAGGTGCCCTTTACTCTTTACAGAGAAGACCCCTTCTTCGGCCCCCTGCCCCTTTCACAGCAGCGCCGCTACTTCTGCCCCAAAAATCCCTTCTTCCTTGAGGCCCAGGTGCGGTTCTTCGTCTTGCGCTCAGGCAGGGACGCCCTGGGCAGGGTGGCCGCCTTCAGAAACGACAGGCATCTGAGGCAGCATCAGGACGGCGCGGGTTTCTTCGGCTTCTTTGAATGCATAAACGACCATGAGGCGGCGGCCCTCCTCATGGATGCTGCCTCGGAGGCCCTCAGGGGCTGGGGCCTCGGCATCCTCAGGGGGCCCATGAACTTCTCCACCAACGAGGAGTGCGGGTTCCTGGTGGAGGGATTCTCCCTTCCTCCCATGCTCATGACCCCTTACAATCCCCCCTACTACGGGACCCTCATGGAGGCCCTGGGCCTCAGGAAGGCCAAGGACCTCCTGGGCTTTCGGATGCAGATACCCCAGGAGCTTCCCGAGAAGGTCCTTCGGGTGGCCCGGCTGGCCCGGGCCAGGGGCCTTAGGGCCAGGCCGATAAGGATGAGGCAGCTTCGGGAGGAACTCAGGCGCTTCCAGAGCCTCTACAACGAGGCCTGGAAGGACAACTGGGGGTTCGTACCCATCTCCGACGAGGAGCTCAGAGAGGCCGTCAGAAGGCTCAGGCCCGTAATCCTTCCGCCCCTCACGGTGCTGGCCGAGACCCAGGAGGGGGAGGTGGTGGGGTTCCTTTCCCTGGTGCCGGACCTGAACGAGGTCCTCAGGAAGCTTCGGGGCAGGCTGGGGCCCTTGGGGTTCTTAAAGGCCCTGTGGCTCAGGAGGCGCATCCAGGGCCTGAGGCTCCTGCTGCTGGGCGTAAGGCGGGGGGCCAGGGCCAGGGGGGTGGAGGCCCTCATGTTTGCCCAGGCCTTCCAGGGGCTGAAGGGCCTCAAAAGGGATTTCAAGACCGTGGAGTTCTCCTGGGTGCTTCAGGACAACCTCCCCGTGATAAGGCTTGCCCAGATGGCCGGGGCCCGGCAGCAGAAGCGCTGGCGCATATACGAAAGGCCTCTATAGGTGCTCCGAAAAGCCTGACGGCTCTCAGGGGCAAAGCAAAGGCGGTATCTTCTGGGACTAAAGCAGGCCGTATTTCTTCATCTTAAGAAACAGGGTCTTTCTGCTTATGCCCAGCAGCTGTGCCGCCCTGCCCCTGTGCCAGCGGCTCTCCGTGAGGGCCTGCACCNCCTTCTGGCGCTCCTTCATCTCCCTGGCCTCCCTGAGGCTGCCCCCATCTTTTGGCCTCTCCTGGGGCAGGAGGGCCTGCACCGTGGAGAGCCTGAGCACCTGGGCCTCCTCCACCAGCAGGGCCCTCTGGAGGAAGTTCTCCAGCTCCCTGACATTTCCAGGCCAGGGGTAGGCCTCCAGGGCCTTGAGGGCCTGGGGCTCAAGCCTGGGGGGCCCGGGAAGGCCCAGCGGGGGGGCGTGCTTTCTGAGGAAGTGCTCTATGAGGGCCGGAATGTCCTGGGGCCGCTCCCTCAGGGGCGGGATGTGCAGCTCAANCCCTGCCAGTCGCCAGTAGAGGTCCTGCCTGAAGCCGCCCTGCTCGGCAAGCCTCTTCAGGGGCTGATTGGTGGCCGCCACCACCCTGAAGTCCACCTTTACCGCCCTGGTGCCTCCCAGGGGCTCCACGGCCTTTTCCTCCAGTACCCTGAGGAGCTTGGCCTGAAGGGCCGGGCTCAGCTCGGCCACCTCATCCAGGAGCACCGTGCCTCCCGAGGCCCTTTGGAGCTTTCCTGCGCGGCTCCTGTAGGCCCCGGTGTAGGCGCCCCGCTCGGCGCCAAAGAGCTCGCTTTCCAGCAGGCCCTCCGGTATGGCGGCGCAGTTTACGCTCACGAAGGGGCCTTGGGCCCGGCCGGAAAGGGCATGGAGGGCCCTGGCCACCAGCTCCTTCCCCGTGCCCGACTCCCCGGTAATGAGCACATTCATGTCCGTAGGTGCCACCTTCTGAAGGAGCTCCAGCACCTGTCGCATGGCCGGGCTGCGGGCCACTATGCCGTGCTGGGTGCCCTCCAGGCGCTGTCTCAGGCCTCTTAGCTCGGCCTCAAGCCGGTAGCGCTCCAGGGCCCTGCGGACCACCACCCTTATTTCCTCAAGCTCCAGGGGCTTGGTGAAGAAATCGTACGCCCCCTGACGGACGGCCCGGAGGGCCAGCTCCCTGGANCCGTAGGCGGTAATCATTATTACCGGGCTCTGAAGCCCCAGGGCCCTAACCTGCTCCAGCACCTGAAGGCCCGTAAGCCCGGGCATTCGCTCATCCAGGATGAGGAGGCTGTAGGAGCTTCCCTCCCTTAGGCGCCTGAGGGCCTCGCGGCCGTCCTTCACCGCATCGCACTGAAGGCCCTCCTTCCTCAGGAGCTCGCAGAGGAAGAACCTCACCCCCGGGTCGTCGTCTGCCACTAACACCCTGTGCGCCTGAGCCATATCCTGAACCTGGTGCCTCCCTTTGTGCTCTGAAGCTCTATCCGGCCCCCCGAGGCCTCCACGGCCTCCCTGGCCAGGGCCAGGCCCAGGCCCCTGTGGGGGCCCTTGGTGCTCACATGGGGAGCGAAAAGCTCCTGGGCCTCCAGGCCCTGGGGCAGCCTGGAGCTGCTTTCCACATCCACCACGATGTGCTGTCCCTGCTCCTGGGCCCTCAGGAGTACCTCGCCCCCGGGCTCCACCGCCTCAAGGGCATTGAGCACTATATTATAAAGCCCCTGAAAGAGCCTCTCCTCGGCCAGGCAGGGCCCCTGCAGGGCATAGTCCTCCACCACATTGACCTCCTTCTGCCCCAGGGCCTGCCGGCCCATGAGCACCGCCCTGTGGAGCATGGCCTCCAGGGGCTCAGGCCCTGCCTGCCGGTAATTCAGGAGCCTTTCCACCACCTGGTTGAGCCTCTGAAGCTGCTGCCGAATCACCTCTATGTACCTTGCCTGCGGGCCCTGGGGGGGCATATCTTCGGCCATGAGCTCCAGAAGACCCTTTATGGAGGCCAGGGGATTCCTCACATCATGGGCCACCTGCATGGCCAGGCTTCCCACATTGGCCAGCCTTTCGGTCTTCTGCTGGGCCTGGTAGAACTCCCTGAGGCCGGTAATGTCCAGAAGGCTCAGCACCACCCCCTTTCCCCCTTCAATGGCCGTGATGCCTACCTGCAGGTGCCTCTTGCCCTGCTGGAGCTCCCCCTGGGCCGTGCCCTCTCGGAGGGCCCGGGCAAGCCCTGCCCCCAGGGGCAAGAGCTCCTGGATGTTCATGCCCCTGAGCCTTTGGGGCTCAAGGCCCAGGAGCCTGGCCGCAGGGGTGTTGGCCATGGTGATGCTGCCCCGGGCACTGGCAGTTATTACCCCGCCGGCCAGGCCTTCCAGGGTGGATATATACCTCTTGAGGGAGGCGGCCAGGGCCTTGAAGTCGGCCCCCAGGGAGGCAAACTCCTCGGTGTCCTGCCCGGGGCCTTGAAGGAACCTCTTGGCAGGCCTCAGAAGCGCATAGGCCACCNCCAGCCCGGCCGCCAGGGCCCCCAGGGCAAAGACCCACATCCAGGGCTCAAGGGCCGGGCTGAGGCCCTGCTGGGCCTCCACCACCATGAAGGGCCCCAGGGCAAAGAGTACGAAGAAGGCAGGCAGAAGGAAGTAAAGGCCCAGGTAGAAGCGCCTCCTAAGCAGCAGAAACTTTATCTTCTGAATGCGCCTATCATGTCCCATATGGGCAGAAACACCCCCAGGGCCAGAAACAGTATAGCCCCGGCCAGAAACACCAAGAGCACGGGCTCCATGGTGGTGGTAAGGTTCTTTATGGCGTATTCGGCCTCCTGGTCGTAGTACTCCGACACCTTGAGGAGCATCTCGTCCAGGGCCCCGGTCTCCTCCCCCACGGCTACCATCTGGACCACCAGGGGAGGGAACACCCCCAAGGCAGCCATGGGCTCGGCCAGGGTCTTGCCCTCCTTTACATCCTCCTTAATCACCCCCACGGCCCGCTCAAGAATCACATTTCCCACCGCCTGGGAGACTATGTCCAGACTGTGAAGAAGGGGTATGCCGCTTCGGTAAAGGGTGGCGAATATGTTGGCAAACCTGGAAAGGAGGGTCTTCTCCACTATGGGCCCCACGATGGGGGCCTTGAGCTTGAGCCTGTCGAAGTTCCACCTTCCCCCGGGGGTCCTTACATAGAGCCTGCCCAGAAGCAGCAACCCCCCCACTGCCAGGAGGATGAACGGCCAGTAGGAGCTTATGCTCTGGTTGAGCCATATGAGCACCCTGGTAGGCAGGGGCAGGGCCGCGTTGCTGCGGGCATACAGGGAGGCGAAACGGGGTATCACGAATACCGTAAGCACCGTGAAGGCCGCCCCGATGCTCAGAAGCACTATGACGGGATACCTCAGGGCGGCCCTCACCCTGGCCCTGGTGGCCGCATCGTGCTCCAGCAGCCCGGCCAGGCGCTCCAGTATCTCATCCAGCAGGCCGCTTTCCTCCCCCCCCCTAATCATGCTCACATACAGGGGGGAGAAGACCTGGGGGTAGGCGCTGAGGGCCTCGGAGAAGGAGCTTCCCGCCTCCATCTGGCGCATGAGCCCCTCTATGATGCGCTTGAGGCGGCGGTTGCGGGTCTGCTCCTTGAGGGTCTGAAGGCTCCGGAGGAAGGATATGCCGGCCCTGATGAGGGTGGCAAGCTGCCGGCTCATTACCACCAGGTCCTGGGGCTTCACCCTGGGGGACAGGAGCCCCAGGCCGGCCCCCTCCGTCTTGCCGGCCGCCCCGGCCTGCTCCCTGAGGCTCACAGGCACATAGCCCTGCATCTGCAGCTTCTCTGCCGCCTCCTCGGGGCTTGAAGCCTCCAGGGTGCCCGTAAGCAGCTTGCCCTGGGTGGTTCTGGCCCGATACTGAAACAGCCCCATCAGTCTATCTCCTGCACCACCCTCATCACTTCCTCCAGGGTGGTAATGCCCCTGGCCACCTTAAGGAGGCCCTCTTGCCTTAGGGGCCTGAAGCCCTCCCTGAGGGCCTGGGCCCTGAGCTCCGAGGCGGTGGCCCGCCCCACTACGAGCCTCCTTAAAGGCTCGGTGATGAGCAGGAGCTCAAACAGTCCCTCCCGGCCCAGATACCCCGTGCCCCGACTCCTGGCAGCCCCTGCCCCTGAAGAGCTGGAGGGGCTCGGGAGGGGAAAGCTCTCCCAGGACCGGGGGTACCTCCTGGAGGGGCTCCCGGCAGTGGGGACAGACCTTCCTTACCAGCCTCTGCGAAAGCACCCCCACGAGGGAGGAGGCAATGAGGAAGGGCTCTACCCCCATGTCTATGAGCCTGGCCACCGCCCCTACAGCCTCGTTGGTATGCAAGGTGCTCAGCACCAAGTGGCCCGTCAGGGCCGCATGGGTGGCTATGGAGGCGGTCTCCAGGTCCCTTATCTCCCCTACCATTATTACATCCGGGTCCTGCCTGAGGATGGAGCGCAGGCCGTTGGCAAAGCTAAGGCCTATCTTGGGGTTTACCTGCACCTGGGTTATGCCCTTGAGGCTGTACTCGATGGGGTCCTCTATGGTGATGATATTCTTCTGCAGGGTGTTTATGGTCTTCAAAGAGGCATACATGGTGGTGGTCTTCCCGCTTCCGGTGGGGCCCGTGGAGAGGATGAAGCCGTAGGGGCGGCGGATGAGGCGCTCGTAGCTCTGGAGGGTATCGGGGGAAAACCCCAGCTCCTGGAGCTCAGGAAGTCCGGTGGTCTTTTCCAGGAGCCTCAGTACCACCTTTTCCCCGTAAGGGGTGGGCAGGGTGGAGACCCTTACATCGAAGACCTTGCCGTTGCTCTGGATGCTGAAGCTTCCGTCCTGGGGCAGGCGCTTCTCCGCTATGTCCATGCCGGCCAGAATCTTCACCCTGGAGACTATGCCCGGGTGCATCTGGGCCGGGGGCCTCATGGCCTCGTGTAGTATGCCGTCAATCCTGAAGCGCACCCTCAGGCCTTCCTCCTCGGGCTCTATGTGTACATCGGAGGCCCTGGCCCGCACCGCCTGGTTCACTATGGAGTTGACCAGCTTCACCACTGGGGCGGCCTCCTCCTCCTCGGCCTGAAGTGCGGCGGGAGGACTGTACTGCTCCACCCTTATGGGCTCCTCGGCCCCTTCGGCCCTGTAGTAGCGGGCAATGGCCTCCTGCAGCTCCCTGGCCGAGGCCACCGCAGGCTCCACCTGAAGCGCCGTGTACTTCCTCACCCTGTCGGCAGCGAAGACATCCAGGGGGTCGGCCATGGCCAGGGTAAGGCGGCCGTCCCGGGTGTCCACGGGCAGGACCTTCAGGCGCCGGGCCATCTCCTCGGGGATAAGGTTTACCGCCGCCTGGTTCACGGGAAACACCCTCAGGTCTATGTAGGGAAGCCCCAGCTGCTCGCTCAGGGCATGGGCCAGGCGCTCCTCCGTCAGGTAGCCCAGCTCCACCAGCACCTCGCCCAGGCGCTTGCCCAGCCGACGCTGCTGCCTCAGGGCCTCGTCCCTCTGCTCGGGGGTTATGGCCCCGGCCTCAATGAGCAGCTCGCCCAGGTACTTCTTCTTAAGTGCCATACCCTATGCCACCAAGCCCCAGAAGTTCTATGGCTATGTACACCGCCGTCTCCTGGGCCCTCTGCAGCAGTCTGAGGCCCACGGCCCAGCACTGGGCCTTGTAAAGCACCTCTGCCGAAAGCTCCCTGAGCCCACCTCCCTTAAAATCATACCAGAGCGCTCCTTGCAAGGACAACGCACCCAGAGCCTTCCTGAGCGAAACCCCTTGAAGCCATACCAGGGGCTCCTTCTGGTACCGCTGGGTAAGCTGAAGCTCCGCGGCCTCGCCCTTGAGGGCAACTTCCAGGAGGGCCTCCTGTATCTCTTTTTCCCGGGGCCCATACCTCAGAAGGCCCTTGGCCCTCAGGGCCTGCCCCCTCCGGAGGAACTGGAGCTCCAGGGGCCCCCAGTGCCCGGGCCGCTCGGCATCATAGGAGCCCCCAAGGGAAAGCACGAAGAGCTCCTCCTGCCCCTTGAAGAGCCTGCTCAGGAGCCTCAGCCCGAGGGCCGCCGAGTCCCCCCGGGCCTCCAGGTGGTCAAAGAGCACCGGAGGCTCCCTGAGGGAAAGGAGCCTCCTGAGCTCGAGCTCCGCCGTGGGCTCAAGGAAGTGGCTGTAGGATGCATAATCTCTTCTGAGTCTGGCCCTGAGGGAGGCCCTGTAGGTGAGGGAAAGGCCCATGAGGTCCTCCCGGGGCTCCCTCAGCCGGTAGAGCCTCAGGGAGGGCTCCAGGGCCTGGCTGAGCAGCACCCCTTGGCCCCCCGTGTAGGTAAAGACAGGGGAGACCTCCAGGCGCTGGCCCCACCGGCCCTCCTTCCGCCAGAAGTTCGCCCCTTCAGCCCTGCCATGAAGAGAAAATCCCCCTCCCAGCTGCAGGGGGTTGAGGAACAGCCCCAGGGCAGGCAGCCTCTGAAGCACCTGGCCCTGGCTCGCACCCTCTTGCAGGTCCTGGAAGGCCCTGGCTTGAACATAGAGCCTTCCCCATCTGAAGGCCCTGGAAAGCTCCGCCCTGGAGGAAAGATATCTCTGGGCCCTCCGCTGATACTTCAGGGCCCACAGCCGGAGCATCTGGGGATGGTTGAGCATGTCCAGGTGCACGAAGCCCCAGGGATTGCGGTGCTCTGCCCGAAGGGCCAGGTAGTTCACATCGTCCTTCCAGTCGCCAAGGTAGAGGAGCCGGTAAGTGCCCCCCAGGCCGCCCAGCTCCAGGTGCCTGAACTCCGCCTCAAGCCCCCAGGCCCTCAGGGNGTGCACATGCCCACTCAGAGTGAGGTCCCGGTTAGGGCTTATGGCCCAGTACAGGGGAAGCTCCACATGAAGCCCTGAGAACTCCCTGAGCCCCAGGTTGGGCGCCAGCAACCCCGAGCGCCTCTGTCTCCCCAGGGGCACCAGCACATAAGGGGCATAGGCCACGGGGAGGCCTCTCATCATCCTGAAGGTGGCCCCCCTGGCCTCCAGATACTCCTGGGGCTTGAGCCTTGCCTCCTCAGCCCTGAGGCTCCAGGCAGGGGCAGGGCCCCGGCAGGTGCTGGCACAGGCCTCCCTGAGGACATACCTGCCGTCGGGGCTCCTGTGCACCTGCTCGGCCCGCACATAATAGCCGTCCTCCTTGAAGAAGATGAGGGCCTGCCTCAGGATGCCCTCCTTGCTTCGTAGCAGGAGCTGGGCCTCCTGGGCCTGGATGCGCACCTGCTGGTCCTCGTAGAACNCCTCCCCCCTGAGGCTGAGCATGGTGGAGGCCTGCTCATACACCGCCTCCTGGGCCCGGGCCCTTACAACGCCCTTGGCAAGCCGCACATCTCCCTTCAGGATGTAAACACCCTGATGGTACTGAAGCTCTTGGGCCTGGATGCGCACCTGCTGGGCATGGCAGAGGCAGGGAAGCAAAAGGGCAAGCAGGAGGAGGCCCCTCACTCCTTGAGCCCCCTGAGGGCGGAGGGCTCTCCCAGGAGTGCCTCCCTGGCCTGCCCGGCCACATAGAAGGAGCCCGTGATGAGCNCCAGGTCGTCCTCCGCGGCAAGCTCCAGGGCAGTCCCGACGGCCTCCTTCACGGTGGGGGCCACCCTGGCGCCTCTGTGGCCCAGGGCCTCGGCCAGGGCCCTGAGGGCCTGGGGCCTCAGGGCCCGCTCATCGGCCGAGGCAGTAAGGAGCNCCTCCCTGGCCAGGGGAAGAAGGGGCCTCAGTATTCCCTGGGCATCCTTGTCCTTCATCAGCCCCAGGACGAGAATGAGCCCGCGCTTCCGCTGAAGCAGCACCTTGAGGGCCTCGGCCAAGGCCTGCGCTGCCTGGGGGTTGTGGGCCCCGTCCAGGCGTACCTCCGGATGCCGCCTCAGGAGCTCCAACCTGCCGGGAATCTGAACCCTCCTGAGCCCCTCCCTCATGGCCTCCTGGCCCAGACCGAGGAGCTCGCCGGCCCGGAGGGCCTGGGCGGCGTTGCGCACCTGGTGGGCCCCCAGAAGGGGAAGGAAGACATCCCTCAGTTCCTCCCTGCCCCGGTAGTGCAGCGTCAGCCCCTCAGGGCCCTGCCTCTGGAGGGCCGCCCCGAAGTCCCTGCCCCAGAGGCTCAGGGGCGAGTCCACCTCCCGGGCCCTCCGAAGGATGACCTCCAGGGCCTGGGGCTCCTGGGGCCCCACCACTGCAGGCACCCCGGGCTTCAGGATGCCGGCCTTTTCAAAGGCTATCTCCTGGAGGCTACTGCCCAGGAACTCCCGGTGGTCCATCCCCACGGTGCTTATTATGCACACCTCGGGGCGCTCCACCGTGTTGGTGGCATCAAGCCTTCCGCCCATTCCCACCTCCAGCACCGCCCACTGAGCCCCTTTCTGGCGGAAATACAGGAAGGCCATGGCCACTGCGGCCTCAAAAAAGGTTATAGCAAGCCCCTGGGAGGCCTCCTTCACCTGGAGGGCAAGTTCGGCCACCTCCCGGGGGCTTATCTCCTGGCCGTCCACCCTGATGCGCTCCGTAAAGCTCACCAGGTGGGGCGAGGTGAAAAGGCCTGCCCTCAGGCCTTGGGCCCGGAGCATGCTAAAAAGCATGTGGCATGTAGAGCCCTTGCCGTTGGTGCCGGCCACATGCAGCACCTTGAGGCCCTCCTGGGGCTCCTGTAGCCTCCTCAGGAGCTCCCTGGGCTTCTGCAGCCCCAGCTTGATGCCGTGGCGCCTCAGGCCGTAGAGGAACCGGAGGGCCTCCTGGTAGGTGCTCATGAAAGGAGCCGAAGGAGCTTAGCGACGGTGGCCTTGAGCTCCCGACGGTGAACCACCATGTCCAGAAGACCGTGCTGCAGCAAAAACTCCGCCCTCTGGAAGTCCTCCGGAAGCTGCTGCTTTATGGTCTGCTCTATCNCCCTGGGGCCGGCAAAGCCGATAAGGCTGCGGGGCTCGGCAATTATCACATCCCCCAGCATGGCAAAGCTGGCCGTCACGCCGCCGAAGGTGGGGTCGGCCACTATGGAGATGAAGGGCCTTCGGCCCTCTGCCTTGAACCTCCCTATGGCTGCCGAGACCCGGGCCATCTGCATGAGGGAGAACATCCCCTCCTGCATCCTGGCCCCTCCCGAGGAGGAAACGGTTATGAGGGGCAGGTCCTCCGAGAGGGCCCTCTCGGCCGAGCGCNCCAGGCGCTCGCCCACCACCGAGCCCATGCTACCGCCCATGAAAGAGAAGTCCATCACCGAGATGCAGACGGCAAACTCCCCTATGCGGGCCAGGCCACTGAGGACCGCCTCCTTCAGACCGCTACGCTGGGCGTTCTGCCTGAGGCGCTCCCTGTAGCTCATGCTGTCCTTGANCCCCAGGGGGTCGGCAGGCTGAAGCTCCTGGTCGGTCTCCTGGAAGCTCTGGGGCTCCACCAGGAGGGCCAGCCTCTCCTGCGCAGAGAGCCTGAAGTGGTAGTTGCACTTGGGGCATACCTTCAGGTTCCGCTCTATCTCCTTGCGGTAGATTATCTCCCGGCAGGCCTCGCACTTGACCCACATGCCCTCGGGTATCTTCACCTTCTTGGGTCCCTCGGGGGGCTTCTTGAACCAGGCCATCAGATGGCCTCCCTGAGGGACCTGAGAAAGGGCCTCAGGCCCTTGAGGCCCTCCTCGTGGGCCTTGCGCACTATGGCGCTTCCCACGATGACCCCGTCGGCCAGGGAGGCCACCAGGGAGGCCTCCCGGGGGCTCCAGACACCGAAGCCCACGGCCACAGGCCTGGGGGAGTTCTTCCTTAGGAACTCAAGCCCCCTGCGGGCAGCGGGCTCAATCCTGAGCTTGGCCCCGGTGATGCCCGTGATGGAGACATAGTAGAGGAAACCCTGGCTGAGCCTGGCCAGCCGCCTCAGCCGCTCAGGCGGACTGGTGGGGGCAGCCAGGAGGACGAGGTCTACTCCCCGCAGGTGCCGTCTCAGCTCCCCGCACTCCTCCATGGGAAGGTCAGGCACGATGAGGCCGTCCAGCCCGGCCCGGAGGGCATCCTGGGCGAATCGCTCCAGCCCGTAGCGGAACACAGGGTTGTAGTAGGTCATGAGCACCACGGGAACCTCCAGCTCGGCCCTCATGGACCTTAGCAGGGAAAGCACCTTGGTCAGATTGGCTCCTGCCCGCAGGGCCCTCTGGGCCGCTGCCTGAATGGCCGGGCCGTCGGCCAAGGGGTCGGTGAAGGGCACCCCCAGCTCCAGAAGGTCGGCCCCCGAGGCCTGAAGGAGTCCCAGGAGCTGCCGAGTGCGCTCCAGCGAAGGGTCTCCGGCCATCACGTAGGGTATGAAGGCCTTCCTGCCCCGGGCCCTCAGGGCCCTGAAGACCCGGGTAATCCTGGAGCCCATCAGACCTTCACCCCCTTTATCCTGGCCACCTCGGCCACATCCTTGTCCCCCCGGCCCGAAAGGTTTACCACTATGACGGCCTCCTTGCCCATCTCAGGGGCCAGCTTGGCCACCTCGGCCAGGGCATGGGCACTTTCCAGGGCCGGCACAATGCCCTCGGTTGAGCTCAGGAGCTCAAAGGCCCTCAGGGCCTCCCTGTCGGTGGCATAGGTGTAGCGCACCCGGCCCAGGTCCCTCAGCAGGGCATGCTCAGGCCCCACCGAGGCGTAGTCAAGCCCTGCACTTACCGAATGGGTGCCCAGGACATTGCCATGGGCATCCTGCAGCAGGTAGCTCTTTGCCCCCTGAAACACCCCCAGGGCCCCGGCCTGGAACCTGGCCGCATGCCTGCCCGAACGGATGCCCAGGCCCCCGGCCTCCACCCCGGTCATCCTTACCCCCTTGTCCTTGAGGAAGGCATAGAAGAGGCCCAGGGCGTTGGAGCCCCCACCTACACAGGCCACCAGGTGCTCGGGCAGGCGGCCCTCGGCCCGAAGAATCTGCCTCCTGGCCTCCCGGCCTATCACCGCCTGGAAGTCCCTCACCATGCTGGGGTAAGGATGGGGACCGAAGACGGTGCCCAGCACATAATGGGTACTGCGCACATTGGTAGTCCAGTCCCTGAGGGCCTCGTTGATGGCGTCCTTAAGGGTCCGGGAGCCCGTGGGGACCTCCCTGACCTCCGCCCCCAGCAGCCTCATCCTGAATACATTAAGGGCCTGCCGTCGCATGTCCTCGGTGCCCATGTAGATTACACACTGAAGGCCCAGCAAGGCCGCCGCCGTGGCGGTGGCCNCCCCGTGCTGCCCCGCCCCGGTCTCGGCAATAAGGCGCCTTTTGCCCATCAGCTTGGCCAGCAGGCCCTGCCCTATGGCGTTGTTTATCTTGTGCGCCCCGGTGTGGGCCAAGTCCTCCCGCTTCAGATACACCTTGGCCCCCCCCAGGTGCTCCGTCAGGCGCTGGGCAAAGTAAAGGGGGGTGGGCCGCCCTATGTAGTGGGCCTGAAGCCTCTTGAGCTCCTCCTGGAAGCCTCTGTCCCTCTTGCTGTGCCGGTATGCCTCCTCCAGCTCCCTGAGCGCGGGCATGAGGGTCTCGGGCACGAACTGCCCTCCGTAGGGGCCGAAGTAGCCCTTCCTGCTCACAGCCCCCTCCTGCGGCCGCAGTTGCACTGGGGCCCGTGAGGGCAGCCCCTGAAGGGGTCCACTGCCAGGGAGGCCGGCACCTCCTCGCCGCAGAGGCAGTGCCAGAGGCCCTCCCTCAGCTGCTCTGCCCGTAGCTCCCTGCCGCAGACAGGGCACAGGGGCTTAAGGCCAAAGAGCCTTCCTTCTGTGCGGGGGCCTTCCTGGCTCATGAGGAAATATTATAACAATTTCAAGGACAATTGGCTTAATCCCTCGGTCTTGGTGTAAAATNCCCTGGCCCATGGGAGGGGACAGGAAATGATAGAGCGCTACAGCCTGGAGCCCATGAAGAGCCTCTGGAGCCTCCAGGCTAAGTACGAGAGGTGGCTACAGGNGGAGCTTGCCGCCTGCGAGGCCTGGGCCCAGCTGGGCCGCATCCCCCCGAAGGCCCTCAAGGAGATAAAGGCCCGGGCGGGCTTTGATGTAAAGCGCATCCAGGAGATAGAGGCCACCGTCCGGCACGATGTGATTGCCTTCCTGGAGAACCTGGCCGAGCATGTAGGAGCCTCGGCCCGGTACATCCACATGGGGCTTACCTCCAGCGATGTGCTGGACACCGCCCTGGCCCTCCAGATGCGCCAGGCCCTGGGCTGGATTATCCAGGAACTGCAGGCCCTCCGGGAGGTGCTCAAGGAGCAGGCCCTCCGCCACAGGGACACCCTGTGCATGGGCCGCAGCCACGGCGTGCACGCCGAGCCCATGGTGTTCGGCCTGAAGTTCGCCCTCTGGTACGAGGAGGCGGGCCGCCACCTGGAGCGCCTCAGGAGGTGCCGGCGTACCGTAAGCGTGGGCAAGCTCTCCGGGGCGGTGGGCACATACTCCCATGTGCCCCCCCGGGTAGAGGAGCTGACCCTGAAGCGCCTGGGCCTCAGGGTGGAGCCCGTGGCCACCCAGGTGGTGCAGAGGGACAGGCATGCCGAGTACCTCATGAGCCTGGCCCTGCTGGGGGCAACCCTGGAGAAGATAGCGGTGGAGCTGAGGCATCTGCAGCGCACCGAGGTTCTGGAGGCCGAGGAGCCCTTCGCCCCAGGGCAGAAGGGCTCCTCGGCCATGCCCCATAAGCGCAACCCCGTAGGTGCGGAGAACATCTCGGGGCTGGCCAGGGTGCTCAGGGCCAACGCCCTGGCCGCCCTGGAGAATGTGGCCCTGTGGCACGAGCGCGACATATCCCACTCCTCGGTGGAAAGGATAATCATACCCGACAGCTCCATCCTGGCCCACTACATGCTCAGACGCCTGAGGGCAATACTGCAGGGCCTGAGGCTCTATCCCCAGAGGATGAAGAAGAACATGGCCCTGAGCCACAGGCTGTACTGCTCCCAACGGGTCCTCCTGGCCCTCACCCACAAGGGCCTGAGCCGCCAGGAGGCCTACCGCCTGGTGCAGCGAAACGCCATGCTGTGCTGGCAGAAGGGAATGGACTTCCTCCAGGCCCTCAGGAAGGACAAGGAAGTCAGGAGATACCTCTCCCCCCAGGAGCTCCAGGAGCTCTTCAGCCTCAGACCCTATCTTCAGAACATCGGGCACATCTACCAGAGGGTCTTCGGAGGTGAGCAATGAAGGCCAGGGTGTACATAAGGCTCAAGCCCGGAGTGCTGGACCCCCAGGGAAAGGCAGTGCTTTCGGCCCTGAGGAACCTGGGGTTTGAAGGCCTCCAGGATGTCCGGGNGGGAAAGCTCATAGAGCTGAGCTTCTCCGACGGCGCCAGCCCTGAGGAGCTGAAGGAACAGGTCAAGGGAATGTGCGAAAAGCTCCTGGCAAACACCGTCATAGAGGACTACAGCTTCGAGCTTGAAGAGTGAGTGGAAAAATTGACTTTATCCTTGTGAATTATATAATTTAAAGACATATGGCGGCGGCACCCAAACTGGGCCAGATGCTTCTGGCCTCCAATGTGATTACCGAAGAGCAGCTGAAGCAGGCCCTGGCGCTTCAGAAGAGAGAGGGGCGCAGGCTCGGCACCGCCCTGGTGAAGCTGGGCTACATCACCGAGGAGAAGCTGGCCAACTTCCTCAGCAAGCAGTACGGGGTGCCGGCCATAAACCTCTCGGACTACAAGATAGAGCCCTCGGTGCTGAAGCTGGTGCCCGCCGAGATGGCCAAGAAGTACCTCATCATCCCCATAGCCAGGGTGGGGGCCACCCTCACCATAGCCATGGCAGACCCCTCCAATGTCTTCGCCATTGACGATGTAAAGTTCATGACCGGCTACAATGTGGAGGTGGTGGTAGCCACCGAAAGCGCCATCATAAATGCCATCTCCACCTACTACGACCAGAAAGGGGCCGTGGTGCAGAAGAACGAAAGCCCCGAGGCCGCGGCCAAGACGGCCTCCATGATACTGGAGGCCAAGGACTTCGTTATGGAAGAGACGGACGAGGGGCCCGATGCCTCCGAGGAAGAGCTCATGGTGGACGTGAACGAGTTTGACAAGGTGGTAGGAAGCGCCCTGGACGAGATAGAGGCCGTGGAGGAGAAGGAAGAAACGGAGATCATCAAGGAGGTAGAGGCCCCCATCGTTAAGCTGGTAAACGGCATCCTGGTAAACGCCATAAAGAGCGGCGCCAGCGACATCCACATAGAGCCCTACGAGACCTCCCTGAGGGTGCGCTACAGGGTGGACGGGGTGCTTTACACCGTCATGAACCTGCCGGTGAAGATAAAGGCGGCCCTCACCTCCAGGGTGAAGATCATGAGCAAGCTGGACATAGCCGAGCGCCGCCTGCCCCAGGACGGCAGGATAAAGCTGAAGCTAGGCAGAAAGAGGGAGGTGGACTTCCGGGTCTCCACCCTGCCCTGCCTGTTCGGGGAAAAGACGGTGCTGAGGCTCCTGGACAAGTCCAACCTCCAAATAGACCTCACCAAGCTGGGCTTTGAGCAGAAGGCCCTGGAGGACTTCATGGAGGCCCTGAACAAGCCCTACGGGATGATCCTGGTCACGGGCCCCACCGGAAGCGGAAAGACTACCACCCTGTATTCGGCCCTGAACTACCTCAACAAGCCCGGCATAAACATCATGACCGCCGAGGACCCGGTGGAGTACAACTTCCTGGGCATAAACCAGGTGCAGGTGAAGGAGGACATAGGCCTGACCTTCGCCAGCGCCCTGAGGGCCTTCCTCAGGCAGGACCCTGACATCATAATGGTGGGTGAGATCAGGGACTTTGAGACCGCCGAGATAGCGGTGAAGGCGGCCCTCACGGGCCACCTGGTCCTCAGCACCCTGCATACCAACGATGCCCCCAGCACCATAAACCGACTGCTCAACATGGGGGTGGAGCCCTTCCTGGTCTCCAGCTCCGTCATCCTCATCCTGGCCCAGAGGCTGGCCCGTCGCATCTGCACCCAGTGCAAGGAGCCGGAGAAGATCCCCCCTCCGGCCCTCATAAAGGTGGGCTTTACCGAGGAGGAGGCCGAGACCATAAAACCCTACAGGGGCAAGGGCTGCCCCGCCTGCAACAACTCCGGCTACAAGGGCAGGGTGGCCCTCTATGAGGTCATGCCCGTGGGGGAGGAGCTCAAGGAGCTGGTCCTGGAGGGCGCCAGCGCCGACGAGATAAAGAAGGCGGCCATCAGGCTGGGAATGAAGACCCTGAGGATGAGCGGCCTCACCAAGGTCAAGGAAGGAGTAACCTCCCTGGAGGAGGTACTCAGGGTGACCTTCGGAGACTAACCCAAGGAGGTTAACGCACCAACATGCCAGCAAGCCTGTACGACCTACTGAAGCTCATGATTGACAAGGGGGCCTCGGACCTGCACATCACCACAGGCAGCCCCCCCCGACTCAGGATAGACGGCCGCTTAGTGCCCATAGACCATCCCCCCCTCACCCCCCAGGACACCAAGGCCCTGTGCTACAGCGTCCTGACGGATGCCCAGAAGCAGCGCTTCGAGGAAAGGAACGAGCTGGACCTCTCCTTCGGCCTGAAGGGCCTCAGCCGCTTCAGGGCCAACATCTTCATGCAGCGAGGGGCGGTGGCCGGGGCCTTCAGGGCGGTGCCCTTCGGCATCCGGAGCTTCAAGGAGCTGGGCCTGCCGGAGATACTCAACGAGCTGGCCAAAAAGCCCAGGGGCCTCATCCTGGTCACGGGCCCCACCGGCTGCGGAAAGTCCACCACCCTGGCAGCCATGATAGACAGGATAAACACCGAGAGGGCCTGCCACATCATCACCATCGAGGACCCCATTGAGTACCTCCACAGCCACCGAAAGGCCCTCATAAACCAGCGGGAGGTCAACTCCGACACCGAGAGCTTCAAGGCGGCCCTCAGGTATGTGCTGAGGCAGGACCCCGATGTGGTGCTCATCGGTGAGATGCGCGACCTGGAGACCATAGAGGCAGCCCTGACGGTCTCGGAAACAGGCCACCTCACCCTGGCCACCCTGCACACCAACTCGGCGGTGCAGACCATAAACCGAATCATAGATGTCTTCCCTCCGCATCAGCAGGAGCAGGTGCGGGTGCAGCTGAGCTTCGTCCTGGAGGGCATCATTGCCCAGCAGCTCATCCCCCGCAAAGGGGGCATAGGCAGGGTGCTGGCCACCGAGATACTCATTCCCACCCCTGCCATCCGCAACCTCATCAGGGAGGACAAGGTGCACCAGATATACTCGGTGATGCAGACCGGGCAGGCCCGGAGCGGCATGCAGACCATGAACCAGTCCCTTTACGAGCTCTACAGTCGGGGGCAGATCTCCTACGAGGAGGCCCTGGGGCGCTCCCCCGTCCCGGATGAGTTCATCCAGATGACCAAGCGGGCAGCGCCCACCATGAGGAGGGTGTAAGAGATGGCAACGGTGTTTCAGTGGTCGGGCAAGACCCCTACGGGCGAGGTGACCTCCGGGGAGATAACCGCCGCCAGCAAGGACGAGGTCATCTCCCAGCTGCGAAAGCGCAACATCGTTCCCACCCACATAACCGAGAAGAAGAAGGCCAAGGCGGGCTTCACCCTCTTCGGGGGCAAGGTGAAGGACAAGGACATCGTGGTCTTCACCAGGCAGTTCTCCACCATGATAGATGCGGGGCTGCCCCTGGTTCAGGCCCTGGACATCCTGGCCGGGCAGGTGGAGAACAAGCGCTTCGCCCAGGTGCTGAGCCAGATAAAGAACGACGTGGAGGGGGGCTCCACCTATGCCGACGCCCTGAGGAAGCACCCCAAGGTCTTCAGCGAGCTTTATGTGAACATGGTGGCCGCAGGCGAGGCCGGCGGTATCCTGGACACCGTGCTTGCCCGCCTGGCCACCTACATAGAGAAAAGCATAAAGCTGAAGAGGAAGGTCAAGGGGGCCCTCATATACCCCATTGTGGTCACCGTGGTGGCCATTGTGGTGGTGGCCATCATCATGGTGTATGTGGTGCCCACCTTCTCCCAGATGTTTACCCAGCTGGGTGGCACCCTGCCTACGCCCACCAAGATAGTGATAAGCATCAGCAACTTCCTCAGCGGCAAGGGAGGCCTGCTCATCCTGCTGGGCATAGTGGCCCTGGTGGTGGGCTTTGCCCAGTTCAGGAGGACTAAGCGGGGAAGGTTCCTCACCGACGGGCTGTTCCTGAAGCTGCCCATGTTCGGCACCCTGCTGGTGAAGGTGGCCGTGGCCAAGTTCACCCGCACCCTGGGCACCCTGGTCTCCAGCGGCGTGCCCATCCTGGACGGCCTGGACATCACTGCCAAGACGGCGGGCAACAAGGTGGTGGAGCGCTCGGTGTTGAACGTGCGCCAGGCAGTGCAGGAAGGCAAGACCCTGGCCGAGCCCATGGGCAAGGAGAAGGTCTTCCCCCCCATGGTCACCCAGATGGTGGCCGTGGGGGAGTCGGCAGGGGCCCTGGACACCATGCTCAACAAGATCGCCGACTTCTACGACGAAGAAGTGGATGTAGCCGTCAGCAACCTTACCTCCATGATAGAGCCCCTCCTCATGGTCTTCCTGGGCGGTACCGTGGGCTTCGTGGTCATATCCATGTACCTGCCCATATTCAAGATGATGCAGCTGGTGGGCCACCAGTAGGCCCCTCCACGGGGATGTCCTTGGCACAGGAGGCCATCCTCAGAAGGCTCAGGGCCCTGATAGCCTTCAGGGNGCTGTGGGCCTCGGTGCTGCTGGGCTCCTTCTTCCTCCTGGAGATAGGAATAGAGATATTCCCTTACTCCAGCGCCGTGGCCTACCTCATTGCCGCCCTTTACGGCCTGACCATCCTCTACATCGCCCTCCTGGAGCGCCTGGGGCCCCGAAAGCACGGCTACCTGCAGTTGAGCATGGATGTGGCGGCGGNGCTTACTCTGGTGGCCCTCACCGGAGGCATAGAGAGCTGGTTCTCCTTCCTCCTTTTGCTCATCGTCATTGGCGGGGCCATTGTGCTGGGAAGACAGGCCGGCTATGTGGTGGCCACCCTGGCAGGGCTGCTCTACGGCCTCCTGGTGGACCTGCAGTACTACCACCTCCTGCCCCTGCCCTACAGCCCGGAGCTCAGGGAGAAGGACTTCCTCTTCAACATCTTCACCCACATAACCGCCCTTTACCTTACCGCCTACCTCAGCGGCTACCTGGCCGGCCGACTGGAGCGCACCGCCCAGAGGCTCAGGCAGCGGGACATAGACTACAAGGAGCTGGCACTGTTCAACCAGGAGGTGGTGGAGAATGTGCCCATAGGGCTTCTCAGCACGGAGGCCTCGGGCCGGCTGGTGCTGTTTAACCGCACCGCCCAGGAAATCACCGGCCTGGGCAGACAGGAAGCCCTGGGCAAGGGAATCCTGGAGCTCTTTCCCTTCCTGGGGGAGCTCAAGGAGCAGAGGGTCGAGGCCACCTTCAGGAAGGGCCCCGAGGAGCGCCCCCTCAGCTTCGTGCTCTCGGCCCTCAGGGATGAGGACGGCTCCCCCAAGGGCTTCATAGGGATGTTCCAGGACCTCACGGAGATAAGGCGCCTGGAGGCCGAGGCCCGCCACCGCCAGCAGATGGCCGCCATAGGGGAGCTTTCGGCCCACATGGCCCACGAGCTCAGGAACCCCCTGGCCTCCCTCCGGGGGGCGGTGGAGATGCTCAGGACGGCCCCGCTGGAGCAGGCCCAGAAGGAGGCCCTCATGGACATCGCCCTCAGCGAGATGGACAGGCTGAACCGCATTCTCACCGACTTCCTCAACTACAGTCGGCCCCACAGGCCCCGGCCGGAGCCCTTCGACCTCAACCTGCTGCTGAGGGCCTCGGCCGAGCTCCTCAGGAACCGCTGTCCCCAGGGGGNCCAGATACAGGCCCACCTGGATGGGGCCATCCACATCAGGGCCGACTCCCAGATGCTCCAGCAGGTGTTTCTCAACCTGGGGCTCAATGCCCTGGAGGCCATGCCCCAAGGGGGCACCCTCACCATCCAGGCCCAGAAGGAAGGCAGGCACGTGCAGGTGAGCTTCACCGACACGGGGGTGGGCATCCCCCCGGAGCACAGGGAGAAGGTGTTTTACCCCTTCTTCAGCACCAAGCAGGATGGCACAGGGCTGGGCCTTTCCATCGCCTACAGAATCGTGCAAGAGCACGGCGGCCATATCCGGCTGGAAAGCAGGCCCGGGGCAACCACCTTCACCGTGCAGCTTCCCCTGGAGGCCAGCTCATGAAGGCCAAGATACTGGTGGTGGAAGACGAGGCCCACATGGGAGAGATACTCAGGATGCTCCTTCAGGCCGAGGGCCACCAGGTGCAGTACGCCAGGGACGGCCAGGAGGCCCTGAAGTGGCTCCAGAAGGAGATATTCCACCTGGTGATTACCGACATCAGGATGCCCGGGGNGGACGGCTTCGAGGTCCTCAGGCGCACCAAGGCCCTAAGCCCCGAGACCCTGGTAATCATGATTACCGCCTACGGCTCCACCGAGGGGGCCATAGAGGCCATGAAGCTAGGCGCCTACGACTACATCCACAAGCCCTTCAAGATAGACGAGCTGAGGCTGGTAGTAAAGAAGGCCCTGGAAAGACACCTCCTGAGGCGCCAGGTGGAGGCCCTCAGGCAGCGCACCGGGCTGGAGCTTGAGGGCATAGTGGCCAGGAGCCCCCAGATGCAGAGGCTTCTCCAGATGCTTCCCCGCATAGCCCACAGCAGCGCCCATGTGCTCATTACCGGGGAGTCGGGCACGGGCAAGGAGCTCATAGCCTCGGCCCTCCATCGCCTCAGCGGCCGGGCGGGGGAGATGGTGGCCCTGAACTGTGCCGCCCTGCCTGCAGGGCTCCTGGAGAGCGAGCTCTTCGGCTTCATGAGGGGGGCCTTTACAGGGGCGGTAAAGAACAAGCCCGGGCTCTTCGAGGTGGCCGACGGTGGCAGCCTCTTCCTGGACGAGGTGGCGGAGCTGCCCCTGGAGCTTCAGGGGAAGCTCTTGAGGGTAATTGAAACAGGCACCTTCAGGCGCCTGGGAGGCACCACCGACATCACCGTGGATGTAAGAATCATCGCCGCCACCAACCGGGACCTGAAGGAGGCCGTGGCCCAGGGGGCCTTCAGGGAGGACCTCTTCTGGCGCCTAAACGGTGTGCCCCTCCACATCCCTCCCCTGAGGGAAAGGCCCGAGGACATCCCCGCCCTCATAGAGCATTTCCTCAAGAGGCGCTCCGAGCACAGGCGCCTCAGCCCGGGGGCCCTCCGCCGGCTCATGGGCCACCCCTGGAGGGGCAATGTGAGGGAGCTGGAAAACACCCTGGAGCGCATCCTCCTGTTTTCGGACAACCAGGTGCTCACGGAGGAGGACATCCCCGAGGACATCCTGCCCAACCCCCAGGGGCCCCGGCCCCAGGGCCTGCCTCCCCTGGCAGAAGGGTTCAAGCTGGAGGAGCTGCTCCAGAGCACCGAGCGGGCCTACCTCCTGGAGGCCCTGCGAAGGACCGGAGGCAACAAGACCGAGGCCGCTAAGCTGCTGGGCCTGAGCTTCCGCTCCTTCCGCCACAGACTGGCCAAATATGGTATAAAATAGCCTGTTATGAGCCTGGGCGAAGCACTGGTAAAAAGCGGCCTCATCAGCCGCGAGCATCTCCGCCTGGCCCTGGAGCGCCAGGNGGTCTTCGGCGGCCGCATAGGCACCAACATTGTGGAGCTGGGAATACTCCGGGAGGAGGAGCTCACGGAGTTCCTCAGCAAGTTCCTCAAGGTGCCCGCCGCCACGGCCAGGGAGCTGGGCCACATAGAGCCCGAGGNGATAGAGAGCCTGAGCAAGGAGCTGGCCGAGCGCTACAAGGCCGTGCCCTTCAGGAAGGAAAAGAACCGCCTGCATGTGGCCATGCTGGAGCCCAAGAACATCCAGGCCCTGGACGAGCTGAGGTTTCTCAGCGGGTACGACATCATCCCCTATGTGGCCTCCGAGCTGAGGCTGCTTCATGCCCTGGAGCGGTACTACGGCCTGAAGCGCGACCTCCGCTTCGTCAGCATCCTGGAACGCCAGGAGGAGACCGCCCAGGAGGCCCAAAAGAGCACCCAGCAGGAGGCCCTGCAGAAGGTCAAGGAGGCCTTCGCCGATGTCAAGAGCCGGGAGGAGGTGGCAGGGCTCGTTCTCCGGGAGGCCTCCAAGGTGGCCTCCAGGGCCGCCCTGTTTGTGGTCAAGGGGCAGGAGGCCAGGGGCTGGATGGGCAGGGGCCTGAAGGTGGAGGGCTTTGCGCTGAAGGCGGACCTGCCGGGCATATTCACCGAGGTGATAGCCAGGAAGGCCTACTACAGGGGCCCCCTCCTGGATGTGCCCGGAAACACAGAGTTCATAGAGCTCCTGGGCGGCACCCCCCAGGACTGCATCCTTACGCCTGTGAACATCCGCGACAGGGTGGTGGCCCTGCTTTACGCCGACAACGGCCTGGGCAGGGTGCTGGACGCCCAGGTATCCTATCTGCACACCCTGTGCGCCCTGGCCTCCCTGGCCTTCGAACTGCTGATCGTCAGGAAGAAAATCCTGCAGCTATGAGTCCACCCTGGCAGGGTGGGTGTAGATGTTCATCCTCCTTCCCCTGAGGAAGCCCACCATGGTAAGGCCCGCCTCCTGGGCTATCTGAATGGCCCTGCTGGTGGGGGCGGTGCGGCTGGCCAGGATGGAGATGCCCCACCGGGCGCACTTGCCCGCTATCTCGGAGGAAAGCCTCCCGCTACTAAGGAGCACCTTGCCCCTGAGCTCAAGCCCCTCCAGGAGGGCAAACCCTATGCACTTGTCCACGGCATTGTGCCGGCCCACATCCTCGGCTACGCACAGGATGGCCTTGCCGTCGCTCAAGGCGGCGCTGTGCACACAGCCAGTGAGCCTGTACAGGGGGCTGGAGTCCTGAAACCGCTGGTAAAGCCTTGCCAGGGCCTGGGCCCTGAGCACAGGCCCTTCAGGGGCCTTCTGCAGTCGGTAGTGCTCAAAGCTGACCCCCCCGACGCAGCCCGAGGTCCTCACCGCCTTAAGGGCCTTCTGCTGGGGCAGCAGGGCAGGCACATCCACCACAATCTCCTCTGTCCCGTACTGGATGCCCATGCGCTCGGCACAGAAGCCCTCCTGCAGAAGCCCCTCGGTGCTGAGGAAACCCACCACCAGCTCCCGGACCATTATGGGACTGCAGTAAAGGCTCAGCAGCTCCTGGCCGTCCACCAGGACCCTGAGGCGGCGCTCCACGGCCAGAAGGTCCTCCACCTCGGTGCGCTCCCCCGCCCCAAGGCGCACTACCTTGTGCCTCTCGGTGCTGTGCATCCTGGCTGATTATAACCACCGGGGGTGGGAAAAATCTAACTGTCCCAGGGCCCACATCTGGTAAAATCTCCCCATGGATTACTACCAGCACCTGCGGGAGGCCTTCAGGGCCCTGGCCCTGAACTGGCAGATAGTGGCCCTGAAGGTGGCGGGGGCAGCCCTGAACTGCCTGCTGGGGGCGGTGGTGCTGGCCCTCACGGTGCTTCTGGCCCTGGCGGCCACGGGGCTCGGTGTCCTTCAGGCGGAGCCCCTGGAGGCCCTTAGGCGCCTCTCGGAGGCCGGACCCCTGGCCGTGGCCATCGCCGCAGGAGGGGTCTTCTTCTACCTGGCCCTGAGCCTCTTGGTATGGCTGTATGTGCTCTCTGGCTGCCTGGGCCTGCTGGCAAGGGCCCTGAGGCAGAAGGGGCGGGTCTTCACCCTGGGGGCCTTCTTCCAGGGGGCCGGAAGGCTCTTCGGCCCCTTCCTGCGCTACCTCGCCTTGGTGGGGCTGCTGCTTCTGGGCGCTGCAGTGGCACTGCTGCTGACCGCAGTCCTGGGCGCCCTCACAGCAGGGCTCCTTAAGGCCCTGAGCCCTGCCCTGGGGGCGGCCCTCATGCTGGGGCTGGCCCTGCTCATTGCCCTCGCCTGGATGGTCATGCTCATGGGGGTCTCGGCCCTGGGGGCCTTCGGCACGGGCCTACTGAGCCTGGGCCTGAGCACAGGTGCCAAAGAAACGCTGAAGACCACCTTGGGCCTGCTCAGGCAAAACCCCCGGGTGGCAGGGGGATACCTGCTCAGCGTGCTGGCCTATCTGCTCCTTACGGTGGTGCTGGCCACAGGGGGGTATCTCCTGGGGGAGCTTACGCCTGCCTTGGTGCTACCCTACGAGCTCGGGGNGTTTGTGCTTCAGCGCTTCCTGACCCTGGTGGTCATAGGGGGAGCATTCTCTGCCCTGCTGAAGCTCTCCCAAGAGGGCTGAAGGAGGTACTGCCCTCGGAGCTCCTGGGCCAGGGAAAGCTCCTCCGCCGTGGGCCCGGAACGAATGAATTCAATCCCGAACAGCTCCCTGAAGGCCTTTATCATGGCCTCCTTCAGCCGTTCCAGGTCCACCTGGGGGGCCAGGAGCCACAGGCCCACCCCCTCGGCCTGGGGACCGAAGAGCCGGCG
Source organism: Nitrospirae bacterium JdFR-88 (assembly GCA_002011795.1). Lineage (GTDB taxonomy): Bacteria > Nitrospirota > Thermodesulfovibrionia > Thermodesulfovibrionales > JdFR-88 > JdFR-88. Next base: position 89,840 of record MTOX01000014.1, read on the forward strand.
GTGAAGCTCCCTCTGGGGGCTCAGGGGTATGCAGCCCTGCTGCAGGAACCCCTCCGGCCAGCGCCGCTGGGCCGAGCCCGCCAGCTTCATGCCCCCGGCGCTGAGCTCCCCGAAGGAGGNGCTCCGAAAGCACAGGGGGCTCTGCTGCCTGGGGCCCCTGAGCCTTTGGTGCCGGGCCACAGGGATGCCCAGAAGGCCGAAGGCCCTCTGCAAGGCCTGGCTTATCTGGCCGTAGCAGGCCCTCAGACCCCCCTTAAAGGGACCCCCATAGGGGCTTGAGAAGCTGTAGGTAAGCTCCTGGGGCCCATGCAGTATGGCCCTTCCGCCAGTGGGACGCCGCACTAAAGGGATGCCTTCAAGGGCCTCGGTGCTTATGCCCTTGAGGTCCTGGAACCTGCCCAGGCTCAGGGCAGGCTGCCTCCAGCGGTAAAGCCTGAGGGTGGGAGGCAGGCCCCCCCTGAGGACACTCCGGGCCACGGCCACATCCAGGGCCATGTTGAGGGCGGCCTCCTGGGCGCCTGAGTCAATCAGCCTCCAGGGGCCCAAGGAGCACCTTGCCCTTCCGAAACTGCACCTCCAGCAGGCGCCCCTTAAACAGGCTCTCCTGCCCGAAAATGTTCCTGAGCAGGACTCCGTCCTGCTGGGGCCTCAGGAACTCTACCGCCTCCAGCACCAGCTCCTCGGAGCCATCGGCCCTGCGGAGGAAGGCGTTAAGCTCGCACATCCTTCTTGCTCTCCGGGCTGAACCTTATGTAGTTTTCCCAGAACTCCAGGAGTGCCTTGGTGGCCCACAGGTCGCCCACGCAGTAGCGGGCTATCTCCAGGTAGCGGCCCTGCCTGAAGAGCTCCCTCACCTCGTGGCCCTTCAGCTCTGCCTTGGGGCTGGGTATGCCCAGGGCCCGGCACCACAGCTCCAGGCTGAAGCGCCTGCGGGTGGCCCCGTAGAAGGTGAGCTGGTCCAGGAGGTCTATGTGGGCCTCGCCGTAGCGGTTGGGCATGAGCTGGCAGGTAGGCCTTACCCGATGCACCGCCGAGCGTACCAGTATGAAGGGGCAGTCAAACCCCCGGCCGTTGAAGGTGATGAACTGGTCGTAGTGCCTTATGGCGGCCCAGAATTTCTCCAGCACCTCCCGCTCCGTGCCGGCCTCATACCTGATGCCCTCCTCCTCAAAGGGCAGAAACCCCTCGTCAGCCGGTGCCTGAAAGTAGACCGCCCCCCGCCGGGTGTCAGGGTTCAGCAGGCCTATGGCCACTATCTCCCCCGTGAGGGGATAAAAGGACAGGCTTTCCTGCAGCTCCTCCTCGGACTCATGCCAGCGGGAAAAGTACTGCCTGAAGGGCTCCTCCAGCTCGCTGAGGTCCTTGCCCGCCGTCTCTATGTCAAAAATCNCCCTGCCCATCCCTCAGGAGGCCTTAAGCTCTTTGAACACGCTCCAGGTCTTAAGAAGCTCAATAGCCCTCTGGAGCTGGGTGTCCTCCTCCTCGCTCAGGGGGGCGATGGGGGCCTTTTCCCTGGGCTCAGGCGGCGGTCCGTCGCCCTCCAGGTGCCTCTGCAGGTTCTCCTCCCTTATCACGGGGTGGGCCCTGCCGGCCGGGGCCTCCAGCTTCACCTCTATGTCGGGGGTTATGCCCCTGTTCTGGATGGAGATGTCGTTGGGGGNGTAGTACTTGGCGGTGGTAAGCCTCAGGCCCGAGCCGTCGCTCAGGGGAATTATGCTCTGCACCGAACCCTTTCCAAAGGTCCTTACGCCCAGCACCAGGGCCCTCTTGTAGTCCTTCAGGGCACCGGCCACAATCTCCGAGGCGCTGGCAGAGCCCTGGTTGACCAGCACTATCATGGGCAGCTTCTCGTAGCTGGGCCAGGGGCCGAAGTGATAGACTGTCTTCCCCCCCTTGCGCCCCTTTATGGAGACTACCAGCTTGCCCTTGGGAAGGAACTGGCTGGCCACCTCCACGGCACTGCGGAGCAGCCCCCCGGGATTGTTCCTCAAGTCCAGTATCAGGGAGTTCATGCCCTGCCCATGAAGCTCCTTCAGGGCCTTGGCCAGCTCCGAGCCGGTCTTTTCCTGAAACTGCAGGACCTTCACATACCCGATGTCCTCATTAAGCATCTTGTACTTCACGCTCTTTATCCTGATGATGTCCCTGACGATGGTGAAGTCCTTGGGCTTCTTCCNCCCCTGGCGCATTATGGTGATGGTGATCTTGGTGCCCTTGGGGCCCCTCATGCGCTTTACTGCCTCAAAGATGGTGAGGTCCTTGGTGGGCTCGCCCTCTATCTTGACGATCTTGTCCCCGGCCTTTATGCCGGCCCTGAAGGCAGGGGNGTCCTCAATAGGGGCTATGACGGTGAGCATCCCGTTTCGGATGCCTATTTGGATACCCAGGCCCCCGAACTCCCCCTTGGTGTCCACCTGCATCTCCTTGTACATCTCGGGACTCATGTAGCCGGAGTGGGCATCCAGGGTCTTGAGCATCCCCTTTATGGCCCCCCGGATGAGCTCCTTGGGGTCGGGCTCCTCCACATAGTTCTTCTTCACCTGGCTCAGCACCTCGGTGAAGACCTTAAGCTCGGTGAACTCGTCGGCCTGGGCACCGAGCTGCCTGTAGGACCAGAGGTCCAGCATTCCCCAGGCCCCTATCAGCGCCAGCGCTATGAGCAGGGCCAGCAGCCTCTTTCTCCTAGCAAACATCCTCTTTTTCCTCCAAAGGCCTTATCTTCTCTTCTTTCTAAGCCACTGCAGGGGGTCCAAGGGCTTGCCCTTGTATCTTATCTCAAAATACAGGGACGGGCCTTCCAGCATGGCCGAATTACCCACTCGGCCCACCTTGACCCCTTGGTTTATTATATCGCCAACCTTCAAAAAAATCTCGCTCAGGTGGGCATAGAGGCTGTGGTAGCCTTGCCCATGGTTGATGATGACCAGCTGGCCGTAGCCCTTGAACCAGTCGGCATAGACCACCTTGCCCCGCCAGACGGCCTGGACCAGGGCGCCCTTGGGGGTGCGGATGTAGATACCGTTCCGGAATATGGGGGTCTTGAACTGGGGGTCCAGCTGCCTGCCGTAGCGCAGGGCTACCGAGCCCACCACGGGCCAGGGTAGCTTGCCCTTGCGCCTCCTGAAGCCCTTGCCGGCGTAGCGCTCCTTCTCAAGCCTCTTTATGGTCTGAAGCAGCCTTCTGGAGGCCTCCTTGAGCTCCCTGAGCATCTGCTCGTACTGCTTGCGCTGGCTGCGCACCTGGGCCAGGAGCCTCTCCTTCTGGCGCCGCTTCCTCCTCAGGTCCTCTTGGGCCCGGGTCAGGGCCTGCTCCTTGGCCCGGCGCCGGGCATAAAGGCCCTTGAGCCTCTCCTGCCTGCCCTTGAGCTCCTGAAGGTCGGCCCTGTAGCGCTGCAGGGCCTCCTGCTGCCTCCGGGCCAGGAGCCTGAGGTAGTGCCACCGGCGCATGAGGCCGCCCAGGTCCTCAGCCGAAAGCAAGAGCACCAGGTCCTGGGCCCTCCCCGTGCGCCTCAGCTGCCTGAGGCGCTCCCTGAGCCAGTCCTTCTGCCTCTCTATGCGCTCCCGGAGGGCCTGGGTCTTCTTCTCGGTGCGCCGGATCTCGGCCCTGAGCTTCCTGAGGGCCTCCTTCTGGGCCTTCAGCTTCTGCCTCAGGCGAAGGAGCTCCTTCTCCAGGGCCTGCAGCTCCCCCAGGATGGAGCGCTCCTTCTTCTTGGTCTGCTTGAGCTTCTGCTCCTTCCTCTTAATCTCTTTCTGGAGCTTCTGGTACTTCTTCTTGGGGTCCTCGGTGGCGGCCGGGGCCGAAAGCGCCGTCCCCGCCAGGAGGACAACTGCCAGCAGGAGCAAAAGGGGCCTCATCCCTTGATTCTGCCCAGGGCGATGAGGGCGCCACTGAGGCCCACCAGGAGCCCCAGTAGGGGAACAGCATAGAGGGCCTGAAGGGGCAGAAGCACCTCCTGAAGGAAGGGCATCCCTTGGGTGGCAGAATGGAAAAACTCCATGAAGCCCCAGGCCGCCCCTGTAGCCAGGAGCCCGCCGGCCAGGCCAATGATGGCCCCCTCCACCAGAAAGGGCCCCCGGATGAACCAGCTCGTGGCCCCCAGGAGCCTGAGGGTCTCTACCTCCTCCAGCTTGCGGTAAAAGAGTATCTTCACCGTGCTCCAGCACACGAACACTNCCCCCACCAGCAGGGCCCCCAGGGCCAGGGCCCCCACCGTCCTGGCGCCCACAAGCACCGCCTGCACCGAACTGAGAAACCTCTGGGCATACTGCACGCTCTCTACCCCCTTGAGGGCCTGAAGCTCCTGGGCAATCTCCCTGACCCTCCGGGGGCTCACATGCTGGGGCCTGAGCCTGAGCTCCACGCTGTCCACCAGGGGGTTCTCNCCCCCCAGGGCCTGGAGCAGCTCCTGGGAGTCCTCCCCCAGGGCCTGCCGAAGCTCCTGAAGGGCCTGCTCCCTGGAGATATACCTTACTGCCTGGCTGTAGGGCCTCTCTCTGAGGGTCTCCAGGAGCCTTTCCCTCTGGGCCCTGCCCAGGNCCTCCTTCAGGTAGGCCACCATGACGAACCGCTCCGGCAGGCGCTGCACCAGGAGGTTGAGGTTGTACACCCCCACCGCCCCCAGGGCCACTATGAACAGACCGGAGGCAATGCTCAGCACGCTGGCCAGGTTCACCCACTTGTCCTTGAGGAGGCTTCCCAGGGCAGTCCTGAGGTGGTAGAGGTTCACCCTATCTCCTCCCTCACCAGCAGGCCCTCATCCAGCCTGAGCNCCCTGAGGCCCGTGTTTCGGAAGAGCTCCCTGTTGTGGGTGGCAATCACCACGGTGGTGCCCTTGGCGTTTATCTCCTTGAATATGCGCATGATGCCGGCGGCGGTGTCGACATCCAGGTTGCCCGTGGGCTCATCGGCCAGAAGCAGCATGGGCTCGGCCACGATGGCCCGGGCAATCACCACCCTCTGCTGCTCCCCCCCTGAGAGGCTGGGAGGGTAGGCATCGGCCTTGTGCCTGAGGTGAACCATCTTCAGGGTCTCCATCACCAGGGGCCTAAGCTGTCGCTCGGGCATGCCCCTGAGCCTCAGGGCCAGGGCCACGTTGTCGTAAACGGTCCTGGAGGCCAGGAGCCTGAAGTCCTGAAACACCACCCCTATTCGGCGCCTCAGGTAGGGCACATCGCCGTCCTTGAGGGTGTCGGTGCGCACCCCGGCTACCGTTATAACCCCTTCGTCGGGCCTCTCGGCCTGGTAGATGAGCTTAAGCAGGGTGCTCTTTCCGGCCCCGCTGGGGCCGGTCACATACACCATCTCGCCCTTCTGAATGCTGAAGGTTATCCTCTTCAGGGCAGTATAGTTGTCGTACAGCTTGGTTACATCCTCAAAGGAGACCATGCTCAGCGGTGCTTCCTCAGGATGAACTCCAGTAGCACATCGTCCAGGCTCTGCCTGAGCTTGCCCCCCTCCTGGGGCGCCTGGGGCCCCTGCCCTTCAAGGGACTCCCCCCTCTCGGAGGTGCCGTCAAGCTCCCCGGTGTAGCTCCCCCTCAGAAGCTCCTTGATCATCCCCTTGTGCTGAGCCTTCATGAGGGCCTGAACCTTCTCTTCACACTGGGGCTCCTCCAGCAGGTGGGCATAGCTGGTCTTCTTGGAGGCCAAGATGGCCCCCTGGTAGTAAAGGAGGGTGACAATCACGGGGTTTCGGGGGCCGTTGTCCTCGGTCTGCACATGGTAGAGACGGCCCCTGTAGGGCACATTGGTGTTAAACCCCATCCTCATGGCCTGCCATTATTATAAAAACCCCGGGGGAAAATGGAAACCCCCGGCGGGCCAAAATTCCTTGACATCCGCTCCTGATTGCACTAAATATGTATGATATGAAGGGGAGGGTAGCCTGGGTGTTCCTGCTGGCCGTGGCGCTGCTTCTAAGCGGCGCTGTAGTGAGTCCCCTCTGCAGCGCCTGCAAAGGCCCGGTGGTGCTCAAGGCCTCGGCAAACCCCGACGCCCACCATGTGGAGCCCCTGATACAGGCCCTGCACCCCAAGGCGCCGGAGCACACAGTGGCAGCGGCGGAGGGGGCCTCCGGGCAGGAGGAAAGGCTCGCCCTTCCCCAGAGCCCCCTCAGGTACAGGAAAAAGCCCCCCAGAGAGAGCACCTAAGAGCGCTTCTCCCCCCTCGGGGGTGGAAACAGTAAAAATTCTTATTCAAGGAAAGGAGGTATCGGCATGAGGTTGTGGGTCGCGCTGACAGTAGTAGCCCTGCTCCTTGCCCCTGCCACAGGGCTTGCCGCCAAGAAGTACAGCAGCCTGGACAAGCTCCTGGAGGCTTACAGCGAGGAGGCCTGCGCCACCTGCCACGGCGAGATATACGAGCAGTGGAAGGCCTCCATGCACTCCAAGAGCGTGGTCACCTCCCTCAAGGGCATGCGCAACTTCTTTGTCATCGGCGTGGGCAAGGAATGGGGCCGCAAGCTCAGCCGGGTGGAGGNGCTGAAGTGCCTGGACTGCCACGCTCCGGTGATGCGCTACGCCACCGAGAAGCTGGCCCTCAAGGTGGCCGACATGATCATTGAGGCCAAGGAAACCAAGGACGAGAAAAAGAGGGAGCGCCTGAAGAAAGAGCTCTCCAGGCTGAATGTGGGCTGCCTGAGCTGCCACAACATAAAGGCCACCACCATGTCCATAGGGCTTCTGGGAGAGCCCGAGCCCGGAGTGGTCTATGGCGCCCACGGCAAGCCCTCCCCGGCGCACGAGACGGTGGAGGCCCCCCAGCTTGAGCGAAGCCTGTTCTGCATGCAGTGCCACGGTATCTTCTACGCCCCCGACGGCGAGTTCATCATGTGCAACACCCTCTCTGAGAGCTTCACCACCGCCTACCTGGCCAGGGGCGGCACCAAGACCTGCCAGGACTGCCACTACGAGGAGAAGAACCGGGGCCATCGCTTCCCCGGCGGGCACGACCTGGACATCGTGGACGACGGCCTGGACATGAATGTGGAGATTCGGCCCTACAGGCATCTTCCCGGCAAGGGCGAGACCAAGTGGCGGCCTTCGGCCTATGTGAGCGCTGAGATACTCAACAAGGCCGGCCACAGGGTGCCGGACGGCTGACTCTGGTCGGGCAAGGTGGTCCTTGAAGTGACCGCCACGGACCAGAACGGCAAGGTGCTGTTTAACGAGAAGCGCAACTACTTCGAAATCGGCCTGGACCTGGACGGCGACATGCGCTACGGGGCCTGGCAGATCAAGGAGCTCATGGACCTGAGCCTTCAGCCCAAGGAGGTCCAGAGGGAGTGGTTCCTCCTGCACTTTGAGCCCACCACCACCGAGGCCACCATTGAGGTTACCCTCACCTACTGCCTCAGCGGCAAGAAGTGCGATGTGATAGAGCGGGTGGAGGAGACCCTGAGCTTCTATGTAGACTGAAGCCCCCTCACGGCGCAGAGTAAAAAAAGGGGGGGGAGCCCCTTCAGGGGCTCCCCCCCTTTTTAATTTTATTTTACTGCAAAGGGGCGGGGCTGCTGGGCCCTGAGGGCCCAGCAGCCCCGCAGGGTGAGGGTTAGGCCCTCTTAGAACCGAACATCAAAGGTGAGGTACACATCCCAGGCAGTCTCCACAGGCGGCATGAGCTGGGCGTTCATGAAGTTCTCATCTAGCTCGTCTATCTTCTTGGGAGCACCCAGCCAGCTGTTGGAGCCAGTGTAGAGGAACTTGTAGTACTGGGCCCCCAGCCTGAAGAAGGCCTTGGCCCCCTCTATGACGGGGGTATTGTGAAGCTCCTGGATTATGTAGCCCTCCAGTACATGCCCCCTGGTGCCCAGCTTGGAGGTCCAGATGTCGTCAGCGGCAGGGGCCACGGTGATCCAGTACTTGGAGCCATAGTTGTACTCGGCTCCCAGCTTGGTGCGGCTCTTGGCTATGTCGTAGCGGAACCCCACATAGGCATGCCAGCCGGTGTGGTCCTCCTTCTTGCCTCCAAAGCCGGGGGCGTCATAGAGCAGGCCGGCCACGGGGATGCGGGTGTCGGGGATGAGGTCTCCATCGGTGTCCACATCCACGGCAAAGAGGTTGTCGCTGGCGTCGGTCAGGCTCAGGGCACCGGCAGCAAACAGGTGCAGAGTATTGGCCCCTACCTCAAAGCTCTTTATCACATCGCCGCCGAACCAGTGAATATTGCCCAGATTGGCCCTTACAGGGCTAAGCACCGGTATCACCGCCCCGGAGGGAGTGGTGATGCTGCTGATGAGGCTTCCATCGGGCAGGTTGTCAAATATGTTGAAGCCCACCTGATACTGAAGCTCCACCCTCAGGTCCTCCACCTCGTAGGGCACCAGGTTGAGTCCCACGAAGTCGGTATCGTTGGGATTGTTGAGGGCGGTGGACTGGTACCCACTGTCGTAGCCCCTGCCGTAGCAGAGCTTGGCATAAAAGCCCGGCAGGGCCTCAATGTAGGGGGCCCAGCCGATGCTCAGGCCGTCAAAGGCATAGTCCACCATGAAGCAGGGCACCCCGGCAGTGCCGATCTTCTCCTCGTTCTGGCGGAAGTTGCTGGGCACCCCCCTGGTGGAGGGCCTCCGCCCTATGGAGAACCAGACGGGCAGGTCCGCTATGTTGGACCAGGTGGCATAGGCATAGTCCACATTAAGCCTGTTGTCCTGGGGCACATGGGCCACCGTGCCATCAAAGACGCTGAAGCGGTCAAAGAAGAAAGGCCCCACGATAGGAGTCTCGGTCTGATGGCCCCAGACCTTGTACATCAGCAGTCTGGTCTTTACCCTCACATCCTCCAAGGGCTGAAATTGCATGGTCAGGCCAAAGCGGTTAAAGAGGATGGTATCGTTGTCCACATCAAAGCCCTCGGTCAGCGAGGGNGTGCCTACCATGCCTCCCAACATCCAGCCCAGCACATCCTGGAACCTGTAGTAGTCCGGTACCGTGCCGTGCAGGCTGGAAAGCCTGGCCCTGTACTCCCCCCCGATCTTGAACCAAGACGGAAGCTTGGCCTCCTTGACCGCCTCCTCGGCCTTGGCCTGCACCTCCTGGAGCTTCAGGCCCTCCTGGGCCTGCCTCTGCTGAAGCTCCTGGAGCTGCCTCTGTAACTGTTGCATCTGACGCCTTAGCTCCTGGAGCTGCCTCTGAAGCTCCTGGGCGTCCAAGGCCCACCCATTAAGAGGCAACGCCAGAAGTAGCGCCAACACCAGCACCATAACTCCCTTCATAGCCTCTNCCTCCTCCCCAGCAGGGGACAATTTTTACCCAAGCATATATGAATAGCCCCTTGATGTCAAGATTATTCTAAATTAATTGCCTTTTGAATTTTTAATAGCATTTATTAAACAGTTTAATAATTAATAATCATAGGTTTAGGCCCTTTTGTGCTATCCTCAGGGTATGCTCCAGGTGGGATGCTCGGGCTTTCCGGTGGCAAGGGCCAGGTACTTCAGGGCCTTCAATGCGGTGGAGCTTCAGAGCNCCTTCTATGAGCCCCCCTCGCTGGGCTCCCTAAGGCGTCTGAGGGAAGAGGCCCCCGAGGACTTCGTCTTTACCCTCAAGGCCTGGCAACTCATCACCCACGAGCCCAAGAGCCCCACCTACAGGCGCCTCAGGCATCCTATCCCCCAGGGCAAAGCCCATCTTTACGGGGCCTTCAGGCCCACCCAGGAGGNGCTCGGGGCCTGGCAGCGCACCCTGGAGGCCGCCCAGACCCTAAGGGTTGCCGCGGTGCTGTTTCAAAGCCCTCGGAGCTTCAGGCCCTCGGAGGAGAACCTCAACAACATGGAGCGGTTCTTCCAGGGCATCGACAGGCCCAAGGGGCTGCTGCTGGCCTTTGAGCCCAGGGGATGGGAGGAGCCCGTGGCCACGGACGTCTGCAGGCGCCTGGGCCTCATCCACTGTGTCGACCCCTTGAGGGAGGGCTATCTGCCCCGGGGCAGGCCCCTGTACCTGAGGCTTCACGGCATAGGGGGATATGCCTACAAGTACAGTCCCCAGGAGCTTAAGCGCCTGGCCCAGATGCTTAAGACAGAGGAAGGGTTCGTGTTCTTCAACAACACCCACATGTTTGAAGACGCCAAGGCCCTGAAGACCCTCCTGGAGGCCTGAAATCCCCGGGGCAGCGCTTGAGCCCCACTGGGCTTTGAAAGTATAATTACCTCTCCATGGCAAGGCCGAAGGTATCCATAATAGGTGCGGGCAATGTGGGGGCCACCCTGGGGCTGCTCATGGCCCAGACAGGTCTTTGCGACCTGCTGCTGTACGACATCCAGGAGGGCATGCCCCAGGGCAAGGCCCTGGACATGGCCCAGGCCTGTGCCCTCTGGGGCGTGAACATCTCAGTAGCAGGCACCAATTCCCTCCAGGACACTGCCGGCTCGGCCGCCCTGGTCGTCACTGCCGGGCTTGCCCGCAAGCCCGGAATGAGCAGGGAGGAGCTGCTCAAGGCCAATGCCCAGATAGTGAGGGATATCCTCCAGGAGGCGGTGCCCCTCAGCCCCCGGGCCTTCCTCATAGTGGTCACCAACCCGGTGGATGCCATGACCTGGCTGGCCTGGCGCCTGAGCAACCTTCCGCCCCAGAGGGTGATGGGCATGGGCGGGGTGCTGGACTCGGCCAGGCTGAGGGCCTTCCTCAGCACCGAGCTTCGCCTAAGCCCCCAGGACATCGAGTGCATGGTCCTGGGAGGCCATGGCGAGCAGATGGTGCCCGTAAAAAGCCTCATAAGGGTAAAGGGCGTGGCTGTGGAGAGCTTTATCCCTGAGGACAGGCTTCAGGAGATAATGCAGCGCACCCGGCAGGGCGGGGCCGAGATAGTCTCCCTGCTCAGGACGGGGAGCGCCTTTTACGCCCCTGCGGCCTCGGTGGCCCAGATGCTCAAGGCGGTCCTCTTGGATGAGCGGAGGCTCCTTGCCTGCTCCGCCTATCTTCAGGGCCAGTACGGCGTGGAGGGCCTCTTCGCAGGGGTGCCCGCACTGCTGGGGGCGCATGGGGTGGAGGAGGTGCTGGAGGTGCCCCTTACGAAGGAGGAGCTGCAGGCCTTCAGGCTCTCCACAGAGCGCCTAAGAGAACTCATAGAACAATTGAAGGAGGTCCTCTGATGGAGCGAACCCTGGTAATCATCAAGCCCGATGCAGTGAAGCGCAATCTCATTGGGGAGATTCTCAGGCGGTTTGAGGAGGCCGGCCTCAGGGTGGCGGCCCTCAGGATGCTCAGGCTCAGCAAGCAGCAGGCCCAGGGCTTCTATGTGGTGCACAAGGAGCGGCCCTTTTACGACAGCCTCTGCAGTTTCATGTCCGAGGGGCCCGTGGTGGCCGCAGTGCTGGAGGCCCAGGGGGCCATAGAGAAGGTGCGGGCCCTCATGGGGGCTACCGACCCAGAGAAGGCCCAGGCCGGCACCATCAGGGCGGCCTTCGGCACCAGCATAGAGCGCAACGCCGTGCACGGCTCCGACAGCCCAGCCTCGGCCGCCTTTGAGATACCGTACTTCTTCAGTGCCCTGGAGATTATGGAGACCCCATGAAGCACACTACGCGTTGTGCCAATCAAATCCCCGGTGTTCCATGAGTCTGCCAAATAGCGAAGGAGGTCAAGACTCCCTTTTTGCTTTGGCGGATCAGCTTGTACAAGGCAGCAGGAGACTTCTACGCAGAGCAAAGACAGAAGAGGACCTTAGGGTCGGTTTTGAAAAGCTCTTAGGGCCTGCAAAAGAGGCCTTGGGTATAAAGTCCGAACCAAGATACGACAGAACTATATTCACAGGACGCCCAGATGCTGTTCACGGCCAGGTGGTAATAGAATACAAGTCCCCTGGCCTACTGGCTGTAGACCGGAACATTCAGCAGACCTATTACCAACTTTCAAACTACCTAGCAGAAGAACAGATGCGCTCAGGGGCTGCGCTCCTGGCAGGAGTTGCCTTTGACGGAGAAAGACTCTTCTTCATTCATTACAGGGCTACTGCCAAACCCCTTATGCACGGGCCCTACCCATTTGATATTGAGGCTGCAAAGACCCTTCTTATTTNCCTTCGGGCCTTGGCCCGCTTGGCCCTGACACCGGAAAACTTGGCTGAGAAGTTCGGCCCCAGAAGTGAGCTTGCCCCAAAGGCGGTCTCGGCGCTCTTTGGCTCCCTCAAGCACTGGGGCTCTCCAAAGGNGCAGACATTTTTTAATGAGTGGAGGCGTCTCTTTGGCATCATCTATGGCGAGCAGTTCGGCATCCAACAAGAGAGGGAGGCCCAAGACTTGGCAGTCTTATATGGCATTGACGCCAAGGAGGACTTCCAGGAAATCCTGTTTTCTGTCCATACCTACTTCGCCTTCCTTATGAAGCTTATCGCTGCTGAACTGCTGAGCTTGAGGGAGGCCTTCAGAACCTCGCCGGTACTGGAACTTCTCCATATCCCCAGTCGGGAACTCAGGCTGAGGCTACAAGATATGGAAGACGGCGGAATATACGCCCGCAAAGGCATAACTAATTTCCTTGAAGGGGACTTCTTCCGCTGGTATCTGGAGGCCTGGTCTCCAGCCCTAGAGGACGCCCTAAGGAACATAGCCAGGACGCTTTCCGAGTTTGAGCCAGCCACAAGCACTCTTGAGCCTGCCACTGCCAGAGACCTGCTGAAGAAACTCTACCAATATCTTGTGCCCCAGCAGGTGCGCCACAGGTTAGGGGAGTACTACACTCCTGACTGGCTGGCAGAGCTTGTACTAAACGAGGTGGGCTACAGGGGCCAGAGCAACAAGCGCCTCCTTGACCCGGCCTGTGGCTCGGGTACCTTTCTGGTGCTGGCTATCCAGAGGGCTAAGGAGCACGGAAAACACAGAGAGGGCCTACCAGAGCTTGAGATAGCCAAGAGGGTCAAGGAAAACATCTGGGGCTTTGACCTCAATCCCTTGGCGGTGATTGCAGCGCGCACTAACTACCTCTTTGCCATGGGCGAGCTGGTGGATGCGCTTATCCAGAAAGGTGGAGTTTTGGAGATACCCGTTTATCTGTGCGACTCAGTGCTGACGCCTACCAGAGTAAGCGGGGACCTTCTTGGGGAGGTCCTGAAGGTTAACACCTCTGTAGGGGAATTCCATGTGCCTGCCCATTGGGTAAAGGACAGAGGGCTTCTGCTCAGCCGGGCTGTGCCTATACTGGAGGAAATGGTGAGGAACCAATACAGCACCGAAGAGGCAATGGAGCGGTTCAGAAAAGAGGGGCTGGCCTTTGGAAGAAATCAGGAGGTAGTCCAACAGTTTTACGAGAGGCTCCTTCAACTTGAGCAACAGAGCCGAAATGGCATCTGGGCTAGGTTTCTGAAAAACGCCTTTGCCCCTATGATGGCAGGGAAGTTTGACTTCGTGGTGGGCAATCCGCCTTGGGNGAGATGGGAATACTTATCAAAAGAATATAGAAAAGAAACTAAGAGCATGTGGGATGCTTATGGGCTCTCCACCATTAAAGAATCAAGAGACATGCTTAGCAAAGGCAAAAGAGATTTTTCCATGCTTTTTACCTACGTCTCATCAGATTATTATCTAAAGAATGGAGCAAAGTTAGGCTTTCTGATAACGCAAGAGGTCTTCAAATCCAAAGGCTCCGGCGAGGGCTTTAGACGCTTCCAACTTGGTGAAGGTGCGAGTTTAAAGCTGTTAAAAGTCCATGACCTAACCCCAGTTAAACCTTTTGAAGGAGCAGCCAATAAAACAGCAGCTATCTTTCTTAAAAAGGGAGAAAAGACAATGTATCCAGTGCCTTATATTCTTTGGACCAAGACAAAAAGAACAAAAGGAATTACAACAGACAAACCGCTTAAAGAAATTTCGCGCATTTTAAACAAAGAAAAAATGCTAGCAAGACCTGTAGCATCTTTTGTTAGTTCATTGCGCAACTATAAATCGGAAGAATCTTCGCTTGTTTATGGAGAAAATTTCTACAGAGCTAAAATTGGAGCAAGGACTGAACCCTATGGTATTTTTTGGCTAACAATTACCAATGTCTTAGCAGATGGGAATTTATTAGTCCAAAATATGACCAAAGGAAGAAGGAAAAAGAAAATAAGACCGCAGGAAGCGAAAATTGAAAGCTCTTTAGTATTCCCCAGCGTTAGAGGNGCAGATGTTTACAGGTGGGGTATTAAGTCAACTATAGACGTCTTAATAGTTCATGACCCGATGTATCCGACTATTCCAATTTCTATGAGCAAGATGAGGCTTTACTATCCGCTAACTTATTCTTACCTTTCTGGCTTCAGGCAGGAACTTTTAGCGAGAGAAGCTTACAAAACATTTCATAGGGAAGCTAAAAGACCTTTCTACGCGCAATTTAATATCTCACAAGATACCTTCTCCAATTACAAAGTAGTTTGGAAAAGGATGAGCAACGATATTTTCGCTGCAGTTGTGTCTGAGATAAGGACAAAATATAACTACAAAACAGTAATACCTCTGGACACAACCTCCTTCTTCCCCTCCAACTCCGAATCAGAGGCTCACTACCTCTGCGCCATCATTAACTCAAGACCGGTTAGAGACTTTATCAAGTCCTTTTCCTCTGCCGGCCGAGGTTTCGGAACCCCCTCGGTAATGCAGCATGTGGGCATCCCCAAGTTTGACCCCAAGGACACCCTCCACATGAGGCTTGCGGCGCTTTCCATGAAAAGCCATCTCCTTAAAGCCCAAGGCAAGGACAAAGAGATACAAACACATGAGAAAGAGATAGACAGGCTGGTGGTAGAATTATTCAAAAAATCCTCAAAATAAGGGGAGGCACAGCTCATGGCTATGAATTACTTTCTTACCGAGGAGCAGCAGATGGTCAGGGACCTGGCCCGGCAGATTGCCCAGGAGAGGGNGGTGCCCGTGCGGGCAGAGCTGGACGAGAAGGAGGAGTTTCCCTGGGAGGTCATGAAGGCCCTGGCCCAGGCAGACCTCTTCGGCCTCTTCATTCCCGAGCAATACGGGGGGCTGGGCAAAGGGGCCTTGGAGCTCTGTCTGGCGGTGGAGGAGCTCTCCAGGGCCTGTCTGGGGGTTTCCACCACCTATGCGGCCAATGCCCTGGGCACCTATCCCATATTGCTCTTCGGCACCGAGGAGCAGAAGGAGCGCTACCTGCCGGACATCGCCTCGGGCAGGCGCCTGGTGGCCTTCGCCCTCACCGAGGCCTCTGCCGGAAGCGATGCCGGGGGCATCCAGTGCACCGCCCAAAAGGACGGCGAGCACTATGTGCTTAACGGCACCAAGCAGTGGATCACCAACGGCGGAGAGGCCGAGATATACACCGTCATAGCCCTCACGGACAAGACCAAGGGGCCCAGGGGGGCCAGCGCCTTCATTGTGGAAAAAGGCACCCCGGGCTTTTCCTTCGGCAAGAAAGAGAAGAAGATGGGCATCCGATGCTCCAGCACCAGGGAGCTGGTGTTTCAGGACTGCCGCATACCCAGGGAAAACCTCCTGGCCCGCGAGGGCATGGGCTTTATTGTGGCCATGAGGACACTGGACCAGTCCCGCGTAGGTGTAGGGGCCCAGGGCGTGGGGGTGGCCCAGGGGGCCTTCGACGAGGCCATGAAGTTCGCCCGCCAGAGGGTGCAGTTCGGCCATCCCATTGTGGGCTTTCAGGCGGTGCAGCACATGCTGGCCGACATGGCCACCGAGATTGAGGCCGCCAGGGCCCTGGTCTACTCGGTGGCCCGCTACATCGACTCGGGCGCAAAGGAGATAACCCGGGCCTCGGCCATGGCCAAGCTCTTTGCCACCGACATGGCCATGAGGGTCTGCACCAACGCCCTGCAGGTGATGGGAGGCTCGGGCTACATGAGGGAGTACCCCGTGGAGAAGATGATGCGCGACGCCAAGATACTGCAGATTTACGAGGGCACCAACCAGATTCAGCGAAATGTCATAGCCCAGGCCCTCGTCAAGGAGGCCACCAGGGCCAAGGGCTGACACCCCAAGCAAAGATTCCGGGGATGCGCAAGCCAGCGCAACGAAACGGCTCCAGGGGCCCGTTGTGCTAACATTTGGCTGATATGCAGGTAGGAAGGAGGGGTTTTCTGGCCCTGGGGGTCTCGGCCGCCCTGGGTGGGCTGGGCGCCCTGCTTAAGGGGCCCAAGGGGGAGGGCCCACCTGTGCTGGCCCCAAAGCTTTACCGTGAGGGGGGAAAGAGCCTGGTGGCCGTGGCCTGGGCCCAGGAGGAAGAAGAAAGGCTCCGGGAGGCCCTGGCCCTCCTGGGAGGCCTGGGCCCCCTGGGCATCAGGGGCAAGAAGGTACTGCTTAAGCCTAATGTAGTGGCCGGGGCCGGCCCGCCTACCACCACCAGCGCCCCCCTGATAGGCGCCACGGTAAGACTCCTTTACCAGGAAGGGGCCCGGGAGGTGTGGGTGGGCGACATGTCGGCCTTGATGAGGCTTCCCACCAGGGCCAACATGCTGAGGACGGGCATAAAGGAGGCCTCCGAGAGGGCCGGTGCCCGAGTCCTTTACTTTGAGAAGCACGACTGGGTGAGGGTGCGCCTGGAGGGCACGAGGCATGTCCGGGAGGTCTTCCTTTCCGAGTGGCTCTACAGGGCCGATGTGTTCATAAACATGCCCGTGCTTAAGACCCACAGCTCGGCCGGCTACTCCATCTGCCTCAAGAACTTCGTGGGGGCCACCCACTTTCGCCAGCGCCCTTACTTCATAAGCCGGCGGCACTGGGAGGAGGTGGTGGCCGAGCTGAACCTGGCCTGGAGGCCCCATCTGAACCTGGCAGACGGCTCCTGGGTGATGCTGCAGGGAGGCCCTTGGCGAGGCAGGGCGGAAAAACTGGACATCCTTCTGGCAGGTGCCGACATGGTGGCCCTGGACGCCGTGGGCCTGGCCCTTATCAGGAGCTTTCGGCTGTGGAGCCCCCTGGAGCCCGGAGTGTGGAGGATGAGGCAGCTAAGGAGGGCGGTGCAGTTGGGCCTGGGGGCCCAGGGCCCTGAGCACATAAGGCTGAGGTTCTCGCCCCGTCTGCCCCCGGGGCTGAGGGAGCGCATAGAAGAAAACCTCTGATGGCCTACCTCCTCATAGGCTTTCTGAGCCTTCTCTGGCAGGTGCTGGCCCTTACGGAGGTGCTTGCACTTTCCGCGCACAACGAACTTTCCCTGGGACTGGCCCTAGGGGCCTGGCTGGCCCTGGTGGGCGCAGGTAGCCTGCTGGCTATGCGCCTGGGCTCAGGGGCGCTCCTGGGCCTTTGCTTTGCCCTGAGCTCGGTCTCCGGCGCGGCCCTGCTTTATGTGCTGCGCATCGGCAGGCCGCTGCTGGGGCTTGCCCCTGGGGAGGTACTTTCACCCTTTCTGACCGTGGGGCTCTGCCTCCTTGCCTTTGCCCCCCTGTGCCTGTCCCTGGGGGCGCTGTTTCCCCTGGCCAGGCGGTGGGGGCAAAGGACTGCCGGGTATGTGTATGGCCTGGAGAGCCTGGGGGCCTTCCTGGCCGGAGGGCTCTACAGCTTCCTCCTGGCCGAGCGCCTAAGCCCCCAGGCGCTGGGGGCCCTGGCAGCCTCGGGGGGGCTGGCGGCAGGATTCTTTCTTCTGAAGGGGAGGCTCAGGCCCCTGGTGCTGCTTCCCTCAGCGGCCACGGCCCTACTGCTTTGGGGGGCCTGGGGCAGCGCTTCACTGGAGATTCCGGGGTTTGCCTTCAAGGCCCGGGCGCCCAGTCGGTTCGGCCCCCTGACGGCCCTGGAAAGAAAGGGACAGGCAAGCATCTATCAGGCCGGACAACTGCTGTTTGCCTACCCGGACAGGGAGACGGAAGAGCTGAGGGCGCACCTGGCCCTGCTCATGCATCCTGAGCCCCGAAGGGTGCTCATCGTGGAGGGCTCGGTGGGCCTCTTAAGGGAGGCCCTGAAGCACGGTCCCCAGGAGGTGCTCCTGCTTCAGGTGGACCCGGCCCTTTCGGCCTTCATGGAGCGGTTCCTTACCGAGCAGGACCGGGCGGTGCTCAGGGACCCCCGGGTCAGGCTCCTTAATGCTGATGCCAGGGCACTGCTCAGGCAGGCCCCTGGGCGCTACGATGTGGTGCTCATAAACCTTCCCTCGGCCTCCACGGCGGGGCTAAACAGGTTTTACACGGTGCAGTTCTTCCGGCTCCTCAAGGAGCAGGCCCTGGCCCCCCGAGGGGTGCTGGCCCTCTTCCTGAGCCCCTCCCCTGGATATCTGAGCCCTCCCATGGCCCTCAGCTATGCCTCGGTGCTTAAGAGCCTGAAGGAGGTCTTCCCCCATGTCCTGCTCAGCAGTCCTGACTACGGGGCCATGTTTGCCTCGGGGGCGCCCCTGGCCGCGGGATTCCCTGCCCTGGGGAAAAGGTTTCATGAAAGAGGACTGGCCACCAGGCACTTTCACCTTCATGTCCTTGAGGATGCCTTCTTTCCCCAGAGGGTCCTTGCCCTTAAGGCGCAGCTTGAGGCCGCAGATGCACCCCTTAATTCGGACCTCAGGCCTGTGGCCTATCTTTACAACCTCAGGCTCTGGGCCGAGCTTCAGGGCTCTGGCCCACTGAAGGCGCTCCTTGATGTCCAAGAAGGCCAGGTGGCCCTGGCAGGAATTCTCCTTCTTGCCCTTTCCCTGCTGTGGACAAGGCGCAGGAAAAGACAGGCCATATACTACTCCGTGCTTACCACAGGGNATGCAGGTATTGTCCTTAGTGTGGTCTGCCTCCTGGGCTTTCAGGCAGCCCGGGGGTACGTGTGGAGCCAGGTGGGCATCCTCACGGGCCTGTTCATGCTGGGCCTGGCCGGAGGGGCCCTGGGCCTCAGGGGCCTAAGGCTCAGGGTGCTGGAGGCCCTCATGATTGCCCTGGCCCTCCTGGTGGGGGNATTCTTAAGGGGTATGGGGTTTTATGCCCTGGGGGCCCTCAGCGGGCTGCTTACAGGGGGGCTTTTTGCCTCGGCCTCGGAGATGGTAGCCCAGGAGGAGGCCGGCAGGCTCTACGGGCTCGAACTGCTGGGCTCCTTTGCAGGGGCCCTGGTGGTCTCCACCCTGCTGGTGCCCCTCTGGGGGCTCAAGGAGGCGGCCCTGTCGGTGGCTGCGGCCAAGGCCCTGAGCCTGGCAATGCTAAGAAGATGAGGCGCCTCAGGCTCCTGAGCTTAGCAGTCCTTGCCCTGGGCCTTCTGGGGGGCTGGCTCCTCAGGGCCGAGGAGCCCCTGGACCTCAGGGAGCACCTCCACGAGGTAGCCCCTGGGGAGAGCTTCACCTGGCACAAAAGCCCTTACGGGCACTTCCGCTCTGAGGAGGGCACGGTGGTGTTCAACACCCACCAGGTGGCCCCCCAGGTGAGGGGCTGGGCAGGCCCCATAGAGACCCTCGTAGCCCTGAGCCCCCAGGGCAAAATAACCGGGATAAAGATTCTCCGGCACCGGGAGACCCCCAACTATGTCCGGGGAATGCTCAGGAGGGAGTTCCTTAAGCAGTTTCTGGGAAAGGACATCAACGACCCCCTCCAGGTGGGCCTGGACATAGACGGCGTAAGCCGGGCCACCGTGAGTGTACAGGCCCTGGCAGAGGGGGTGCGGGTGGCCTCAAGAAGGATGGCCGGGGAGGTCCTGGGCCTGGAGGTCAGGGCAGGGGAGGAGGCCCGGGCCCTGGCCTGGCTCAGGCTCTCGGCCCTGGCAGGCCTGTTCCTTTACGCCCTGGCGGGGTTCTGGCTCCTCAGGAGACATCCCCGGTGGCAGCGCCTCAGGGATGCCTCCCTGCTTCTGGGCCTCCTGGTGCTGGGCCTCTGGCAGGCCAGTCCCATGTCGGTGCTCCATGTGCTCAACCTGCTGCTCCTTAGGGTTTCCGCCGAGCCCCTTCTCTGGGTGCTCCTCCTGGGGGTGGCCCTCACGGTGCTGGTCTCGGCAGGGAGGCTTTACTGCGGCTGGCTCTGCCCCTTTGGCGCCGTGGCCGAGTTTGTGGCCAGGCTTCTACCTGGCAGGGCCTGGCCCATTGAAAGGACCGAGGAGGAAAGGCTCAGGCGCCTTAAATATCCCCTGCTTTGGCTGGCTGCACTGGCGGTGCTCCTTACAGGAAGGACGGAGTTTGCCCTTTATGAGGTCTATGTAGGCCTCTTTTCCTTCAGTGCAAACCCGGCCCTGTGGGCCCTGGTGGCCCTGAGCGTGCTCCTTAACCCCTGGGCATGGAGGCTGTGGTGCCGCTGGCTCTGCCCGGTGGGGGCGGCGCTGGCGCTCCTTAGCCGGAACGACCCCGACAGATACCCCAGCAGTCCCCTCTGTCCCATGGGAAATGCCCCCAGGCCCGAGGGGGCGGAATGTATAAGGTGCATGAGGTGCTATACCCCAAAAAGACCCATGATTTCCAGGAGCAATGAGGGCTAAGCGAGTCCATCTGGTGGCCGCCCTGGGGGTGCTGCTTTCCCTGCTTAGCATGTCCTGGGCGCTCTTTGGCCAGCACCTTGAGGCCCTGAGGCAGCATCTGGGCCGGCGCCTCTACTACGAGCGGGTGATAAAGGAAAAGGGCCTCACCCTCAAGCGGGCCCTTTACTGGAGGAGGCTGGATTGACTAAATGGGGGGGCGGCGCCCCTTCGGGGCGCCGCCCCCCCTCCCCCCCACCAATCCCTATCCGTCAAGCATCACCTTAGTGCCCTCAGGAGTGCTGAACTCCACTATGGCCGGGTAGCCTGCCTGGCACATGCTGGGCCCCAGACTGGCAAGCTCGGCCCAGTCAGAGGGCATGTCGGGCCCATACCTGCCGCCCCCGGCCAGGTGCTCCCCCAGGGGAGTGCCGTTGTCCCCCGTGCCTATGCCCAGCATGGCCACGCTCAGGCAGAAGGCCATTTACAGGGAGTTCTTCCGTCCTCTGGGGGTGGAGCACCAGATGGTGGCCGCCCTCCAGGTGTGGCCTCACCGGCTGGTGGCCGTGGGACTCAACCGAAGCAGGAGCGACTTTTCAGAGCAGGAAAGGCTCATGCTGGAGCTTCTGCGGGGCCACCTGGCCGAGGNCTACCGCAACTGTGCCAGATACGGGGCGCTTCAGCAGGGGCTCATGGAGCGAGGCAGACTGCCCCTCACGGCCAGGGAATACGAGGTGCTCCAGTGGGTGGCCCAGGGAGGGACCAACCAGGAGGTGGCCCTGATACTGGGCATCGCACCCCTTACGGTGAGGAAGCACCTGGAGCACATCTATGGAAAGCTGGGTGTGGAAAGCCGCACCGCCGCGGCTAAGTGCTCCTGGGAGGCCCTAAGCTCAGCAGGGGACAGCCACCGCACAGGGGCCTCCTGGGCCGGCAGAACTCCTTGCCCACCCGCACGAAAAGGGCGTGAAACTCGTTGAAAAGCCTTGCATCAGGCTCCAGGGCCTTGTGGAAAAGCTCCTGGGCCTCCTGGTAGCCGGCCTGCGGGGAGAGAAGCCCATGACGCTTGAGCACCCTGAGGGTGTAGGCATCCACCACAAAGACCGGCTTTTCCAGGGCATAAAGCAGTATGGAGTCTGCCGTCTCAGGGCCTATGCCCTTTACCCTGAGGAGCCGCCTTCTTAGTTCCTGGGCATCCTGCCTCCTCAAGCTCCGAAGCCTCCCCCCACACTCTGAAATCAAAAACTCCACCAGGTGCTTGAGCCTCCGGGCCTTTACATTGTAGTATCCCGAGGGCCTTATGAGCCGGGCGAGCTCCGCCTCGGCCATTCGGTGGATGGCCTGGGGGCTCAGGGCCCCGGCCCTCCTGAGGTTCCTGACGGCCCGCTTCACATTGGCCCAGTTGGTGTTCTGGGTAAGCACCGCCCCAACGGCCACCTCGAAGGGCCCCCTGGCAGGCCACCAGCCCTGTGGGCCAAAGGCCCGGAAAAGCCTTTCATAAAGCTCCCTTAGCTCAGGCATGCTATATTATAAACACCATGCTGGATGCCAGGTTCGTAAGGGACAACATCGACACCGTCAGGGAGGCCCTGAAGAAGCGGGGCTATGAGCTCGCCCTGGAGCCCTTCCTGGAGCTGGAGCAAAGGAGGCTTTCGCNCCTCCGGGAGGCCGACGAGCTCAGGGCCGAGAGGAACCGGGTCTCCGAGGAGATTGCGGCCCTGAAGCGGGCAGGAAAGGACGCCTCGGCAATGATAGCCCGGATGCGCTCGGTGGCCCAGAGGATAAAGGAGCTGCAGGAGGCCCTGAAGGCCCTGGAGGAGGAAAGCCGGGAGTTTCTGCTTCAGCTTCCCAACCTCCCGCACGAAAGCGTCCCCCTGGGCAAGGACGAGGCGGACAATGTGGTGCTTCGGCACTGGGGACAGCCCAGGGAGTTTGACTTCAGGCCCCTTGCCCACTGGGACCTGGCGGAGCTTCACGGCATCGTGGACTTCCAACGGGCAGCGAGGATGAGCGGGGCCCGCTTCAGCCTCATGAAGGGCCTGGGCGCCGCCCTGGAGCGGGCCCTCGTAAACTTCATGCTGGAGCTTCACACCTCCAGGGGATATGTGGAGGTCTTCCCTCCCCTCCTGGTCAATGCCAAGAGCATGACGGGCACGGGGCAGCTGCCCAAGTTCGAGGTGGAGCTCTTCAAGACCACCGACGGCTACTACCTCATCCCCACCGCCGAAGTGCCCGTGACCAACATCCACAGGGAGGAGATACTCTCCGAGGAGCAGCTGCCCATCTACTACACCGCCTACACCCCTTGCTTCAGGCGCGAGGCCGGCTCCTACGGCAAGGACACCCGGGGGCTCATCCGGCAGCACCAGTTCAACAAGGTGGAGCTGGTGAAGTTCACCCTCCCTGAGCAGTCCTACGAGGAGCTGGAGGGCCTCACTCGGGACGCCGAGGAGGTGCTCAGGCAGCTGGGGCTTCCCTACAGAGTGGTGGCCCTGTGCACCGCCGACCTGGGCTTTGCCGCTGCAAAGACCTATGACCTGGAGGTTTGGTTCCCCGCTCAGGGACGCTACAGGGAGGTCTCCTCCTGCTCGAACTTCGGCGACTTCCAGGCCCGAAGGGCCGATATACGGTTCAGGAGAAAGGGCCGAAAAGGCACCGAATATGTGCACACACTGAACGGCTCGGGCCTGGCCATAGGAAGGACCCTGGCAGCCCTCCTGGAGAACTACCAGAACCCCGACGGCACCATCAGCATTCCCCAGGTCCTCAGGCCCTACATGGGGGGACTTGAAAAGATAGGCTGAAGGAGGCAACCTCTAAGGGACGATTTCTGTGCCTACGCCTCGCTCGGTGAAGATCTCCAGGAGCAGGCAGTGCTGAAGCCTTCCGTCCACTATGTGGGTCTTTCTTACCCCTGAGCCCAGGGCCCTGAGGCAGGCCTCCACCTTGGGCACCATACCGCCTGATATCTGGCCCCTTCTGAGCATTCCCCTGGCCCTCCGGGCCGTAAGGGTGGCTATCACCCTGCCCCGGGCATCCAGCACCCCTGGCACATCGGTAAGCAGGATGAGTTTTTCCGCCCCCAGGGCGGCGGCCACTGCCGAGGCCACATAGTCGGCGTTTATGTTGAGGCTCTCCCCCCTGGGGCCCACCCCCACGGGGGAAAGCACGGGGATGAAGCCCTGCTGCTTCAGGGCCTGAAGCACCTCCGCGGAGACCTCCTTCACCTCCCCTACCAGTCCCAGGTCTATGATCTCCTCGGCCTGCCCCTCGGGAGAGGCCTTCTTTAGCAGCTTCTTTCTGGCCTTGAGCAGCAGGGCATCCTTGCCACTCAGGCCCACCGCCCTGGCCCCGTGGGAGTTTATGAGGGCCACTATCTCCTTGTTGATCAGCCCTCCCAGGACCATCTCCACGATATCCATGGTCTCCTGGTCGGTGACCCTGTGCCCGTGCACGAAGCTGGGCTCCTTGCCCAGGCGGCGCATCATCTCGGAGACCTTCGGCCCGCCGCCGTGCACCACCACGGGATGAACCCCTATGAAGTTCAGGAGGGCCACATCCTGGGCAAAGCCCTCCTTCAGGGCCTCCTCCCTCTGGGCGGCCCCCCCGTACTTTATCACGAAGGTCTTGCCGTAGAAGTTCCTTATGTAGGGGAGGGCCTCTATGAGGGTCCTGGCCCGCTCTATCAGGCTCTGCATCGGCATCTCCGCTCATAACAGGGTATGCACAGGGGCTGGCCCTGAAGGAGCCTGGTCTTGCCCTCCATCACCCGCTGGCCGCAGCGGGCACAAGGGATGCTCCGCTGCAGCCTGGCCTCTGGGGGAGGCTTGAGCCTCAGCCTCCTTATATGCAGGAGCTCCTCCAGTGGGGCCTGGAGTATGGCCCTGAGCTTCCTGGAGCGCCTGCGGTGAAGGAGCCTCTGCACCTCGGGGCCCCTTTCCCCCCGCATGTAGCGCTGCCAGGCCTCCCTCTCCTGGGGGGACTCCTCAGGGGGCCGCCACTTTACCACCACCCTCAGGGCCTGCCCTCCGGGGCGCCTTATGAAGGTATAGACCTGCTTGCCATAGTCCCTAAACAGCAGGTTGCCCTTGCCGAAGGTGCAGCCCAGGAGGGCCTGGATGGCATCCACGGCGCAGGAGTCGTTCTCCACCACGGCCACCAGCTCCTCGTCCCGGGCCCTCTGGGGGCCCAGCTCCCTGAGGACTGCCTGGGCCACCCTTGTCCCCAGGGCAAGCCCCGGACAGGTATGCCCGTGAAAGGCCGCCGCCCGTCTAAGAAGCCTCTGGGCCTCGGTCATGGGCTAAATTTTACTAAAAAATCCCCTTTTTTGCTCGGCAGCTATCCCTGCGGGGAACAAGGGCAACCGCCTTCGCCGGCCTTACGCCTGCAGAGCCCCCCTGTCAACTCCTGAATCCCACCGTGAGCATTTTCTGCCTGAGAGCCTTTATCTTGTCCCTCAGGGCGGCGGCCCGCTCAAACTCCAGGCGCTGGGCGGCCTGGCGCATCTGGGCCTCCAGTCTCTGGAGGGCCTCCTCGCTGGGGGGCACCTCCTCGGTCTCCTCCGCAGGGACGGTGAAGTAGTCCCTCTCGTAGATGCTGGAAAGGATGTCCTTTATCTTGGACTTGACCGTCCTGGGGCTGATGTGGTTGCGGCGGNTGTAGGCAAGCTGAATCTCCCTGCGCCTTTGGGACTCCTGCAGGGCCCTCTGCATGGAGCCAGTGATGCGCTCGGCATACAGGATGACCTGGCCGGAGACATTCCTGGCAGCCCGGCCGGCCGTCTGAATCAAGGCCCTCTCGGAGCGCAGGAATCCCTCCTTGTCTGCATCCAGGATGGCCACCAGGGAGACCTCGGGAAGGTCAAGCCCCTCCCTGAGAAGGTTTACCCCTATGAGGACATCAAACTTGCCCAGCCTGAGGTCCCTTAGTATCTCCNCCCTCTCCAGGGTGTCTATGTCGGCATGAAGGTACCTGGCCCTTATGCCCAGCTCCGAGTAGTACTCCGTGAGGTCCTCGGCCATGCGCTTGGTGAGGGTGGTGACCAGCACCCTTTCGCCCTTCCGAATGCGCTCCCTTATTTCCGAGAGCAGGTCCTCCACCTGCCCCTTGGCCGGGCGGACCAGCATGGGGGGGTCCACCAGCCCTGTGGGCCGCACTATCTGCTCCACCACCCTGCCCTGGGACTTCTGAAGCTCGTAGTCCCCCGGGGTGGCAGAGACATATATCACCTGGTTGACCCTGTGCTCAAACTCCTCAAATTTCAGGGGCCGGTTGTCCAGGGCGCTGGGTAGCCGAAAGCCATACTCCACCAGGGTGAGCTTCCTGGAGCGGTCCCCCTCGTACATGCCCCCCAGTTGGGGCACGGTGGCATGGGACTCGTCTATTATGAGAAGGTAGTCCTGGGGAAAGTAGTCTATGAGTGTCCAGGGGGGCTCCCCGGGGGCCCGGCCGCTGAGGTGGCGGGNGTAGTTCTCTATGCCATGGCAGTAGCCGAACTCCCTGAGCATCTCCAGGTCAAAGAGGGTGCGCTGCTGAATCCTCTGGGCCTCCAGCTCCTTGCCCAGGCCCTTGAAGTACTGAACCCTCTCCCTGAGCTCCTCCTCAATGGCCTTTATGGCCCTCTGCAGCCTGGGCTCTGGGGTTATCCAGTGGCTGTTGGGAAACAGGGCATACTTCTGAAGCCTCCTGAGGGCCTCCCCTGTAAGGGGGTCAAACTCCCACAGGGCGTCAATGTCATCGCCGAAGAACTCCACCCTCAGGGCCCTCTCCAGGGCCACCGAGGGGAAGATCTCCACCACATCCCCCCGGACGCGGAAGGTGCCCCTCCTGAGCTCCCCCTCGGTGCGCACATAGTGCATCTGGACGAACTTTTTAAGCACGGCGTTTCTCTCCGTATGCATTCCCTCCTCCAGCACGAAGNGCATGGCCATGTAGTCCTCGGGGGAGCCTATGCCGTAAATACAGCTTACCGAGGCCACCACGATGACATCCCTCCGGGTAAGCNCCGCCATGGTGGCGGCATGCCGGAGCCGGTCTATGTCGTCGTTTATGAGGGCGTCCTTCTCTATGTAGGTGTCCGTCTGGGGAATGTAGGCCTCGGGCTGGTAGTAGTCGTAGTAGCTGACGAAGTACTCCACGGCTGCCTCAGGGAAGAGCTCCTTGAACTCCCCGTAAAGCTGGGCTGCCAGGGTCTTGTTGTGGGCGATAACCAGGGTGGGACGGTTCAGCCGGGCCAGCACATTGGCGATGGTGAAGGTCTTCCCAGAACCCGTGACCCCCAGAAGCACCTGGTGCCTCTGGCCCCGCATGAGGCCCTCCGTAAGGGCCCTTATGGCCTTGGGCTGGTCGCCCTTAGGCTTGAAGGGGCTTCTGAGGCGAAACTCCATAAGGACATTTTAGCAGAGGCTTTGTGGTAAGATTTATCCATGCCTTTCATCGGAAGGCAGGCCCCAATTGCCCAAGGACTTCTCAAGGAAATGAAGCGCCTGCGCAGGAGGCCTTCCCAAGAGCTCCCATGAAAGAGACCCTCGGTGCCCAGCCGGCCGAGTCCCTCAAGGCCTCCCTGGCCAGGGAGCTCAGGGGTCCTGTGGAGGTGCATCTTTTCACCCAGAAGGGGCAGAACGAGCAGTACAACGCTGCCGCCAGGGCCCTCCTCAGGGAGCTCTGCAGCCTCAGCCAGAAGCTCATCCTGAGGACCCACTCCCTCCGCAGCCCCCTGGCCAGGCGCCACGGACTGGAGCGCTCCCCCACGGTGCTCATAGCCCCTGAGCGCTACCGCATCCGCTACACCGGAGCCCCCCTGGGCGAGGAGGGCCGCTCCTTCGTGCTGGCCCTGGTAGCCGCCTCCAGGGGCAGGGGGTTCTTCTCACCCCCTTTAAGGAAGGCCATAAGGGGCCTCAGGGAGAGGAAGGAAATCAAGGTGTTTGTAAATCCCACCTGCCCCCTCTGCCCCCTCCAGGCCCTTTACGGAATAAGCGCGGCAGTGGACGCCCCCCGGTGGGTCTCGGTAGAGGTAGTGGAGACCTTTGAAAACCTTGACCTTGCCCTCCGCTACGGGGCCCTGGCGGTGCCCAGAACCTTCATAAATGATTCCCTGGTAGCAGAGGCCCTGCAGAGCCAGGAGGAGTTCCTCCAGGGCCTCCTGGGCAGGGCCCCTGTCCGCTATCAGGAGGCCCCCCTTTATGACCTCCTGATAGTGGGGGCAGGCCCAGCAGGGCTCAGCGCCGCCATATACGCCGCAAGAGGGGGGCTCAATACCTTGGTGCTGGAGAAAGGCCCGGCGGGAGGACAGGTGCTCATCACCCCGGTGGTGGAGAACTACCCCGGCTTCAAGGCCGTGGCAGGCAGGGCCCTGGTGGAAATGATGCTTCAGCAGGCCGCCCAGTACGCCCAGATAAGGCAGGGAGTAGAGGTGAAGGCCATAAGCCCCCTCAAGGGGGGAGGTTTCTTGCTCCAGAGCACCGAGGGGCCCTTCAGGGCCAGGGCGGTGCTTTTGGCCACAGGGGCTGCGCCCAGGAGGCTGGGGGTGCCGGGCGAAAGGGAGCTCTTCGGTCGGGGAGTGAGCTACTGTGCCACCTGCGACGGCTACCTCTACAGGGACGGCAAGCCGGTAGTAGTCATAGGGGGAGGAAACACCGCCCTTACCGATGCCCTCTATCTTTACACCCTGGGGGCCGGGGTGAGGATACTGCACCGCTCAGGGGCCCTCAGGGCCGAGGAGCACCTCAAGAGGGAGCTTTCGGAAAGGAAGATACCCGTGCTTTACCACACCACCGTGGAGGCCTTCCTGGGAAGGGGAAGACTGCAGGCAGTAGAGGTCAGGGGCCCAGGGGGAGGAAAAAGGAGGCTCAGGGCCCAAGGGGCCTTCATAGCCATCGGACATGAGCCCCAGCACTCCCTGGCCAAGGCCCTGGGGCTGGAGCTCAGCCCCGAGGGCTACATCAAGGTCAACGAGAGGCAGGAGACCTCCCTGCCAGGCCTTTACGCTGCCGGGGACATAACCGGCGGGGCCAAGCAGATAGCAGTGGCCGTGGGCCAGGGAACCACGGCGGCCATAAACATAGGGGAGGCCCTGAGAAGGGCCTGAGGCTCAGCCAGCCGCCTTTACTTGCCCTGGGGAAAAATCGTATAATTCTTCCTTCTCATGGCCGAGCAGAAAAACATAGTGGTGTGCATAAAGCAGGTGCCCGATGCCGCTGAGGTGAAGGTCAACCCTCAGACGGGCACCCTCATCCGCGAAGGAGTACCCAGCATGATAAACCCCTTTGACCTTCACGCCCTGGAGGCGGCCCTTCAGCTTCGGGAAACCCTGGGAGAGGGGAAGGTCATAGCCCTGAGCATGGGCCCTCCCCAGGCCGAGCAGGCCCTGAGGGATGCCATAGCCCTGGGGGCCCAGGAGGCGGTGCTCCTTACCCACAAGGCCTTTGCCGGCTCGGACACCCTGGCCACCTCCTACGCCCTGGCCAAGGCCATCCAGAGGCTTTCGGCCAAGATAGTGCTTTGCGGCAAGCAGGCCATCGACGGGGACACTTCGCAGGTGGGCCCGGAGGTGGCAGAGCTCTTGAACATCCCCCATGTGGCCTATGTGAGAAAGATAAGACAGGTAAGCTGGGAGCGCATCGTGGTGGAGCGCCTCATGGAGGAGGGCTATGATGTGGTAGCCTCCAGCCTTCCGGTGCTGCTTACGGTAGTAAAGGAGCTCAACGAACCCCGCCCACCCTCCCTCAGGGGCAAGATGGCTGCCAAGAGGGCCTCAATACCCCACTGGGGACCCCAGGACATAGAGGCCTCGGAGGAGAAGCTGGGCCTCAGGGGCTCCCCCACCCAGGTAAAGAAGGTCTTTGCCCCCCAGGCGAGGGGGGAAAGGAGGATGCTGGAGGGCTCTCCTGAGCAGCAGGTGGAGGCCCTCATCCAGGCCCTGAAGGAGATGAAATGCCTCTGAGAATAGACCCCGAGCGCTGCAGTGGCTGCGGCGAGTGCCTGGGGGCCTGCCCCTACGAGGCCATCGTCATGAAGGAGGAGAAGGCCCAGATAACGGAGTACTGCCAGCTGTGCATGAACTGCCTGGGGGTCTGTCCCGAGGGGGCCATAAAGGAGACGGAGGAGCCCCTGGAGGGGCCCCAGGAGGGCTTCAGGGGCGTGTGGGNGTTTGCCGAGCAGCGGGAGGGCCGACTGGCCCCCGTGGCCCTGGAGCTCCTGGGTGCTGGCCGAAGGCTGGCGGAGCAGTTGGAGGTGCCCTGCTCGGCGGTGCTTTTCGGGGCCACCGAG
Source organism: Nitrospirae bacterium JdFR-88 (assembly GCA_002011795.1). Classification (GTDB taxonomy): domain Bacteria; phylum Nitrospirota; class Thermodesulfovibrionia; order Thermodesulfovibrionales; family JdFR-88; genus JdFR-88. Next base: position 119,384 of record MTOX01000014.1, read on the forward strand.
GCCGAGGCCCAGGAGCTACTGTGCTGGGGGGCCGATGTGGTCTACCACTGCCCGGAGCTTTCCCAGTTCAACGACGAGCTCTATGCGGGGCTACTTTCTGCCCTCATAAACACCCACCGGCCGGAGATAGTCCTTGCCGGGGCCACCGCCATAGGCAGGTCCTTCCTGCCCCGGGTGGCCGCCAGGCTGAGGACTGGCCTAACCGCCGACTGCACCGGCCTGGACATAGACCCCCAGAGCAGGAACCTCATCCAGACCCGCCCGGCCTTCGGAGGAAACATCATGGCCAGCATCCTGTGCCCCTCCCGCAGGCCCCAGATGGCCACCGTCAGGCCCAGGGTAATGAAGCCAGGGCGGTACGAGCCCCAGAGGCAAGGCCAGGTAATAAGGGTGAAGGCCCCCCAGGTGAAGCCCCGCACGGAGCTCCTGGAGTCCTTCCGGGAGGGCCCTTCCGAGAAGGTGGACCTCCAGGAGGCCAAGGTGATAGTCTCAGGCGGAAGGGGCATGGGGGGGCCCGAGGGCTTCCGGCTCCTCCAGGAGCTGGCGGAACTCCTGGGCGGAGTGGTAGGGGCCTCCAGGGCCGCAGTGGACGAGGGCTGGATGCCCTACAGCCGCCAGGTGGGCCAGACAGGAAAGACCGTCTGCCCCCGCCTGTACATAGCCTGCGGCATCTCCGGGGCGGTGCAGCACCTGGTGGGCATGCAGTCCTCCGATGTGATAGTGGCCATAAACAAGAACCCCCAGGCCCCCATATTCAATGTGGCCACCTACGGCATAGTGGGCGACGCCTTCCGGATACTGCCCCTGCTGATAAGACGCCTTAAGGAACTCAAAGGACAATGAAGCTGGCAGTGGTGTTCCCAGGACAGGGCTCCCAGCACGTGGGCATGGGCAGGGCCCTGTGGGAGGCCTACCCCCGGGTAAGAGAGCTTTATGAGGAGGCCCAGCGGTGCCTGGGCTGGGATGTGGCCTCCCTAAGCTTTGAGGGCCCCGAGGAGGAGCTGAACCGCACCGTGAGGACTCAGCCCTGCCTCCTGGTGGCAGGCTACGCCGCCTACCTGATGCTTGCCCAGGAGGGAGTAAGCCCCTCGGTGCTGGCAGGGCACAGCCTGGGGGAGTATACCGCCCTGGTGGCCGCAGGGGTGCTGTCCTTCCCCCAGGCCCTGAGGCTTACGGAGCTAAGGGCCACCCTCATGCAGGAGGCCGTGCCCGAGGGCCAGGGAATGATGGCCGCAGTGCTGGGCCTGGAAAGGGAGCGGGTGGACGCCCTGTGCCAGGAAGTCAAGACAGGCTACGTGGAGCCGGCCAACTACAACTGCCCCGGGCAGATAGTGCTTTCCGGCCAGAGCCGGGCCGTGCAGGAGGCCATGCGCCTGGCCAAGGCGGCGGGGGCCAAAAGGGTGCTGCCCCTTAAGGTGAGCGTGCCCAGCCACTCAAAGCTCATGAGCCAGGCGGCAGAGCGGCTGGCAGAGCACCTGTTCCTGGAGACGGAGTTCCGCCAGCCCAGGGTCCCGGTGGTCTCCAACGCCGACGCCATATTCCTGAGCACCGCCGACGGCATAAGGGCAGCCCTCGTAAGGCAGCTGAGCCACCCCGTGCTGTGGGAGGACTCCCTGAGGGTGATGTACGATGCCGGGGTGGACACCTTCATAGAGGCAGGCCCCGGAAAGGTCCTCTCAGGGCTCATCAAGAGGACCCTCCCGGAGGCCAGGGTGCTGAATGTCCAGGACCCCCAAAGCCTCAGGGCCACCCTTCAGGCCCTCTGAAGCTCCACCTCCCTGAGGGGCCAGACCTCAATGCTCTGGCCTGTCCAGACCCTCACGGCATCGGCCGCATCCCGCTTGGTGAGCATGTAGCGCCGATGCTTGGGGTCCCTGACCCCCCAGTCTATCACCACCCCCTCCCGCCTGAGGGTGGCATGCCTCAGCAGCGCCCCCTTCCTAAGAAGCATGCCTTCTCAGGGTCTTCTGCCCCTCCTTCAGGGCCCTCACCAGGGCCAGGAGCCTGAGCCTTTCCGAAAGGCTCAGCCCGGCCAGATGGGCACAGCGCCTGAAGCCCTCACCGGCAAAGAACCTCAGGCTCTCGGACCTGTAGGCAGGATGGTACAGGTCCTCCAGGCTCTGAAGAATCACCGCCTCCGCTAAAGCCCTCACTCCCATAGCTTCCTCCTTCCCGGGGTGGAAACACGGTTTTACCGGACTTTAGCAATCCTCCTGCCAGGCAGAAATGCCTTTTTTTCATATTCCTTTCCTTCCTTACTGTGCCAAAACCATGACATCTGTCAAAAAACCTTCCCCCTTCACTGAAAAGCCTATGCGCTTTTCAGTTGTAATGCAATAGCCCGGATGGGAGAGGGCAGCCTTTCCCTATGGGGCCTCCTTCAGCACATCCTGTAGCCAGCTCATGGCCGCCGCCATGGTGGGGAAGCCCACGGTGCTGGTTATAAGGAGCAGGGCATGCTCCAGCTCCTGGGCGCTGGCGCCTGCCTGCAGGGCCCTGCGGGCGTGGCTGTGCACGGCCCCCTCGCTCCTTATGGCGGCCGCCGCTGCGAGCTGCAGCAGATGGGAGGTCTTCTCGTCCAGGGGGCCCGAGGCCCTGGCCGTGGAGCCCAGTCTCTCCAGGGCCGAGAAGAACCTCCTGTACCTCTTGCGCATCTGGGAGTAGTGCTTAGGGTACTTCATCCTTTGCCTCCTTTGACGAGTTTTTTTCCTGCCTCGTAGGCCTCCTTCAGGGCCGTAGGGTGCTGCCTTATGGCCCCCAGGGCGTCCGCTCCCAGGTAGCCCAGGCAGTGGTGCTCTGGCACGCTTATGGAGCGGAAGAAGGCCCTCACGGTGGCCTCGGAGCATTTAAGCCCCTCGGCCCAGTGCATGCCCCCCACGGTGATGAACAGTCCCCTTCTGCCCTCTGGCGGCTGGGGGATGGGCCGCTTCAGCAGGTACTTTTCGCACCAGAAGGCCTGGCAGCGGTCCACCACGGCCTTCAGTTGGGCCGACACCCCCAGGAAGAATATGGGGCTTGTCAGCAGGATGCGGTGGCAGCTTCTTATGAGGGGGTAGATGAGCTCCATGTCGTCCTGGATGACGCACTGGCCCGTTTCTGTGCAACCTCCGCAGTCCTGGCAGCCCCGGATGTCAAGCTCGTTGAGCAGGAGAAGCTCCACCTGGGCCCCCTCCTCCTGGGCCCCCCTGAGGGCCTCCTGAAGGAGCAGCTCGGTGTTTCCTCCCTTTCGGGGGCTTCCGTGAAGGGCCAGGAGCCTCACCGATTCCTCTGGTGAAACTCCCTGGCAGCCTGGGCAAATCTGGCTCCGAAGGCGTAGGCCTCCTGGAGCTCCTTCTCCTTGGCCAGGTAGCGCACCTGCAGGGCATCGGGGAAGACCTCCAGGCCCATGTCCCTGAAGCCCTGAAGGATCTCCTTTGTGGCCCCACCTGCCCAGCCGAAGGTGCCGAAGGCCCCCACCAGGCGGTCCTTGGGTCTGAGGCCCTTGAGGTAGTAGAGGAGCTCCCCCACATGGGGAAACACGGTGTTGTTCAGGGTGGGGGAGCCCAGGAGGGTCGCCCTGGCACGCCAGAACTCCTTTACCGCCACGCTAACGGGGGTGGCCCTGAGCTTCAGGACCCGCACATCCATGCCCTGGTCCCTGGCGCCCTGGGCTATGGCCTGGGTAAGCTTGCCCGTGGCGCCCCACATGGTGTCGTAGATGATGAGCACCCTTTCCTCGGCCCAGCCGGAGGCCATGTCCAGGTACATCTTCAGCACCTTCTGGGGCTGGCTCCGCCACACCACCCCGTGGTCAGGAGCTATCATCTGAATCTCAAGGCCCATGTCCTTCAGCTCCTTTATCTTCCGCTTAATGAGGGTACCAAAGGGCATGAGGATGTTGGCGTAGTAGTCCCAGACCGCATCCTCCAGCTCGGCCTGGGAGGCGCAGGCCACGAACTCGTCGTCAAACCTCTGGCTGCTGGCCAGGTGCTGGCCGAAGCCGTCCTGGCTCACCAGCNCCCCGTCGGGCTGAATAAAGGTCATCATGGAGTCAGGCCAGTGGATCATGGGGGTCTCTATGAAGAGCAGCGTCCTTTTGCCTATCTTGAGGGTGTCGCCGGTCTTGACGGTCTCTATCCTCCAGCCGGAGGTGTCAAAGAACCGCTGAAGGCCCTCCTGCCCCTTCTTGCTGCAGTACACCGTGGCCTGGGGGCAGGCCGAGAGGATGGCAGGAAGCCCCCCCGAGTGGTCCGGCTCCACATGGTTTACCACCAGGTGCCTAATCCTGGAGGGCTCGATGAGGGCCCTTATGTTGGCCAGGCTGAGGGCCTCAAANCCGGCCTTTACCCCGTCAAGCAGGGTGGGCTCCTCGTCCAGCACCAGATAGTTGTTGTAGGTGGAGCCCCTGGGGGTTATGTAGCCGTGGAAGTCCCTCACCGCCCAGTCCACCGCACCTACCCAGTAGATTCCCTCCTTCAGTTGCACCGGCTTCATGGAAACCTCCTTCCTTTAAAGAAGCTTCTCCCTCACCTTCACCACCGCCTGGGCCCTTCGCTGCTGGAGCCAGGAGGTCATCCTCTGGTGCCTGAGCCTCTGAAGCAGGGAAAACATCACCCTTTCCTTGGCCTCCTGGAAGGAGGCATACTGGGGTGGCCTCCGCTCGTGCACCAGGAGAACATAGTAGCTGCCCTTGAGGGCCAGGGGGCCCACTACCTCGCCCTCGGAGGCCTCCTCAAGCACCTGGGCCACCTCGGGGGAAAACAGCCCTGGCTCAGTCCATCGGGGCCCCAGTACCGCTATGCCGTCCTGCTGGGAAAGCCCCTGGAGGGACAGCCCGCCCCGGCGCATCTGCTCAGCCAGGGCCCGGGCCTTGTCGGCCTCCAGGAGCTCCACCATGGTGAGCTTCACCTTCAGGGGCTCCTTCACCGGAGGGGCCCGGCGATAGGCCCTGCGGACCTCCTCCAGGCTGACATCCTGGATGCCGGCAAAGCTGTGGCGGAACTTGTCAATGAGTATCTCCTCCCTGAGCTCCTCCTTGAGCTCCTCCTCGGTAAGGCCCTGCTGTCTGAGCCAGGCCTGAAGGTCTCCCTTGTCCTGCCTGAGTTGCCTGAGTTTGGCCTGAAGCTCCTCCGGCTTGACCTCAAGGCCCTTCTCCCTGGCCCCCTTAAGGAGCAGGGCCCTCTGGATGAGGGCCTCCAGCACCGCTTGCCTGGCGGCCTGGGGGGGCTCCTCGGGATGCTGCCTCAGCCGCTCCTTGAGGAGCCGGCGGTACCTCTTGAGGGAGACCTTCTGGCCGTCCACCTCGGCTATGTGCCTGGCGCAGCCAGAAAGGAGCAGGACGACAAGCAGTATGGGCAGGGCCCTGCGCATCAAGGTAATTATAGCAATGTTGCCATGGTGCTTGTGGAGGATGTAAACTTTCCCCAGGTTGGCCAAGGTGGTGTGGATAACCGGGCTTCCGGGCTCTGGTAAAAGCAGCGTGGCCCTGGCCCTTAAGAGGAGGCGCCCGGAGGTGCTGCTGCTCCAGATGGATGAGCTGAGGAAGGTGGCCACCCCCAGGCCCACCTACTCGGAGGCCGAAAGGGAGGTGCTCTACCGGGCCCTGGTGTGGATGGCCCGCCTGCTCTGGGGGCTGGGCTACACCGTGGTAATTGATGCCACGGGACACCGCAGGGCCTGGAGGCAGCTGGCCCGAAAGCTCATAGGGGGGGACTTTGCCGAGGTCTACCTCCGCTGCCCCCTCCGGCTGTGCATGCAGAGGGAGGCCTCAAGGGGAAGCCGGGTGTATGAGAGGGCCAGGGAGGGCTGGCCCGTGCCAGGCCTCAGCGTCCCCTACGAGGAGCCCCAGAGGGCCGAGCTGGTGGTGGACACCCAGCGGGTAGGCCCTGAGGAGGCGGCCGAAAGGCTGCTGGGGCTGCTGGATGATAAAATCTAACCATATGGAAAGAATCAGGCTGCTAAGCCCCGAGGAGGCCCAGGCCCTGAGGGCCGGGGAGGTGCTGGAACGCCCCGCCGATGCCCTGAAGGAGCTGGTGGAAAACTCCCTGGATGCCCAGGCCAGGAAGGTGCAGGTGGAGTTTCAGAGGGCGGGGCTTTCCCTCATCAGGGTCCAGGACGATGGGCTGGGGATGCATCCCAAGGATGTGCCCCTGAGCATCCTTCCTCATGCCACCAGCAAGCTCCAGGACCTGCAGGGGCTTCAGGCCGTGAGGAGTCTGGGCTTCAGGGGGGAGGCCCTGGCCTCCATCGCCAGGGTAAGCCGGCTGGTGCTGGAAAGCGGCCTCAGAGGGGCCCAGGAGGGTCTGAGGCTTGAGGCCCACGGGGCAGAGGTGCTCTCTGAAAGACCTGCCCCCAACCCAGGGGGGACGGTGGTGGAGGTAAGGGACCTCTTCTACAACACCCCCGTGAGGAGGAAGTTCCTCCGCTCCCTGAGTACCGAGGCCTACAGGCTTACGGAGACGCTCCTGAGGTATGCCCTGGCCTTTCCCGAGGTGGCCTTCAGCCTGAAGGCCGACGGAAGAAAGGNGCTGGAGCTCCCTCCCCACAGGGACAGGGCCGAAAGGATAAGGGCCCTGTTCGGGCAGCAACTCCCCTTGAGGCTCTTTCAGGCCAAGGGAAAGGGGCTGGCCCTGGAGCTTTACCTCAGCACCGAGCACCGGGCCAGCAGGGCCCAGCAGTACGTGTTCCTAAACAGGAGGCCCATAAAGGCCGAGGGGCTCTTTACCGCCCCCATATACCAGGGCCTGGGGCTTCCCCAAGGACGCCACCCCGTGCTCTTCCTCTACCTGGAGGTAGAGCCCCGGCAGGTGGATGTAAATGTCCATCCCCGAAAGGCCCAGGTGCGCCTGAGCCATCCCGAGGCCCTGAAGGGCCTGCTAAGAACAGCCCTCCGGGGCCCCCAAGATTCTTTGGGGTACTCCATCCGGGGCCCCCAAAGAATCCATGATTCTTTGGGGTACTCCACCCGGGGCGGCCAAAGAATCCATGATTCTCCTCCCCCAGGGCCTTCCCTGAGGGTGGGCGAGGCCCAGCCCCTGCCCTACCAGGGCCTGCCCCGGTGCCTCAGGGTGGGCGAGAGCTTCTGGGCCGTGGCCACAGAGGAGGGGCTGCTGCTTCTGGATGTGCACGCGGCCCACGAGAGGGNGCTTTATGAGAGGCTGCTCTCTGAGGCCTGGGGCTGCCAGAGGCTCCTCCTGCCCCAGAGCCTGGAGCTACCAAGGCATCTGAAGGAGCTGCTGCTGGGGCACCAGGAGGCCCTGGCCTCCCTGGGGCTTGAGCTTCAGGACTGGGCAGGCTCTGCCCTGCTGGTAAGGGCCGTGCCCCAAGGCACGGCCCTGGAGCACCTTGGCCCACTGCTTAAGGACCTGGCCCTGCTGCTTTCGCAAGAGCGGCCCGTTGGAGAGGAGCTCAGGGGGGCCCTGGCCGCCAGGATGGCCTGCCACAGGGCCCTCAGAGGCTCCGAGGCCCTGGGCCCCCAGGAAGTAGGAAGGCTCTGGCAGGAGCTCAGGGACTGCCAGGAGCCCTGGCGCTGCCCCCACGGAAGGCCCACCCAGATGCTGCTGAGCCTGAAAGACCTAAGGAGGATGTTTAAGAGAACTTGAGGCCCATGGCCTCCTTCACCGCCTGGAGGGTCTCCTGGGCCACGGCCGAGGCCTTCCTGGCCCCCTCGGCGGCAATATCCCTAAGCAGGGAGGGTTGCCCCAGCAGCTCCCTGCGCCTCTGCCACAGGGGCTCCAGGGCCTTGAACATGTTCCTTATGAGCACCTCCTTGCAGTCCAGGCNCCCTATGGAGGCAGCCCGGCAGCCCTGGGCCAGCTCCTTTAGCTCCTGGGCGCTGGAGAACACCTTGTGAAGCTGGTAGACCGGGCTGAGCTCAGGCTCGCCCGGGTCGGTGCGGCGCTTCCTGGCAGGGTCGGTCATCATGGTCCTTACCTTCTGGCGAAGCACCTCGGGGGGGTCCGAGAGGTAGATGGCATTGTCGTAGCTCTTGGACATCTTCCTGCCGTCCGTGCCCGGAAGCTTGGGAAACTCCGTAAGCAGGGCCTGGGGCTCAGGAAGGACCGGGCCGTAGAGGTAGTTGAACCTCCTGGCCAGCTCCCTGGTGAGCTCCAGATGGGGCAGCTGGTCCTGCCCCACCGGCACCAGCTCGGCCCGGTAAAGCAGTATGTCGGCAGACTGAAGCACCGGGTAGCCCAGAAACCCGTAGGTGCCCAGGTCCTTGTCCCTCAGCTCCTCCTTCTTCTCCTTGTAGGTGGGCACCCTTTCCAGCCATCCCAAGGGAGCAAGCATGCTCAGGGCCAGGTGAAGCTCCGCATGCTGGGGCACCCAGGACTGGATGAATATCACCGCTCTCTGGGGGTCAAGCCCCGAGGCCAGGAAGTTCACCAGGAGGTCCCTGGTGCTTTCAGGTATATCCCCCGGGGCCTGATAGGCGGTGGTAAGGGCGTGCCAGTCCGCCACGAAGTAGAAGCAGTCGTACTGCTCCTGCAGACGCACCCAGTTCTGCAGGGCCCCCNCCCAGTTGCCCAGGTGCAGCCTCCCCGTAGCCTGCATGCCGCTGAGGACCCTCCTTCTCATAGGCCTCCTGTTGCCACGCCTATCAGGGCCATCATGGCCCCCATGAGGGGCCTTATGAAGTAGTAGGCCAGCCCGGTGGCAATAAGGATTATAACAATGATAAACCCGTAGGGTTCAAGCCTCTGCAGGGCCCAGGCCTGCCTGGGGGGCAGGAGGCCCACCAGCACCCTGCCCCCGTCCAGGGGAGGCACGGGCAGGAGGTTGAAGCTGGCCAGCACCAGGTTGACCACTATGCCCACCAGGAGCATCTGCCTGAGGGGGGCCAGGACGCTTACTACCACNCCCTCGGGAGCCACCACCGCCAGGGGAAGGAGTACCCACTTCAGGGCCAGGGCGCAGAGGAGGGCCAGGAGCAGGTTGGCCCCAGGCCCGGCCGCGGCCGAAAGGGCCATGCCCTTGCGGGGGTTGTGGAAATTGTAGGGATTTATGGGCACCGGCTTGGCATAGCCGAAGACTAACTGCCCCCGGGTAAGCACCAGGAGGGCCAGGGGAAGAATGACGGTGCCCAGGAGGTCTATGTGCACCAGGGGGTTCAGGGTGAGCCTGCCTGCGGCCTTGGCGGTGCGGTCGCCCAGGCGGTAGGCCACCGCGGCATGGGCCAGCTCGTGAAAGGTTATGGCCAGAAGCACCGGCAGCACCGAAAGGGCAATCTGCCTCAGTATGCCCTCCATCAGTCTGCCTTCTGCGCCCTGTGCAAGGCCCTCCTCCTGGCCGTACGAGGTTAATTTTTCAATTCTGAATCAACAAACCCTTCACTGTCAACAGGGAATTTAGCCTGCCCCTTGCAGCCCAGGGGCAAATCTGGTAGATTTCTAGCTCAAGGGCTTTGCCCTCCTTAGACGGAGCAAACCTTAACTTAAAGGAGTGGAGGTGCAATGAAGGTCAATATCGCCATTGTAGGGGTAGGAAATTGCGCCAGCGCTCTGATTCAGGGAATCCAGTACTACAGGCAGAGGTCTTCGGAGCAGGCCATAGGGCTCATGAACTGGCAGATAGGGCCCTACAGGCCGGGGGACATACAGGTGGTGGCCGCCTTTGACATTGATGAAAGGAAGGTGGGCAAGGATGTCTCGGAGGCCATCTTCGCCCCCCCCAACTGCACCCAGGTCTTCTGCCCCCATGTGCCCCCCTCGGGGGTGAAGGTGCAGATGGGCCGCATCCTGGACGGCCTTTCGGAGCACATGAAGGAGTATCCCCCCGAGAGAACCTTCCTGCCTGCCCTGAAGAAGGAGCCGGAGCTTCAGGACGTGGTCAAGGTGCTCAGGGAGACCGAGACCCATGTGCTGGTAAACTACCTGCCCGTGGGCAGCGAGCAGGCCGCCAGGTTCTACGCCCGGGCCGCCCTGGAGGCCGGGGTGGCTCTCTTCAACTGCATGCCCGTGTTCATCGCCAGCGACCCCAAGTGGGCCTCGGAGTTTGAGGCCCGCAGGCTGCCCATCATAGGGGACGACATAAAGAGCCAGCTGGGGGCCACCATAGTGCACCGGGTGCTTACGGACCTGTTCAGGCGTAGAGGGGTGAGGCTTGACCGCACCTACCAGCTCAATACCGGTGGAAACACCGACTTCCTCAACATGCTCAATCGCTCCAGGCTGGCCTCCAAGAAGCGCTCCAAGACCGAGGCGGTGCAGGCCGTGGCCGCTGAGCGCCTGGAGGCCGAAAACATCCACATAGGCCCCTCCGACTATGTGCCCTGGCAGAAGGACAACAAGGTCTGCTTCATCCGCATGGAGGGAAGGCTCTTCGGGGATGTGCCCATGAACCTGGAGCTGAGGCTCAGCGTGGAGGACTCCCCCAACTCGGCGGGGGTGGCCATCGATGCCATCCGCTGCGCCAAGCTGGCCCTGGACAGGGGCCTGGGAGGCATCCTCTACGGGCCATCGGCCTACTTCTGCAAGCATCCGCCTAAGCAGTTCAACGACGACGTGGCCTACCAGATGACCCGGGCCTTCATAGAGGCGGCCGCAGGGCATGAAGTGTCTCATCCTGGCGGCCGGCAGGGGTAGGAGGCTCAGCTGCAGGGCAGAGGCCAAACCCCTTTGTCCCCTGCTGGGCCTGCCCCTCATCCACAGGGCCATACTCACGGCCCAGAGGGCGGGGGCCACGGAGTTCTATGTGGTGCTGGGCCACAGGGCCCAGGAGGTGCGGGACTACCTGCAAGGCCTGGACCTTCCCCTCAAGGTCATAATTAATCAGGACTGGCACAAGGGGGAAAACGGCCTCTCTGTCCTCAGGGCCAGGGAGTACCTGAGGGGCCAGACCTTTCTGCTCCTCATGGCCGACCATGTGCTGGAGCCGGCCCTTCCCCAGAGGCTCCTGGCCGAGGGCCTCAAAGGGGCCGATGTGGCCCTGGCAGTGGACACGGCCCTGGAAAACCCCCTGGTGGACGTCCCCGACGCCACCAAGGTCAGGCTCAGGGACTCCTGGGTCGCCGACATAGGCAAGGGCCTTGGGGCCTACGACGGCTACGACACCGGGGTGTTCCTCTGCTCCGAGGCCCTCTTTGACGCCCTGGGGCAGTGCGTGAAGGAGGGAAGAACCGCCCTCACCGATGCCGTAAGGCTCCTGGCCCAGAAGGGGCGGGTGAGGGCCGTCAAGACAGCGGGCCTGCTGTGGGTGGATGTGGACAGTCCCCAGGCCCTGAAGAAGGCCGAGGGGGCCCTCCTCAGGGCCCTGAGGGAGAAGCCCACCGACGGGCCCGTGGCCAGGCACTTCAACAGGCCCCTCTCGGTGAGGCTCTCCAGGGTGCTGGTGCGCACCCCTATAACCCCCAACCAGCTTTCCCTCCTGTGCTTCCTCCTCAGCGGCCTGGCAGCCCTGCTTATGGCCATGCCCGGGCACCTGGCCCTGGCCCTGGGGGGACTCCTGGCCCAGGCCGCCAGCGTGTTGGACGGCTCAGACGGTGAGGTAGCCAGGCTGAAGCTCCTGGAGTCGGAATATGGGGCCTGGTTTGACGCCGTCCTGGACCGCTACTCCGACGGCCTCCTGCTTCTGGGCCTCACATGGCATGCCTGGGGGCAGGCCCAGCAGGGGACGGCCCTCCTGTGGGGCTTCGGGGCGGTGATGGGCTCCTTCGCCTTGAGCTACACCGCCGACAAGTACGACCAGTTCATCCGCCGAAGGCTCAGTGAAAGGGGCAGGCCACCCCTCAGGCTGGGCCGGGACCTCAGGGTGTTCTTGATAGCCCTGGGTGCAGTGGCCAACCAGGCCCTGGCCGCCTTGGTGCTGCTTGCGGTGCTCATGAACGGCGAGGTCCTGAGGCGCCTCCTTCTGCTGAGGGCCCGGTAGAGCCCTCCTTGACCTCCCTGCCTTCAATGGGGATAATGTCTGTGCCCATGAAAGTCCTGCTGTGCATACTGGCCCTTTCCTTGAGTCTTTCTGCCTGTGCCAAGCAGAGGCCTCCGGCACGCCCTGAGGGACCCGAGGTGGCCCTCACCAGGGAGGCCTTCAGGGTGCTGACCTCCCTCAAGGAGGCCTACGAGCAGAGGGCCCTCAAGGCCATGGCCCCCTACTGCACCCAGGAGGTGTTTGAACAGATAAAGGCGGGTCTGAGGGAGTTTGACTCGGCAGCCCTGAGCTTCAGCCCCAGGTGGGTGGAGGTGGAAAGCCTCAACCCACCCCTCCTGGTGGTGAATGTCGCCTGGCGGGGCACCTGGCAAAGGAAGGGCCGGTCCCTCAGCGAGGAGGGAATGGCGGTGTTTCAGCTCAGGGGAAGCCCCCTGAGGGTAAGCCGCATCTTCAAGGGAAGCCCCTTCGTGCACCCCCAGTAGCCCCCCTCTGTGTTAAAATAACCATGCAAACCCCTTGAGGAACCCAGGGCCTTGAAGGAACCACAGATAACCCAAGAGCTCATAAAGGAGCACGGCCTGACCGAGGAGGAGTACCGGAGGATTCTGGAGATCCTCGGCCGGGAGCCCTCCTTCACCGAGCTGGGAATCTTTGCGGTGATGTGGTCAGAGCACTGCTCCTACAAGAGCTCTCGGTTGCACTTCCGCCACTTTCCCACCCAGGCGCCCTGGGTAGTGCAGGGTCCAGGGGAAAACGCCGGAGTAATAGAGGTGGGCCAGGGCCTCTGCGCCGTCTTCAAGATGGAGAGCCACAACCACCCCTCCTTCATAGAGCCCTACCAGGGGGCGGCCACGGGGGTGGGGGGCATCCTCAGGGATATATTCACCATGGGGGCCAGGCCCCTGGCCAGCCTCAACTCCCTGAGGTTCGGCCCTCCCGAGGAGCCCCTCCAGCGCTACCTCCTCCAGGGGGTGGTGGCAGGCATTGCCGGGTATGGAAACTGCATCGGGGTGCCCACCGTGGGAGGAGAGGTCTTCTTCCACCCCTCCTACAGCGGAAACTGCCTGGTTAATGTCTTCAACCTGGGCATTGCCAAGAAGGAGGCCATCTTCCGGGGCAGGGCCCAGGGGGTGGGAAACCCCGTGGTGTATGTGGGCTCAAAGACCGGCCGGGACGGCATCCACGGGGTCACCATGGCCTCCGAGGAATTTGACGAGGATGTACAGCAGAAGAAGCCCACCGTCCAGGTGGGCGACCCCTTTACGGAGAAGCTCCTCCTGGAGGCCTGCCTGGAGGCCATGAAGCGGGGCCTGGTGGTGGGAATCCAGGACATGGGGGGAGCAGGGCTTACCTCCAGCTCCTCCGAGATGGCCGGGCGGGCAGGCACGGGCATAGAGCTTCAGCTGGACAAGGTGCCCCTCAGGGAACAGGGGATGGTGCCCTACGAGATAATGCTCTCCGAAAGCCAGGAGCGCATGCTTATTGTGGCCCAGGCGGGCCGGGAACAAGAGCTCCTGGAGATATTCAAGAAGTGGGACCTGGAGGCCGTCATCATCGGCCGTGTAAGCAGCGACGGCTACCTCCGCTGCCTCTGGCATGGCCAGGTGGTGGCAGAAATCCCCGCCGCCAAGATATCCAGCGAGGCCCCCCTGTACGACCGGCCCCAGAGGCGCCCCGCCGAGCAGGATGAGCTCCAGAGCCTGGAGCTTGAGCGCATCCCCGTGCCTGAGGACCTCGGCCAGGTGCTCCTCAAGCTCCTCGGAAGCCCCAACATAGCCTCCAAGGAGCCCATCTGGCAGCAGTACGACCACATGGTCAGGACCAACACGGTGCTCAGGCCGGGCTCCGACGCAGCGGTGATAAGACTGAAGGGCACCCCCCTGGGGGTGGCCATGAGCGTGGACTGCAATCCCCGCTACTGCCTCCTGGAGCCCTACCTGGGTGGTGCCCACGCCGTGGCCGAGGCCACCAGAAATGTGGCCTCGGCAGGCGCCAGACCCAGGGCCATAACCGACAACCTGAACTTCGGCAACCCGGAAAAACCCCAGGTGATGTGGCAGTTCGTGCAGGCAGTGCGGGGCATAGGGGAGGCCTGCAGGGCCCTCAACACCCCCGTGGTAAGCGGCAATGTGAGCTTCTACAACGAGACCAAGGGGAGGGCCATTCTGCCCACCCCTACGGTGGCCGCCGTAGGAGTACTGGATGATGTCTCCAGGGCGGTATCCAGCGCCTTCAAGGCCCCCGCCCATGTGGTGGTCCTGCTGGGGCAGTGCAAGGAGGAGCTAGGTGCCACCGAGTACCTGGCCCTCATCCACGGCCTGGAAAGGGGCATGCCCCCCAGCCTGGACCTCCAGGCGGAGCTAAGGCTTCAGCACCTCCTGGTGGAGGCAGCAGGAAAGGGCCTCCTTAGCTCGGCCCACGACTGCTCCGAGGGGGGCCTGGCCGTGGCCCTGGCGGAATGCGCCATCCAGGGGGCCCTGGGCGCCAAGGTGAACCTCCAGGCGCTTCCCAGGATGAGGCCCGATGCCCTGCTTTTCGGGGAGACGGCCTCAAGGGNGGTGGCCTCCCTGCCCGAGGAAAGACTGGGGCACCTGGAGGCCCTGGCCAAGGCCCACCAGGTGCCCCTGGCCGTGCTGGGCCAGGTGGGAGGCCAGGAACTTCGTATCGAGCCCTTCGGCCTGAGGCTCCCCCTCAGGGAGCTCCAGGAGGCCTACCAGAGCCTGTGGAAATGGTTTTAGAGAAGCCCCGAGAGGAATGCGGCGTCTTCGGCGTCTACGGCCACCCCGAGGCGGCTAACCTCACCTACCTGGGCCTCTACGCCCTTCAGCACCGGGGCCAGGAGGGCGCAGGCATATGCTCCTCCGACGGTCGGCAGCTTTATGTGGAGAAGGCCCTGGGCCTGGTGGCAGATGTGTTCACCGAGAAGCGCCTGAGGAGGCTTCCCGGCTTTCTGGCCATAGGGCACAATCGCTACTCCACTGCCGGGGGCGGTGGCCTCAAGAATGTCCAGCCCATTGTGGCCAACTACGCCCTGGGCTTCCTGGCCATTGCCCACAACGGCAACCTGGTAAACGCCACCGAGCTGAGGGCCGAGCTGGAGGCCCAAGGGGCCATATTCCAAAGTAGCTCCGACAGCGAGGTGTTCATCCACCTCATAGCCCACAGCCGGGAGCCCTCCCTTACAGAGCGCATTGCCGAGGCCCTACAGGCAGTAAGGGGGGCCTACAGCCTCCTGATCCTTACGGAGAAAAAGCTCCTGGCCATCCGCGACCCCTACGGGGTAAGACCACTGAGCCTCGGCCGCACCGACGGCGCCTGGGTGGTCTCCTCCGAGACCTGCGCCTTCGACCTCCTGGGAGCCCAGTACATAAGGGATGTGGAGCCTGGAGAGATGGTGCTCATGGACGAGCACGGGCTCCAGAGCCACCATGTGCTTCAGGCCTCCCGCCGGGCCTTCTGTATATTTGAGTACATCTACTTCGCCCGGCCCGACAGCCACATCTTCGGCTACCACGGCGTGAACGAGGNGCGCAAGCGCCTGGGAAGACAGCTGGCCCTGGAGGCCCCCGTGCAGGCCGACCTGGTCATCCCCGTGCCAGACTCCGGCGTGCCCGCAGCCCTGGGCTACGCGGAACAAAGCGGTATCCCCTTCGACTTCGGCCTCATCCGGAACCACTATGTGGGAAGGACCTTCATAGAGCCCAAGCAGACCATAAGGCACTTCGGAGTGAAGATAAAACTCAACCCCGTAAGGGAGCTGCTTCAGGGAAAGAGGGTGGTGCTGGTGGACGACTCCATAGTGCGGGGCACCACCAGCAAGAAGATAGTGAAGATGGTCCGAGAGGCCGGCGGCGCCCAACAGGTGCACATGCGCATAAGCTCGCCCCCCACCATAGGGCCCTGCTTCTACGGCATAGATACCCCCACCAGGGGTGAGCTCATCGCCACCACCCACAGCGTGGAGGAAATCCGCCGCTACATAACCGCCGACACCTTGGCCTACCTCAGCCTGGAGGGCCTGCTGGGCAATGTCCCCCAACCCGAGGACTTCTGCACCGCCTGCTTCTCCCACCGCTACCCCATAGAGTTCCCTGGTCAGGAAAAACAACTGGAGCTCCTGTTTTGAGCCTGCGGAGAAAAGTGCTACAATAAATCCAATCATGCCAGGCCTAACAGAGATATTCGACGACTTTAGAATTGTAAGACATATACAGAGAAGACTACCTCTCCTTTTTCAGATCGCAGAACTTGAAAGTTCCAGGGCAGGTAAAACTGGCATGGAAGTGGGTTCCGTTCGCGAAAAAATAATTATTGCCCTCCTCATGTATAAATTTGGAGAAACAAATATTGAAACGGACTTACCCATTACAGAACCTGAAGCAGATGTCAAGCTCTTTGGAAGGCCTATATCAATAAAAACCATAACGGGCAACAGCCTCAGCGGCGTCAAACTCATATGGACAGTAGATGCCCAAAAAGCCAGAGTGTTCTCTGAAACTTATTCCCCAAAGTGCGATATTCTCCTTGTGCAAATCAATTGGGGCGGAGAGGGCGGAATGTATTATATTCCCTTAAAGGTCCAAGAAATGATCTTTCAAGAAGTAGGTAGGCATCAGTATATCAAGTTGCCGAAACCGGGCACAAATCCCCGCGGTGTTGAAATTACAAAAACAGCTTTAACAAAACTGACCCAGGCCGAAGACTCAAAACGCATAAAAATAGAATGGATAAGAAAAAAAGAAGTGAAGGTCAATCCTTACAGAAGATGGGTTGACCTATGGCGGGAGGAAAGCCATGAGGCCTAATCGCAGGAGGAAAAACGGGACAAAGACAAGCTCCTTTGGCTGCCCCGGACGGGTAGGGCACGACTCAACCCCTTTTTACTCCAGCAGGCTATATGAAGGCCTAAGGGGAGAGAGGACAACCGCATACACTGAAGACCCTGTCCCGCCAGAGTGTTTAGACAAAATCTTCTGCAAAACCAGCGAGGCGATGCAGGAACTACCCGACTGTAGCGTACATCTGATGGTGACCTCTCCACCCTATAATGTAGGGAAGGATTATGACCAAGACCTCAGCCTGGACGAGTATAGAGAGTTTCTTAAGAGGGTGTGGAAAGAAGTCAAGCGCGTGCTTGTGCCTGGCGGAAGGGCCTGCATCAACATTGCCAACCTCGGAAGGAAGCCCTACATACCCCTCCATGCCTTTATCATTCAAGATATGCTCAGTTTCGGGTTTTTGATGAGAGGCGAGGTAATCTGGAACAAAGCAGGCAGTGGCAGCCCCTCAACTGCATGGGGCAGTTGGCTCTCTGCAAAAAACCCCACGCTGAGAGATGTACACGAGTATATCCTGATTTTCTCAAAGGATGTCTTCGCTAGAAGCAACCCCCACCGAAGGGAAAGTACAATTACGCGAGAGGACTTCCTAGAGTTTACCAAAAGCGTTTGGACATTCCCCGCCGAGGCGGCGACAAAGATTGGCCATCCCGCCCCCTTCCCAGTAGAGCTGCCCTATAGACTAATCCAATTATACACTTTCAAAGGAGAGGTTGTGCTGGACCCCTTCATAGGTAGCGGTCAAACCGCTATTGCAGCCATCAAGGCAGGCAGGCACTATGTAGGGTATGAAATAGACAACAATTATGTGAAATTGGCAGAAAGGCGAATCAAGGAATTCCTCATCACCTTCAAATCTCCTGGACTGTTTAAGCCAAAACAATCGCTTCAATAAGTTTCTAAAGGAGGTCTCAGGTATGCCAGAAAAGCACGAGGAGCTTGACCTCAAGGGCTACAAGGAGAAGGTCTCCCCGGCCATGAAGGCCACCCTGCACTGGGAGAGGGAGCTCATCTTCGTGGGCCGCACCAACCGGGGCTACGAAATTGAGTTCGACGCCCAGATACAGTGGGGCTGCGCCCCCACGGAGGCCCTCCTGCTTGCCCTGGCCGGCTGCACCGCCATTGATGTGGTGAGCTTCCTGAGAAAGATGAAGGTGCAACTACAGGACTTCAAGATAGACATCATCGGGGAGCGGAACCCCNCCCCCCCTCAGTACTTCAAGAGAATTGAGCTGGTGCTCAGCATCACGGGCAAGGGGCTTGAAGAGCGCAAGGTAAGGAGGGCGGTGGAGCTATCGCACGAGAAGTACTGCTCCGTCTACCACAGCCTCAGGAAGGACCTCCAGGTCAAGATAGACTATGTACTCAACGAGGTGCCTTGAGGAAATGGTGCCGAAGGGGGGATTCGAACCCCCACGGAGTCGCCCCCACTAGATCCTGAATCTAGCGCGTCTACCAAGTTCCGCCACTTCGGCTCGGACGAACAATATAATAGCCCCTCTCCTGGGCCGGGGTCAAGAACCCTTTAGTCCAAAAACCGGCCCTTTCCTGTTAAAATAACTCCATGAAGTGCCGAGTCTGCAAAGGCGAGGTAAAACCCGTCTTCGGCTGAAGGGCCGTGTGGCTGTGCTGTATGCACTGCGGCAGACGCTACGAGATAAGGGACTACCTGCAGGAGATAGACCCGGCCCTGTGGAAGAAGCTCTCGGAGCGCTCCTGCCTCAGGGCATGAACCCTGCCCTGAGAGAGCGCCTCAGGGCCCTGTACGAGAGAATGGACAGGGCCTATGAGGCCCTGGCCCGGGCCTACGGCCTGAGCTGCGAGGGCTGCCCCCAGAACTGCTGCTCCCAGCGGTTCTACCACTACACCCTGCTGGAGCAGTACTATCTGGGGCAGGGCCTCAGGGAGGCCCCGGCGGAGCTCAGGGAGGAGATACTGGGAAAGGCCCAGATGGTCCTGAGCCTCTACGAGCAGGAGGCCCTGGGGGCAGCCCCCCAGAGGCCCCTGTGCCCGGCTAACTTCCAGGGCCGATGCGTCCTCTATGAGCACCGGCCCATGATCTGCCGGCTTCACGGCGTGCCCTACAGGCTGAAGATGCCCGACGGCAGCCTCCGAGAGGGCCCGGGCTGCAGCCGCCTGGGGGCCCGCACCGACCAGGGCAGGCTGGACCGCACCCCTTTCTACCAGGAAATGGCCGCTCTGGAGGCCCTCCTGAGGGCCGAGCTGAGGTACCAGGGAAGGTTCAGAAGGACCACCGCCCAGATGCTCCTGGAGGTGGCAGAGTGGCCAGGTTGATCATAGACGGCTACAATGTGATGGGAACCCTCCACAGGGACCTCAGGGCCCAGAGGGAGAAGTTCCTCAGGGAGCTCCTTCAGTACCAGCACAGAAGGGGCCACCACATAACCGTGGTGTTTGACGCCGCCGGGGGAGTGCACCACGAGCTTCAGCGCCAGGTGCACGGAGCCCTGGAGGTCCTGTACTCCAGGAGCAACGAGAGCGCCGATGCGGTGATAAAACGCCTGCTTCAGAAGCNCCCCGGTGCCATCCTGGTGAGCTCCGACAGGGAGCTTGTAGCCTGGGCCTGGGCCCACCAGGCAGTGCCCGTGCCTGCCGAGGCCTTCCTGAGGAGGCTCAGGCAGCCCCAGGAGGAGCCCCTGCCGCAGCCCCAGGAGGAGCCGGCCAGGCCCAGGAAGGGCAGTCCCAGAAAACCCTCAAGAAAGGAGCGGGCCCAGCAGAGGGCCCTGAGAAAGCTATGAACGAACGGCCCACCGTGCTGGTAGTGGAGGACGAGCGGAAAATCGCCGATATGGTAAAGCTGTACCTGGAGCGGGAAGGCATAAGGGNGCTCCTGGCCCAAACTGCCCAGGAGGGCCTCAAGCTCCTCAAGCAGTCCCCGGAGCTCATAGTGCTTGACCTGATGCTTCCGGACATGCCGGGGGAGGAACTCTGCCGAATAGTCCGGGAGAGCTCGGAGATGCCCATCATCATGCTCACTGCCAAGACGGCCGAGGAGGACATCGTGAAGGGGCTGGGCCTGGGCGCCGACGACTATGTCACCAAGCCCTTCAGTCCCAAGGAGCTGGTGGCCAGGGNGAAGGCCCAGCTCAGGAGGCACCGCAGGGTCCTCACCAGAATGAGCTTCAACAAGGGCCGCCTGGTGATAGATGTCGTGAAAAGAGAGGTGCTTCACGCCGGCAGGGCCGTCTCCCTCACCCCCTCGGAGTTCGGCATACTGGTAGCCCTGGCCGAGCGGCCCGGCAGGGTGCTGAGCCGGCTGCAACTGGTCAACATGGTGCAGGGCTACGACTTCGAGGGCTACGAGCGCACCATTGATGCCCATGTGAAGAACCTCCGCCACAAGATAGAGGACGACCCCCGAGAGCCCACCTTCATAAAGACCGTCTACGGGGTGGGCTACAAGTTCATCGGCACCAAGGACGAGTAAGCCCCGGGCATGCGCACCAAGCTCTTCCTGGCCTTCTTCCTGGTGATACTCACGGTGCTGGGCTCCAACCTGCTGTTTGGAAGGCTCATCATCACCGACTTTGCCGACTACGTGCGGGGCATCAGGGAGGACCACCTCTACTGGGTCCTGGCCTCGGTGGAAGGCAGCTATACCGAGCAGGGCTGGAGGGCCCACTCCCTCAGGGACGCCCTCCGCTGGGCCGTCATGCTGGGCCTGGAATGCGTGCTCACGGATGTAAAGGGCAACGTGATTCTCACCTCCAGGGACGCCCTGGTGGGCCTGCCCGAGCCCATGCTCCGAAGGATGCAGACCCTGGAACTCAGGAGCGAGCCTGTGCAGTACGAGGCCTACCCCCTCTACAGCCGGGGCCAGGAGATAGGNACCCTCCTGGTGCGCCCCCTGAGGGCCGAGGCCTCGGCCCTCAGGCAAAAGGAGCAGATATTCAAGGAGCGGGGAAGGCAGTTCCTGCTCATCTCCTTCCTCATAGCCGGTGGAGGGGCCCTGTTTCTGGCCCTTATGCTGAGCCTGTACCTCTCCAGGCCCATCAGGAGACTCAAGGAGGCCGCCCTGGCCGTGGCCAGGGGCCAGCTGGAAGTCCGCCTGCCCGAAGGCACCGACGAGCTGGGAAGACTCCAGCAGGCCTTCAACCACATGGTGGAAAGCCTCAAGAGGGAGGAGGCCCTGAGGCGACACCTCACCTCCAATATAGCCCACGAGCTGCGCACCCCCCTGACGGTGCTGGAGGCCCACCTGGAGGCCATGGCCGACGGGGTGCTGGAGCCTACCCAGGAGAACCTGGCCTCCCTGAGGGCGGAGCTCAAGAGCCTTACCAGGCTCATAGAGGGCATAGAGGACCTCACCAAGGCGGAGGCCAGCTTCATCAGGCTGGGCCCCCCCCAGAAGATAGACCTCAGGGAGTTCCTGGAGGGCATCAGACAGGGCATGGAGCCCCTGTTCAAGGAAAAGGGCCTGTACCTCAGGCTGGCCCCCCTTCCCCAGCTTCAGGTGCACACGGAGCCCGAAAAACTCGAAAAGATCCTCAGAAACATCCTCCAGAATGCCCTCCAGCACACCTCCCATGGAGGGGTGGAGCTTTCCTGCTACAAGGACGGCAACATGTTCGTCCTTCAGGTCTCAGACACCGGCCCCGGCATCCCCCCGGAGGTGCTCCCCCATGTGTTTGAGCGGTTCTACAGGGGCAGGGGCTCCAGGGGCTTCGGCCTGGGCCTGGCCATAGCCCAGGAGCTGGCCCAGACCCTGGGCGGAAAGATAGAGGCAGAGAGCACCCCTCGGAAGGGCTCCACCTTCCGCATCAGCCTGCCCCTGAGGGCGCCCCTTAGTACTTGAGCTTCAGGCTCTGAAGCTCCTTCAGGCTCCACTGCCCCCAGCGCTTGAGGCTCCAGTGGCCTACCCAGCGCTTAAACAGGCGGAGGTTTCGCTGCCTCTGGGCCTCGGTGTCGCCCAGATAGCG
This sequence comes from Nitrospirae bacterium JdFR-88, assembly GCA_002011795.1. Taxonomy (GTDB): domain Bacteria; phylum Nitrospirota; class Thermodesulfovibrionia; order Thermodesulfovibrionales; family JdFR-88; genus JdFR-88. The sequence goes on from MTOX01000014.1 coordinate 141,006, forward strand.
GTACATGTTGCCAGGGCTGCCGTCCGGGGTGTTGGTCCCGTCGTCCAGCCTGCGCATGAGGGCCCCGGTGTCCTGCCACCCCACGAAGTACACCAGGTAGGTGTAGCTGTCCAGCCTGGGCCCCTTGCCCCGGGCTATGTAGTGCGCCTTCCTGAGCTTGAAGGCCTTGTACTCCGGGCTGTCAGGGCCGTGGCAGCCCAGACAACGCTCCTTCAGTATCGGCCTTATGTGCTCCCTGTAGCTTACCTCCTGGGCATAGGCCCAACCCCAAAACCCCAAAAGAAGCAGAAACACTACGGAAGCTCTCAGCATCGCCTCGCCTACCTCCTTTTTTGGTTTTGAGACTCAGTTTCATATATTCTAAGGAGGCGGGAGTCTTTTGTCAACCCGGTTTTGGTCCTGGCGGAGGGCCAGGAGGGTCTCCCTCAGGCGCCTTAGCAGCAGGGGGGCGGGCCCCTGGGGGCTAAGGGGCCGGCCTATGCGCACCCTCACGGGGCTGAACAGTCTGGGCAGGGCCCTGCCCCTGGGCAGGGCCCTGAAGGTGCCTTCCACCCAGGCAGGCACGATGGGCACCCGGGCCTGAAGGGCAAGCTCTGCTATGCCCCGCTTAAGTTCCATGAGTTGGCCGTCAAAGCTCCTCCCTCCTTCGGGGAATATGCACAGGGGACGGCCCTGCCTGAGGGCCTCCGTGGAGGCCCTCAGGGCCCCTGCCAAGAGACCCTCCCGGTCTATGAGCAGCACATCTGCCGCCCGGGCCAGAAGGCGCAGGGGGCCGCGGAAGTACCGCTCCAGNCCCTGAAAGTGAAGCCGCAGGGCGAGCCTCAGGGGAAGGGCTGCCGAGAGCACGAAACCGTCCAGGAAGCTCACATGGTTGGGTGCCAGGATGAAGGGCCCCGGAGGCAGGTGCTCCAGCCCTTCCACCTGCAGGGGGAAGAAGGCTCTTACGAGGGCCCGGTTAAGCAGCAGGAGGGGCAGCTTCAGGGCCCGCATCCCTCCGAGGGGCCGGGCCTCGGCCCGGGGGGCGGGGGCGGCCGAGGGCTGCTCCAGGCGCTTCATGAGCTCCTCCACGGTCTGCACCCCCTGGAGGAAGTCGTCCGGAAGGGCCAGGGACAGCTCCTGGGAAAGGGCAGTAAGGAGCTCCAGGCGCCTGAGGGAGTCAAGCCCCAGGGACAGCTCCAGGTGGTCCTCCAGGTACACGGGCGTCTTCTGGGGCAGCACCTTGCGGAAGGCCCTCTGGAGGGGCTCTGCCAGCGGCCCCTCGGGAAGGCGGCCCCGGCGCATCTCCTGGGCGCCGAGTTCCCTGAGCATGTACCGCCTGAGCTTTCCCAGGGGGGTGCGGGGAAGGGGCTGGGTGGTAAGGACAAATCCCTTGGGCCTTAGGAACTCAGGAAGCCCCTGGGCCTGCTCCATGAGCTGCCACCTCAGGGCCTCTCCCACATTGGCCAGTCCCTGGCGGCGGGCCTCCTGAAGGTGGGGCACCACCACGGCTTTCAGGGTCCCTTCGGCCTCATAGACGCCTATTTCCTTAAGCAGGGGACATCTCCTGAGGAAGAACTCCTCCACCTCCTCGGGCTGGACATTTTTACCCGAGGCCAGCACCAGGAGCTCCTTCTTCCTGCCGGTTATGTAGAGGTAGCCCTCCTCGTCCAGCCTGCCCAGGTCTCCTGTAAAGAGCCAGCCCTGCCTGATGGCCTGGGCCGTCTCCTGGGGTCTTCTCCAGTAGCCCTGCATGAGCATAGGGCCCCGGACCAGGACCTCGCCGTCCTGGAGCTTCACCTCGGCGCCCTGGATGGGCAGCCCCACGGAGCCGGGCTTTCGCCTCCTCAGGGGGTTGAAGCTCACCACGGGGGAGCATTCCGTAAGCCCATAGCCCTCTATGACCACGAAGCCCAGGGCCTCCAGGGCCAGCATCACCTGGGGCGACAGCCTGGCCCCCCCGGAGGCGAAGGTCTCAAGGCCTCCCAGGGCCTTCCTCCTCAGGGGGGAAAACAGTACTCGGCCCAGCCTGTGGCCCCCTGGGCGAATCAACAGGCTGTGAAGCCACCTGAGGGGAAGGGGCATCTCCCGGCGGAGCCTTTCCAGTAGAAGCTCCAGCATCTGGGGCACCACCACTGCCTTGCTCACTCCGGCCTGGCGCACCGTCTGGGCAAACTCCCTGGGGCTTGCAAGGCCCACCACCGTGGAGCCCGCCAGGGCAGGGGCCAGGAAGGAGCACATGAGGGGATAGGCATGGTAAAGGGGGAGGGCCTGGAGCACCCGGTCCTCTGGGCGCAGGAGGCCTGAGGCCAGCACCCCCTGGGCGTCGCTGAGGAGGTTTTCATGGCTCAGGGCCACCCCCTTGGCCGTGGCGGTGGTGCCGGAGGTATAGAGTATGAGGGCCAGGCCTCCTTCTTCGGGTGGTTCTTCCAGCGGGGGGCCTTGAAAGAGCGCCTCCGAAAGCTCCAGGCAGAAGGGCTGCTTGAGGGCCACATGGGGGTCCTTGATGAGGCAGGAGGCTCCTGAGTCCTCAAGGAAGCCCTGGAGGGCCTGGCTCCCCAGGGCCTCATTGAGGGGCACCACCACGGCCTGGGCCCACAGGGCTCCCAGGAAGGCTGCGCACCAGTGAAAGGAGGCCCTGCCTACCAGGGCCACCCTTTGGCCCGGCCTCAGGCCTTTCTGCCTGAGCTTCAGTGCCAGGGCCTGAGCGGCCTGGAGGAACTGGCCATAGGAGTACTCCCTGAGCCTGCCCTGGGTGGTCCTGTGGAGGAAGAAGGGCCTTTCTGCGGCGGCCCTGGCCCTGAGGGCCAGGGCCGCCGCTAAATTACTGCAGCCCTTAAGCCTCATCCGCCAAGAAGCTCCAGGAGCCGACGGTGAACCGCCTCGTTGGCCGAGGCCACAAACACGCTGCCCCCCTTGAGCCCCAGCCTTTCCGCCCCCAGGTCTTGGCCCCGAAAGTCGGTAAACAGCCCCCCGGCCTCCTTCAGGAGGAGCCAGCCGGCAGCATAGTCGAAGCTCCTGGAGGGCGAGGGGCTGAGCACCGCAGTAAGCCCTCCCCCTGCCAGACAGGCAAGCTCCAGGGCCACGGCCCCCATGCATCTTACCCGGTGGAAGGCCTCCAGCACGGGCATTATCCTGGGGATGTCCCGGGCGGTGTCGGCCGCCTCGAAGGCTGCCACCCGGAGACGCTCATCCCCGGTGCACCTTATGGGGGCGCCGTTTAGGAAAGCCCCCCGGCCCCTCTGGGCCCAGAACTCATCGCCGCTTGCCAGGTTGAGCACATAGGCCATGAACACATCGGCGAGCCTTTCGCCCTCGGCCACGGCAATGCTGCTTCCGTAAAAGGGCAGACCTGCCGCGGCGTTTCTGCTTCCGTCCACGGGGTCCAGGAGGACCCTCAGCCCCCCAGGGCCATGAAGCCTCAGCACCCCTGCCTCCTCGGTGAGCACCTCCAGGGGCTCGCCCAGGCTCCCGAGGTGCTCAAGCACCACCGTCTCGGCCTGGCGGTCAAAGGCATAGGTCTTGTCCCCTGCGGCCCCCCGGCCCAGAAGCCTCTGGCCCCTCAGCGACCGTCCTCCCAGGTGCTGCAGGAGCCTCCTTCCCGCCTCCCTCAGCGCCTGTATGTCCATAAGTGCTATTATAGCCAATGGGGGNCTTGGTTTCGCCCTCCCCTTTGATGTATAATCCTCTCCTGGGGATGAGGGGGGAGCGGCGACATTTCAGGCGCTACGCCCTGGGGCAGGGCTCTGCCGTCTATGCCGGCTCCAGGCGACTTGAGGCCNCCCCCTGCGACTACTCCCCCGAAGGACTGGGCCTGCTCCTGAGGGAAAGGCTTGCCCCTGGAGAGCAGCTTGAGGTAAGCACCTCCTTAGTGGCGGGCAGCTTCAAGGTCCTGTGGCAGAGGCCCACCCCGCAGGGCCTGAGGACCGGCCTGCTGAGGCTAGGGGCCCCCAAGGGCAGCCTGGGCCACTACCTCCTGCCGGATGTGCTGATAGGGCTCAGCAGAAGACAGCTCACGGGCATTCTGCTGCTTTCCAGCGGCCAGGTCTCCAAGAGGTTTTACTTCAGGGAAGGGGACCTGGTGTTCGCCTCCTCCAATCAGCCCCAGGAGCGCCTGGGGGACATCCTTCTGAGGGAGGGCAAGATAACCCAGGAGGCCTATGAGCGCTCCGTAGAGCTCCTGAAGCGCACGGGGAAGCGCCAGGGGGCCGTACTGGTGCAGCTGGGCTACCTGAGGCCCCAGGAGCTCGTCCAGGCGGTAAAGCACCAGGTAAAGGAGATAATCCTCAATGCCTTCCAGCTCCGGGAGGGACTATTTGAATTCATCCCCGGGCCCCTGCCCACCGAGGAGGCCATCNCCCTTAGACTTCCTACCGGCAGGCTCATCTACGAGGGAATGAAGCGCCTAAAGGACACCCAGCATCTGAAGGGCCTCCTTCCCCCTGAGGACAGTCCCCTCAGCCTCAGTCCCAACCCCTTGGACCTGTTTCAGGATATAGGGCTTGCAGAGGAAGAAAAGGCCCTGCTGAGGGCAATAGACGGCAGGAGGTCCCTTCGGGAGGTGCTTCAGGCCTCGGGCCTTTCCGAGCAGGAGGCCCTGAGGACCCTCTCGGTGCTCCTCTGCTGCCGGCTGGTAAATCCCACCGCTGGGGATGAGGCCGAGGCCAAAAGGCAGGTGCTGCAGGAGGAGACCCCGTCCATCAAGGAAATAGAGGAAAAGCTCCAGGAGCTCGAGGGGCGGCTCCAGGACATCAGCCACTACGAACTCCTGCAGATACAGCCCAGCGCCACTGCCGAGCAGATAAGGCAGGCCTTCTACAGGAGGGCCAAGGAGTTTCACCCCGACAGGCACTTCTATCTGCCCCAGCAGTTGAGGGCCAAGCTCCATGCCGTCTTCTGCAGGATAACGGAGGCCTACAGCNCCCTCTCGGACTTCAAAAAGCGCAGCCAGTATGACCGGAGCCTAAGGGGCAGCGGCAGGGGCCAGCCCGCCGTGGGGGCCGAGGGAAAGTTCCAGGAGGGCCTCAGGGCCCTGAGGGAAGGCAGGGTAGAGGAGGCGGCACAGCTGTTTGCCGAGGCGGTGTACCTTGACAGCACCAACGCCAAGTATCACTACTACTACGGTCGCAGCCTTCTTCAGAGCGGCAAGCTCAAGGAGGCGGAAAGGTCCCTAAGGAAGGCCCAACAGGCAGCCCCCCGGAGCGCCGATGTGCTGGCAGAGCTGGGCCATGTATACCTTGCCCTGGGCTTCCCCCTTAGGGCCAGGAGGAACTTCCAGGAGGCCCTGGCAGTAGAGCCCTCCAACCTGAGGGCCCAGGCAGGCCTGAAGAGGCTTCAAGATGAGCTGGATAAGAGAGTTTGAGGAGTTCCTGCGCAAGCACCGCCTGCTGCTGGAAGGCCAGGACAGGACGGCCTTCATGCAACGGCTTCAAAGGAGCCTGCAGGAAATAAGAGNCCTCCACGAGAAACTGGCGGAGCTGGATATCCGCCGCAGCATGGAACTTCAGGAACTGAGGCAGGAGCTGCAGGAGCTTACCGAAGAAAAGTTCTCCCTCCTGAGGGAAAACGAGGNGCTGCTCCAGGAGCTCTACCTCAGAGAGCAGGAGCTGCAGGGGCTTAAGAAGGAGCTGAGCCTGCAGAGACTGCAGGGCAGCGCCCTGAGGGAGGAGCTCGCCCAAGGCCTCAGTCTCATGAAAAGACTGAAGGAAGAGCTCCTGGGCCACGGCCAGCAGCACTTGAAGGAAGAAAACGCCTCCCTCAGGGCCGCCCTGGCCAGGGCCCAGGCCGAAAGGGACTCCATCCTTAGGCAGGCCGAGGCCCAGAGGCAACGCCTAAGCGCCCAGCTTAAGGCCGAGACAGAGGCGCTCCTTAAAAGACACCAACAGCAAATAGAGGACTTGAGGCATCGGCATGAATCAGAGACACACTCCCGTAGCAGGGAGCTCAGCACCCTCAGGGAGCAGAACCTCCAGTTAGGCCGGAGGAGCCAGGAGCTTGAGGCGGAAAACCGCCGCCTGAGGGAAGAGCTCAAGAGGCTGCAGAGCCAGAACGAAGAGCTCCAGAGGCAGCGCCTGGAGCCAGCCCAGGGGAGCCAGGCGGCCACTGAGCAGCTTCAGGGCCTGAAGGCCGAGGCGGAAGAGCTGAAAAGGAATNCCCCCTCGCTGAAGCTCCGGCACAGCCTGCCCCTGGGACTGCTCCTCATGCTGCTGGCAGCGCTGTTTCTAAGCCCGGCAAGGCTTTCTCCTCCTGCCCCAGAGGCACCCAGGGCCTCCTGGCTCAGCCGTCCCCTGAGCCTCAGCGCCCAGGGCCTGGGCATCCACCTGGGCCCCACGGGGCAAGGGCGCTACCGCCTTAGCATAACCGCCCCTGCAGGGGGATGCATCCCCCCGGGCCTGGGCCTCCTGCTGGCCCGAGGCCCTGCGTGGAAACCCCTCCAAGGCCCTGAAAAAAGGATTTACAAGGACCAATGCCTCCTGCTCTTAAGAATAGACTTCAGGGCCACCGACCCCTCCGCCCTCCTCATCGCAGGCCTTAAGGATGCCCCCCTGATAATAAAATAAAAATGCTTGACAACTTAAGCATTACTCCTTATATTTTTAAAGTATAGCTTGAAATATTAAGGAGGAGGGGCCTTGGGATGGAGCTGGTGGGTTTAAGCATAGGGGTAGGGGCCCTGGCACTGCTGATGGGGCTACTGTTGCTGTTTGCTCCAGGCGTCCTGAGGAAGCTTAACGAGCTTTCGGCCAGGCTGATAACCCGTATAGACAGCATGACCTTCTCCTACAGGGNGGGTGTAGGGACATCTCTTCTGATAATAGCTGCCTTTATGTTCTTCATGGCCTACTACTTCAAGAGGAGGTATTACTGAGGTTTTTCTCACTTGGCTAAGGGCCTCGCCCGTAGGGGTTGATGTAGGCTCAAGCTCGGTGAAGGTGCTGGGCCTGAGGGGCAGGAGGGTTGTGCTGGCCGGGCTGTGGGAGTTTTCCCCGGAGGCCAAAGAAGAGCCGGCCCTCAGGCAGGAGGAGCTGGGCAGGTTTTTCCACTCCCTGGGGCTTTCGGGCAGGGCCGTGGCGGTGCATGTGCCCGCGGAGTGGAGCTTTGTAAAGAGCCTGCATTTTCCCGCCATGCCCCAGGCAGAGCTCCGGGAGGCCCTTCGGTGGGAGCTGCAGCGCTCTGTGCCCTATTCCCTCCAGGAGGCGATATACGACTACGTGGCCAGGCCTGCCCTGGAGGGGCTGAATGTCACTGCGGCGGTGCTTGAGCGCCACCGGGCGGAGGAGCACCTTGTGCCCTTCAGGGAGGCAGGGTTTAAGGTGTGTGCGGTAGACCTCAGCTGCCTGTGCATTCAACGGGCCCTGGGCATTGAGGCCCCCGGGAATGTGGCCGTGCTGGAGATAGGGGCCCAACATGCCGAGATAAACATTTACAAGGCCGGCCTCCTTAAGCTCACCCGCTCTCTGGAGATGGGCNCCCAGTGGATGGAAGGGGAGCTTCAGCGCGAGGGGCTGGGCCCCCAGGAGGCCCAGAGGCTGCTAAGACAAGGGGGGGCCGAGGCCCTGGCAGGGCCCCTCTCGGAGCTTCTCAAGGAGCTGGTGCGCTCCATGGACTACTACATGGCCGAATTTCGTGAGCGGAGCTTCGCCTCCCTGCTGCTTACTGGAGGCGGGGCATTGAACCCGGCGGNGAGGGAATTTTTTGCCCAGGGCCTGGCCTCGGCCGAGGGCCTTGAGGTCAAGGCTCCCAACCCCTTGGAGGCCTACCAGGTGCCGGATGAGGCCCTCAAGGCCCAGGGGGCCAGGTTCACCTTGGCCCTGGGGCTTGCCAGGAGGCGAAGATGAAGGACNCCCTCAACCTCCTGCCCAGGGCCGAAAAGGCGAGGCCGCCCCGGCAGAGGCTGCTCCTTGCCCTGGCAGTGGCCCTGGGCGCCTATGTGCTCCTCATCCTGGGCCTCTGGGGCTCTGAGGTGCTCGGGGCCAGGAAGCTGCAGGCAGAGCTCAGGGCCCTGAAGGCTGAAAGGGCCAGGCTCCAAGGGGCCCTCCAGGCTGCCCAGGCCAGGAGGAGGCCTCCTGCTGTGCCCGTGGAGGCCAAGATAGCCCAGGCCCTCAGGGAGACACCCCCCTGGGATGCCCTCCTGGCGGAGCTCTCCCTCCTGGTGCCCCAGGAGGTGTGGCTCCTTAAGCTTCAGGGCAGGGCCCAGAAGGAAGGCTATGTGCTCAGGCTCAAGGGGCAGGCCCGGACTGCCCAGGCCCTGGCCCTGTTCATCCAGAGGCTGGAGGGCTCTGCCTTCATGGAGGATGTCCAGGNGCTCTACATTCAGAAGGCCGACTCCCTTACGGCCTTTCAACTGCAGGCGAGGCTCCGATGGAGCTGATGTCCCGGTGGCAGAAGCTCTCGGCAAGGGAGAGGGCCATAATGGCCCTTACACTGGCACTGCTAATCTTTTTCGCCCCTTACTACTTCCTTTACAGCCCTGCGGCCGAGCGCTCCCGGGCCCTGAGGGACCAGCATGAGGCCCTGAGCACCGAGGTGCAGGCCCTCAGGAGGCTTTTCAAGGAGCTTCCCCCGCCCAAGGCCCAGGTGGCCAGGGCGGCCCTGCGGCTTCCCCAGCCCTGGAGCATGTCCCAGCTGCTGGGCACTCTCAGCAGGCAGGCCTCCCTGAACGATGTTGAGCTCCTGTCCCTGACGCCCCAGGACTCCAGGGCCATGGGGCGGTACAGGGCCCAGGGCCTGAGGCTCCAGATGAAGGCCCGCTACAGGGCCTTCTACGAGTTCCTCAGGTCCCTTCAGCAAAGTCGGGCCCTCCTGAGCATAACGGAGCTTCAGATGGAGGCCCCTGAGGCCACCTATCCCTACCTGAACATATCCCTCAGGGCCACCGCCTACCTAACGGAGGGCTCCTGATGCTGGCGGCCCTGCTCATAGGCGCCTCCTTCCTGGTGAGCCTCTCGGCGGGCCCTTCGGAGCTCAAGCTGCCTGAGCTCAAGAGGCTGCCTGAGCCTTTGTGGGGCCGCGACCCCTTCCTCAGGCCCCAGCCCTCCAGGGCCCCGGCAGCCAGGCCCGGGGTGGCCCCGCCGGGGTTTTCCCTCCAGGGGGTGATAACCGACCCTGAAAGGGCAGTGGCCATCATAGACGGGGCCATATATCGGAAGGGCGAGGTGGTGCAGGGCTACAGGCTCCTGAGCATCTCCGAGCAAGGGGTGGTGGTGAGCAGGCAGGGTGTCAAGTATTATATTGGGGTAGAACGCTTCAGTCTCAAGAGGCAGGAAAGATGAGACCCCTCCTGGTGCTTCTCATAGGCCTGGCTCTGGCGGGCAGGCTGTGGGCCGCCGAGCCCCTGCTGAACCTGGAACTCAGGGAGGTGGAGCTTCAGGCCCTGCTGAGGGCCCTGGGGCAGCAGTACGGGCTCAACATCGTGCTGGATGAGGCCGTAAAGGGCAAGGTAACGGTAAGCCTCAGGAAGGTGCCCCTGTGGGCCGCCCTCAAGAGCATTCTCCAGAGCCAGGGCTTTACCTACCGAAGGCTTCCCAGCGGCATAGTGCTGGTGGAGCCCCTGGAGCCGGCCCTGAAGAAGGAGGAGCAACTGGNGCTCAGGGAGTTCAAGCTCCGCTACCTGGAGCTCTCCAGCCCCGAAGGCCAGAAGGCCCTGAACCAACTGAGGAGCTTCCTCAGCCCAGCGGGGAAGCTGCTGGTCTCCAGGGGGGCCAATGTGCTCCTGGTAAAGGACCACCCCCAGGTGATGCCCCGCCTGCAGAAGCTCCTCAGAAGCATAGATGTCCGTCCCCAGCAGGTGATGATAGAGGCCAGGATCGTGGAGCTCAGCACCTCCGAGAAGGAGGCCCTGGGCATCCAGTGGGGCCTTACTGCCTCGGCAGGAGAGTTCCGCATCTCGGGGGCACCGGGACTCGTAGGGGCCTCAGGACCACTGGGCAATACCTTCATGGTGAACCTGCCTGTCACCGGGGTCTCAGAAGGCCCTTCAGCCGCCCTGGCCCTGGGATATGTGGCCGACAAGGNGTCCCTGGATTTACAGCTTTCGGCCCTGCAGGAGTCCGGCGCCGCCAAGATACTCTCAAGCCCCAAGGTCATGGTCATGGAGCACCAGGAGGCACTAATCTCCACGGGCACGGAGATACTGGTGCCCACCACCACCACTACCGCCCCTGGCGCCCCCGGCACGGTGGCCACCACCACAACCACCGTCACGGAGAAGCGGGCCACCCTGAGCCTGAGGGTAAGCCCCAGGGTGGTGGACGAGGACCTCATAGCCCTGAGCATCAGCCCCAGCCGGGACGAGTTTGACTTCTCCAAGGCGGTGCTGGGCATCCCCCCGAAGCTTACCAGGACGGCCAGCACGGAGCTCTTGGTCAGGGCGGGCTCCACGGTGGTCATCGGCGGCATATATGCCAGGACGGAAAGCACCGCCAAGAGGGAGGTGCCCCTCCTGGGCAAGCTCCCCCTGCTGGGCTGGCTGTTTAAGCGCCAGCAGCGGAGCCAGGACCGGGTGGAGCTCCTGATATTCCTCACCCCCCAGGTAGTAAAGCCCTGAGATGCTGAAGGCCTGGCAGAAGCTCCTCAGGGAAAACCTGGGTCTTAAGGGCACCGAGAGGCTCCTGGTCTTCACCGACAGGCCACCTGAGGGCCTTGGCGCCAGGGAGCGCCTCAGGCGCCTGGAGCCCGCCCGGCTGGCCCGACAGGCGGCCAGGGCGGCCAGGGCCATGGGGCTTGAGGTCCGCTTCTGCCAGTTCAGGGCCACTGGGGGGCACGCCCAGGAACCCCCCGAAAGCCTCTGGAGGGCAGCCTTCGGAGCCCAGGCCGTAGCTGCCCTGAAGGACAAGGGCCTCTTTGAGCCCCTCAGGGCCAAGGCCCTGGGGGCCAAGGGGCTGAGACAGGTAAGGGAGATTCTCAGGGCCCACTGCCAGCAGGCCCCCCAGGCAGTGCTGGCCCTTTCCTACTACTCCAGCAGCCATACCCTTTTCAGGGGCCTCCTCTGTGGCCTCTGCCAGAGCCGCTACGCCAGCATGCCCTTGTTTGATGCCCGGATGCTCCATGCCCTGGATGTGGATTACCACCAGATGAGGCACCTGGGCCTGAGGATAAAGCGGGCCCTGCAGGAGGCCGTGGCCCTGAGGCTCACTGCCCCCGGGGGCAGCGAGCTTTACCTGAGGAAGGGCACCAGGGCGGTGAAGCTGGATGACGGGCTGCTCCGAAGGCCCGGTGCCTTTGGCAACCTGCCTGCGGGGGAGGTCTACTTCGCCCCCCTGGAGGGTACTGCTCAGGGCCGCCTGGTGCTTTACTGGGCCCCTACTAGAAGGCTTCGCAGCCCCGTGGTGCTGGAAATCCAGGACGGCATGGTAAAGAGGCTCAAGGGCAGGGAGCCCTTTGTCAAGGCACTGAAGGAGCAGCTGGCCGAGCACCCCTTCAACGCCAATGTGGCCGAGCTGGGGATAGGCATAAACCCCAGGGCCAGGAGACTGAACAACATCCTGGAGAGCGAAAAGATACTGGGCAGCGTGCATGTAGCCCTGGGAGAAAACAGCGCCTTCGGCGGAAAGACGAAGNCCCCCTTCCACCAGGACTTCCTTCTGCTGAGGCCCACCCTGTGGCTTATCGACTCCCGGGGCGCCCAGAGGCTGCTCATCAAGGACGGAGCACTGGAGGTCTGAGCCATGCAGTTTGTAGTGGTGCTTATTACCGCCTCCACGGAGGCCGAGGCCGCAAAGATAGCCCGGGCCCTGGTAGGGGAGCACCTGGCAGGCTGTGTGAACATCCTGCCCAGGGTGCGCTCCCTGTACTGGTGGCAGGGCAAGGTGCAGGACGACCGGGAGGCCCTCATGGTGGTAAAGACCCGCAAGGCCCTGCTCAGGAGGCTCAAGCGCCGGGTCAAGGAGCTTCACTCCTACAGCGTGCCCGAAGTGATAGCCCTGCCCCTTCAGGAGGGCTCGGAGGAGTATCTCCGGTGGCTGGCCCAGGCCACCTCGGCCAACCCAAAGACCTGAAGGAGGCCAGGGCCCTCCAGGAGGCCCTCCGCCAGAGGGTGCGCCTGAGGCCCCTCAGGCGAAGGGCAGTGAGGCTGGTGGCTGCCGTGGACTGCGCCTTCCTCAAGGACTGGGTGGTGGCGGCGGCCTGCCTGTGGAGCCTTCAGGGGCTTGAGCTCCTCCGAGAGGCCTTTGCCCTCCAGAAGGCCCCCTTCCCCTACGTGCCCGGGTATCTGGCCTTCAGGGAGGCCCCGGCAATGCTGAGGGCCCTCGGGGGCCTGGGAACCACCCCCCATGTAGTGCTCATAGACGGACAGGGGATAGCCCATCCCAGGGGGCTGGGGCTGGCCAGCCATGTGGGGGTGCTCCTGGGGCTTCCCACCGTAGGCTGCGCCAAGAGTCTCCTGGTAGGCAGCAGCCGGGAGCCAGGGCCCAAGAGGGGCTCCTTCAGTGTGATAGAATACAATTCAAGGGTGGTGGGCGCAGCGCTGAGAACCAAGGACAGCACCAGATGCGTGTATGTATCCCCGGGGCATCTTCTCAACCTCAGGGACGCCCTGTGGGTGGTGCTTAAGAGCTCCAGCGGCTCCTACAGACTGCCCGAGCCCCTCCGATGGGCGGATGCCAGGAGCCGCCAGCTCAAGAAGAGGCTGGCCAATGAAGGAAGAGACCTACACGGAGCTGATCTGCAAGCCCTACTGTAAGTTCTACCGCCCTGGCAAGGAGGCCCTCAAGTGCGGAAGCTACGAGTTCCTGCAGAAGGCCTTGAGCCCGGGAGAGTTGCGGCTTCTCAGGGNACGGGGCCGAAGGCCCCACCTGGGGTTTGACCGGCAGCTCAAGGCCCTGGCCTGTGCCAGGTGTGCCTTCCTCCGAGGGGGTTGCGACTTCAGGGCGGGGC
>MTOX01000001.1 GCA_002011795.1 Nitrospirae bacterium JdFR-88
AAGGGCTGCAAGGGCATCACCATCTTCCGCTACGGCGCCAGGCCCGGCACGCTGGTGAGGGCTACCGACTGAGATGGCACCCCTTCTGGGAGTGAACATAGNCCATGTGGCCACCCTCAGGAACGCCCGCGGGGGGGCAGAGCCCGAGCCCCTTATGGCCGCCACCCTGGCCCTGCTGGGAGGGGCCGACGGCATAACGGTACACCTGAGGGAGGACAGAAGGCACATCCGGGACAGGGACCTGGAGCTCCTGAGAAGGATGCTGCAGGGCCCGGAGCTTAACCTGGAGATGGCACCCACCAGGGAGATGCTCCAGATAGCCCTGAGGATAAGGCCCCAGCTCTGCACCCTGGTGCCCGAGCGCCGGGCGGAGCTCACCACCGAGGGGGGGCTGGATGTGCCTCGCCTAAGAAGAAGGCTCAGGGACTATGTCCGCAGGCTCAAGGACGGGGGCCTGAGGGTAAGCCTGTTCATAAACCCGGATGCCCAGGCGGTGGAGGCCTCGGCCCAGGTGGGTGCCCACATGGTGGAGGTGCACACCGGCTTTTACGCCGACGCCCCCGATGAGGCCTCGGCCCAGAGGGAACTTGCCAGGGTGAGCCGGGCGGTGGCCCTGGCCCAGGAGGCCGGCCTTGTGGTCAACGCCGGCCACGGCCTCAATTACCTTAATGTCAAGCCTGTGGCCGCCCTCAGGGGCCTCAGGGGGCTTTACATAGGCCACAGCATCATCAGCAGGGCGGTGCTGGTGGGCCTTACCCAGGCGGTGCGCCAGATGAAGGCCCTCATAGCGGAGGCCTCGGAATGATAGTCTCCGTGGGGGTGGACATCGTGGAGCTGGAGCGCTTTCGCCAGGCCGCTGAGCGCTGGGGCCTGAGGTTCCTCCAGCGCCTCTTCAGCCCCGAGGAGCTGAGCTGGTGCCAGCAGAAGGCCAGGCCCTACGAGTCCCTGGCAGTGAGGTTCGCTGCCAAGGAGGCGGTGATGAAGGCCCTGGGCCCCCAGGGGCTGGGCTTCAGGGATATCCTGGTGCTTAGCAGCCCCGAGGGGCGCCCGGAACTGGGGGGCACCGAGCGGCTCCAGCAGGCGCTTCACAAGAGGGGGGTGGTGAGGCTCCACCTGAGCCTTGCACACCACGGCTCCTACGGCGTAGCCCTGGTGGTGGCAGAAGGCCGTGGATAAAAGGAAGCAGCTGCAGGAGATACTCAGAAGGCTCAAGAAGTTCTACGGGCCTCGGCCCCGCACCGCCCTGGAGTTCTCCAATCCCTGGGAGCTCCTGGTGGCCACCATCCTTTCCGCCCAGACCACCGACAGGCATGTAAACAGGGTGACCAAGGAATTGTTCAAAAAATACAAACGGCCAGAGGACTATGCCCGGGCTCCCCTTGAGCAGCTTCAGGCCGACATAAGCTCCATCAACTTCTACCGCAACAAGGCCCGGAGCATAAGGGCCTGCGCCCAGATGCTCATGGAGCGCTTCGGTGGCCAGGTGCCCAGGAGCATGGAGGAACTTACCGCACTGCCCGGGGTGGCCAGGAAGACGGCCAACATAGTGCTGTTTAACGCCTATGGGCTCAACGAGGGGGTGGCGGTGGACACCCATGTGCGCCGCCTGGCCCAGCGCCTGGGCCTTACGGAAAGCGACGACCCCCAGCGCATTGAGCAGGACCTCATGGCCATCGCCCCTCGGAAGGAATGGGGCAACCTGGCCCATCTGCTCATCCTTCTGGGCCGGGACATCTGCAAGGCCAAGGGGCCCAAGCACGCCCACTGCGTCCTTAGGGACATCTGCCCCAGCAGGGACATATAACCTCCTGGGGCCATCCTTAAAGCGGGGATTCGTTTTGTCCGGGAATCCCTTGCCCCTGGCCCCCCCTTTAGGGCAAAATACCAGATGTGCTTTCCTCAGGAAGGACGAGGCAGTGCTTAAGGTAGCGGTGGTGGGCGTGGGCCACCTGGGGCAGCACCATGCCCGTCTGGCCTCCGAGCTGGAGCGCTTGGTGGCCGTGGTGGATGTCAATGCCCGCAGGGCCTGGCAGGTGGCCCGGCGCTATGGCGCCAGGGCGGTGGGCCTTGAGGAGGCCCTCTCCCTGGCCGACTGCCTCATTATAGCCACTCCACCGGACAGCCACACCGAGCTGGCCCTCAGGGCCCTGAGGGCAGGCAGGGATGTGCTGGTGGAAAAGCCCCTGGGTGGAAGCCCTGCCGGGGCCAAGGCCATCCTCCGGGAGGCCTCCAGGAGGGGTCTCCTGGTGGCTGCAGGCCATGTGGAGCGATTCAACCCGGCCTCTCAGGCCATGTTCAGGAGGCTCAAGGGGCCGAGGTTCTTTCATGCCAGGAGGCTTTCGCCCTTTCTCAGGAGGGCCTCGGACATTGATGTGGTGCTTGACCTCATGGTGCACGACCTGGATTTGGTCCTGAGCGCCCTGGGCTGGCCCAGGGNGCTGGGGGTGCGGGCCAGGGGGGTGAGCCTCCGGAGCGCCCATCTGGACGAGGCCTGTGCCTGGGTACAGTTTCAGGGCGGGGCGGCGGCCCTCTTTGAGGCCAGCAGGCTGAGAGCCGAAAGGAAGAGGATGATGAGGGTTTACCATGAAGTGGGGGTGTTGGAGGTGGACTTCATGCACCGGGCCGTTGGGGGACGGAGGCTCAAGGGGCAGGAGCCCCTGAGGGCCGAGCTCAGGGCCTTTTTCCGCTCGGTGCGGAGCAGGCAGGCCCCCCTGGGGGATGCCGGGCAGGCCCTGGGGAGCCTGGAGCTTGCCCACAGAATCATCCAGGAGGCCAGGAGGCAAGGCCCGTGATACCCATGCTGGACTTGAGGGAGCAGCTTCGGGCCCTTCAGGCCGAGCTCCTGGAGGCCACCAGGGAGGTGCTCCTCAGCGGCCGCTACATCCTGGGGCCCAAGGTGGAGGAGTTTGAGAGGGCGGCGGCCCGGTACCTGGGGGTGGCCGAGACGGTGGCGGTGGCCTCGGGCACCGATGCCCTGCACCTGGCCCTCAGGGCCTTGGGGGTAGGCCCTGGGGATGAAGTGATCACCACCCCCTTCAGCTTCTTCGCCACCGTGGAGGCCATACTCTATGCAGGGGCCAGGCCGGTCTTTGCCGACATCAGGGAGGACACCTTCAACCTGGACCCCCGGGAGGTGAAGAGGCGGCTTAGTCCCAGGACGAAGGCCATCCTTGCGGTGCATCTTTTCGGCTGTCCCTCGGACATGCCGGCCCTGCTGGAGCTTGCCCGCCGGCACGGCCTCAGGGTACTGGAGGACTGCGCCCAGGCCTTTGGGGCCACCGTGGGGGAGCAGAAGGTGGGCAGCCTGGCCGATGCGGGCTGCTTTAGCTTCTATCCCAGTAAGAACCTTGGAGGAATGGGCGACGGCGGGCTGGTGAGCACCCACAGTGCCGAGCTGGCGGAGCGCCTCCGCCTGCTGAGAAACCACGGCTCCCCGGGCGGCTATGTCCACGAGGAGGTAGGCTACAACAGCCGGCTGGATGAGCTCCAGGCGGCGGTGCTCCTGGTAAAGCTCCGCTACATAGAGGACTTCAACGAGGCCAGGCGCAGGAAGGCGGCCCTTTACAGGGAGCTCCTGGCGGATGTGCTCAGCTGTCCTGTGGAGCCCCAGGGCCTGAGGCATGTGTACCATCAGTTCACCGTGAAGGTGCCCAGGAGGGACCAGGTAAGAGAGTGTCTAAGGCGCAAGGGCATTGCCAGCACGGTGTACTATCCCCTGCCCCTTCATCTTCAGCCTGCCCTCAGGGGGCTGGGCTGGAAGGAGGGCGACTTCCCTGTGGCCGAGCGGGNGGCCCGCCAGGTGCTCTCCCTTCCCCTGTGGCCTGAGCTCAGCGAGGCCTCCCTCAGGGAGGTAGCCCGGGGCCTTCGGCAGTGCCTGAAGCAGTCCTCATAGTAGCTGGCGAGGCCTCGGGCGACCTCTACGGCTCTCTCCTGGCAGAGGAGCTCAGGCGCCTTAGGCCTGCGGTGGAGCTTTTCGGCATGGGGGGGGCCAGGATGGGGGCCCAGGGGGTGAGGCTCCTGGGGCGGGCCACCGGCAGCTTCGGCGCCCTGGAGGCCCTCTCCTCGGTGGCAGAGCTGGGAAGGACCTACAGGGCGCTCCTTAGGGAGGCCCGGAGGCTCAGGCCCCGGGTGGCGGTGCTCATAGACTTCCCCGGCTTTAATTTCCGGCTGGCCAGGGCCCTGAGGCCCCTGGGCATGAAGGTGCTGTACTATGTGGGCCCCCAGGTGTGGGCCTGGCGCCCGGGAAGGACGAGGGCCCTGGCCAGCCTGGCCGACGCCCTGGCCCTGGTGCTACCTTTTGAGGAGCGCCTCTACGAGGGCACCGGGNTGTGGGCAGAGTTCGTGGGCCATCCCCTCATGGATGCCATGCTGCAGGCAGGGGACATAACCCCCCAGGCCCTGGGGCTTGAGCCCGGAAGGGTCACGGNGGCGGTGCTTCCAGGAAGCAGGCCTTCAGAGCTCAGGCGCCTGGGCCCGGTGATGGCCCGGGCCGCAAGGACGCTTGCGGAGCGCCATCCCCAGTGGCAGTTTGTCCTGCCCCTGGCCCCGGGGCTGCCCCCCGAGGCCCCAGGCCTCAGGAGGCTTCTGGAGGCAGGGGTGCAGCTGGCCGAGCATCCTGCCCACCAGGTGCTGAGGGCCGCGGATGTGGCCATGGTGGCCTCGGGCACCGCTACCCTGGAGGCTGCCCTTGCAGGCACTCCCATGGTGGTGCTTTACAGGATGAATCCCCTGAGCTACGCCCTGGCCAGGCTGCTGGTGAGGGGGGTAAGGCACATAAGCCTTCCCAACATCCTGGCCCAGAGGGAGGTAGTGAAGGAGCTTCTTCAGGGGGCCGCCCGGCCCCGGGCCGTGGTAGAGGAGGTGGAAAGGCTCATGCTGGATGAGCCCTACAGGGCCCAGGTGCTCCGGGCCTTTCAGGGGATAAGGGAGCTCTTTCAGGGCCGCCGGGCCACCCGGAGGGTGGCCCAGATGGTGGAGGCCCTGCTGGGCTGATGCGCGCCCTTTACAGCCTCCTTTATGCCCTTTGCCTTCCCCTGGTGCTTCCCTGGGAGCTCAGGAAGAGGCCCAGGGGCCAGAGGCTCAGGTGGCTCAGGGAGCGGCTGGCCTTGCCCCTGCAGGGCCTCCCCGAGGAGGCGGTGTGGGTGCATGCCGTCAGCGTGGGCGAGGTGGCGGCGGCCGTGCCCCTCGTTGAGGCCCTCCAGGGGCAAGGCCACCGGGTGCTGCTCAGCACCGTGACCCATACGGGCCGCCAGGTGGCCCTGGAGAGGCTCAAGGCCGTGGGACACTTCTACGCCCCCTTTGACCTTCCCTGGCTCATAAGGAGGGTCCTGGGGAGGCTCAGGCCCAGGGCCTTGCTCATCATGGAGACGGAGCTGTGGCCGAATCTCATAGCGGAGGCCCAGAAGGCCGGCCTGCCCATATGCCTCATAAACGGACGGCTCTCGGAGCGCTCCTTCGGGCGGTNCCTCCAGGTGCGGCCTTTCATGAAGAGGCTTCTTGGGGGCTTCAGGCTCCTCTGCGTGCAGGAGCCCCTGTATGCGCAGCGCTTCATGGCCCTGGGGGCCCCCGAGGAGGCGGTGCGAGTGGTGGGCAACCTGAAGTTTGAGCTTACCCCCAGGGGCAGACCTCCCCGGTGGCTTGAGTATCTCAGGGATGACCTGGTAGTGGTGGCAGGAAGCACCCACAGGGGCGAGGAGGCCCTGCTGGGGGAGGTCTTCAGCCGGTTGAGGGGGGAGTTTCACTCCCTCAGGCTGCTCGTTGCGCCCAGGCATCCCGAGAGGCTGCCCCAGATAGAGGAAGAGCTCAGGCCCCTGGCCCCCCAGAGGGCAAGCTCCATGACGCCCCATGCCAAGGNGGTGCTCCTGGACGAGATGGGGGTGCTGATGCATGCCTACTCGGTGGCCTCTGTGGCGGTGGTGGGCGGAAGCTTCATCCCCCACGGGGGGCAGAATCCCCTGGAGCCCGCCTACTGGGCAAAGGCCGTGCTGGCCGGACCCCATATGGAGAACTTCCCCTTCTTCAAGGACATGCTCCAGGAAGGTGCTGCCCTCAGCTGCAGTGCCCAGAGCCTTGCGGAGACCCTGGGGAGGCTCCTCAGGGAGCCTGCCCTCAGGCAGGAGATGGGACGAAGGGCCAGGCGGTTTTACGAGGCCCGCTCGGGAGCCCTGGACAGGACGCTTCAGGCCCTCAAGGAGGTGCTGGGGTGAGTCCCCTGGAGCATGCCTACTGGCTGGCCCTGAGGCTTCATCGGGCCCTGAGGAGGCCCAGGAGGCTGCCCCGCAGGGNGCTCAGCGTGGGGAACTTGAGCACGGGGGGCGAGGGCAAGACCCCCATGGTGGCCGCCCTGGCCCAGGAGGCCGAAAGAAGGGGCATCCTGGCCTGCGTGCTCAGCCGGGGCTACCGGGGGCGCCTCAGGGGCCCTGTGCTGGTGGAGCCCCACATGCCGGAGACCCAGGTGGGCGATGAGCCCCTCTTGCTGGCCCGCCAGGGCCTGATGGTCGTAAAGTGTCGCGACCGCTACCAGGGAGGCCTCTATGCCCTGGGGCTCAGGCCCCAGGTGGGCCTGTTCCTCCTGGATGACGGGTTCCAGCACTGGGGGCTGGGGAGGGACCTGGACCTGGTGCTCCTGGATGTCCGCACCGACTGGCGGAGGCAGAGGCTCCTTCCCCTGGGGAGGCTCAGGGAGCCCCTCGGGGCCCTTGGAAGGGCCCATGTGGTGGTGCTTGTAGGGGCAAAGGAGCCCCCCGGGGCGCTCCTGGAGCTCTTGAGGGGGCATACCCGGGCCCGGGGGTTTTCCGCCTGGTATGAGCCCCTGGGGCTCTGGGAGCCTGCCACAGGGGGGAGCTTCCCCCCTGAGTGGCTCAGGGGCCGTCCTGTAGGGGCCTTCTGCGGCCTGGCCAGGCCGGAGGGTTTCAAGGGGATGCTCCAGGGCCTGGGGGCAGAGCTTCGGGGGTTTGCGGCCTTCAGGGACCATCACCGCTTCAGCCAGGGGGAGCTTCGGGCCCTCAGGGGCCTGGGCCGATGGACTGTCTGCACCGAAAAGGATATAATGAGGATTGCCCATCCCTGGGAGGGCCTCCTGGTGCTCCGGGTGGCCCTGCGAGCCCAGGAGGGGCTTTACGAGTGCATCTTCAAGGAGGAGGCCTGATGCTTAAGCACATCAATGTTCGCNCCCGCAGTCGGACGGAGTTCGTGGACATAACCGCCCAGGTGCAGGAGGCGGTGAAGGAGTCAGGGCTCAGGGAGGGGCTGTGCGTAATATATGTGCCCCACACCACCGCCGCCGTGACCATAAACGAGGGGGCCGACCCCTCGGTGCAGCGCGACATCCTCAGCACCCTCAGCCGCTTGGTGCCCTACGAGGCCCGCTATGCCCACACCGAGGGAAACGCCGATGCCCATGTGAAGTCCACCCTGGTGGGGGCCAGCCAGATGGTGCCCGTGGAGGGGGGGAAGCTGGCCCTGGGCACCTGGCAGAGCATCTTCTTCTGCGAGTTTGACGGTCCCAGGCACAGGAGAGTGCTGCTGAAGCTGCTCTGATGAGCCGCCCCGATGTGCTCATAGTGGGCGCCGGCCCGGCGGGCATCTTCTGTGCCCTGGAGCTCAGCAGGAGGGGCCTCCAGGTGCTCATGCTGGAGAAGGGCCTGGACATAGAGGCCCGGCGCTGCCCCATGAAGCTCAGGGAGGTCTCCTGCCGGGCCTGCCCGGTGTGCGCCCTGCTTAGCGGCTGGGGAGGGGCAGGGGCCTTCAGCGACGGCAAGCTCAACCTCTCGCCCCAGGTGGGCGGCTTCCTCCTGAGGTATCTTTCGGAGCAGCAGCTTCGCCACCTCATCCAGGAGGTGGACGCCCTGTATCTGGCCCACGGCGCCCCCCGAAGGCTCTACGGGGCCGAGGGCGACGCCCTGGAGGAGCTTTCGGCCAAGGCTGCCAGGTGTGGCCTCCAGCTGCTTCCCACCAGGATAAGGCACATTGGCACCGACAGGGCCAAGGGGGTGCTCAAGAGGCTGAGGGCCGCCCTTAAGGACAGGGTGCAGGTGAGGTTTGAGAGCCCGGTAAAGAGGGTGCTGGTGGCCCACAGGCGGCTCCAAGGAGNGGAGCTTCAGGACGGCACGGTACTTGAGGCCCCCTATGTGGTGCTGGCCCCCGGCAGGGAAGGGGCCCAGTGGCTCCAGGCCGAGGCCAGGCGCCTGCGCCTGGGGGTGAGCGAAAACCCCGTGGACATAGGCCTGAGGGTGGAGGTGCCGGCCGCCGTGATGGAGCCCCTCACCAGGCTTACCTACGAGCCCAAGCTCATCTACTACTCCAGGGTCTTTGACGACAAGGTCAGGACCTTCTGCGTAAACCCCCACGGTGAGGTGGTGAAGGAATACCTCAACGGCCTCTGGAGTGTGAACGGCCACAGCTATGCCAGGCGGAAGACGGAAAACACCAACTTTGCCCTCCTGGTGAGCACCGCCTTTACCGAGCCCTTTCACGAGCCGGTGGCCTACGGCCGGCATGTGGCCAAGCTGGCCAACTTCCTGGGCCAGGGGGTGCTGGTGCAGCGCCTGGGGGACCTGAAGATGGGCCGGCGCTCCACCCCGGAGAGGCTCCAGAGGGGCATAGTGAGGCCCACCCTCACGGACTGCACCCCTGGGGACCTCAGCTTCGCCCTTCCCTACCGCTTCCTGGCGGGCATCCTGGAGATGCTGGAGGCCATGGACTGCCTGGCCCCGGGGGTGGCCTCCAGGCACACCCTGCTTTACGGCGTGGAGGTGAAGTTCTACTCCATGCGCATAGCCCTCAGCGCCAGCATGGAGACCAGGGTGCGCAACCTCTTTGCCGTGGGCGACGGCGCAGGGGTCTCCAGGGGGCTGGTGCAGGCCAGTGCCTCGGGCCTGCTGGCCGCCAGGGAGATACTCAGAAGACTCAGAGCCTCCTGAGCTGCACCCTGAGAAGGCTGTCCTGCCGCCGGAGCTTGTAGCTGACCCGCTCGGGCAGGAGCTCCAGGAGCACCTCCAGCTCTCCCTGGGGAAGCTCCCTCACCCTCACGGCCCCCAGGATGGAGGAGTCCACCCTGGGTGTTCTCTTGAGCCTGCTTCTTGCGGGACTCAAAAGGAGCCTGAGCCAGTCCCTGCCCAGCTCGCTGATGATGGAGTCCTTCACCTTCAGTGCCCTGGTGGGGGAGGAAAACTGCAGGCTCAGCACCGCCTCCTCGGCCGCCTCGGTGAAGGCCATCCCCAGGAGGGCCAGGGAATGGGGGGCCTTCCTGGCTACCTGCTTGGGGGCCTTCTTTTCGGGGCGCCTCTTGGGAGCCTTTGCAGCTTTCTTGGCCACCTTCTTGGGGGCCTTGGCCTTGGGCCTTTCCTTCACTTCCTTCACCGCCGGGGCCTTCTGCAGGGCGAAGGCGGTAATGGTGATGGCCTCGGCCCTGTCGTAGGAGACCTCCACGGTGGCCACCCCCTGGGAGAACTCCCCTGGCATCAGCACCGCGGGGCTGAGCCTGCCGGTGCCCGAGGCCCTCAGTCCTACGGGGCCACCCCTGAGGTGGTAGTCCGTCACCAGGTTGCCAAATCGGTCGTAGGCCCGCACCTCCAGCCTGAAGGGCTCACCGGCCACCACCTCCTGGGGGGTCTTGACCACGAAGTGCTCTGCCTGGGCCGGGCTGACCCTGAGGGAGAAGCTGGCCCTGAGGCCCGGGCGCTCCCTGTCTGCCAGGGTGATTTCCACCCGGCCGGCCTTCTGACAGGTGAGGGATACCTTGGCCGAGCCCTGGCCGAAGGCCTCGGCCGGAATCCTCCTGGGACTCACTATTCCCATGGAGGCCTGAACCTGGAGCTCCCCCCTGTAGGGCTCCACCACATTGCCGTAGGCATCCAGCACGGTGAGCCTCACCTCGAAGGGCTCCCCAGCCACTGCCTCCTCGGGGGCCGTGGCCTTCAGTGCGGCAGGCCTGGAGGGAAGCACCTTCACCACGGGGCTCTGCCCCGTGGCCCCCTGGGCATGCCTGAGCATGGCCCTGAAGCTTCCTACCTTCAGGGCCTGAAGCCTCAGGAGCCCCACGCCCTCCGCAAGGGTGGGGCCCTGAAGCACCTGGGGCTCGGTGCTTCCGGAAAAGCTCAGGCTGAGCTCTTGGGGCTTCAGGCCCTGCCTAACGATGTTTCCGTAGGCGTCCAGGGCCCTGAGCTGGAGCTCAAACCCTCGCCTGCCCTGACCTCCGAGGGGCCCAGGAGCTGAAAGCCCTGAAGCACCGCGGGCAGCACCCTCACCTGTGCGCTGGCCAGCACTGAGGTGCCACCCAGCTCCCTTACGGTGATGACGAGCCTTTCGGCCCGCTCGTCCAGCACGCCCAGGGTGGCCTTGCCTGCCACGAAGGCCTCCTTCCTGAGCAGACGGCTGCTGAGCTTTGCCGAGCCCGTGGCCAGGACCTCCAGGTCCCTCCCCCGCTGGGCGTAGTCGGTAATGAGGTTGTCGTGGGCGTCGTAAAGCTCCACCAGGACGCTGAAGGGCTGCCCGGCCCTGACCTCTGAGGGGGCCTTCAGGACCACCCTCTTGAGGCTTCCAGGCTTCACCACCAGGGCCTGGGCCGGACCAGAGAGGACAAACAGGACTGCCATAAGACCGGCCAGATGCTTCATTTTCTTCCCCCCGGGGCCATTTTGAGCTTATTTTTTAACACACTTGGAAGTGAAAGTAAATAGCACTACGCTCCTATTTCTTTCTTCCCAGGAAGGCCCTGGGCTTTCCTGCCCCCCTGGGGGGGCCCACCAGGCCCTCCTGCTCCATGAGCTCCATCAGCCTGGCCGCCCTGTTGAAGCCCACCTTGAGCCTCCGCTGAAGCATGGAGATGGAGACCTCCCCGGCCTGGGCCGCCACCTCCAGGGCCTGCTCGTAGAGGTCGTCCTGGCCCTGGGAGGCCTCCTGGCCCTGCTGGGGGACCTGGAGGGCCTCCAGCAGTCCGTAGTCCGGCGGCCCCTGGGCCCTCAGGTAGTCGGCCACGGCCCGCACCTCGGCCTCGGACACATAGGCACCGTGCACCCTCTGCAGCTTCTGCCCCGGCATACTTAGCAGCATGTCGCCCCGGCCAATGAGCTGCTCGGCCCCAGGGGCATCCAGGATGGTGCGGGAGTCCACCCTGGAGGAGACCTGGAAGGCCACCCGGGCAGGGAAGTTGGCCTTGATGATGCCGGTTATCACATCCACCGAGGGCCTCTGGGTGGCCACCACCAGGTGAATGCCGCAGGCCCGGGCCATCTGGGCCAGGCGCACTATGGAGTCCTCCACCTCGGCCTGGGCGGTGAGCATCAGGTCGGCCAGCTCGTCTATGAAGACCACTATGTAGCTGAGGCGCTCCTGGGGCTGCACCGCCAGGTTGTAGCCCTCTATGCTTCGGGCGCCCTGCTCGGCTATGAGCCTGTAGCGGCGCTGCATCTCCGAGACCATCTTCTTCAGGGCCTCTGAGGCCGCCCTGGGACTGGTTATCACTGGGCTTATCAGGTGCGGTATGGCCTCGTAGGCGCTCAGTTCCAGGAGCTTGGGGTCTATGAGCAGGAGCTTCACCTCCTGGGGCAGGGCCTTGTAGAGGATGCTGAGAATCATGGTGTTCAGGGCCACGCTTTTGCCCGTGCCGGTGGAGCCTGCCACCAGGAGGTGGGGCATCTGCTCAAGCTCGGCCACCACGGCCCTTCCGTAGATGTCCACTCCCAGTGCCAGGGTGAGCTTGGAGGTGCTCTTTCTAAAGGCCTCGGAGCTCAGCACCTGCCTAAGCGCCACGGTGCGGCGCATCCGGTGGGGCACCTCGATGCCTATGGTAGACTTGCCCGGCAGCGGGGCTATGCGCACGCTGGGAGCCCGTAGGGCCAGGGAGAGGTCCTCCGCCAGGGAGACCACCCGCTGGAGCTTCACCCCTGCTGCCGGCTCAAACTCGTGCATGGCCACCACGGGCCCGGAGTGCACCCTGAGCACCTTGCCATGAAGGCCGAAGTCCGAGAGCTTGCGCTGAAGGATGGCCGAGTCGGCCTTGAGCTCCTCGGCGGAGACGGCGGCCTCGGCCTCCTGGGGCTGCTGGAGGAGCTCCAGGGGCGGGAGCCTGAAGCCCTCGCCCGCAGGCACGGGGGGCGGCACAGGAGGGGGCTCCGCCAGGGGCTCCCTGGTGGCCTCGGCGCGCTGGCGCCTGGGCCGGGGACGCCTGAGGGGCCTTTTCACGAGCTCCCCCAGGGGAGCAGGGCTTGCCAGCAGGGCCGCACAGGCCAGCAGGGCCGCGGTGAGCATCCAGGCCCCCACAGGGGAAAGGTATCTCCTGGACAGCCCGGCCAGGCCCTGGCCCAGAAGCCCCCCCTCCAGGGGCAGAGCTCCCCCCAGGAGCTCCACCGCCACCGAGAGACCCGCTGCGGAAAGGAGCAGGGCCACCAGGTGCCTCCTGAGCCTGTCTCTGCCCAGCAGACGCCTCAAGGCCCACAGGAGCACTCCCCCAGCAAGCAGATAGGCCCCTGCCCCAAAGGCCACCAGCAGGGTGTCGGAAAGATAGGCCCCCACGATGCCCCCCAGGTTTTTCACCTGGGCAGTGCCGTGCACAAAGAAGGAGGGGTCCCAGGGGTCGTGGCTCAGCAGGCTCAGAAGCACATACAGGCCCACCAGGAGCGCCAGGAGCCCCAGCAGCTCCTCCCGCCTGCGCCTCATGATGTGCCTCCGGAAAGCACTTAGGGAATTATATCAAAAAGGACAAAGGGAGGCCCCCCTTGAACCCCCGGGCGGGGGAGGTTTAGACTTTCCAGGCCATGAGGCTCAGGCTGGGTCATTACAATATCCGGGACCTGGGGCTGGAGAAGCTCCGCAAGGAGAGCCATCCCCAGGTGCAGGCTGCCCTGCAGGTGCTGAGGCGCTTTGCCCCCCAGCTTTTAAGCGTCAACGAGCTTGACTGTAGCGCCCAGGCCTTGGCGCTCTTGCTTCAGGGGCTTTCCCAGACAGGGCTTCAGTATCCTTACTATTACCAGGGGCCCACCAACTCGGGGCTTCCCACGGGTCTCAGGCCCCCCTTTGAGCAGCGGGGCTTCGGGCGCTACGAGGGGCAGTACGGCATGGCCCTCCTGAGCCAGCTGCCCCTGGGCCGGGCCAGGAGCTTCGAGGGCTTCCCCTGGAGGGAGCTTCGGGAAAGCTACCTCCGGGAGGAGCTCCAGAAGGTGCCCCAGGGCTTTCCCCTCTTTTCCACCAATTTCTTTGATGTGCCCCTGAGGCTGGGGGATACCCTGGTGCGTGTGCTCCTGCTTCATGCCACCGTGCCCGTGGGCGGCTACTTCCAGAAGTTCCGCAATGCCGACCAGCTCAGGTTCCTGAAGGCCTACATACAGGAGCTTGGGGGACAGCCCTTTGTGATAATGGGCGACCTGAATGCCGACCCCGTAAGGGGCGAGGGCATAAGGGAGGCCATCGGGGAGCTGCTGGGGTGTCCCCTGCTTCAGGATGCCCTTCCTGCGGAGCCCACATTTCTTGAAGGCGGAGGGGTGCAGGAGCCCGCCCTGGATGAGGAGGGCCTGAGCCTGAGGCTTGACTACATCCTTCCCTCCAGGCACTTCCAGGTGCTTGATGCAGGGCTTTATCGGCCCCAGGAGCCGCAACAGTGGCGCCTGGTGCGCCAGGCCTCGGACCACTTCTTCCTGTGGATGGATGTACAGCTCAGACCTTGAACCTTATGGTGAGCACATCGCCGTCCTGCACCACATAGTCCTTTCCCTCAAGCCTCAGGAGGCCCTGGGAGCGGGCCTCCTTGAGGCCCCCGGCCCTGAGGAGCTCCTCGGCATTTATGACCTCGGCCCTGATGAAGCCTCTGGCCATGTCGGTGTGGATTTTCCCTGCGGCCTGAAGGGCCGTGGCGCCTGCCCTTATGCTCCAGGCCCTTAGCTCCTGGGAGGCGTAGGTGAAGAAGGTGATGAGGCCCAGCAGTCCGTAGGCCGCCCTGATGAGCCTCTGACTGGCAGGCTCCTTGAGGCCCAGCTCCCTGAGGAAGGCCTCCTGCTCGGGGGGCTCAAGCTCCGAAAGCTCGGCCTCCAGCTTGGCCGAGAGGGCCAGGCTGTGGGGGACGGCCTGAACAAAGGCCTCCGTCTCCTTGCTGCTTAGGGCCTCTTCGGAGACATTAAAGAGCACCAGGGCAGGGATGAAGGTTATAAGCTCCAGGTGTCTCAGGGCCTGCTCCTCTTCTGGGCTGAGCCTCAGCTCCCTCAGGGGGCGGCCCTCCTCCAGGTGTCCCTTGCACTTAAGAAGGGCCTGCAGCTCGGCCTCCGAAGGCCTCTTGCCCTTCTTCCTGGCCTCCTGGAGGCGCTCAAGCCTCTTTTCCAGGAGCTCCAGGTCGGTGAGGATGAGCTCCAGCTGCAGGGACTGAAGCTCCTGGAGGGGCTCCACGGCACCTGGCACGGAGGGCTCCCTGAAGGCCCTTACCACCTGAACGAGGGCGTCGGCCCCCTTGATGAACTGAAGCACCTGGAGGTTTTCCTGGGCCTGCCCTGGCCTTAGGCCGATGAAGTCCACGAAGTGCACCTTTGCGGGGGTGGTCTTCTTGGGCCTGAGCAGCTGGGCCAGCCCGGGCAGTCGCTCATCCGGCACCGAGGCCTGCCCGTGCTGCAGCCTGGCCCCCTGCAGGGGAGTGGGATAGGTGGAGGTGGGCAGGTGCTGGCCCGTGAGGGCGTTAAACAGGGTGGTCTTTCCAGAGTTGGCCA
Source organism: Nitrospirae bacterium JdFR-88 (assembly GCA_002011795.1). Lineage (GTDB taxonomy): Bacteria > Nitrospirota > Thermodesulfovibrionia > Thermodesulfovibrionales > JdFR-88 > JdFR-88. The sequence continues at coordinate 14,688 of MTOX01000001.1, forward strand.
TCCCTACCAGGGCTATCTTCATGGGGGTATTATAACCCCCGGGTCTGTTATAATACGCAACTATGGCCGAGCCCCTTCGGGAACTCATAGCCCAGAGGCTCAGGAAGCTCGGGGAGCTAAGGCAGATGGGCATGGAGCCCTTCGGGGGCGCCTTTGAGTGCTCCCATACGGCGGCACAGCTACGGGAGCGCTTCGGGCCCCTGGACGGCCAGAGCCTGGAGGAGCAGTCCCCCCAGGTCTCCGTGGCCGGCCGGCTGATGAGCATCAGGGACTTCGGCAAGGCCGCCTTTTCGCATCTTCAGGACTCCTCAGGGCGGCTGCAGCTTTACTTCAAGCGCGATGTCCTGGGCGAGGACTTCAGGCTCTTCAAGAAGTACATAGACATTGGCGACATCCTGGGCGCCAGGGGAAGGCTGTTTAAGACCCGCACGGGGGAGCTTACCGTGGAGGTGCGGGGCTTTGAGCTCCTTTGCAAGGCCCTTCGGCCCCTTCCCGAGAAGTGGCACGGCCTCAGGGATGTGGAGGCCCGCTACAGGCAGCGCTATCTGGACCTCCTGGTGAACCCCCAGGTGAAGGAGGTGTTCCTCCTGCGCTCCAGGGTGATAAAGGCCCTGAGGGAGGCCCTGGACAAGAGGGGCTTCCTGGAGGTGGAGACCCCCATGATGCACCCCGTAGCCGGGGGCGCAGCGGCCAAGCCCTTCAGGACCCATCACATCGCCCTGGGCATAGACCTCTACCTGAGGATAGCCCCTGAGCTCTACCTCAAGAGGCTCCTGGTGGGAGGCCTGGAGCGCATCTACGAGCTGGGCAAGTGCTTCCGCAACGAGGGCATCTCCACCAAGCACAATCCCGAGTTCACCATGCTGGAGTTCTACGTGGCCTACAAGGACTACCGCTGGCTCATGGACTTTACCGAGGAGCTCCTGTGCGAGGTGGCGGAGCGCACCACGGGAGGCCTCAAGCTCCGCTGGGGCCAGCAGGAGGTGGACCTCACTCCCCCGTGGCCGAGGCTCACCATGCGCCAGGCCCTGCTGAGGCACGGGGTGCCCCAGGGCGTGCTGGAGTCGCCCCAGCAGGCCCTGGCCTTCGCCAGGGACAGGGGCATAGAGGTGCCCCAGGGGGCCTCCCATGCCAAGCTGCTGGATGAGATATTCCAGGAGACGGTGGAGCCCCACCTCCTTCAGCCCACCTTTATTACGGAGCATCCCTGGGAGCTTTCGCCCCTGGCCAAGCAGAGGCCCGATGCCCCCCNCCTGGTGGAGCGGTTTGAGCTCTTCGTGGGCGGAAGGGAGATAGTCAATGCCTTCAGCGAGCTCAACGACCCCCTGGAGCAGCGCCGCAGGTTCGAGCTTCAGCTTCAGGCCAGGGCCCAGGGCGACCTGGAGGCCCACCCCATGGACGAGGACTTCCTCAGGGCCCTGGAGCATGGCATGCCCCCGGCGGCAGGGGAGGGCATCGGCGTAGACAGGCTGGTGATGCTCCTGGCCAATGCACCCTCCATAAGGGAAGTGATACTTTTCCCCCAGCTTAGACCCGAGTAGAAGGATGCGCCTCGGCTACAGCCTGTTCATAGCCCTGAGGTACCTGGGCTCCAGGCGGCGCAAGGGCCTGAGCTTCAACACCCTGGTAAGCATTGGGGGGGTGGCCTTGGGGGTGTGCACCCTCCTGGTAGTGCTGGCCGTGATGAGCGGCTTTCACCAGGACCTGCAGGAGAAAATCCTGGGAGTAAATGCCCATGTGGTGGTGCTGGGGGCCCAGGGCCCCCTGCAGAACTACCAGGCCCTGGCCCAGGCCCTGAGGCAGAGGCCCCAGGTGCTTTCGGCAAGCCCCTTTGTCCTGGGCCAGGTGATGCTGGCCAGGGGCGGGGCCGCCCAGGGGGTGTACCTCCGAGGGGTGCTGCCCTCGGAGGCCCAGGCAGAGATGGGCAGGTTCATGAAGGAGGGCTCCTTGAGCGCCCTTGCCCAAAGGCATGAGGGCCTTGCCGGCATCGTCCTGGGCCGGGAACTCGCCCTGAGGCTGGGCGCCTTCCAGGGCGATGTCCTCAGGCTCCTCAGTCCCAGAATGGAGCTGGGCCCCCTGGGAATGCTCCCCAAGGTGAGGGAGTTCAGGGTGGCAGGGGTGTTTGAGGTGGGGATGTTTGAGTATGACTCCAACCTGGCACTGGTCTCCCTCCAGGCAGCACAGGAGTTCTTCGGCCTGGGGGACAGGGTCACGGGACTTCAGCTGAGGCTCAGGGACATCTACCAGGCGCCCCAGCTGGCCCGCACCCTGCAGGAGCAGCTGGGCTATACCGTGGTGGTAAGGGACTGGGTGCAGATGAACCGCAGCCTCTTTGCCGCCCTGAAGCTGGAGAAACTGGCCATGTTCGTCATCCTGGTGCTTATCATCCTGGTGGCGGCCTTCAACATCGTCAGCACCTTGATGATGACCGTGCTGCAGAAGGAGCGCGACATAGCCATTCTCAGGGCCATGGGGGCCTCCAGAAGGGGCATCATGGGGGTCTTCATGCTCCAGGGCCTGCTCATCGGCCTGGTGGGCACGGCCATAGGGCTTGCAGGGGGGCTGGGCCTGAGCTATCTCCTGGATGCCTACCAGCTGATAAAGCTCCCCCCTGATGTGTACTACCTGAGCCACCTGCCCGCCAGGATAAATGTGGGGGACTTCTTGCTGGTGAGCGCCTCGGCCCTCCTTATTGCCTTCCTGGCTACCCTGTGGCCCGCCTGGCAGGCGGCCAGCACCAGCCCCATAGAGCCCCTGAGATACGAGTAGGTTATAATAGCCTCCGAAAGATTCTTCCCCAAGGAGGCTGCTTTCCATGATAAAGGTGGAGCTTGCCAGGAGGCTCAAGGAGCTGCCCCCCTACCTCTTTGCCCAGATTGACAGGATGAAGGAGGAGGCCCTGGCAAGGGGTGCGGACCTCATAGACCTGAGCATAGGGGACCCCGACCTGCCCACCCCTGGGCACATCGTGCAGGCCATGAAGCAGGCCGTTGAGCGGCCCGAAAACCACCGCTACCCCTCCTACCAGGGAATGCCCCGCTTCAGGGAGGCGGTGGCCCGGTGGTACAAGAGGCGCTTCGGCGTCAGCCTGGATGCGGCCACCGAGGTGCTAAGCCTCATAGGCTCAAAGGAGGGCATCGGACACATAAGCCTGGCCTTTGCCCAGGAGGGCGATGTGGTGCTTTACTGTAGCCCCGGCTACCCGGTCTACAGCATAGGGGCCCTGTTTGCCGGGGCCCGGCCCGTGGCCCTCCCCCTGAGGCAGGAACGCCACTTCTTTCCCGACCTGGAGGCCGTGCCCCAGGAGCTGGCCCGGAGGGCCAAGCTCCTTTTCCTCAACTACCCCAACAACCCCACCGCCCAGACGGCCACCCTGGAGTTCTTCCAGCAGGTGGTGGCCTTTGCAGAGCGCCACAATGTGATAGTCTGCCACGATGCTGCCTACTCGGAGCTGTACTTTGACGAACAGCGGCCCCTGAGCTTCCTTCAGACCCCCGGGGGCAAGGGGGTGGGGGTGGAGTTTCACAGCCTTTCCAAGACCTACAACATGACCGGCTGGAGGGTGGGCTTCTGCGTAGGCAACGCCCAGGTGGTGGCAGGCCTGGGGAGGATAAAGACCAACCTGGACTCGGGAGTGTTCCAGGCCATCCAGGAGGCGGCCATTGCAGCCCTGGAAACGCCTGAGGAGTCCCTCGCCTCCCTCAGGCGCACCTACCAGGAGAGGCGCGATGTCCTGCTTCAGGGCCTGGCCCAGAGCCCCCTCAGGGCCTTCAGGCCCAAGGCCACCTTCTATGTGTGGGCCCGCTGCCCGGAGGGATGGGACTCCACCGGGCTGGTGCAGCATCTCCTTAAGGAGGCCGCAGTGCTGGCCACCCCGGGGGNGGGCTTCGGCCCCGAGGGCGAGGGCTATGTGCGCTTCGCCCTCTGCGCCCCCAAGGAGCGCATAAAGGAGGCGGCAGAAAGAATCCAGAGAGCCCTGAGGTAGGCGCCCCTGCCTGTGGTCTACATCTGTATAGGCTCAAACCTGGGTGACAGGGAGGCCCAGTGCCTCAGGGCGGTGGAGCTCCTTGAGAGAGCAGGCCTGAGGCTCTTGAAGACCTCCCGCATCTACATGACCGAGCCCTGGGGCCTTACGGAGCAACCCCCCTTTGCCAACATGGCCGTGGAGGCGGAGACCTCCCTTTCACCACAGGAGCTTCTTGCCGCACTGAAGGACATAGAGAGGAGGATGGGCCGTAGCCCCGGGCCCCGCTGGGGCCCCAGGGTGGTAGACCTGGATATCATCTTCTACGACTCCCTGGTGCTTGATACGCCGGGGCTTCAGATTCCCCATCCCCTGGTGCAGGAGCGAAGGTTTGTCCTGGAGCCCCTGGCAGAGATAGCGCCGGGGCTTGTGCATCCGGTGCTTAAGAAGACCGTGGCCCAGATGCTTTCGGAACTTCAGTAGATGGAGCGCATGCGGCCGGTCTTTCGGTCAAGCAGGATGGTGTCCACCAGATTGGGGCCGTTGTAGATGTTGGCCTTTATGAACCGTCCCTTCAGCTGCAGGACCTCCACCCTCAGCCCCCGGTGGTGGAAGAACATCCTCAGGGCATGGACGGCCTGCCTGCTGTTGAGTTCCTTTCTGCAGAACCCGTAGGGGCTTTCACAGTAGGCCCCGTAGGAGACGGCCGAGCGCCTGGGCCCCTGCGCAAAGGCCGTGGCGGAAAGGGCCAGCAGGAGGACTGCTATCGCTGCCAGGGTCCTCATTCCTAAGGTAAGCATAGCCGTAGAGTGTGAAGAAGTTGTGAACAGGAGGGGGTGGGAGGGGCCCCCTCCTGTTCATTAGCCTACCAGCAGTGCCAGCCCCCGGCATAGTAGCCGCCCCTGAACCGGCCCCTGAAGGGAGTCTTCTCGTAGAGCTTCTCCTGGAGGGTGGTAATCTCCTCGTAGAGCTTCCCTGCCCTGTCCTGGTCGCCCTCGGCAAGGGCCTCCCGGAGCTCAAACTGCTTCTGCCACAGCTGCTGCCTCAACTGCCTGGTCTCCTTCAGGAACTTCTGGCCCTCAGGGCCGTAGTAGCCGGGGCCCATCATCCAGCCGTAGCCGGGGCCCATCATCCAGGCTCCGCCGGGGCCCCACATGTGGGCATAGGCCAGGCCGGCCCCAGCCAGAAGGACCAGTGCCGCTATCACCACTGCAACCTTCCTCACTCTCTGCTCACCTCCTTTCTTTTCGTCCTTGAGCATGCCCTTAGCTTACAGGGGCAGTTTGAAGGGGCTTTGAAGGATTTATGAAAAAGTTATGAAACTCTAAGGGCGCTTCAGCACCACCAGGTAGCGCTTAAGGTCCGCAAGGGGGAGCCTTACGGGAATCACCCGGGCCTGGAGGCCCTCCAGCTCGTCCTTGTACCTGGGGCCCTTGCTCAGCAGGAGCAGGCCCCCGGGCCTTAGGTGCGGGCCTGCCTGGCTCAGGAAGTCCCCGCAGCTTAGCAGGGCCCTGGTGGTGGCCACATCGAAGGCCTCCCCTGGGGCCAGCTCCTGGAGCCTCTGCTGAAGCACCTGGATGTCCCCAAGGCCGAGGGTGAAGATGATGTGCCTGAGGAAGGCGGCCCGCTTCCTGGAGGGCTCCAGCAGGCTCAGCCTGAGCTCAGGCCTCAGGAGCTTCATGGGCAGGGCCGGAAACCCTGCCCCGGAGCCTACATCCAGCACCCCGAGGGGCCCCTCGGGAAGGGCCAGCAGGTAGAGGGCGGAGTCCAGAAACCCTTTTATCACTACCTCCCGCTGGCTCCTCAGGCCGGTAAGGCTGTAGGCCTTCTGCCACTTGAGGAGCTCCTCCAGGTAGGTGGAGAACTTTTTCAGGACCTCTTCGGAGGGCCCTGCCAGGCCCATCTGCCTGAGGCCCTCCCTCAGGAGCCTTTCCGCCTCAGGGCCCATGGGGGGCCTTGCTGTGGCGCCTTGCCGCCACCTCCAGGAGGCTCAGGGCTGCGGGGGTCATGCCCTGGATGCGGCTGGCCTGCCCCAGGGTAGAGGGCCTTACCTCTTGGAGCTTCTCTGCCAGCTCCCTGGAAAGCCCAGGTATGGCCATGTAGTCAAGCCCCTGGGGCAGGGGCCTGGCCTCGGCGGCCCGGAGGCGCCGGGCCGCCTCCCTCTGGCGCTGGATGTAGCCGGCGTATTTGACCTCGGTCTCCACCAGGCCCTTGAGCTCCTCCGAGGGGGGCGGCTCCTCAGGGGCGCTTAGGGNGATAATGTGCTGGTAGCTGACCTCGGGCCTTCTGAGCAGTTGCTCCAGTGCTATGGCCTCCTTTACAGGGCTGGAGCCCAGGCGCTGAAGCAGGGGGTTTACCTCCCCGGGCCTGAGCCTCACCCTGCGGAGCCTGCGGAGCTCCTCCTGGAGCCAGCGCCTCTTTTTGAGGAACTGCCCGTACCTGTGCTGCCCGATGAGGCCTGCCTCGTAGGCCCGCTCAGAAAGGCGCATCTCGGCGTTGTCGTGCCTTAGGAGCAGACGGAACTCCGCCCTGGAGGTGAACATCCTGTAGGGCTCGGTAGTGCCCCGGCTCACCAGGTCGTCTATGAGCNCCCCTATGTAGGCCTCGTCCCTTCCGAGCAGGAGGGGCTTTCTTCCTAGCACCACGAGGGCGGCGTTGGCCCCGGCCACGAGGCCCTGGGCGGCGGCCTCCTCGTAGCCCGAGGTGCCGTTTATCTGCCCGGCCAGGAAGAGCCCCTTGAGGAGCTTGCACTCGAGGGNGGGCTCAAGCTGTGTAGGAAGCACGAAGTCGTACTCCACGGCATAGCCGGGGCGCATGAGCCGGGCCTCTTGAAGTCCCGGTATGCTCCTTACGAGGGCCACCTGCACATCCAGGGGCAGGCTGGTGGAGACGCCGTTGGCGTAGTACTCCCGGCAGCGAAGGCCCTCGGGCTCCAGGAACACCTGGTGGCGCTGCCGGTGGGCAAAGCGCACCACCTTGTCCTCTATGGAGGGACAGTAGCGGGGCCCTATCCCCTGGATGCGGCCGCTGTAAAGGGGGGAGCGGTCCAGGTTCCTCAGGATTATCTCCCTGGTCTCTGCGGTGGTATAGGTGATGTAGCAGGGTAGCTGGGGATTGCTGATGGCCTCCGTGCTGGAGGAAAAGGGCACCGGCGGCAGCTCCGGCTCCTGCACCTGGCAGGCCGAGAAGTCTATGCTCCTGGCATCCAGCCTGGGGGGCGTGCCGGTCTTCAGTCTTCCCAGCTTGAGGCCCAGCCTTCTTAAGGCCTCCGAGAGGGCCACTGCCGGGGGCTCCCCCGCCCTGCCGGCCTCCTGGCTTTGAAGCCCTACATGGATGAGCCCCCTGAGGAATGTCCCCGTGGTGAGCNCCACCGCCCTGGCCCGAAGCTCGCCCCCCAGGGTGGTCTTTACTCCCTTGACCTGCCGGCCCTCAACGAGCAGGCCCTCCACCTGGGCCTGCAGGATGTCCAGTCCCTCCTGGGCCTCCAGCAGCTGCCTCAGGTGGCTCTTGTAAAGCCCCCTGTCCACCTGGTGCCTGAGGCTCCAGACCGCCGGGCCCTTGGAGCGGTTGAGCAGGCGGCTCTGGATGCAGGCCATGTCCGAGACCCTGCCCATCCCCCCCCCAGGGCGTCTATCTCCCTGACCAGATGGCCCTTGGCCAGGCCGCCGATGGCGGGGTTGCAGCTGAGCTGCCCAATGGTGTCCAGGTTCATGCTCAGGAGGGCTACCCTGAGCCCCATTCTTGAGGCGGCCAGGGCGGCCTCGGCCCCGGCATGGCCGCCGCCTACCACTACGATGTCGTATCTACCCAGGAGCATAGCTTTATTTTAAATTTTTTATATAATTTTGGACATATGCAGGAGGGGCTCCTCGCATCGGGCCTCCTGGTGGCCGGGGGCGTTCTACTCTGGGCCCTCAAGGCCAGAAGGCCGGTGATGCTCCTGGCAGTGTTCCTTCAGCTGAGGTATCTTCACTGGAGGGCTGTGCAGACCCTGGAGCTGGGCACCCTCCAGGGGGTGCTCGTTACCGGGGGGCTCTTCTTGGCGGAGCTTTACGGCCTGCTTCAGAACTTCTTCTTCGTCTTCCAGACCTGGAGGCCCCTCAGGCGCAGTCCCCCACCCCTTAAGGACTACCCCACGGTGGACATCTTCGTCCCTGTGGTGGATGAGCCCCTGGAGATTCTGGAGCGCACCCTGGTGGGGGCCCTGGCGCAGGACTACCCCAGGGGGCGCTTCCAGGTGCATGTGCTGGACGATGCCGGAAGGGCCGAGGTCAGGGCCCTGGCCCAGAGCTTGGGCTGCCACTGGCACCACAGGCCCCAGAGGCGCCACGGAAAGGCCGGCAACCTGAACTATGCCCTGCAAAGGACCCGGGGTGAGCTGGTGGCCGTCCTGGATGTAGACCATGTGCCCGTAAGGACATTCCTCAGGGACCTGGTGGGCTTCTTCCAGGAGCCCCGGGTGGCCTTCGTGCAGAGCCCTCATCACTTCTACAACCCGGACATCTTTCAGAAGACCTTTCTCCTTCAGCGGGAGATAAGCAACGAGCAGGACCTGTTCTTCAGGGCCATCCAGCCCGGCAGGGACGCCACCGGGAGCGCCTTCTTTGCGGGCTCCGGAGGGCTGCTCAGGCGGGCGGCCCTCCAGGAGCTGGGGGGATTCTCTGCCCAGACCCTCACGGAGGACCTGCACACCAGCCTGGAGCTCTGCGCCAGGGGGNGGCGCTCCTGCTACCTGGACAGGGTGCTTTCGGCAGGGCTGGCCCCGGAGGACCTCAAGGGCTATCTCAGGCAGAGACAGCGCTGGGCCAAGGGGGCGGTGCAGACCCTGAAGGTGGCCAATCCCCTCTTTAAGCGCGGCCTCAGCTGGGCCCAGAGGCTCAACTACTTCGCCTCCATATATTACTTTTTTCACGGGCTTCCCAGGGTGGTGTACCTGGCTGCACCCCTGGCCTTTCTGCTCCTCGGCGTGCCCCCCTTGAGGGCTCAGCCCCTGGAGCTTGCCCACTACTTCCTGTCCTACTATGTGGTGGCCCAGCTCATGATGTATGTGGTGGCCCCGGGGCTGAGGAGGGCCTTCTGGTCGGACATCTACGAGACGGTGATGAGCTTCCCCCTGAGCCACGCAGTCCTGGGAGGCCTCCTTGGCAGGCGCAGGGAGGCGGTCTTTCAGGTGACCCCCAAGGGGCGCAGGCAGGGCCAGCTGGAGCTCCAGCTGAGGCTCCTGTGGCCCCATGTGCTTCTTCTGTGTGCCCTCCTGGCGGGGCTTCTCAAGGCCCATCTCTGGGATGCCCATGACGGCGGGGCCCTCCTGATAAGCACGGTCTGGGCGGTGTTCAACTCCCTGCTGCTCCTGGTGGCAGTGGCCCTGACACTGCAGAGGCCCCAGAGGCGGAGGCTCCTGAGGCTCAGGCGACGCATTGCCTGTAGCCTCAAGGGCCGGGCAGAGCTGGCCCAGGGCTACACCCTGGACATAAGCGAGGAGGGGGCCTCGGTGTGCCTGCAGACCCTGGGGNTTTTCTTCAAGCACCCGGAGGTGGAGCTGACCCTCAGGGCCTCCTACGGTGAAAGCACCACGGTAAAGGCCAGGCTGCTGAGGCAGGAGCCCACCAGGGAGGGCATGGTCCTGGCCCTCAAGTTCNCCCCCTACGAGACGCAGACCAAGCACGCCCTGCTTAGGCAGATGTTCAGCCCCCCTGAGAGCTGGGCCCAGGATGAGCCTCCCGGGGCCTCTGCACCGCTTCTGGACATACTGCTTCCCCTGAAGGGACTGCTGAGGGCCTTCAGGGGCGGCAGGACGCTGCAGAGGCTTTATCCCAGGGNGGAGCTCAGGAGCCCTTGCAGTCTGAGACTTAGGGACGGTGCCATGCTTCAGTGCATGAGCCGGGATGTCTCCTACTCAGGCCTTTCGGTGCTGCTGGAGAAGATGCCCCATGGGCTGCCTGACGCCCGGGAGGTGCTGGTGGAGCTTCCCCGGGAGGGGGTCAAGCTCAAGGCCCAGGTGGTAGCCGTACAGGACGCCACGGTGCACCTGAGGGTCAAGGAAATCTGCTCTGGAGGTGAGCGATGGGAAGAGCTTTGCAGGCCTTCTGTGTAGTGCTGCTCCTGGCTGCCGGTCCGGCCCGGGCCCAGGAGCTTTATGCCGGTCTCAGGGCCGATGCCCAGGGACAGAGCTTCAGCTACCTGGGCGGCTCGGTGGAGCTTGAGGCCCCAGGGGGCCTAAGGCCACTTCTAAAGGCCATGGTGAGCCACCAGCGGTACGAGTACCTGGGCACAGGGCGGCGCATCCAGGCCCGGGCCCAGGCCCTCAAGCTCCTGGCCGGGCTGAAGGGGACCCCCAGGGAGGGCTACTATGCCGTCTCTGCGGGGGNGGAGTTCAGGAGTACCTCCCTCAGTCCCCCTGAGCCAGGGGCCGAGGTCCAAGGGGGGCAGACAGGACTGGTGCTGGAGCTTCAGGGGGGCACCGCCCTGGGCCCCTACTGGGCCGATGCCATGGCCTCCTACCAGAGCCTGGGCCAGGGCTTCTGGGCCATGGCAAGCCTGAAGCGCCGAGTGGGGCAGCTCCTGGCCCTGGGCCTGGCCGTGGAGCTGGGCGCCTCGGCAGAGTATGCCCTCTTCAGGACAGGGGGCCTGGCGGAGCTTTCCATCGCCCCCGGGGCCTCCCTGGGCCTTCAGGCAGGCTGGGGATTTAACCAGGATGTCCCCGATGCCCCCTACATGGGGCTCTCCCTGTACAGGAGGTTTTAGCCCAGGACATAGAGCCTGTTTCGGCCCAGCTTCTTTGAGGCGTAGAGGGCGCTGTCTATGCGCTCCAGCAAGGTGTCTACGTCCACCTGGCCTGCGAAGGAGGCCACCCCGATGCTTACGGTGCTCTGGGCGTAAAGGCCCTCTCCTACAGGCAGGCGGCTCTGGGCGATGCTTAGCCTTATGCGCTCGGCCAGCTCCTGGGCGCCCTGCAGAGATGTCTGCGGCAGGATGAGCATGAACTCGTCGCCCCCGTATCGGCCCACTATGTCGGCGGTGCGCACCATCTGGAGGAGCCCCTTGGCCACCTCCTGAAGCACCCTGTCGCCCCCCTTGTGGCCGAAGCGGTCGTTTATATCCTTGAAGTGGTCCATGTCCACCAGGACCAAGGAGGTGACGGTGCCGTACCGCTCGGCCCTCCTGAGCTCGTACTGAAGCCTGTCTATCAGCCCCCGGCGATTAAGCAGCCCGGTAAGGGCATCGGTCCGGGAAAGCTCCTCCAGCTCCTTTATGAGCCGCTTGCGCTCCTCTTCGCCCCTCTTGCGCTCCGTGGCGTTTCGCACATACTCCACCACATGGCTCACCTGCCCCCGGGCATCCAGCACCGGGTAGGTGTAGATTTCCACCCAGTGCTCGTGGCCGTTTACCTCCACGGCCTTTTCCTTGGCACAGGGGTCCTTGGAGCGAAAGGTCTTCTCCACCACGCAATCGGCGCAGACGGAGCTTCGACCCCTGGTGGCCTCATAGCAGGGCCTTCCCAGAAGCTCCTTCGTGGGTATGCCCTTAAGCTGGGCGTAGGCCTCGTTGGCCTTTATGATTTTGAACTCCCTGTCCACAATAATGAAGGGGTCCTGGATGCTTTGAAAGATGCTTTCCATGAAGCGGAGGGAGTCCTCCAAGGCCTTGGTGCGCTCCCTGACCCGCTCCTCCAGGCGTTCGTTGGCCTCCCGGAGGCTCCTGAGGGCCTCCCACTCAAACAATCCCATGGTGCGCACCACGGCGAAGGTCAGCACTGCTGCGCAGCCCGTCCTCAGCACCTGTATGGGCACGCCCAGGGCCTCCCTGATGAGCTCGTAGTTCAGCACCGAGGCGGCCAACACCCTGTCCTGGGGCACCACCAGACCTGCCAGGAGCCCGTAGGCCAGAAGCGCCCCGGAGGAAAGCCTGAGACACCTCCTTATGCCCCTAGGGGCCTCCCTGAGATAGGGCTGCTGCCTCCACAGGGCCCAGGCACCCAGCACCGCCCCTGGAGCCCCCAGCATGTAGCGGGCCAGGATGTTGGCCCGAAGGGGCTCAACCCCCGAGGGCGCTACCGCCACGGCCCAGACCGCCAGGAGGCCAAAGGGCACATACCTCAGCCACCTGGCTCCTTCAGGCATGGCGGNGGCCCCAAAGGCCACAAGGAAGTAAAACGAAAGGGGAAGAAGCAGGAGGCTCCCTACGGCCTGAAGCCTCCAGGACCCAAAGGGAGGCCCCAGAAGCCGAAACATCTCGGCCCACTCGTTAAGGGCATGCACCAGGGCAAACATCCCCAAGTACCACAAGGCCTCCTTCAGCCTGGGGGCCCCCAGCCTCTTGGGATACGCCAGCACCACCAGGGCCAGGACAAAGAATACCAACCCGTAGACGAAATATACCGCTACCATTGCCTTAATTATCAAAGAGTTTCCGACGCCCTGTCAATGTATCCTCCTGGTTGCATGCAACTTTCAGTTGTCCCGGGTATATTTGACAATGCCCTGAATTTTCTATTAAGGTTAGGGATTATGAGGCTTCCCCAGTGGCTCAGGACGGGCGGCAGTCTGTCGGCCGGGCGTGCCCTGAAGGGCCTGCTCAGGCAGGGGCGCCTGAGCACCGTGTGCGAGGAGGCCCGGTGCCCCAACCTGGGGGGGTGTTTCGGTCGGGGCAGGGCTACATTCCTCATCCTGGGTGATGTGTGCACCAGGGGCTGCGGCTTCTGCGCCGTGAGGAAGGGGGCCCCTGGGCCCCCGGACGAGCAGGAGCCCCTCAGGCTGGCCCGAACGGCCGGGCGCATGGCCCTGAAGTATGTGGTCATCNCCTCCGTCTGCAGGGACGACCTCCCTGACGGCGGAGCCGGGCACTTTGCCCGTTGCATCCAGGCCCTGAGGGAGCATCTTGCAGGGGTCAAGGTGGAGGTGCTGGTGCCCGATTTCGGCGGCTCCTGGGAGGCCCTCCGGATGGTGCTCGGTGCCCGTCCCGATGTGCTCAACCACAATCTGGAGACGGTGCCCAGGCTCTACGGCACCGTCAGGCCCCGGGCCAGCTACCGGCGCTCCCTGGAGCTCCTTCAAAGGGCCAAGGCCGCCGGGCTCTGCACCAAGTCAGGCCTCATGCTGGGCCTGGGCGAGAGCATGGAGGAGGNGCTGGGAGTGCTTCGGGACCTTCGGGCCGTGGGATGTGATATCCTGACCCTGGGGCAGTACCTCAGGCCCACCAAGGGGCAGCTGCCGGTGGCCAGGTACCTGCAGCCCGGAGAGTTTGAGGCCCTGAGGCAGGAGGCCCTCAGCATGGGCTTTGCCGCCGTGGCCGCAGGCCCCCTGGTCAGAAGCTCCATGAATGCCGAGGAGGTCTACGGGCATGTTTGAGTTCGGAAGGATAAAGAGGCTTCCGCCCTATGTGTTCGCCATAGTAAACGAGCTGAAGATGCAGGCCAGAAGAAGGGGCGAGGACATCGTGGACTTGGGCATGGGGANCCCCGACATGCCCGCGCCCCAGCATGTGATAGACAAGCTCTGCGAGGCGGCCCGGAACCCCCGGAATCNCCGCTACTCCGCCTCCAGGGGGATAACCCAGCTGAGGATGGCCATATGCGAGTGGTACCAGAGGCGCTACCAGGTGGAGCTGGACCCCGAGACGGAGGCCGTGGTGACCATAGGCTCCAAGGAGGGCCTGAGCCACCTGGTGCTGGCCACCGTTCAGCCCGGCGATGTGGTGCTTACGCCCACCCCCGCCTACCCCATCCACCCCTACAGCGTCATCATTGCCGGCGGCGAGGTCACCAGCGTCCCCATAGGCCCAGGGGTGGACTTCTTCCAGGAGCTTCAGAAGGCCTTCGTGAAGACCTGGCCCAGGCCCAAGATGCTCATCCTGAACTTTCCCCACAACCCCACCACCCAGGTGGTGGAGGGCCTGGAGTTCTTCCAGAAGGTGGTGGACTTCGCCAGGGAGCACAGGCTCATGGTGCTTCACGACCTGGCCTACGCCGACCTGGTCTTTGACGGCTACCAGGCCCCCAGCATCCTTCAGGCCCGGGGGGCCAAGGAGGTGGCCGTGGAGTTCTTCTCCATGACCAAGAGCTACTCCATGGCCGGCTGGAGGGTGGGCTTCTGCGTGGGCAACAGGGCCCTGGTAGGGGCGCTCACCAAGATAAAGAGCTACCTGGACTACGGGATGTTCCAGCCCATTCAGATAGCCAGCATAGTGGCCCTCAGGGGGCCCCAGGACTGCGTGGAGGGCTTCAGGCGGACATACCAGTCAAGGAGGGATGTGCTGCTGAAGGGCCTCGGGCAGGCCGGCTGGACCGTGGAGCCCCCCAGGGCTACCATGTTCCTCTGGGCCCCCATNCCCGAGCCCTTCAGGAAGATGGGCTCCCTGGAGTTTTCCAAGTTCCTGCTTAAGGAGGCCAAGGTGGCCGTCTCCCCGGGTATAGGCTTCGGCGAGGGGGGCGACGGCTTTGTGCGCTTCGCCCTGGTGGAAAACGAGCACCGAATCCGCCAGGCCTGCCGGGGCATAAAGAGGGCACTCAACAGGGGGGCTTGAGAGGACCCCTATGATTCAAATCATAACCCGCCGGGCTCTTTCCTAATAGCATAAGGGTATGGCCGAAGAGGGGGTCATCGAGGGCAGGCTCAGGGAGAGGGTCGTCCTCAGGGTCAGGGCGAGGGAGCCCTACTGCTCGGAGCTCACCTCAGAGCAGGTAGGTCTCATTGCCGACATCGCCGAGAAGTATGGTGCAGGCCTGGTGCATGTCAGTCCCAGGCAGACGGTGGAGATACCCCATGTGGAAAGGGCCTACCTGGGGGAAATAAGGGCACTGCTTGAAAGCCACGGGCTTTCCCTGGGCTCCACGGGAAGATACCTGAGGAATGTCATCGCCTGCTCCAGGTGGTGCCTCTACAATGCCGTGCCCATGAGCGACTGTGCCCAGAGGCTCAACCGCCTGCTGGGCGGCAGGGTGCTTCCGGCAAAGACCACCATCTCCCTTTCCGGCTGCGATTTCTCCTGCGTGCGCTCCAGGACTTCCGACATCGGGGNGATAGCCAGGGCCGAGATAGAGCTTACGGACAAGAGGTGCAAGCTCTGTAGCCTCTGCGTAAAGGAGCCCCTGGGTTGCCAGGTGGACGCCATAGAGCTTACCGACGNCGGCGTGGCCATCGATGCGGAAAGGTGCGTCAGATGCGGCTTCTGCAGTAATGTCTGCCGGCCCGGTACCATCAGGGTCCGGGCCAGGGGCTTCGATGTCCTTCTGGGCGGAAGGGGAGGGCTGAGGCCCAGGGAGGCGGTGCCCTACAGGCGGGTGTCCACGGAGGAGGAGCTTGTGCAGCTCATAGGGGCGGTGCTGCTGAGGTACTCTGCCCTGGCTAAGGAGGGCGAAAGGATTGGGGATGTGCTGGAGCGTCTGGGTGTGGGGGAGTTTGAGGTCTGAGCATGGCTGGCAAGGAGCAGGGCTTCAGCCTCCAGATGCCCCGCGTGGGGGTCATCAGGGGCGTGCTGGCCAAGGACATAGAGGTGGTGGGCGAAAAGACCGTGAACCTCAGGACCTGCGCCAGGCCCTACAGGAATGTCTACACCGTGGCGCAGCTGAGGGCGATAAGGAGGGTGATAGACCGATACGGCTCAGGCAAGGTGCACCTCAGCCCCAGGCACAATCTGGAGATTCCCGAAGTGGGGCAGAAGGGCCTCCAGGAGGCCCTGAAGGAGCTCTACACCGCGGGGCTCTTCCCCGGCGGGGCCGGCACCTCGGTGAGGAACATCTTCACCTGCCCGGACTGGTGCCGCCAGGCCCTGAGACCGGTGCAGGAGCTGGGCCTCATGGTGAGCAGGAACTTCGGCGATGCCGACATGCCCAACAAGGTGACCGTCTCCTTTGCCGGCTGCGCCAACGGCTGTAGCCGCCCCCAGCACTCCGACATAGGCGTCATAGCCATAGGCAGGGCAGAGGTGGGCGACCGCCCCTGCCCCCAGGACTGCACCGCCTGCCTCAGGGCCTGCAGGTTCGATGCCCTCAGGAGGCAGGGCCGCTCCGTGGTGCTTGTTGAGGAAAACTGCATCCACTGCGCCAAGTGCGTGGAGGCCTGCAGGGAGGGCGTGCTCGGCCTCGCCGAGACGGGCTTCAGGATGCTAATAGGAGGCAAGGAGGGCTCCACGGTGAGGCTGGGCCTGAAGTATGCCGACTTCCTCCAGGAGTTTGAGGTCCTGGAGGCCATTGACAAGGTGCTCAGCCGCTACAGGGCCCTGGCGACGCTGAGACCAGGCAGCCGCAGGAAGAAGGAGCGGCTTGCCGAGACAANACAGCGCTTGGGCCTTGAGACCTTCCTGGCCCCTTAGACCCTGGGCTTGGCCAGCACCTCCAGGACCCTGAGCTCCAGGAACCTCTTGGAGGCCGCCGAGCGCATAAGCAGCACCGTGTCGGCCCCCCTGGCGGNGCCAGCTACGGCCAGCACCTCCTCGCCCTCCGGCAGCAGTCCTGCATCCACAGCCATCATCACTATCTCGCAGCAGACCTTGGTGCCCTCCCCAAAGCGCCTGAGGCTCTGGGCGATTATCAGGGNGGGGTAAAGGCCGCTGAACTTGGCTGCCAGGGCGGTCTCCAGCGAGTGGGTGAGCATGGGGCCGGTGAAGACTTCCACGCCCAGCTCCCTGAGCCTGTTGAGCTCCTCCGAGCCTATCTCCAGGGNGTTGGGCTCCTTGAAGCCTGCCGAGTGCGTCACGGCCACTATCTTCAGCCTCTGTCCCTTCAGGGCCTGGGCCATGGCCAGGGCAGTGGCCCCCGTGGTGGTGGCCACCACCAGGTGCCTCACCCCCAGGGCCTTGGCCGCCTCCCTTACTACCTCTATGCACTGGGCGGTGTTGTCCTTGCCGGGCTTTTCAAAATACACCACGGTGCGCTTTATCATGACCGAGGCCTCCTTCGGTTGAAAAGGTTTCTGCAAGGCATTATACTCCCCCTTGTCTTAGCAGTAAAGGGAGCGCCTGGCCGGGCTTTGAGGCGGCCTTTTTGTGGTAAAATACCCTTGAAAATCTCTCTAAAGGGGGATGCCGGCTTGAGCGTAAGGAAGGCTGTTTTTCCAGCGGCGGGGCTGGGTACCAGGTTCCTGCCTGCTACCAAGGCCTCGCCTAAGGAGATGCTTCCCCTGGTGGACAAGCCCCTCATCCAGTACGCCGTGGAGGAGGCCCAGGCCTCTGGCATAGAGGAGTTTATCATCATTACGGGCAAACACAAGAGGGCCATAGAGGACCACTTCGACAGCTTCCATGAGCTGGAGGAGGNGCTTCAGCAGAAGGGCAAGGAGGCCCTCCTTCAGGAGCTCAACCGCCTGAACAACCTGAGCTTTGCCTTCATTCGCCAGCGGGCTCCCCTGGGACTGGGCCATGCGGTGCTGTGCGCCAGGCCCTTCGTGAAGGATGAGGCCTTTGCAGTGCTACTCAGCGACGATGTCATCCCCCCTGGGGAAAGCCTCCTTAAGGACATGATTGCCCTGCATAGGCAGAGGGGCGTTGCCGTGGTGGCCCTCCAGGAGGNGCCCCAGGAGGAGGTGCACAAGTACGGGGTCATCAGGGGCTCCCAGGTGGCCCCCGGCCTTTACCGCATAGAGGACCTGGTGGAGAAGCCCCAGGAGCAGGAGGCCCCCAGCAGGCTGGCCGTCATAGGGCGGTACATCCTGCTGCCCAGGGTGTTTGAGGTGCTCAAGGACCTCCCCCCTGGGGCCGCAGGGGAGATACAGCTTACCGATGCCCTCAGGGTGCTGGCCGCTGAGGGGGCCCTTTACGGCCTCCTCTATCGGGGCAGGCGCTATGACGCAGGGGACAAGTTCGGCTTTCTCATGGCCACCGTGGAGATGGCCTTGGAGAGCCCCGAGCTGGGAGAACGCTTCAGGGCCTTCCTTCAGCAGGTAGCCCTGAAGAGGTAGAAGGACCATGGCCCAGAGACCCCAGGCACCAGAGAGGCAGAAGGAGCGGCAGCCGGAGATACCCGAGGAGCTGCCCGTACTGCCCGTAAGGGACATCGTGGTGTTCCCTTACATGATCATCCCCCTGTTTGTGGGCAGGGAGATGTCCATCAACGCCATAGAGAGCGCCCTGGCCAAGGACCGCCTGGTGATGCTCCTTACCCAGAAGGACATGAGCGTGGAGAGCCCCACCCCCCAGGACCTCTACCAGGTGGGCACCGTGGGGATGATCATGAGGATGCTGAAGCTGCCCGACGGCCGGGTGAAGATCCTGGTGCAGGGGCTTTCCAAGGCCAGGGTGAAGGAGTTCCTCCAGCAGGAGCCCTTCTACCGGGTGGCCATTGAGAAGATACCGGAACAGCCCCCCGGGGAGCTCACCATAGAGGTGGAGGCCCTCATCCGGGCCGTCCGGGAGCAGCTGGACCGGGCGGTGAACCTGGGCAAGACCATCATCCCCGACATCATGGTGGTGATAGAGAACCTGGAGGACCCGGGCCGACTGGCCGACCTGGTGGCCTCCAACCTGGGGCTGAAGACCGAGCAGGCCCAGGAGGTGCTGGAGATACTTGACCCCGTGGAAAGGCTGAAGAAGGTCAGCGAGGTGCTCTCCAGGGAGGTGGAGCTCCTGGCCGTCCAGCAGAAGATCCAGACCGAGGCCAAGGGCGAGATTGACCGCACCCAGAGGGAGGACTTCCTCAGGGAGCAGCTGAAGGCCATCCAGAAGGAGCTGGGCGAGATAGACGAGCGGGCCGAGGAGGCCAGGGAGTTCAGGAAGAAGATAGAGGCGGCCAAGATGCCCCCGAAGGTGCGCACCGAGGCGGAAAAGCAGCTAAGAAGGCTCCAGAAGATGCATCCCGACAGCGCCGAGGCCGCCACGGTGAGAACCTACCTGGAGTGGCTGGTGGAGCTACCCTGGTCAAAGGCCACCAAGGACAGGCTGGATATAAAGGCGGCCAAGAAGGTGCTGGATGAGGACCACTACGACCTGGAGAAGGTCAAGGAGCGCATCCTGGAGTTCCTGAGCGTCCGGAAGCTGAAGGCCACCACCAAGGGGCCCATCCTGTGCTTCATCGGTCCCCCCGGGGTGGGCAAGACCTCCCTGGGCCGCTCCATAGCCCGGGCCCTGGGCAGGGAGTTCGTGCGCATGTCCCTGGGGGGCATGCGCGACGAGGCCGAGATACGGGGCCACCGCCGCACCTATGTGGGGGCCCTGCCGGGAAGAATCATCCAGGGCCTCAAGCAGGCCGGCACCAACAACCCCGTGTTCATGCTGGATGAGATAGACAAGATAGGCATGGACTTCAGGGGCGACCCCTCCAGCGCCCTCCTGGAGGTGCTGGACCCGGAGCAGAACAACGCCTTCGTGGACCACTACCTGGGCGTGCCCTTCGACCTCTCCAGGGTGCTGTTCATCACCACGGGCAACATGGTGGACACCATTCCCACGCCCCTCAGGGACAGGATGGAGATCATCCACCTCAGCGGCTACACCGAGCAGGAGAAGCTGGGCATAGCCAGGCGCTACCTCCTGCCCAAGCAGCTGGAGGCCCACGGCCTCAAGCCCGACAACCTGAGGGTCTCGGACAACGCCCTCAGGCAGATAATCACCCACTACACCAGGGAGGCCGGCGTGAGGAACCTGGAGAGGGAGCTGGCCCACCTGTGCCGCAAGGTGGCCAGGGAGATAGCCGAGGGGCGCCGAAAGAGGTTCTTCATCACCCCCCGGAACCTCCAGAAGTACCTGGGGGTGCCCAAGTACCTGCCCGAGGAGGAGATGGAGCGGGAACAACCCGGGGTGGCCACCGGCCTGGCCTGGACGGAGTCCGGCGGCGAGATAATCTATGTGGAGGCCACCGCCATGAAGGGACGGGGCAGCCTCACCCTCACGGGACAGCTGGGCGATGTGATGAAGGAGTCTGCCCAGGCGGCCCTGAGCTATGTGCGCTCCAGGGCCAGGGAGCTGGGCATCAAGGAGGACATCTTCGGCAAGATTGACATCCACATCCATGTGCCCGCCGGGGCCATCCCCAAGGACGGCCCCTCGGCAGGCATCACCATGGCCACGGCCATAGCCTCGGTGCTCACGGCAAGGCCGGTCCGAAAGGATGTGGCCATGACCGGCGAGGTCNCCCTCCGAGGCAGGGTCCTGCCCGTGGGCGGCCTTAAGGAGAAGGCCCTGGCCGCCAAGCGCATGGGCATAAGGAAAATCATCATACCCAGGCGCAACAAGAAGGACCTGGAGGATATCCCCAGGTACATCAAGAAGGATCTCCAGTTCCTCCTGGCCGACACCATGGATGATGTCCTTCGATATGCTTTAAGAAAGGGCCCCAAAAAGAAGGCCGCATGAGGGCCCAGAGGAGCCTTGCTCACCTGGGCGAGGAGGCCCTCCTTCAGTGGCTCCTGCAGAAGGCCCGGGGGCAGGGGCGCCCCAGAGCCCTCCTCAGGGGCATAGGGGATGACGCCGCTGTGCTCAGGCCCCCTAAGGGGGTAAGGCTCCTCCTTAGCTCCGACATGATGCTCCAGGATGTGCACTTTGACCTCTCCTACTTCAGCCCCTACCAGCTGGGCTACAAGCTGGTGGCAGTAAATGTCAGCGACATACTGGCCATGGGCGGAAGGGCCGCCTTCATGCTCTTTGAGCTGGCCGCCCCGCCGAAAACCACCATGGGGTTTCTTGGGCATCTGCTCCGGGGCATCCTGGATGCCCTGAGGGAGCACGGCGCCGTGCTGGTGGGCGGGGACCTGAGCGCCTCGGCCCGCCTGGTGCTTTCAGCCACCGTGCTGGGCTATGCCAAGGCCCCCGTGCTCAGAGAAGGGGCAAGCCCTGGAGAGGGCCTGTATGTGTCAGGGCCGCTGGGCGAGGCGGCCTGCGGTCTGGCCCTGCTGAGGCGCCTGGGCCGGCCCGTGGCCCTGGAGAAGGGCCAGAGCATCAAGGGACCCCTGCCGTGGAGGCTCATGGAGCCCCTGTTGAGAAGGCACCTACTGCCCTGTCTTCCCCAGCGCCCTCCCCGCGGGGCCACCGCCATGATTGACGTGAGCGACGGGCTGCTACTGGATGCCGCCAGGCTGGCCCGCGCAAGCGGGGTGGGCCTGAGGATTTTTCTCCAGAAGGTGCCCCTTTCGGAACCCCTCAGGGAGGCCGCCCCGGCCCTGGGGCTTGAGCCCCTGGAGCTGGCCCTCTCAGGAGGGGAGGACTACCAGTTGCTGTTTACCGCCAGGAGGGCCCCCAAGGGAGCGGTGCTCATCGGCGAGGTCATAGAGGAGGGCCTTTACCTGGTGGATGCCCAGGGCCACGAGAGGCGATTTGCCCCCAGGGGGTATCAGCACTTTGCCTCTTAAGGAAAGGATACAGCTGCTTCTAAGTATCAGGGAAAGCCCCAGGAAGCTGGCCATTTCCTTCAGCATAGGGGTGAGCATCGGGCTTTCTCCCCTGCTGGGACTTCATACCCTCATGGGCATCGGGGCGGCATACCTGCTGAGGCTCAACTGGCTGGCCACCCTCAGCGGTGTATATGTGACCAATCCCTGGACGGCCCTGCCTATTTACACCTTCTCCACCTGGGTGGGCCTGCTGCTTACCCGGCGGCAGCTCTCGGAGGCCCTGCAGTTGGGGGACCTCAGCCTTCCGGGCCTTCTGAGCACCATGGGCTACCTGGTGGTGCCCTTCGTGGTGGGCTCCACGGCGGTGAGCATAGCGGCGGGGCTTGCCCTGTATCCGCTGCTGTACAGGCTTCTAAGGGGGCTCAGGCGGTGAAGGTCTACCTCCTTACCCTGGGTTGCGCCAAGAACCAGGTGGACTCCGAGCACCTCCTGGGGGCCCTCCTGAGGGCAGGGGCAGAGCTCGCCCAGGAGCCCCAGGAGGCCCAGGCCTTGCTGGTCAACACCTGCGGCTTCATAGAGCCTGCCAAGAGGGAGGCCATCCAGGAGATACTCGCCCTGGCCAGGGCCAAGCGCCGGGACCAGAGGCTCCTGGTCTTCGGCTGCCTGGCAGAACGCTACAGGGAAGAGCTCAGGGAGGGCATACCCGAGATTGACGCCCTCTGGGGAGTAGAGGCCACCGAGGACATCGTCCGCTACCTGAGCGGAGACGGCGCCCCCGTAGGGCTGGCCAGGCACCTTGGCACCTTTCCCTACGCATATCTCAAGATCACCGAGGGATGCAAGCGCCGCTGTAGCTTCTGCTGCATNCCCTCTATAAGGGGGCCTCACAGGAGCCTCCCTGCCGAGCAGATACTCCGAGAGGCCCAGGGGCTCCTTCGGGCAGGGGCCAGGGAGCTGGTCCTGGTGGGGCAGGACATAACCGCCTACTACTACAAGGGCCTTTCCCTGGCAGGCCTGCTCAGGGAGCTTGACGGCCTCAAGGGGAAGTTCTGGCTCAGGCTGATGTACCTGCATCCCCGGGGCATTACCCAGGAGCTGCTTTCCACCCTGCCTTCGCTGAGGCACCTGGTGCCCTACCTGGATGTGCCGCTTCAGCATTCAGAGGAGAGGCTCCTCAGGCTCATGGGAAGGCCCATGCAGAGGAAGGAGCTCCTGCGCCTCCTTCGGCGCCTGAGACGGACNCTTCCGGGCCTGTGGCTCAGGAGCACCTTCATGGTGGGCTTTCCAGGGGAAACGGAGGAGGAGTTCCAGGCCCTCCTTCAGTTCCTGGAGGAGGCCCAGATTGAGCATGTGGGGGTCTTCCAGTTCTGGCCTGAGGAGGGTNCCCCTGCGGCCAGGCTCCAGGGACAGCTTCCACAAGAGCTTAAGAGCAGGAGACAGGAGGAGCTCCTTCAGGCACAGAGCCAGATAAGCCTCCTTAAGCACCAGGGCATGGTGGGAAGACAGCTGGAGGTCCTGGTGGAAGAGACCGACGAAGGCCGCTCCGTGGCAAGGTTCTACGGGCAGGCCCCTGAGGTGGACGGCCAGGTCTATATCTCCACCCCCCTGGAGCCGGGCCAGTTCGTGAAGGTGCGGATAACCCATGCCTCGGAGCACGACCTTGAGGCCGAGCTGTCCTGAGCAATGCGTCTTCCCTGGGTGCACATAGTGCTTTTTGTCCTCACGGGCCTTACTACCCTGACGGCAGGGGCCCTGCAGCAGGGGGTAAACCCCCTCAGACAACCCTGGGGGCTCCTGGAGGGCCTGCCCTTTTCCGCCAGCCTCATGCTCATACTCCTCAGCCACGAGCTGAGCCACTATGTGGCCTCCAGGGTGCACCACACCAAGGCCAGCTTGCCCTACTTCATCCCTGCCCCCACCATCATAGGCACCTTCGGGGCGGTGATAAAGATGCGCTCCCCCATCATCACCCGCCGGGCCCTCATAGACATAGGGGCCTCGGGACCCATAGCAGGCTTCATTGTCTCGGTGCTGGCCTCGGTGGTAGGCCTGGCCCGCTCAGAGGTGGTGCCCACAGGCACCACCGAGGGCGCCCTGGTGCTGGGCGACAGCCTCCTGTTTAAACTCCTGAGCCTCATGGTCCTGGGCCCCGTGCCGGAGGGCTACGATGTGCTGCTTCATCCGGTGGCCTTCGCCGGCTGGATAGGACTTTTCATCACCAGCCTCAACTTGATTCCCGTGGGCCAGCTGGACGGCGGCCACATAGCCTACGGCCTCCTGGGCGCCAGGCACAGGACGGTCTCGGTGGCCCTGGTGGTGGCCTTGGCCCTCATGGGTATGGCCTTCTGGCAGGGCTGGAGCCTCTGGGCCCTGCTGCTGCTGCTTCTGGGCCTCCGACACCCCCCCGTGCTGCAATGGGAAATCCCCCTCCCCCGCCAGCACCGCCTGGTGGGCCTGGCCGCCCTGGCCATCTTCATCCTTACCTTTACCCCTACACCCTTCAGAATAATGTAAAACCCCACCATCTTGTGCCCCCAGGAGGGGAGAGACCACAATATCTAAGGGGCGGATTTTTTCTTCTAAAACCGCAATTTTTCCCTTGACAGGGGGAATGCCTTCGGGTATCCTTTAGTGGTAAAAAGTGGGAGTGGGTGGTAAATGCCTGGCTTTACGGGAAAATATTATCACAGTATGGATGAAAAGGGAAGGGTGATGGTGCCCCTGCCCTTCAGGGAGGTGCTGGTGAACACCTACCGCTGTGGAAGGCTCTACATAGCCACTGCCCCTTTTGACCCCTGTCTGGACATCTATCCCCTGAAGGAGTGGGAGGAGTTTGAGAAGAAGGTGCGCAGCTATCCCACTGCCGACAGGAGGGCCAGGCGATACCAGCGCAAGGTGGTGGCCTCGGCCATGGAGGTGGAGCTGGACCGCCAGGGCAGGGTGCTCATACCCCAGGCCCACAGGGAGGAGCTGGGCCTTAAGGGCGAGGTGGTCCTGGTGGGCCAGGTCAACAAGATAGAGCTCTGGAGCAAGGAGGCCTGGGTGGCGGAGATGCAGGCCATAGCCGAGGATGAGACCCTGGAGGAGGAGATCCTCAAGTATGAGAGGGAAGCCCTCAAGCATGAGGCATGAGGCTGCACGTGCCGGTTATGTTGAGGGAGGTGCTGGAGCTGTTGATGCCCCAGCGGGGAGGGCTTTATGTGGACGCCACGGTGGGTGCAGGGGGTCATGCGGAGGCGCTCCTCAGGGAGCTTCCCTCCGGCTCGGTGCTCCTTTGCACTGACAGGGACGAGGAGGCCTTGAGGATGGCGGCCAGGAGGCTTAAGGCGCCCGGGGGAGTAAGGCTACTTATCAGGAAGGCCAGGTTTTCCCAGCTTGCCGAGCTCCTTGAGCCCCTGGGGGCTGCCCAGGGCATGCTCTTTGACCTGGGGGCAAGCATGATGCAGCTTACCGNCCCCCACAGGGGTTTCGGCCTGAGCTCCCCTGCCCCTCTGGACATGCGCATGGAGGCCTCCCAGGCGCTCACTGCCCACGAGATAGTCAACACCTGGCCCCAGAGGAGGCTGGAGGAGCTCTTCCGCCTCTACGGGCAGGAGCCCAGGGCCAGGAAGGCCGCCCAGATGATTGTGCGCTCAAGGCCCATAGGGAGCTGTCGCCAGCTGGCGGAGCTTCTTCAAGGGCTTTACGGCCCGGGGCGGCGGCGCCTGCATCCTGCCACCAGGGNGTTTCAAGCCCTGAGGATCGTGGTCAACGACGAGCTGGGCCAGCTCAGGGCGGCCCTAAGGAGCCTTCCTGAGCTTCTGGCCCCTGGGGGCAGGGCGGTGTTCATCAGCTACCACAGCCTGGAGGACAGGGAGGTGAAGCACTACCTGAGGGCCCGGCGGGATGTCCTCAAGGTGCTTACCCCCAAGCCCCTGCGGCCCTCAGAGGAGGAGGTGGCCCGCAACCCCTCGGCCAGGAGCGCCCGGCTGAGGGCTGCCGAGAGGTTGGTGGCATGAGGCCCGGTGTGTTATCATACTTAATAAAAATCTTCCTCATTCTCGTCATCGTAGCAGGCATTTTTGCCATAGCCTGGCTGCGCTCCAGCATCTACAGCCTGCAGTACGAGCTCGGGGGGCTTCAGGAGGAGCTTCGGGCTGAGCTTCTGGAGCGTCAGAGGCTTCTGGCCCAGAGGGCCCAGCTGCTTTCGGTAAAGGGGCTAAGGCTCAGGGCCCAGGGCCTGGGGCTGGGCTTCCCTGAAAGGAGCAGGGTCTTTTATGTCAAGGCGGTTGGGGGGAACATGCCTCAAGAGGCGTCCTTCAAGGAAGGCTACTAAGGCCGGCAATGAACAGGTCTGTGGTGCTTACGACCGCAGTGCTGTTTGGCTTCCTCCTGGTGGCCCTGAGGCTGGCAGAGCTCATGCTCCTTCAGCACCAGAGGCTTTCGGAGCGGGCCCTCCGGCAGTACCTGGCCGAGGAGGTGGTAAAGCCTGAAAGGGGGCTCATCCTGGACAGGCGGGGCAGGGNGCTGGCCATGAACCTTCAGGCCCAGAGCCTTTACTGCGACCCCCAGCAGGTTCGGAGCCCCGGGGTGCTGGCCAGGAAGGTCTCGGCGGTGCTGGGCCTGGAGTACTCCGAGGCCCTCCGAAGGCTCACCAGGGCCCAGAGGCGCTTCGTGTGGCTTAAGCGCAGGGTCTCGGAGGCCCAGGCCCAGCAGCTAAAGGGGCTACAGGGACTGGGCCTGGTGCCCGAGCCCCAGAGGTTCTACCCCGCGGGAGAGCTGGCGGCCCATGTGCTGGGCTTTGTCAACATAGACAATGTGGGCCAAAGCGGTGTGGAGGCCTACTATCAGGAGGCCCTCACCAGCAGGGGGCTGAGGCTTCAGGTCATAAAGGACGCCCGGGGCAGGGTGCTCAGGCAGGGCCCGGTGCCCCAGCGGAGGGGGCACACCCTGGTGCTTACCCTGGATGCGGCCCTGCAGTTGATAGCCGAGGAGGCTGCCGAGGAGGCCTTGAGGCGCTGGCAGGCCTCCGCCAGCATGGTTATCATCATGGAGCCCCACACGGGGGCGGTGCTGGCCTTGGCCAACCGGCCCACCTTCGACCCCAACCGCCCTGCCCAGGCCGGCCCCCGGGCCTGGCGCAACAGGGCCATAGCGGACCTGTACGAGCCTGGCTCCACCTTCAAGCTGGTGGTGGCCGCCGCGGTGCTCCAGGAGGGGCTCCTTCAGGAGGGCGAGGTGTTTGATGTCTCCAAGGGATACATAGAGGTGGCGGGAAGAAAGTTCTGGGATGTCCACAGGCACGAGCAGTTGAGCTTTGAGGAAATAATCCAGAAGTCCTCCAATGTAGGGGCCATCATGCTGGCTCAGCGGCTGGGCCCCCAGCGGCTGTACCGCTGGGCCAAGCGCCTGGGCTTCGGCCAGCGGACCGGCATAGACCTGCCCGGGGAGGCCAAGGGAGTGCTCAGGCCTCCGGAGGAGTTTTCCGGCACCNCCTTGGCCGCCATGGCCATCGGCTACGAGGTCTCGGCCACGGCCCTTCAGGTCCTCAGGGCCTATGCCGCCGTGGCCAACGGGGGCTACCTGGTTCAGCCCTATGTGGTGGCCCAGGNGCTTTCGGCCGACGGGCAGCTCATAAGCCAGCACAGGCCGAGGCGCCAGAGGGTCCTCAGCCCCCAGGTGGCCAGCCGGCTCAGGGAAATCCTCCTGGGGGTGACCCAGCAGGGGGGCACGGCCCCGGGCGTCTCCCTGCTGGATGAACAGGTCTCTGGAAAGACCGGCACTGCCAGGCTGTACCTGCCCGAGCTGGGCGGCTACGGCCAGGAATATGTGAGTTCCTTCGTGGGGTTTGTGCCTGCCCATGAGCCCAAGCTGGCCGCCATCGTGGTGGTAGTGAGGCCCCGGGGGCAGGTCTTCGGCGGCCAGGNGGCCGGGCCTATATTCAAGGAGCTGGCGGAGAAGACCTTTTCCTATCTCAACATCCCCGTCAGGAGGCACCTGCTGGTGCTCGGCAAGGAGGCGGAGGCATGAGGCTCCGGGAGCTACTGCAGAGGGTGGCGGTGCTGAGCCTTACCGCCCCGCCTGAGGCGGAGGTCCGGGGCATAAGCACCGACACCAGGAGGCTCTCCCCGGGAGAGGTGTTCGTGGCCCTGAGGGGAGAGCATCGGGATGGCCACAGCTTCGCCCAGGAGGCCCTCAGGCTGGGGGCCCCGGCCGTGGTGGTGGAAAGGCCCCTCAGGGGGCTTCCCTGTGTTGAGGTGGCCGACACCCGGGCGGCCCTGGCCAGGATGGCGGCCAACCTCAACGGCAATCCCTCGGAGAGGCTCACCCTGGTGGGTGTGACGGGCACCAACGGCAAGACCACCACCACATGCCTCCTGGAGGCGGTCCTCAGGGCCCAGGGCCTGCGCACCGGGCTCATAGGCACCGTGGGCTACCTGGTCAACGGCAGGAAGCGGCCCGCTGCCTTAACTACCCCTCTGGCCCAGGACTTCCAGGGCCTCCTTGCAGAGATGCTTCGGGGCGGAAGCACCCATGCGGTGGTCGAGGTCTCCTCCCATGCCCTGGCCTTAAGAAGGGTGGATGCCACGGAGTTCAGGGCGGCGGTGTTTACCAATCTCAGCCGCGACCACCTGGACTTCCACCCCGGCATGGAGGCCTACTACCAGGCCAAGGCCCGGCTGTTTAGGGAGCTCCTGAAGGGCCCGGCGGTGATAAACGCCGACGACCCTTACGGGCAGAGGCTCATGAAGGAGCTTCAGGGCACCGAGGTGCTGAGCTTTGGTTTCTCCTCGTCTGCGGCCCTGAGGGCCCAGGCCTTGAGCCTGGGCCCTCAGGGCCTGAGCATGGAGGTCCTTTACCAGGGCCGCAGGTGGCACCTGGAAAGCCCCCTTCTGGGAAGACCCAATGCCTACAACCTCCTGGCCGCCCTGGGGGCCTCCCTGGCCCTGGGGCTTGAGCCAGAGGCCGCAATACCGCCCCTTCAGGGTTTCCAAGGGGTGAAGGGCAGGCTTCAGAGCCTCCGGAACGGGCAGGACTTCCTGGTGCTCATAGACTATGCCCACAGCCCCGATGCCCTCAGACAGCTCATCCTTACGGCCCGGGAAATTGCCCCCTCAGGCAGGGTCATCNCCCTGTTCGGCTGCGGAGGCGAGCGGGACAAGGGCAAGCGCCCCCTCATGGGTGCCCTGGCCGAGCAGCTCAGCGATGCAGTGGTGCTGACCTCCGACAACCCCAGGGGCGAGGAGCCCGAGGCCATCATAAGGGATATCCTCAGGGGAATGAGCCGGCCCTCGGAGAAGCTCCTGGTGGAGCCCGAAAGGCCCGCCGCCATAAGGAAGGCCATAGCCATGGCCAGGGCCGGCGACGTGGTGCTCATAGCCGGCAAGGGCCACGAGGATTACCAGGAGGNAAAAGGGGTGCGCTACAGGATGAGCGACTACCAGCTGGCCGCCGAGGCCTTAAAGGACAGGAGCCCATGCTGAGCCTCCAGGATGTGCTTCAGGCCACCGGCGGTAGGCTCCTGTTCAAGGGGGCCGAGGCCTTCAGCGGCGTGAGCATAGACTCCCGAAGCATCAGGGACGGCGAGCTGTTCTTCGCCCTTCGGGGGGCCAGGTTCGACGGGCACGACTTCCTCTCCGAGGCCCTTCAGAGGGGCCTGGGGGCGGTGGTGAGCATTCCACCCCTGGAGCCCCTCAGGGGCAAGAGCATCATCCATGTGGGCAACACCCTCAGGGCCCTTCAGGCCCTGGCCAGGTACCTGAGGCTCCAGTATCCCGAGATGCCCGTAGTAGGCATCACGGGCTCAAACGGCAAGACCACCACCAAGGAGATGGCCGCCCTGGTGCTTTCTGCCCGCTTCAGGGTGCTGAAGAGCTCGGGCAATCTGAACAACCATATCGGCCTTCCCCTGAACCTCACCGCCCTTACCCAGGAGCACCAGGTGGCGGTGCTGGAGATGGGCGCCAGTGCCCCTGGGGACATCCAGGAGCTCTGCCAGATAGCCCGGCCCACCCACGGGGTGCTGACCTGCATAGCCCAGAGCCACCTGGAGGGCTTCGGCTCCATAGGGGCCATCCTTCGCACCAAGATGGAGCTTTCGGCCTTTGTGCACACCCTCATCTACAACGCCGACGACCCCATGCTCAGGGAGGNCGTCAAGGGCCTCAGGGGCAAGCACCTTCTGAGCTACGGCCTCAACGGCGCCGAGGCAGATGTCCGGGCCCGCCACCTGGTGCTGGAGCCCTGGGGCAGCCGCTTTGTACTCCTGCTTGAGGGCAGGGAGGCGGCCCAGGTGAGGCTCCAGGTGCCCGGCAGGTTCAATGTCCTTAACGCCCTGGCCGCCGTGGCGACGGGGCTGTGCTTCGGCCTTGCCCCCGAGGAGATGGCCCGGGCCCTGGAGGACTTCCAGGGGGTGCCCCTGAGGTATGAGGTGAGGGAGTTCCAGGGGGCCACCCTCCTGAGTGATGTCTACAATGCCAATCCCGGCAGCATGGAGGAGGCCCTGAAGGAGCTGGTGAGGCTCAGACGCTCAAGGGCAGTGGCAGTGCTGGGCGACATGCTGGAGCTGGGCAGCTACGCCCCCTCGGCCCATCAGCGCCTGGGGGCCTGGATGCGCACCCTGCCGGTGGAGCTGTTCATAGCCGTGGGGCCCCTCATGGCCCAGGCGGCCCAGGAGTTTGCCCGGGATGGCAGGAGGGCCATATGCGTGAAAGATGCCCTTGAGGCCAAGAAGGTGCTCATGGAGCACTTCCGGGCCGGCGACACCATCCTGGTAAAGGGCTCCAGGGGCATGCACATGGAGCGCATCCTGGAGGGCGGCCATGCTGTATAAGCTGTTGTTTGAGCTTCATGAGTTCTACTCCCCCTTCAATGTGTTCCGCTACATCACCTTCCGCACCGCCTTGGCCGTGCTAACGGCGGCCGCCATTACCTATCTCCTGGTGCCCCCCCTGGCCCGGTGGGATGCGCCAGAGGGGGCTGGTCCAGCAGATAAGGCACAACGGCCCTGCCAACCACAGGGACAAGGCCGGCACCCCTACCATGGGCGGCCTGGTGATGGTGGTGGCCATATTTGTCAGCATGCTCTTCTGGGGCGACCTGAGGAATCCCTATGTGCTGGTGCTCCTGGGGGCCCTGGCCGGTTTCTCGGCCATAGGGTTCCTGGACGACTATCTGAAGGTGGTGCGCCACAATCCCCAGGGCCTCAGGGCCTGTGTAAAGTTCACCCTCCAGGTGGCGGTGGGGGCCGCCGTGGCGGTGGTGCTTTACCTGAATCCCTACGACCCCTACACCGATGTCCTCAGCGTGCCGTTTTTCAAGAAGTGGCTGTTTCACCTGAGCTGGTTCTACCTGCCCTTCGCCGTGGTGGTCATGGCCGGTGCCTCCAACGCCGTAAACCTCACCGATGGCATAGATGGGCTGGCCATCGGGCTGGTGGCCATAGCGGCCCTGGCCAACGGCGTGATGATATACATAGCGGGGCACAAGGGGCTGGCCGGCTACCTCCATGTGCTCTATCTGCCCCGCATAGGGGAGCTTACGGTCTTCTGCGGGGCCCTGCTGGGGGCCTCGCTGGGGTTTCTATGGTACAACGCCTACCCGGCCGATGTGTTCATGGGCGATGTGGGCTCCCTGGGCCTGGGCGGGGCCCTGGGGGCCCTGGCCGTGGCTTCCAAGCAGGAAATCATCCTGGCGGTAGTGGGCGGCATCTTCGTGGCGGAGACCCTCTCGGTGGTGCTTCAGGTGCTGAGCTTCAAGCTCACCGGCCGCAGGCTCTTCCGCATGGCCCCCATTCATCACCACTTTGAACTCAAGGGCTGGGCTGAGCCCAAGGTGATAGTGCGGTTCTGGATAGTGGGCATCATGCTGGCTCTTCTGAGCCTGGCTACCTTCAAGGTGCGCTGATGAGCCTTTACCAGGGCATAAGGGCCATGGTGTTTGGGCTGGGCCAAAGCGGGCAGGCCGCAGCAAGGCTCCTCCTGGAGGAGGGCGCCCAGGTGGAGGCCACGGACCTGAAGGGGCCTGAGGAACTGGGGCCCCTGCCCCAGGGGCTGAGGCTCCACCTGGGGGGCCATCCCCAGGGACTTAACGGCATGGACCTGCTGGTGCTGAGCCCAGGGGTGCCCTGGGAGCTTCCCCTGCTCAGGGAGGCCCGAAAGAAGGGCATCGAGGTGCTGGGTGAGCTGGAGCTTGCCTGGAGAATTCTCAGGGCCAGGGCCCCGGAGCTTCCCGTTTATGCCATCACTGGCACCAACGGGAAGAGCACCACATCGGCCCTCCTGGCCCATCTCTTTCGGGCCGGGGGTCTGAGGTGCCTCCTGGGAGGAAACATCGGCACCCCCCTTTCGGCCCTCCTGCTGGAGCCCTCCTTCCAGGAGGCCCAGGCAGTGGTGCTTGAGGTCTCAAGCTTTCAGCTTCAGGGCGTCAGGGAGTTTGCCCCCCACGGGGCCGCCATCCTGAACCTGGCCCCCGACCACCTGGACCGCCACGGCAGCCTCCAGGAGTACGCCCGGGCCAAGATGCGCATATTTGAAAACCAGCTGGAGGGGGACTTCCTCCTCCTTAACCGGGACGACCCCTTGCTCATGGAGCATGCCGGCAGGGCCCTGGCTGAAACGAAAGGGCCTCCCCGGGTTGTCTTCTTCAGCCTCCAGGGGGAGCCCCCTGCGGGGGCCTACCTCAGGGCCCAGGAGCTGTGGGTGAGCCTTCCCGGGCAGCATCTGGCGCTACTTTCCACTGAGGAGCTTCCCCTCGAGGGGCTTCACAATGTGGCCAATGCCCTGGCCGCCTCGGTGCTGGCCCTCCTAGGCGGCCTCAGGCCCCAGCAGGTCGCCCAGGGCCTCAGGAGCTTCCGCCCCCTTCGGCACAGGATGGAGCCCGTGAGGGAGCTTCAAGGAGTGCTTTACATAAACGACTCCAAGGCCACCAACCCCCATGCCNCCGCCAGTGCCGTAAGGGGGCTCAGGCGGCCCGTGGTGCTCATAGCCGGGGGGCAGGCCAAGGGGGCCGATTTCTCCTGCCTCGGGCAGGCCCTTCAGGGCAGGCTCAGGGCCGCGGTACTCTTGGGCGAGGCGGCAGAGGGGCTTGCCCAGGCCCTCAGGCCCCTCTGCCCCGTGCATGTGGTGGCCGACATGGCCCAGGCGGTGCACGCCGCCAGGGCCCTGGCCCAGGAGGGCGACGTGGTGCTGCTTTCTCCGGCCTGCGCCAGCTTTGACATGTTTCAGGGCTACGAGCACCGGGGCCGGGTGTTCAGCCAGGAGGTGCTCAGGCTGTGAGGCGTCCTGCCGACAGGGTGATACTGTTTGGCACCCTGGGGCTGGTGGCCCTGGGGGTGTTGATGATTTACTCCAGTACCAGCGTGGTGGCCACCCACGGGGACCCCTATCACTTCCTGAGGCGCCATCTACTGGCCCTGGCGGTGGGCCTGGTGGCCATGGCCGCAGGCTATGGACTGAGGCCCCAGCACTGGGGCAGGCTTTCGCCCTTTCTTCTGGCCCTGGCACTCCTTCTTCTGCTTCTGGTCTTTGTCCAGGATGTGGGCCAGCAGAGCCACGGGGCCAACAGGTGGCTCAGGCTGGGGCCCATGCGGTTTCAGCCGGCGGAGCTGGTAAAGCTTGCCATGGTGCTGTTTTGCGCCTGGTTCCTCTCCAGGCCCTACATACAGCCCCGGGGGCTTGCGGCCTTCCTGATGCCGGTAGGCCTGATGGGAGGGTTCCAGGTGCTGCTTCTCAAGCAGCCGGACTTCGGTGGGGCCGTGACCCTGGGGCTCATAACCATGGCCCTCTTGTTTGTGGCCGGAGTAAGGATGCGCTACCTCCTGGCCCTCCTGGTGCTGGCGGCGCCGGCCCTGCTGGCCCTGCTGAAGGAGCCCTACAGGCTTCGCAGGCTCACGGGCTTTCTGGACCCCTGGGCAGACCCCCAGGGGGCTGGGTTTCAACTGGTGCAGTCCTTCATAGCCCTTGGCCGAGGGGGGCTCTTCGGCGTGGGGATAGGGGGCAGTCGGCAGAAGCTGAGCTATCTGCCCGAGGNGCACACCGACTTCATATTCTCCGTAGTGGGCGAGGAGCTGGGCTTCTTCGCAGCCCTGGCGGTAGTGCTGACCTTTGCGGTGCTGTTTGTAAGGGCGGTGCTCCTGGCGCATCGGCACCAGCAGGAGCGGTTTCTTTACCTCCTGGGGCACGGGCTGGGCTTCATGCTGGCCTTCCAGGCCCTCATAAACTTCATGGTAGTCACGGGGCTTGCCCCTACCAAGGGGCTGCCCCTGCCGTTTCTGAGCCACGGGGGCTCGGCCCTCCTGGTGAATCTCCTTGCCGTGGGGCTCCTGCTGAGGCTTTCCACCTACCAGGCGGAGCCCCGCAGGCAGGACCGCTGGGCCGAGGCCCTCAGGCGCAAGCGGGCCAAGAGGGCCATCTACGGGGGGCTTCCATGAGGGTGGTGATAGCCGCAGGGGGCTCGGGGGGGCACATCTTTCCAGGGCTGGCCCTGGCCGAGGAGCTGAGGGGCCAGGCCGAGGTGGTCTTCCTGGGCACCGAGCAGGGGCTTGAGGCCAAGGTGGTGCCCCAGGCCGGCTACCCCATAAGGTTCATCCCTGCCAGGGCTGTGCGGGTGGCCTCCGTGCTGGGCAGGCTCAAGGGGTTGGGGGCCCAGGTGGGGGCAGTGCTGGGCTCCAGGAGGCTCCTCAGGGAGCTTTCTCCCCAGCTGGTGGTGGGCACAGGGGGCTACACCTCCGTGGGCCCAGTGGCGGCGGCCAAGCTCCTGGGCATCCCCGCCCTGGTGCTGGAGCAGAATGTCCAGCCCGGGTTGGCCAACCGCCTGCTGGCCAGGCTGGCCGATGCCGTGGCAGTGACCTACATGGACAGCGTGGCCTACCTGCCCAAGGCCAAGGTACATCTTACGGGAAACCCGGTAAGGCCCCAGATGCTTTCGGCCTCAAGGGACGGGGCCCATGAGCTCTTCGGTCTTAAGCCCCAGAGGCTTACGGTGCTGGTGCTGGGCGGCTCCTCGGGGGCCAGGGCCCTCAACCAGGCCATGGTGGATGCCCTCAACTATCTGCTCTCGCTGAGGCAGGCGGTGCAGTTCCTGCACCAGTCGGGCCAGGGGGACTACCAGGCCCTGAGGGAGGCCTACAGGGGGCTGGGCTTCCATGCGGTGGTGAGCCCCTTCATCTACGAGATGGCCCAGGCCTATGCCGTGGCCGACCTGGTGCTCTCCAGGGCCGGGGCCACTACCCTGGCCGAGCTTACCGCCCTGGGCAAGCCCGCTGTACTGGTGCCCTATCCCCATGCGGGTGCCCATCAGCTGGACAACGCCCGGAAGATGGCCCAGATGGGCGCAGCGGTGCTCCTTAGGCAGGAGGAGCTAAGCGGCGAGCGCCTGGCCCAGGTACTTAGCCAGCTGCTTTCCTCCCAGCAGCAGCGCCGACAGATGGCCCTCAGGAGCCTGGCCATGGGCCGACCCGATGCCGCCAAAAAGGTGGCCGAGCTGGCCCTGAGCCTCCTCAAGCAGCGGGGAGGGAGGCGCTGATGCTCTACCGGCCCTACCAGAGTATCCACTTCGTGGGCATTGGCGGCTCGGGCATGAGCGGCATCGCCAGGGTCCTAAGGAGCATGGGCTACCGGGTGAGGGGCTCCGACATCAAGGAGACCGACACCACCCGCTCCCTCCGGCAGATGGGCATAGAGGTGCTCATAGGCCACAGGGCCGACAACCTGGGAGATGCCCAGGTGGTGGTGGTCTCCTCGGCCATAAGAGGAGACAACCCCGAGCTCAGGGAGGCCCATCGCCGGGGCATCCCCGTCATTGCCCGGGCCGAGATGCTGGCGGAGCTGGGAAGGCTCAAGCACGGCGTGCTGGTGGCAGGCTCCCACGGCAAGACCACCACCACCAGCCTCATAGCCACCGTGCTTGCCCATGCCGGGCTTGACCCCACGGTAATAATAGGCGGAAGGCTCAACGACCTGGGCTCAAACGCCCAGTTGGGCATGGGCGAGTTCTTGGTGGCCGAGGCCGACGAGTCCGACGGCTCCTTCCTGGCCCTGAACCCCACCATCGCCGTCTGCACCAACATAGACAGGGAGCACCTGGAGTACTTCAAGACCCTCCAGGCCCTGAAGGATGCCTTCCTGAGTTTCATGAACAAGGTGCCCTTCTACGGTGTAAATGTCCTGTGCCTGGAGGACGAGGCCCTCAGGGGTATGCTCCCGGCCCTTAAGCGCAGGGCCCTGCCCTATGGCTTCTCGGAGGAGGCCTCCTTGAGGGCCGCGAAGGTGAAGCCCCTGCGGGGTGCACTTGCCACAGAGTTTGAAGTCCGGCACAAGGCCCGGAGGCTCTTTTCTCTCAGGCTTCCCCTGGCGGGGCCTCACAATGTCCTCAACGCCCTGGCCGCAGTGGGGGTGGCCCTGGAGCTTTCCATCCCTTCCAAGGTGGTGAAGGAGGCCCTGGAGGGCTTTTCCGGCATTCACCGGAGGCTGGAGCTCAGGGCCGTGGCAGGAGGCATAAGGGTCTATGACGACTACGGCCATCATCCCACGGAGATAAGGGCCACCCTCAGGGCCCTGAGGACGGCCTTCCCTGAGGCCCGAAGGCTCCTGGTGGTGTTTCAGCCCCATCGCTTCAGCCGCACCCAGGCGCTGTTTGAGGACTTCACCCGCTGCTTTCCCGAGGCCGATGTACTGCTCCTTATGGACATCTACCCGGCGGGGGAGCCCCCTGTGAAAGGGGTAAGCTCTCAGGCCCTTCAGCAGGCCGTAAAGACCACTCAGGCCCTGTATGTGAGGGACCATCGGGGGGCCCTCCAGTGGCTCAGGAAGCATCTGCGCCCTGACGACATGGTGCTCACTCTGGGCGCAGGGGATGTGTGGAAGGTGGCAGAGGCCTTGGCGGAGAAGCTACGGTGATGCCGATAGCCCTTCAAGGCATGGGTATAGAGCTCAGGCAGGACGAGCCCCTCAGGGCCCATACCTCCTTGGGGATAGGGGGTCCTGCCAGAATGTTCGCCCTGCCCCGCAATGAAAGGGAGGTCCAGGCCCTGCTCCAGTTTGCCCGGGACAAGGACCTCCGAGTCCTGGTGCTGGGTGGAGGCACCAACCTCCTGGTGGCCGACTCACCGCTGGATGCCCTGGTGCTGAGCACCGAGGCCCTGAGGGGGACGGAGACCCTCCAGGAGGACTCTGAGGAGGTGCTCCTCAGGGTGGCGGGGGGCCATTCCCTGAAAAGCTTTCTCTCCTGGTGCCTCAGACGAGGCTTAAGCGGCCTTGAGGCTCTGGCGGGCATACCGGGCACCGTGGGGGGCGCAGTGAAGGGAAATGCCGGGGCCTTCGGGGTGGAGGTCTCCCAGTGCCTGAGGAAGGTCTGTCTGCTGGATGCCGGGGAAGGGCTCAGGCACCTACAGGCCCAGGCAGTGGGCTTCGGCTACAGGCGCTCGGGTATCTCCGATGAGCAGGTGGTGCTTTGCGCCGAGTTTTCACTGAAAAGGATGCCCCAGAGGGAGCTTAAAGAGCGCTTCCTTCGGTACTTTTCTCAAAAGGAGCGCACCCAACCCCTGGGTGAAAGAAGCGCCGGATGTGTATTCAAGAACCCCCCTGGGGCCTCGGCGGGGGAGCTTCTTGAGGCAGTGGGTCTTAAGGGCTACAGGATTGGGGACATACAGGTGAGCCCCCGGCACGCCAATTTCTTCATAAACCTGGGCAAGGGAAGGGCGGAGGACTTCCTCCGTCTCATTGAGGAGGCCAAGCAGAGGGTGCTTAAGAGCTTTGCCCTGGAGCTTCAGCTGGAGATAAGGCTGTGGAGCTGAAGGCCCTCAGGATAGGTGTGCTCATGGGGGGCCGCTCGGCCGAGCGGGAGGTCTCCCTTCGCAGCGGGCAGGCGGTGCTTGGCGCCCTCAGGGCCCTGGGCTATGAGGTCGCCGTGGCAGTGGATGCCGGGCCGGACCTGCCCGTAAGGCTTCGGCAGGAGGGCATCCAGGTGGCCTTCCTGGTGCTTCATGGCGGATGGGGCGAGGACGGCTCGGTGCAGGGCCTCCTGGAGGTGATGGGCATCCCCTATACGGGCTCGGGGGTGTTGGCCTCGGCCCTGGCCATGGACAAGGTGGCCTCCAGGGTGATGTTCGCCCACGCGGGCCTGAAGGTGCCCAGGTACGAGGTGCTTACGGCAGAGGCCCAGAGCCCCACCCTCCCACCCCCCTGGGTGGTGAAGCCCGCCAAGGAGGGCTCCAGCATAGGGGTAAGCATGGTGGAGGAGCCAGGGGCCCTCAGGGAGGCCCTCAGGGAGGCCCTCAGGTTCGGTCCCAGGGTGCTGCTGGAGGAGAGGCTTCGGGGCCGAGAGGTCCATGTGGGAATACTGAAGGACAGGGTGCTGGGTTCCGTGGAGGTAAGGCCAAGGGTGGAGTTTTACTCCTACGAGGCCAAGTACCGGGGAGGCCTCACGGAGTACATCCTTCCCCCTGAGCTTTCCCCCTCCGTGCTTGAGCGCACCGAGGAGGCCGCCCTCAGGGCCCACCTGGCCCTGGGCTGCCGGGGGGCCACCAGGGTGGACCTCATCGTGAGCACCCAGGGACAGCCCTATGTACTTGAGGTCAACACCATACCCGGGATGACCGAGACCAGCCTGCTGCCGAAGATAGCCCAGCGGGCAGGGCTGAGCTTTCCCAGCCTGGTGGAGGCCATCCTGAAGGAGGCACTAAGCCATGGCCCCTAAGAGGCACAAGAGGAGGCGTCCCAGCCGGCACAACCGTCCCAGGAGGCGCCTCCGTCTGCCCTGCGGATGGGTGGCCTTCGTCCTGGTGATGGCCCTGTTCGGGATGCTCCTGGGCTACCTGCTTATGGCCGGCCCTCCCAGGGCCCTGCAGGGTATGCTGGCTCTCAGGGAGGTGCAGTTTCAGGGGAACCGCCACCTGGAGAGAGAGGAGCTCCTGGAGCTCCTGGCCCTGAAGCCCGGGGAGCCCCTCTGGAGGATAAGTTCCTCGGAGCTCCGAAGGAGGCTCCTGGCCTCCCCCTGGATAAGGGAGGCAAGCATTCGCAAGACCCTTCAGGGCAGACTCGTGGTGAGGCTTCGGGAGCGGAGCCCCTTTGCCCTTTACTCCGACGGAGGAGCCCTGTGGCTCATAGACAGGAAGGGCAGGAGGCTTGAGCGCATCAGGGGCCAGGCCCCGCCCCTTCTGCCCGTGATTGAGGCCCAGGACAGCGACGGCCCGGTCTTCCTGGAGGCCCTGGCCCTGGTGGAGGCCCTGAAGGCCCGGGGGCTGCACCAGAAGGAGCCCATCAGGGTGCTGGCCCAGGGGCGGCCGAAGGACCTGGCCTTCCTTTACGGCCCCGTGCTGGTAAGGGNAGGCCAAGGGGAGTATCCCCTGAAGATAGAAAGGTTTCTGGCCCTGGAGGCCGAGGTCAGGCGCCTCAGGGCCGAGAGCGTGGACCTGAGGTTTGCCAACCAGATGGTGGTAAGACCTGTGGCGGAGCTGAAGCGATGAGTGGCCCCTACATAGTGGCCCTGGATGTAGGTAGCACCAAGGTGTGCACCCTGGTGGGCAAGGCCAGCCCCGATGGCCTTGAGGTGCTGGCCCTGGGGGAGGCCCCCTCCAGGGGTGTGCAAAAGGGCATGGTGGTGGACATGAAGGAGGCGGCGGAGTGCATAAGGGAGGCGGTGGCCGAGGCCGAGGAACTTTCAGGCCTGAGCATCAAGACGGTGTATGTGGGCCTCAGCGGAGCCCATGTCCAGTGTCTTCAGAGCTACGGGGCCACGGGCATAAAGGGCAAGGTGGTGGCCCAGGGCGATGTGCAGCGGGTGCTGGAGTCGGCCTCGGCCCTTTATGTGCCCCTGGACAGGGAGGTGCTGCATGTGCTGCCCTCGGAGTACATCATTGACTCCCAGGAGCCGGTGCTCAGGCCCCTGGGCATGAGCGGGGTGAGGCTTGAGGTGAGGGTGCAGGTGATAACGGCCTCGGTGGCCGTGCTTCAGAACCTGCAGAGGGTGCTCCAGTCGGTAGGCCTGAGGGTGGCCGAGATGGTGTTTCAGCCCCTGGCTACTGCCCAGGCGGTGCTGAGCGAAGAGGAAAGGAGGCAGGGAGTGCTGCTGGTAGACCTGGGGGGCGGCACCACCCACCTGGCCCTCTTTAAGGCCGGCACCCTCAGGCATGCGGCGGTGCTTCCTGTGGGTGGGGCCCATCTGACCAACGACCTGGCCGTGGGTCTTAAGCTTTCCCAGAGCCAGGCGGAGGCCCTGAAGCTGAAGCACGGGGGACTGCTCAACGGCCAGGGGGGCGCAACGGCTCTCAGGTGCACCACCCTCAGCGGCAGGCCCCTGCAGGTGCACCCTCAGGAGCTTGTCCGCATCCTCAGGCCCAGGTGCCAGGAGCTCTTTGAGCTCCTCAAGGTGGAGCTTTCGGAGCACCTGCTGAGGCACAGGCCCTGCTCCGTGGTGCTTACCGGCGGGGGGGNGGCGCTTCAGGGCATCCTGGAGATGGCCGAGGCCGAGCTCTCCCTGCCTGCCAGGCTGGGCCTTCCCCAGGGGCTGGGCAGTGCCCTCCTGGGCGAAGGCCTCAGGAGACCCCAGTATGCCGCCTCGGCAGGCCTGCTGCTTTACGGCCTTCAGGCAGAAGGTCCCCCTGGGCGCAGCCTCTGGCAGGGACTGCTGCAGGACATGGCCCAGGGATGGTTGTCTCTTAAGAGGATTTTTACCAGATGGGGGAAGAGCCAAGCATGAAAAGGGCAATTGCGCAACCAAGGAGGTGTGGGTATGTTTGAACTTCAGGAGCTGGGCCCCACGGGGGCCAGAATCAAGGTGCTGGGCGTAGGCGGTGCGGGGGGCAACATGCTTAACGCCATGATAGCGGCCGGTCTTGAGCATGTGGAGTTCATCGCTGTTAACACCGACCAGCAGGCCCTGGAGGTCTGCCTGGCGCCCAGGAAGGTGCAGATTGGAGCCAGCCTCACCAAGGGGCTGGGTGCCGGCTCAAAGCCCGAGGTGGGCCGCCAGGCCGCCCTGGAGAGCCGCCAGGAAATCGTGGAGGCCCTGGAGGGTGCCGACATGGTCTTCATCACCGCCGGCATGGGCGGCGGCACCGGCACCGGGGCCAGCCCCGTGCTGGCCCAGGCCGCCAGGGAGCTGGGCGCCCTTACCGTGGGGGTGGTCACCAAGCCGTTCTTCTACGAGGGCTCCACCAGGAGGCTCAACGCCCAGGAGGGCATCAAGGAGCTTCAGCGCTGGGTGGACACCCTCATCGTCATACCTAATGACCGCATCAGCTATGTGGTGGCCAAGGAGACCCCCCTCGTGGAGNCCTTCAGGGTGGCCAACGATGTCCTCAGGCAGGCAGTGCAGGGCATAAGCGACCTGGTGGTGGTGCCGGGACTCATCAACCTGGACTTCGCCGATGTCCGGACCATCATGGCCGGCGCAGGCAGGGCCGTGATGGGCATGGGCTCAAGCGCCAAGGCCAGGGAGGCGGCCAAGCGGGCCATCACCANCCCCCTCCTGGAGGACTCCTCCATCGAGGGGGCCAGGGGCATACTGGTCAACATCACCGGCGGGCTGGGCCTTTCTCTGCAGGATGCCGAGGAGGCGGCCGGCCTGGTGCACGAGTGCGCCCACCAGGAGGCCAACATCATCTTTGGTGCCGTGGTGGATGCCGACCTGAAGGACGAGGTGCGGGTCACCGTGGTGGCCACGGGCTTCGGCCGGCCCAAGAAGGGCCAGGAACAGAGGAGGCAGGCCCAGGACAGCCTGGCGGAGCTTAGGCCTTACAGCCCCCCCCCGCCCAAGGAGCCTACTCTGAGGGCCTCCGCCAGGGTGCTGTCAAAGACCCTGGAGGGCTCCTACGACATACCCACATTCATGCGCAAGGGAGCATAGAGAGCCTTCCTACCCAACCCAGCGGGGCCCCCTTTCCCCCCAGGGGGGCCCCCACCCCCCTCCTTGGCTACGAAGGGCTCAAACCATAGTATCATATGACTGTGAGCCAGTTGCCCATAAGCCCCACCCTGAATCTCCTCATGGTGATGGTGC
The DNA here is from genome assembly GCA_002011795.1 of Nitrospirae bacterium JdFR-88. Lineage (GTDB taxonomy): Bacteria > Nitrospirota > Thermodesulfovibrionia > Thermodesulfovibrionales > JdFR-88 > JdFR-88. Next base: position 55,884 of record MTOX01000001.1, read on the forward strand.
TTATTTGGAGCACAGGGGTGCTTTTTCGTCGGCTCCGGCAGCCTCCGGTGCTGGGGGAGCTGCTGGCAGGGGTAATCTTCGGCCCTACGCTGCTGGGCATAATCAGGCCTGACGAGACCCTCCAGGTGCTTTCAGAGCTGGGAATATTCTTCCTCATGTTCTACGCCGGGCTTGAGACCACTCCCAGGCATCTTCTCAGAAGTGGCAGGGCTGCCCTGTGCACAGGGGCAGGGGGCTTCTTCTTCCCCTTTGCCCTGGGCTACGGGGTCTCGGTGCTCCTGGGGCTTGGGCACCTTCAGGCCCTGTTCATGGGACTGGCCCTTAGCATCACGGCCATTGCCGTAAGCGCCAGGGTGCTTCTGGACCTGGGGCTTCAGCGCTACAGGGTGATGCCCGTGGTGCTGGGGGCCGCCGTGGTGGATGATGTGGCCTCCCTGGCCGTATTAAGCGTCATCCTGGCTATGAAGACCGCCCAGCCGGGGCTGCTGAGCCTCCTGGGAGTGCTCCTTAAGGTGTTCCTTTTCTTCGGGTTCTGCATGTTCGTGGGCATGAGGCTTTATCCCCTGCTTTCGCCCTACCTCAGCAGCCGCGAGGCCAAGGGCTTTACTTTCTCCCTCATCATGGCCCTTCTGTTTGGCCTTCTGGCAGAGCTGGCGGGGCTTCACCTCATACTGGGCGCCTACATGGCAGGGCTGTTCGTCAGGGAGGAAATCATGCACAAGGAGCTTTTCAGAAAGATACAGGACCGCTTTGTCTCCATCACCTATGGCTTCCTGGGCCCTATATTCTTTGTGAGCCTGGCCTTTCACATAACCTTCGGCATATTCCGCACCCACCTGGCCCTGGTGCTTCTGCTCCTGGCCGTGGCCGTGCTGGGCAAGCTCCTGGGCGCCTTGCTGGGGGCCAGGGCAGGGGGGATGAACACCCAGGAGTCCGCCATTGTGGCCTGGGCCATGAACGGCAGGGGTGCAGTGGAGCTGGTGATAGCCGCCATAGGCCTGAGCGCAGGCATCATAGATGACACCCTCTTTTCCGTCCTGGTGGTCATAGCCTTCCTCACTACCTTTATTCCACCTTTGAGCCTCTCCCTCCTCCTTAGGGGCCCGGTAAGGAGAAAAGACCTCCTGCCTGCAGGATAGCAGATAAAAGGGTATAATAACCTTTATGAAAAGAGACACCCTTCTCATCATCCTGGCCTCCCTGGTCGTGGTGCTCCTGATCGCCGCCTTGAATTCCACGGGCCTGTATGCTGACTGGTTGTTCTTCCAGGAGGTGGGCTACCAGGAGGTGTTCCTCAAGGGCCTCTGGGCCAAGCTCCTTACAGGAGCGGGCTTTGGAGCCCTGGCCCTGGCCTTCCTCCTGGTGAATGTCTGGGTGGCCAACCGGGTGGATTTCCCCTGGCGCCACCTCTTTAGGGTGGGCGGCAATGTATATGAGCTGAGGCAGTTTGACCCCAACCGGCTGGTGAAGGCCCTCAGCTGGCCTGCCGCAGTCCTGCTGGCTGTGCTGGTGGGCCTGGTGGCCAAGGGATGGTGGCAGAAGGCCCTGCTTTATCGGCACAGCAGTCCCGTGGGGCTTCAGGACCCCCTGCTGGGCGCCGACCTGGCCTTCTACCTCTTTGAGCTCCCCATGCTTGAGGCCCTCTACTCAGGGGCCTCGGCGGTCCTACTGCTTAGCATGCTCCTGGTAGGGGTCAACTACGGCTTCCGCGGGGGTATCGGTCTAAAGCAGGGCCGGCCCAGCCTTCATCAGCGCGCCAAGAGGCACCTGGGGCTCCTGGCCGCCCTGTGGTTCGTGCTTCTGGCCTGGAGCTTCTGGCTCAAGCGCTACGGCTTGCTCCTTCAGGAGCGGGGAGTGCTTTATGGAGCCAGCTATGTGGATGTGCATGCCCGGCTGCCGGCCCTCTGGGTGCTTGTGGGGGTGGCCCTGCTTTCTGCCGCCGGGCTCATGGCCTGGGCCTTCGGGGCCAGGGCCAGGGCCGCTGCCCTGCCTGTAGCCCTCCTGTTGCTGGCCCACCTGGTGGGCCTGGGGCTTTATCCGGGAGCGCTTCAGAGCTTCAAGGTCTCGCCCAACGAGCTGGTGCTGGAGGCCCCCTTCATTGAGCGCCACATCCGGATGACTCGCCTGGCCTACGACCTGGAGCGTATCAGCCAGCGCCCCTTCCAGGTCCAGGAGTCCCTGGGCATGAAGGCCCTGAGGGACAACCTCTCCACCATCCAGAACATTCGGCTCTGGGACGAGGGGCCACTGCTTAGAACCTATGGACAGCTTCAGCAGATACGCACCTACTACCGCTTCGCCGATGTGGACAACGACCGCTACCATGTGGCCGGCCGCTACAGGCAGGTGATGCTCTCGGCCAGGGAGCTTTCCTACGAGGACCTTCCCTCCCGCTCCTGGATAAACGAGCACCTGGTCTTTACCCACGGCATCGGGCTGGCCATGGGCCCTGTAAGTGGCATTACCAGGGAGGGCCTGCCGGAGTTCTATGTGAAGGACATCCCCCCTGCCTCGGAGCACTTCCAGATCAACAGGCCGGAAATCTACTACGGTGAGAAGTCCAACGAGTATGTGGTGGTGGGCACAAAGCTCAAGGAGTTCAGCTACCCTACCGCCGAGGGAAATGTCTACACCGTGTATGAGGGCTCAGGAGGGGTGAGGCTGGGCGGGCTCCTCAGGAGGGCCTTCTTCGCCCTGCATTTCGGAAGCGCCAAGCTCCTGCTTTCCACCGACATCACCCCCAAAAGCCGCATCCTTTACTACCGCAATGTACTGCAACGGGTTCAGCAGATAGCCCCCTTCCTGCTTTACGACACCGACCCCTACCTGGTGGTCTCCCCCGAGGGGAGGCTCTACTGGCTCTTGGATGCCTACACCCACACGGGCCTCTTCCCTTACTCCAAGCCCATCCAGAAGGGGGTGAACTACCTGAGGAACCCGGTGAAGGTGGTAGTGGATGCCTACAACGGTTCCGTAGAGTTCTACCTCATAGAGCCCCAGGAGCCCGTCGCTGCCGCCTACGGCCGCATCTTCCCGGGGCTCTTTAGACCTGTATCGGAGATGCCACCTGCCCTCAGGAGCCATGTGCGCTACCCCCGCAATCTCCTGAGGGTTCAGGCCCGGATGTATGCCCTGTTTCACATGACCGACCCCACGGTGTTTTACAACAAGGAAGACCTCTGGGAAATCCCCCGCTACAGGGGCCGCAGCATGGAGCCCTACTACATCATCATGCGCCTGCCCGAGGGGGAGAGGGAGGAGTTCGTGCTGCTTCTTCCCTTCACCCCTGCCAAGAGGGACAATCTGGCCGCCTGGATGGCGGCCCGCTCCGACGGGGAGCACTATGGCCAGGTGGTGGTCTACACCTTTGGCAGGCAGAAGCTGGTCTTTGGCCCCAAGCAGGTGGACGCCCGCATAGACCAGGACGCCTACATATCGCAGCAGCTTACCCTGTGGGGCCAGCGGGGCTCAGAGGTGATAAGGGGAAGCCTCCTCATCATCCCCATAGAGCGCTCCCTGCTTTATGTGCAGCCCCTCTACCTGGTGGCCACCGAGCGGGCAGGCCTGCCGGAGCTCCGCAGGGTCATCGTGGCCTACGGCCAGGAGGTGGTGATGGCCCCCACCCTGGAGGAGGCCCTCCAGGGCCTCTTTGAGGGCCGTCTGCCCCAGGTGGGCAAGGAGCCCCGGGCTCAACCCCCAGAGGCCCTCAGCCCCAGGGAGCTCGTAAGGAGGGCCCTTCAGAGCCTGCAGAAGGCCCGCCAGGCCCTCAAGGCCGAGGACTGGGCCGCCTTCGGCCGCTACCTCAGGGAGGCCGAGGAATGGCTCAGGAAAGGCCGGCCTTGACATTTCCTCCCCAGCCTTCGGGCAACCCTAACTGTATTCTGGGAAGTGGCGCTTGAGGTGCCTTAGAAGCAGCGCATGCAGGTCCTGGCCGTTGGCGGCGATAATGTTGCCTGTCTCTGTGTAGCGTGGCCCTCCTGAAAGGTCGGTGCACAGTCCTCCTGCCTCCTTGACCAGCAGGCCCCCTGCGGCCACATCCCAGGCCTTAAGGCCCAGCTCAAAGAAGCCCTCCAGCCTGCCTGCGGCCACATAGGCCAAATCCAGGGCGGCCGAGCCGGCCCTGCGGAGGNCTCCCACCTGCAGGAACACCTCCCTGAAGACCTCCAGGTAGGGCCCTATCAGCTCCTTCATCCTGAAGGGGAAGCCCGTGGCCAGCAGGGCCCTCTGTCCCGCCCCCAGGCTGGAGNCCCTTATGGGCCTGCCGTTGAGCCAGGCCCCCTGGCCCCGCAGGGCACTGAAGAGCTCATCCCTCACGGGGTCGTAGACCACTCCCACCACGGCCTGGCCGTCCAGCTCCAGGGCCACCGAGACGCAGAACATGGGGAAGCCGTGGATGAAGTTGGTGGTGCCGTCCAGGGGGTCCACGACCCAGCGGTAGCCCTTGGGGGTTTCGCTGACTCCTTCCTCGGAAAGGACATGGTGCTCTGGGAAGCGCTGCCTGAGTACTTCCAGGATGGCCTTCTGGCTTTCGGTGTCGGCCACGGTGACGAAGTCCGCGGCGGCCTTTGAGGAGACCTCCTCTTTTCTGAGGCGGCCCAGGTGCTCCAGGAGCACCTGGGCCGCCCTGAGCACGGCCTCCTCCGCCGCCTGCAGAAACTCCCTGCCCTGGTTCATCCCCTCCCCCCTGTCCGCCAGGCAGGCCCCTTCGTCATCCCCGGCACCTCGGTGGCGCTAATAGTTCTTCTTCAGCTCCAGCAGCACCTGCTTGGCCACGCTCTTGAGGGTCTCAAACACCCCCGTGCCTTTTATGGCCACGGCCTCGTGCCAGGGCACCCCGTTGGGGTTCAGCGCCCGGTTCATCTCCTGAAGGGGGGCCACATTGGGTAGGTCCCGCTTGTTGTACTGAATGGTGAAGGGCAGGCGCTCCAGCTCGTAGCCCTGCTCGGCCAGGTTTATCTTCAGGTCCTCCAGGCTCTCCATGTTGGCGTCCATGCGCTCTATCTGGCTGTCGGCCACGAAGACCACGCCGTCTACNCCCTTCAAGATGAGCTTCCGGCTGGCAGCGTAGAAGACCTGCCCGGGTACGGTATAGAGGTGAAACCTTATCCTGAAGCCCCTGATGTCGCCCAGGGCCAGGGGAAGGAAGTCAAAGAACAGGGTGCGCTCCGTCTCGGTGGCCAGGCTGATGAGCTTGCCCTTCTGCTCGGGGTTGGTGCGCCGGTAGATGTACTGCAGGTTGGTGGTCTTGCCGCAGAGGCCAGGACCATAGTAGACGATCTTGCAGTTTATCTCCCTGGAGGAGTAGTTGATGAACGACACGCCCTGTGTTCTCCTTTATCTGAAGAGGTTGTCTATGTCCTCGTCGGTGATTTCTGCAAAGGGCGNCTCCTCGGCCTCCCCGGCCTGGCGCTTCTGCTGTGCCTTGCTGGTCATCTCCTGGAAGATTCTCAGGAGGTTGTCGGTGGCCTTCTTCACCCTGAGCCTCACCAGCCCTATGGAGGAGCGCTGGTCAAATATCACCACCAGGATGACCCTCTGGCCCACCAGGGAGATGTGGATGTTGTCCTTCTCCCCCTCGTGAAACAGTATGGTGAACTCTTTCTCCCCCAGCAGGCGGGCTATGCCTCCGGTGGCGGCAATGTTGCCCGCGGTGAGGGAGGCCAGGCTGGTGGTGTCCAGCCCCGAGGTGTCCCCTGCCGAGGCGATGAGCTGCCCGTTCTTGTCCACCAGGAAGACCACCTTGGCGTTGGCCTGCTGGTGGAGCTTCCTGAGCTCCTCGTCAATGCGCCTGAACTCGTTCTCATACATTATGAGGTCAAAGTCAGGCATGTTCCTCCTCTTTGACCTCCTGGGCCCTGGCGCTTTCCTCCAGGAGCCTCTGCCACTCCTCATCCACCCGCCTCTGGAGGGCCTCCAGGAGCCCCTCGTTGCCAGGTGCGAACAGGTGCTTGAACCTGCCCTGGGGCTTCAGGAACTCCGTTACGGGCTTCTTCTCCTTGGGCTTGAAGGTGAGCCTCACCTTGCCGTCCTCTACCTCGTAGAGGGGCCAGTAGCAGGTCTGAACCGCCAGGCGGCTCAGCATGATGGCGTCGTCTAGCCGGGAGCGCCAGCCCCGATTACAGGGGCTGAGGATGTTCATGAACTTTGGCCCCTTAATCTCCATGGCCTTGCGGACCTTCTTCATGAGGTCCATCCAGTGGCTGGGGCTGGCCTGGGCCACATAGGGCAGCCCATGGGCCGCCATTATCCTGGTGAGGTCCTTCCGGGGCTGAAGCTTGCCAGGGATGACCTTGCCCGCGGGGCTGGTGGTGGTGTTGGCCCCCAGGGGGGTGGCGCTGGAGCGCTGGATACCGGTATTCATGTAGGCACCGTTGTCGTAGCAGATGTACAGCATGTCGTGGCCCCTCTCCATGGCCCCGGAAAGGCTCTGGAAGCCTATGTCGTAGGTGCCGCCGTCGCCGCAGAAGGTGACGAACTTGATGTCCCCCTCCAGCTGGCCCCTTTTGCGCAGGGCCCTGTAGGCGGTCTCCAGACCGCTGAGGGTGGCGGCGGCATTTTCAAAGGCGCTGTGCATCCAGGGGATCTTCCAGGAGGTGAAGGTGGATATGCAGCTGGAGACCTCCAGGCACCCCGTGGAGCTTACGGCCACCACGGGCTGCTCTATGGCCAGGAGCACCATCTTCACCACTATGGGGGCGCCACAGCCGGCGCACAACCGGTGGCCGTGGTTGAAGAGCACCTCCTTCTTGGAAAGTTCCTTCAGCTTAAGCGGTGTTGCCATCCTTATTCCCTCNCTCCTATGTATTCCTTGACGGTTTTCACTTCGGCGCCCTGGGCCAGCTCCTGGAGCTCCTGGAACACCGCCTCGGCATGCTCGGGCATGAAGTCCCTGCCGCCCAGGCCGTATATCTTGTTGACGAGCTTGGGCTTTTGCGTCCCCGGGGCGGTATACAGGGCCGAGGCCNCCTCCATGAACATGGGCCCCAGGCCGCCGAAGGAGTCGGCCCTGTCCATGACCGCCACGGCCTTCAGGTGCCCCAGGGCCCGGCCCACCTCCTCGTAGGGGAAGGGCCTGAACAGCCTGGGCTTAAGCAGCCCGGCCTTTACTCCCCTGTCCCTCAGGGCGTCCACCACATCCTTGCTGGTGCCTGCAGCGGAGTTCAGTATCACCAGGGCCACCTCGGCGTCCTGGAGGCGGTAGGCCTCAAACAGGCCGTAGCGGCGGCCGCTGAGGCGGTAGAACTCCTCGGCCACCTGAAGCACCACCGCCTTGGCCCTACCCATGATCTCGTGCTGCAGCCTCTTGTACTCCATGTAGAGGTCGGGCAGTATCAGGGGCCCCACGCTCTTGGGATGCTTCACATCCAGCAGGGGGTTTACGGCCTTGAACTCCCCTATGAAGTCCCTGACCTCTTCATCCTGCAGGTACTGCACATTCTCAATGGAGTGGCTGATGATGAACCCATCCAGACAGACCATTACGGGCAGCCTGAGGGCCGGGTGCTCGGCCACCCTGAAGGCCTGGATGGTGTTGTCGTAGGCCTCCTGGGCGTTTTCGCTCCAGAGCTGTACCCAGCCCGAGTCCCTGGCCCCCATAGCGTCGGAGTGGTCGCCGTGGATGTTTATGGGGGCCGAGAGGGCCCGGTTGACCACGGGCATCACCACCGGGGCGTTCATCCCCGAGGCAATAAACAGCATCTCCCACATGAGGGCCAGGCCCTGGGAGCTGGTGGCCGTTATCACCCTGGCGCCGCCCACGCTGGCCCCTATGGCCGCCGACATGGCCGAGTGCTCGCTCTCGGCAGGGATGAGCTCGGTATCCACCACGCCGTCGGCCACAAAGGCACTGAAGCGCTGCACTATATCCGTCTGGGGGGTAATGGGATACATGGCACACACGTGGGGGTTGGCCTGCCTGAGGGCATTGGCCACCGCCTCGTTGCCTGTGACTGCTACCATCTGAGAAGTTGCCTTTGCCATATCACTTGCCCTCCGGTTGCATCACGATGGCCTTCTGGACCTTCTTGCCCGGGCACTCCAGGGCGCACACTCCACAGCCCTTGCAAAAGTCGTAGTCAAAGCCCACCATCTTGCCGTCCTGAACCAGCACGGCCATGTCGGGGCAGTAGAGCCAGCAGAAAAGGCACTGGATGCAGTGTTCCTCAATCCACTGGGGCCTGAAGGCCCTCCAGCCACCGGCCTTGAACTTCTCCGAGCTTCCCGGCTCAAGGATGACGCAACCGGGCTCCAGCTCCTTCCAGCTCTTCATCCCTCTTGAACCTCCTTGTATCCTCTTTCCACGGCTTTGAGGTTGCCGGTTATTATCTTCTCCGAAAACTTCTTCCCGAAGCTCTTTCGCACCTCCTCCAGCAGGTGCTCCAGGCTCACCAGGGCGGTGGCCCTCACCACCGCCCCCAGCATGGGGGAGTTGGGCAAGGCCCGGCCAATCTCCTGCACCGATATGCCCGTGGCATCCACGGTGAAGACCTTCTGGGTGGGCTTGGCCCCAAGCTTCTGCCTTATCTCCTGGGGGTCCTTGGTGGTGTTGACCACGAAGATGGCGTCCTCGGTGGTCCCCTCGGCCACATTGACGGAATCCAGCAAGGTGGCATCCACCACGCTCACCACCCGGGGGTGGGTCACCGGGCAGTGCATCCTGAGCTGTCGGGAGCTTATACGGTTGTAGGCCCTCAGGGGGGCACCGGCCCGCTCGGGACCGTACTCGGGAAAGGCCTGCACATGCCGGCCACCGCTCAGGCAGGCATCAGCCAACACCTTGGCGGCCGTGACGGTGCCCTGCCCGCCCCGGCCATGCCACCTGATTTCCACCGTATCCATATATGCCTCCTTTTGTATGTAGGGAATGAACTAACTCATTTTAAAGGAAAATTCAAGTCTTTTTCAACAAAGCGGCCCCTCCTTTCGCCCCTGAGGCCGTTTAAGTATAATAAATGATTAAAAAATGGCTGACAAGGGAAAAGACAGGAGGCGCTTCAGGCGCTACAGGGCAGGGGGGAACTTTACTCTCCACATCGGGGGCAGGTCCTACAGGGCCAAGGTGCTGGACTACTCCCTGGAGGGCTTGGGCATGCAGGTGCAGGACACCCCGCCCCTTCAGAACGGCCACACCCTGGAGGTAAATCTTCAGAGCCCGCCACTTCGGCGCCAGGGCAGGGTGATGTGGTTTGCCCGCCAGGGTGATGCCACCAGGGTGGGTCTTATGCTCTTGGGCCCCTTTGAGGGGCAGCTCGGGTACTTCCTGCTTTCCGATGTGCTTATGGGGCTTCAGCGAAGTCTCAGGACAGGGGTGCTGGAGCTTCAGGCCCAGGGGCTCAGGAGGAAACTTTACTTCAGGCAGGGCGACCTGGTGTTTGCCTCCGGCGACACCGAGGCCGACAGCCTATGGGCCTATCTACAGAGCAGCGGCAGGCTCAAGCCCCAGGAGCTTGAGGCCCTCAGGGGCCGGGACGACAGGCAGGTGGGGGCGGCCCTGGTGAAGGCCGGGCTGCTCAGTGCCCGGGAGCTGGCCGAGGCAGTAAAGGCCCAGGTGCAGGAGCTGCTGACGAGCCTCTTTGACATCCAGGAGGGCGCCTTCTGCTTCCGGGAAGGCCCCCTGCCCAAGGATATCATCGCCCTGAGGCTCCCCGTGGCCCATCTCATCTACAGGGGCCTCAGGCGCATCCAGAACCCCCGGGTGCTTCGGCGCTACTGCCCCAGCCTGAAGGAGGTGCTGTGCTTCTCCCCCAATCCACTGGACCTCTTCCAGGACCTCCGTCCCGAGGACAGGGACAAGCAGGTCCTGAGCCTCATAGACGGCAAGACCTCTGTCCAGGACATCCTCAGGCTTTCGCCCCTGCCGGAGGAGGAGACCCTCCGCTGCCTCTGTGCCCTCATGGGCACCAGGGTGGTGGTGCCCGCCTCGGAGGTAGAGGAGGCCCCCGCAGTACAGGCCCAGGAGGTGTTTGAGGCCGAGGTGCCCGAGGCCCCAAGTGCCCAGGAGGAACTGCTCCAGAAGATAGAGCAGATGCATCGGCTCTGCCAAGAGGAGACCTACTACGAGGCGCTGGGCCTGAAGCACTGGGCCGGCCCCGAGGAGCTCAAGCAGGCCTACTATCGCAGGGCTAAGGAGTTTCACCCTGACAGGCACTTCTACCTGACCGACGATGTGAAGGCCAAGCTCAGCGAGATATTCGCCACCATCAGCCAGGCCTACAGCACCCTTCGGGACCCCGAGGCCCGGAGGCGCTACGACCAGTCCCTGCAGGTGGCCCCCGCCCGCCTGGGCTCCAACACCGAGCTGGCCCAGAGGAAGTTCCGGGAGGGAATAAAGCGGCTGAGGCTCCAGGAGTTTGAGCGGGCCGAGCAGGCCTTCGCCGAGGCCTCCTACCTGGATGCCACCCAGCCCCAGTACCAGTACTACTACGGCGTGGCGTTGCTGAGGCAGCAGAAGTACAGGGCGGCCGAGCGGGCCCTGCAGCGGGCCCTGAAGCTTCAACCCCTGAACCCGGATGTACTGGCCGAGCTGGGCCATGTGTACCTGGCCCTGGGCTTTCCCACCAGGGCCAGGGGGAACTTCCAGCGGGCCCTCAAGGAGGACCCCGACAACCAGCGGGCCAGGGAGGGCCTCGCCTCCCTCAAGAGCTGATGCACCTAAGAGTCCTTGCCCAGGACGGCTCGGCCAGGGCTGCGCTGCTGGAGCTTTCCTCCAGGGGCCCCCAGAAGACCCACGGGTTTCCCGGGGCCTTGCATACCCCTGCCTTCATGCCCGTGGGCACCAACGCCACGGTGAAGGCCCTGAGCCCCCAGGAGCTTCAGACCCTGGGAGTGCAGGCCATCCTGGCCAACACCTACCACCTCTACCTCCGCCCGGGCCACAAGGTGCTAAGGAGCCTGGGAGGTCTTCATGCCTTCATGGGGTTTCAAGGGCTGATAATCACCGACAGCGGGGGCTTTCAGGTCTGGAGCCTTTCGCCCCTGAGGAAAATCACCCCCGAGGGAGTGGAGTTCCGCAGCCACCTGGACGGCTCCACCCACTTCCTGAGCCCCGAGCTTTCGGTGCAGATTCAGGCCTCCCTGGGGGCAGACATCTTCACGGCCCTGGACGAGTGTACCCCCTATCCTGCGGAGCGTTCCTATGCCCTCCAGGCCCTTCGGCGCACTACCGTCTGGGCCCAGCGAAGCCTCAGGGCCAGGGACCGCCTGAGCCCAGGAAAACCCCTCTTTGCCATCGTGCAGGGAGGAATGTTCCAGGACCTCAGGGCCCAGAGCCTGGAGGAACTCCTGGCCCTTTCGCCCGATGGCCTTGCCGTGGGGGGCCTGAGCGTGGGGGAGCCCAAGGGGCTGATGCACGAGATGATAGCCTTCACGGGGGAGCGCCTCCCCCGGGACAGGCCCCGGTACCTCATGGGGGTGGGCGACATTCCCAGCCTGCTCAGGGCAGTGGAGGCGGGCTTTGACATGTTTGACTGCGTCATACCCACCCGGGACGCCCGAAACGGCACCCTCTTTACCACCCAGGGGAGGGTGAGCATCAAGCAGGCCCGTTTCAAGGACGACCCCAGGGCCCTGGATGAGCAGTGCGGCTGCTACAGCTGTCAGAACTTCTCCAGGGCCTACCTGAGGCACCTGTACCTGAGCGGCGAGCTGCTGGGCCTGAGGCTCAACACCCTGCACAACCTGCACTTCTACATGTGGTTCTTTTCCCAGATGCGCCAGGCCATCAAGGAGGGAAGGTTTCAGTCCTTCAAGCGCCACTGGGAGGCCCTGCCTTGGTAGAGCGCACCAGGGAGATTCGCCGGGTGCTCCTCGTCACCCTGGTGCTCAACGAGGCGGTGGCCCTGGTAAAGATTCTCTACGGGTATGCCATCGCCTCGGTGGGAATGGTCTCCGACGGCTTTCACTCCTTCTTTGACGGCATGAGCAATGTGGTGGGACTGCTGGGCATATGGATAGCCTCGCACCCGCCGGACAGGGACCACCCCTACGGGCACCGCAAGTACGAGACCCTGTTCACCATAGCGGTGGCCATCATGATATTCGGTACCTGCTGGCAAATCCTCAAGCGGGNGTACTTGAGCTTCACCCAGGGGGTACAGCCCCGGGTGGAGCCCCTGAGCTTCCTGGTAATGGCCGCCACCATAGGGGTAAACCTCTGGGTGATGCGCTATGAGCTCAGGAAGGGACGGGCCCTTAAGAGCGACTTCCTGGTGGCCGACGCCCTTCACACCAAGAGCGATGTGCTGGCCTCCGCGGCGGTGCTCCTGGGGCTGGCCTCGGTGCGCCTGGGCTTGCCCCTGGGCGATGCCCTGGCCGGGCTCCTCATAACGGTGCTTATCGTAAAGATAGGACTGCAGGTGCTCAGGCAGGCCTCTGCCGTGCTGGTAGACACCATGTGCATAGAGACCACCGCCATTGAGAGGGTGGCCCTGGCGGTGCCCGGCGTCAGGGGCTGCCACAGCATCCGCACCAGGGGCACCCAGGAGCATGTTTACCTGGACATGAGCATCCTGGTGCAGCCCCACATCACCGCCCAGGAGGCCCACGAGATAGCGGAGCGCCTGGAGGCGAAGCTCAAGGAGGCCTTCCCGGCCCTGGGCGATGTGCTCATCCATGTGGAGCCCGAGGGGGAAACCGAGGGCCCTTAGACCTTCTTGAGCCGCTACAGCTCCTTGCCCACCCAGCAGGCCCTGCCCAGGACATGCTCCGAGATGGCCTCACCAGGGGAAAGCTTTATCTCAAAGGCCTTGAAGGCCTTGTTGTCGCTGAGGCACAAGAGCCCTCCCGGCACCACCACCAGGCGCTTCACCATTATCCCTCCATCCGGGGCCCTTATGATGTATATGGAGTCGTTCTTGATCTCATGCCGGTCGGCCAGATTGACCAGCACCAGCTCCCCGTCGTTTATGGTGGGCTGCATGCTGGCCCCCCTGGCCCTTATGAGCACCAGGCGCTCCAGGCGCTCCCTGCTGAGGCCCCCTGCCACCTTCCTGAGCCAGGAGCGCTTGAAGGGATAGCGGTCCTTCACCGAGTCGTCCGGCACCCTGCCGGTGATGCCCGCGGCCACCTCGGCCTCCACCAGGGGCACCAGCACATACTCGACAGAGGCCATGGGGGCGGAGGCCTCCCTCACCCTCAGGGGCGGCTCTGCCCTGAGCTGAAGCCCCCTCAGGAGGAGGTCCAGGGAGAGCCCCTCTCGTTCACAAAATGAAATGAGGGCCTCGTAGGGCATGGAACCCCTCATCTTGGCCGTGGCCAGGGTCTGGGGCTTGAGGCCCAGGAGGGCCGCTACCTCGGCGTCGGTCTCTACCCCCTTCAGCCTCTTTATGTAGCCTATCACCTCTTTGAGGGTCTTCATTCCAGGGCCCTTGACATTCATTTCATTTTGTGATTTCATAAGGTTAGTTTACATAAGTTTATCACATTTTGCAAGGGGGGATGGGGAGTGCACACAGAGAAGGAAGAAGCGGTGGCGGAGGTTCTGAGGCAGCTTCCGGGGGACTTAAGGAGGGTGGCCGAGGTGCTGGGGCTGGAGGCGGCGGTGAAGCTCAGCAAGGCCTTCAGGGGCACCTATCTTTATGTACATGGCCTGAGCAATCTGAGGCGGCTGGTGAGGGACGAGGAAATCAGGCGGGCCTATGACCAGGGGGTGAAGGTCAAGGCCCTGGCCCTGAGGTATGGGCTTACGGAGAGGCACATCAGGCGTATCCTCTCGGGGGCTTCGGTGGGTCTCCCCGAGGGGCTTCTGAGGATGCTGAAGGACTGAGGGGCCTCTGTGATATAATTCCTCATGCTTTACAGGGATGTCCTTTCTCTCATAGGCAACACCCCCTTGGTGAAGCTGGAGAAGGTGCCGCCTCCCGGGGCAGCGGAGGTGTGGGCCAAGCTGGAGGGGTTTAATCCAGGAGGCTCGGTAAAGGACAGGATAGCCCTGAGCATGATTGAGGATGCCGAAAGGAGGGGGTTCCTTAGGCCCGGTGGCACCATCCTGGAGCCCACCAGCGGCAACACCGGCATAGGGCTGGCCCTGGTCGGGGCGGTGAAGGGCTACAGGGTGGTGCTCACCATGCCTGAAAGCATGAGCCTGGAGCGCCGTCAGTTGCTTCAGGCCTATGGGGCTGAGCTGGTACTTACCCCTGCGGAGCGGGGCATGATGGGGGCGGTGGAAAGGGCCGAGGAGCTCCTGAAGGAGAATCCTTCCTGGTTCATGCCCCAGCAGTTTGAAAACCCTGCCAACCCCCAGGTGCACAGGCGCACCACCGCGGTGGAGATACTCCAGGCCCTGGGGGCTGCCCCCGATGCCTTCGTGGCGGGGGTGGGCACGGGCGGGACCATTACCGGGGTGGGGGAGGTGCTGAAGGCCCGGAGGCCTGACTGCTTGGTGGTAGCGGTGGAGCCGGCGTATTCGGCGGTGCTTTCGGGGGGTGAGCCCGGGCCCCACAGGATAGCGGGCATCGGGGCGGGGTTCTTCCCAGGGGTACTTAACACCAAGATATACGACCGGGTGGTGCCCGTAAGGGACGAGGATGCCGCCCAGATGAGCCGCATCCTGAGCAGAAAGGAGGGCCTGCTCTGCGGCATATCCTCGGGGGCGGCCCTGTGGGCGGCGCTTCAGGTGGCTGAGGAGCTGGGCCCTGCAAGGCGGGTGGTGGTGGTACTGCCCGACAGGGGGGAGAGGTATCTGTCCACCGGGCTGTGGGCCCCTGAAGGCCCCTAAGGGGCTCCCTGGAGGAGTTTCCTGTAAATCCTCCACAGCTCTTCCTTGCCTCTGGCAGTGCCGAGGAATTCCCAGGGCAGGTGCTCCTCCGGAGCCCTCTGCCTCAGCACATAGAGTTCCTCGCCAAGGCCCTGGGCCCTGAGGGCCTCCTTCCAGGGGCTTGCCCGGGCCATTTCCGTCAGCACCTTGCCCAGGCGCCTGTCGGCCAGGCTGAAGACCCCCTGCTGGTAGGCATACTTGGGCACATCGTGGTGCACCAGCACTCCCCTGGGCTCCAGGGCCTTCCTTATCTTCTTGAGCCTGGCCTTCAGCACCTCTTGGGCACACATGGGGTGAAACTGCAGGGGACTGTGGGGCTTGGGCACGAAGGTGCTGAGGCTCAGCACCAGTCTGGTCCTTCTTCTCATCCCGGCCATCTCTGAGGCAAGCTCAATGAGGCCCTGGATGTCCTCCTCCGTCTCGGTGGGGCAGCCCACCATGAAGTAGCAGCGCAGGTTCGGAAAGCCCAGGCGGAAGACCTCCTGGGCGGTGCGGAGGATGTCCTCCTGGCTCAGGCGCTTATTGAGCACTTGGCGGAGCCTCTCCGTGCCTGCCTCCGGGGCGATGGAGACGCTCTGCTGCCCCAGGCGCCTAAGGAGCGGAAGGAGGGCTACGCTCCTGGGCCCGGCCCTCAGGGAGGTAAGGGAGAGGGCTCCGGAAAGGCACCTTGGGCCCTCTTGGGCCCCTAGGCTCAGTAGCTCCTGGATGCCCTGATAGTCGCTAAGGGACGGGCCGATGAGGCCCACCCTGCGGCCCTTCCTGAGGGCCTCCAGCACCTCGGCCCTGGCCTGCTCAGGGGATTTGGCCCTGAGGGGCCTGTACAGGCCTGCTACCAGGCAGAAGGAGCAGCTCCAGGGGCAGCCCCTCATGAGCTCCACCAGGTGCATTTGGGAAAACTCCGCCAGGGGGCTCAGGACCCTGTGGTACATGGAAAACCCTGCCGGCTCATTCACATGCACCCTGGGTATGGTCTCGGGCGCCCCTGAAAGGGGGCGCCTCCGGGCAATGAGCCCGTCAGGGCCGTAGCTTACTGCATAGAGGGCCGGCACATAGAAGCCCTCCTCCTTGGCCAGGGCCAGGAGCACCTGTTCCTTGTCCTTGTAGGCGAGCATCGCCTCCAGGAAGGGGGGAAGGAGGGCCTCGGCCTCGCCCACAAAGACCAGGTCAAAGAAGGGTGCCAGGGGCTCGGGGTTTGACATGGCTACCGTTCCTCCCAGGGCCAGCAGGGGGTGGGCCCCGGTGCGCTCCGAGGCCAGGGCGGGTATGCCGGCCAGGGCAAGCATCTGGGCCACATGGGGGTAGTCGCCCTCAAAGGAGACGCTGAAGGCCAGCACGTGGAAGTCCCTCACGGGACGCTGGCTTTCCAGGCTCAACAGGGGGGNGCCGCTCCGCTCGTACTCCCTCAGGAGCTGCGGCTCCGGGAGGAAGACCCTTTCGCACAGCACCCTGGGATGTTCGTTCAGCAGGCCGTAGATGCCCTGCACTGCCAGGTTGGACATGCCCACCCCGTAGGTATTGGGGTAGGCCAGGCAGACATTGAGCCTGCCGCCGGGCTCCTTCAGTACCGTCCCCTGCTCCTTTCCGAGCAGGGCCCTGAGGTGCCTCCTTATCGCCCGGAAGCTCATGAAAGCATCAGCAGGCAGGCAAGCATGAGGCCGCACCAGATGAGGTCCAGGTTGAGCTCGTACTGGAGCTTCCGCTCCAGCAGCAGTTGCAGGCGTCCGGGCGCTGACGGCTCCTCAAGCCACAGCAGAAGGAGCACTGGAAAGCCTGGAAGCACCTGGAGCTTCACCGCCGCATCCCCTGCAAGGCTTCCCTGGGGCAGCNCCTGGGCATCAAGCTGCAGGGCCCGCCTCAGGAACCCCTCCTTGTCGGAGCCGAACCTCTGCCCCAGGGGCCCCAGGGGCAGGGCATGGCTGCCCTGGAAGAAGAACTCCCCGCCCTGAAGCCCCTGGGGCTTGACCCATCGGCCCTCGGCGGGAAGGCCCTTGGCACCCACGAGCCACCACAGCAGGAGGTGGTGGAAGAAGTAGCCCAGGCGCTCGGTAAGCACTCGGCCCTGGGGCTGAAGGGCCTGGATGCTCCGCCTCCGGGGCTGTATCAGATACTGCCAGCAGAAGCTCTTTATCAGCCAGGCGCCGTCCTTTAGCTCTGCGCCTGAGAGGGCGGCCACCTGCTGGGGCCTGAGGGCCTCCAGGGCCTGCCAGGCGGCCTCTATGCCAGGGCTGTGCATAGGGTATTATACCCTCACCTTGGAGGGCCCTTTCAGTTGCCCCGGGTTGGGCGGCCTCTCGTAGGCCCGGTTTCGCACATAAAGACCTATGTCGGCCGAGACCACGAGGGCGTTGAGCACATAGAGGCTGAGCNCCCAGTCCGGGCCCTGAAGGAGCTTGTGGGCTATGCCGGCCAGGTAGCCCAGGAGGATAACCAGCAGGAAGAGGAGGCTCTTTCCTCTGACGCTCCTGGAGCGCCAGGAACGCCAGAGGGAGAAGGGCCAGGCCGCCCCGAAGCACAAGAGCATTAGGGCCTCAAAGAGGCTCAGGGCCTTCCTCCTCGGGTAGATGCCTTGCGGGGCAGCATTTTCAGGGCACCAGCAGGACGGGGAGCTCCGAGTCCTCGGCCATGCGGTGAGAAAGGCTTCCTACGAAGAGCTCCTTCACCGTGCCCTTTCTGGTGGTGCCCATTATGACCATGCTGGCCCCCAGGGCCCTTTGGGCCTCCAGGAGCTCCTTGAGGGGCTGGCCCACCAGCAGGTGGGCCTGGGCCTTGAGACCCCAGGCCTCCAGCTCCTGCCTCAGGGCCTGGAGCTTTGCCCCTACCGCCTCCTTGTGGGCCTTGAGCTCCTGGGGGGNGAGCTTCCTCAGGAGGGGCTCCTGCAGCACATGGGCCAGGAGCACTTCCTCTTTTACCGCCCCTCGGAGGGCCTTCAGGAACCGCAGTGCCTTCAAGGATGCCTCCGTCCAGTCCACGGCCAGGAGGGGGCGGCGGAAGGGGGCCTCGTTGGTCCGACTGGCCCGCTCCCCCTTCCACTTGAACTCCACCATGAACTTGTTGACCATCACCGGCAGGGGGCTTTCCCTCAGCAGATGCAGCATGTCCGAGCCCACGAAGCTTTCGGGCATCNCCTTGCGCTTCTTGCCGGCCACGATGAGGTCCGCCCCGTGGGCCCTGGCTACCTCCAGGATCTTGGGCACGGGCTTTCCCACCTCTATGACCGCCCTGAAGCTCAGTCCTTCCTGCCTCAGGGAGGCCTGCCAGTCCTCAAACCTCATGAGGGCCTCCTGCCTCAGCTCCTTCTCCCTGTCCTTCAGGTAGCCGCCGAAGGGCACGAAACCCACCTCCTCCAGGGGTATCACATGGCAGAGGATTATCTCCTCAAGTCCCGCTCCCCTGAGGGCCATGAGGCTTCTGAGGGACGGAAGGGCCAGCTCCCTGAACTTGGTGGCAAACAGTATCTTCCTTATGCTCCTCATGGGCTTCAGAAGAACACCAGGGTTGTGAGCACAAACAGGGGCCCCAGCACCGGCAGGGAGTATTTTATCATATACCCGAAGAAGCTGGGCATGGCGGTGCCGGCCTCCTCGGCAATGGTGCGCACCATGAAGTTGGGGGCATTGCCTATGTAAGTCATGGCCCCGAAGAACACCGCCCCTGCGCTTATGGCCTCAAGATAAAGGGGCTGCTCCCCTATGAGCCTGAGCACCGCCTCCCGGGCCTGCACGCCCGGGTAGAAGGCCCCCAGGGCAGAGTTCAAGAAGGTCAGGTAGGTAGGGGCGTTGTCCAGGAAGCTGGAGAGAACCCCGGTAAGCCAGAAGTACTGTCCCGGTGCCTTAAGGAGCTCCATCAGGGGGGCCAGGGCCCCGGCCGAGCCGGCCTGGAGTATCTTCAGGCAAGGGGTCATGGTGACGAATATTCCAAAAAACAGCACCGCCACCTCCCGGATGGGAAACCAGGTGAACTCGTTCTCGTCCCTCAGTCGCCTGGGAGTGCTCAAGAGGCTGAGGGCCGCCAGGGCCAGGAGGGCCAGGTCCCTCAGGACATCCTGCCAGGGACGGTGAACCCCCAGGGGAAGGCGAAGCTCCGGAAGCCTCAGGATGCCACTGGCCAGCACCGCGGCCACCACCCCGGCCAGAAACAACAGGNTGTGCCAGCCCTGAAGGGAGAGCCCCTTGGCGCTCTCGGGGGGGCGGCCTGACTCCTTTTTGTAGAAGTGCCTGTCCAGCACATAGTAGAGGGCCAGCAGGACTCCCACCACCAGGAGCATGTGGGGCAGGAGGTTCATGGTCCAGAAAAACGGCACCCCTCGGAGAAAGCCCAGAAACAGCGGGGGGTCGCCCAGGGGGGTAAGGGAGCCCCCTATGTTGGCCACCAGGAAGATGAAGAACACCACCATGAAGGTGCGCCTGCTCCTCCAGGCATTGGCCCTGAGGAAGGGCCTTATCAGGAGCATGGCCGCCCCCGTGGTGCCCATCCAGGAGGCCAGGGCCGTGCCCAGGGCCAGAAGCAGGGTGTTGAGGCCAGGGCTTCCGCCCAGGGAGCCCTTTATGAGAATGCCCCCGGAGATGGTGTACAGGGCCCCCAGCAGGATAATGAAGGGCACATAGTCGGTGAGCATTACATGGGCAAGCTCGTGGGCCGCCACTCCCTGGTAGGCCCAGAGGAAGGGCCCGGCCAGCAGGAGGGCCCAGAAGAGCGATACCTTTCCGAAATGGTTGTGCCAGAACCTGGGCGCCAGCAGGGGAAAGAGGGCAATGCTCAGGAGCATCCCCACAAAGGGAAGCACGCTCCAGAGGGGAAGCCCTGCGCCCAGGGGCTCGTGAGACTGCAAGGACACAAAACCTCCTTTTAGAAAAGCTCCAAGGGGTTAGATTTTAACACAGAGTGAGGGCAAGGGGTTGTGGTAAAATCTCCCTGCTATGAGCAGGGTGTCTACCGTCCCTTCCCGGTGTCCCATATGCATGAGGCCGGCCCCACNCCTGGGGTCCCATCTCAGGAGCCATGGCAAGAAGGCACTGGAGGCTGCCGTTTTGGCTGACAAGGCCAGGGGCCTTTCGGACGCAGAGATTGGGCGTAAATACCGCATGAGCTTCAGGCAACTGGAGCGGCTCATAAGAAAGGCCTTCGGGGTGAGTGTGAGCACCCTGGGAACTGTAAGGCCTATAAGGACCTACCATCCCAAGGATTTCAGGGAAGAAACCACCACGGTCTGGAGCTTCAAGAGTCGGGGTAGCTGGGCCACCCACAGTGGCCAGTACAGGGGCAACTGGNCTCCCTATATCCCCAGGAATGTGATCTTGAAATATTCGCAGCCTGGAGAGCTGGTGCTGGACTATTTCTGTGGCGCTGGCACCACTGCCGTGGAGGCCAAGCTCCTGGGCAGAAGGTGCATAGCCTTGGACATAAACGACAAGGCCATAGAGCTTGCCAGGGCCCATGTGGCCTTTGAGCTTCCCAGACAGCAGAGACTCTTTGAGCAATTCTACGAACCAGAGCTTTTCGTAGGCGATGCCAGGGACCTGGCATTCCTGGAGGATGACTCCGTGGACTTGATCTGTTCCCACCCCCCTTATGCCAACATCATCCACTACACCGAGCGCAAGGAGGGAGACCTCTCCTGGCTTGACATAGAGCAGTTCCTTCGGCAGATGCGCCAAGTGGCCCGGGAGAGCTACCGGGTGCTCAAGCCGGGAAGGCAGTGCGCCATCCTCATAGGTGATCTGAGGAGGCACAGGTATGTGGTGCCCCTGGGCTTTGAGCTTATAAATGTGTATTTGCGGGCCGGGTTCAGACTAAGGGAGCTTGTAATAAAAAGACAGCATAACTGCAAGACCACGGGCTTCTGGTATCACAACAGCATCAAGTATAATTTCCTTCTCCTGGCCCACGAGTACCTGCCCGTTTTTGAGAAGCCTCTGAAGAGGGCGCCAAGCAGTATCAAGGAAAGGCAGGCCCCTTATGGCAGCATAGCTGCACTTGCCAAGAGGCCCAAGTTCAAGGAGAAGCTGAAGGAACTTGAGACTACCACGGTGTGGATTTTTCCGGAAAACAAGACCGAGCGTCTAGTGGATAAAAATGTCCTTCAGCGCTATGACGGGGCCAGCTACAGGGTGATTGACTTGGCCGGGAAGGCTGCCCGGGAGCCACAATCCCGAGGAAAGCAAAAGGNCCTCCTGTTTATAAAGTCCTCCTGCCTTGAAAGGGAAGGATTTTCTTCCTCGGATGTCTCCCCGTATCTTGAAAAGCTCCGGGAGATAGTAAAAGAGCAGATGCCTGTTTTGAAGGAAAAGGGATATTGCGTAATCCAGTGCAGAGATGTGAGGACAAAGGAAGGCAGCCTGGAGCCCTTGGCGAAAAGAACCGTTGACATGCTGAAGACGACGAAGGAACTGCGCCTCAAGGAGATAGTGGTGGTTGCCTCGGAGGCCCTGGGGCCTCCCAAGAGCGAAGAGACCCTCAGGATCACGCATCGGTATTTGCTCGTGTATAAGAAAAGATGAGAAGGCCTACCAGGAGAAACCTTTATACCCATAGCATAGAGGNGGTGCCCCTTAGGATTAAAAACTGCCCTCCCGATGAGTTCAGAAAGCAATTGGAAAGAATAGAGTACCGCGGCTATGAGGTAGAGACACTTAAGGATGGAAGAAAGATCGTTATTACCAAGCCCGGAGGCAAGTTTGTATTTGGCCAAGTCAAGCGTGAAGACTTTATGGTTTGGATATACAATCCCCGGGACGCCACCCTTTGGTTGATATCTCACAAGGATATTTACACGGACTTGAAGGGCAAAGCAGAGGCAGACCCCGAGGCTGCCGTGGCAATAATAGATGCCCTGGAAAGGGTTTACAAGGGCGAGGAGCCAGAG
Source organism: Nitrospirae bacterium JdFR-88 (assembly GCA_002011795.1). Lineage (GTDB taxonomy): Bacteria > Nitrospirota > Thermodesulfovibrionia > Thermodesulfovibrionales > JdFR-88 > JdFR-88. The sequence goes on from MTOX01000001.1 coordinate 77,498, forward strand.
GATATACTCAACGAAGTGGAGCTGAAAAATCCTTCTGGGGAACCTCCAGAGGTGCTACTTAAGGCGTATAAATGGATATGGGGCCAGGAGGATTGCAACTNCCCTGACGGTTTGGGCAGGAGGATGTCTTGGGAAGGATTGAGGAAAGAAGGCGGAAGGGTTGTAAGAACCGGCACCGGTATCGCCGACTTAAGAGAGCACCTCAGGCGGCGCTGAGCACCCCCCTTCTCTGATATAATTAAACATGAACCAGGACAAGGTATTGGTGCTGGACTTCGGCTCCCAGTACACCCAGCTCATTGCCCGCAGGGTAAGGGAGGCGCAGGTGTACTCGGAGATCATGCCCTTTAACACCCCGGTGGAGCGCCTCCGGGCCTTCGCCCCGGGCGGGATAATACTTTCCGGCGGCCCCAGGAGCGTCTACGAGGAGGGGGCGCCCCTTCCCCACCCGGAGGTATTCTCCCTGGGGGTACCGGTCCTGGGCATATGCTACGGCATGCAGGTGATGGCCCACATGCTGGGCGGCCTGGTGGCCAGGGCCCAGGCCAGGGAGTACGGAAGGGCGGAGCTGAGGGTGCTGGACGACGGGGACCTCCTCTGGGGCCTTTCCCAGGGCTCCATTGTGTGGATGAGCCATGCCGACAGGATCGAGCGCCTGCCCCAGGGCTTCAAGGCCATTGCCAGGACAGACAACTCCCCCTGCGCCGCCATGGCCGACCCGGTAAGGAGGCTCTATGCCCTCCAGTTTCACCCCGAGGTGGCCCACACCCAGGAGGGGGAGCGCATCCTCAGGAACTTCCTGTTTGAAATATGCACCCTTAAGCCCACCTGGAGGATGAGCTCCTTCATCCAGTGGGCCACGGAGGACATCAGGCAGAAGGTGGGCTCCTCCAAGGTGATATGCGCCCTCTCGGGCGGGGTGGACTCCTCCGTGGTGGCCCTCCTGACCCACCGGGCGGTGGGCGATGCCCTTACCTGCATATTCGTGGACAACGGCCTCCTGAGGAAAGGGGAGGCGGAGAAGGTTGTGGACACCTTTGGCCGACACTTCCACATCCCCCTGGTGCATGTGGATGCCTCCGAGAGGTTCCTCAGCATCCTCCAGGGGGTGGTGGAGCCCGAGCAGAAGCGCAAGAGGATCGGCCGGGAGTTCATCGCCGTGTTTGAGGCCGAGGCCCGGAAGCTCCAGGGGGTGGAGTTCCTGGCCCAGGGGACCCTTTATCCCGATGTCATAGAGAGCGTGTCCTTCAAGGGGCCCTCGGCGGTCATAAAGAGCCACCACAATGTGGGGGGACTGCCGGAGGNGATGAACCTCAAGCTGATAGAGCCCCTGAGGGAGCTCTTCAAGGACGAGGTCCGGGTGCTGGCCGAGGAGCTGGGCCTTCCGGAGGAGATATGCTGGCGCCATCCCTTCCCGGGGCCCGGGCTGGCCATAAGGTGCCTGGGGGAGGTAAACAGGCAGAGGCTTTCCATCCTCAGGGAGGCCGATGCCATCGTGCTGGAGGAGATAAAGCGGGCGGGGCTTTACCGGCAGCTGTGGCAGGCCTTTGCGGTGCTTCTGCCTGTGCGCAGTGTGGGGGTCATGGGGGATGAGCGCACCTACGAGCATGTAGTGGCCGTAAGGGCCGTCCAGAGCCTGGACGGCATGACGGCCGACTGGGCCGCCCTTCCTCCGGAGGTCCTGGCCAGGATATCCAACCGCATCATAAACGAGGTCCAGGGGGTCAACCGGGTGGTCTACGACATCTCCTCCAAGCCCCCCAGCACCATCGAGTGGGAGTGAGGGCATGGGCCTTGTCCTCAGGCCCTACCTGAAGAAGCAGCGGGCCCTGGNGGAGGGCTTCCTCAGGGAGCACTTCCAGAGGCGGCGCATCAAGCCCCCCAGGCTCAAGGAGGCCATGCTCTGGAGCCTCTTTGCCGGGGGCAAGCGTCTAAGGCCCATCCTGGCCCTTTCTGCCTGGGAGGCCCTGGGTGGAGAGCCCCGGGAGATCCTCCCCCAGGCCTCCGCCCTGGAGCTCATTCACACCTACAGCCTCATCCATGACGACCTGCCGGCCATGGACGACGACGACCTCAGGAGGGGCAGGCCCACCTGCCACAGGGTCTACGGCGAGGCCATGGCCATCCTGGCCGGCGACGGCCTCTTGAGCGAGGCCTTCCGACTGCTTTCAACCCCTGCCAGGGGCATCCCCAAGGGCAGACTCCTCAGGGCCGTGGCCGATGTGGCCGAAAGGGCCGGCCTCAAGGGCATGGGGGCAGGGCAGGCCCAGGACATCCTCTCGGAGGGCAGCCCCAGGAGGCCTTCCGAGGAGCTTTCCTTCATTCATCGGCACAAGACGGCGGAGCTCATAACGGCCTCGGTGAGGATGCCGGCCATACTGGCCGGCCGGGCCCTGAGGCCCCTTACTCGCTACGGGCGGTGCATAGGGCTGGCCTTCCAGATCGTGGACGACCTGCTGGATGTGGAGGGCGACACCCAGGAGCTGGGAAAGACTGCCGGGGCCGATGAGCAGAGGGGAAAGCTCACCTGGCCCGCCCTTTACGGCCTGGAGGCCTCCAGGCGCAGGGCCAGGGAGCTTCTTCAGGAGGCCCTCAAGGCCCTTGAGCCCTTGGGCCGCGGGGCCGAGCCCCTCAGGGCCATAGCCTCATACATTGTGGAAAGAAGAAGCTGAAGTGCTGGAGCGGGTCAACTCCCCAGAGGACCTCAAGGGCCTGAGCATAGAGGAGCTCCGGGAGCTCTGCCAGGCCCTCAGGGAGAGCATCATCCGGCAGGTGGCAAAGACCGGCGGCCACCTGGCCCCCAGCCTGGGGGTGGTGGAGCTCACCGTGGCCCTTCATGTAGTGTTTGACTCCCCCCGGGATAAGCTCATCTGGGATGTGGGCCATCAGAGCTATGCCCACAAGCTCCTCACGGGCCGAAGGGGAAGGTTCCATACCCTGAGGCAGCGGGGCGGCATCTCGGGCTTTCCCAAGCCTTCCGAAAGCCCCCACGATGCCTTCGGCACGGGGCACAGCTCCACCAGCATCTCGGCCGCCCTGGGCTTCCTGGAGGCCCGCCACAGGCTGGGGGAGCACTACAAGGTGGTGGCCATAATTGGCGACGGGGCCATGACGGCAGGGCTGGCCTTCGAGGGGCTGAACCACGCAGGGCAGCTCAAGAGGGACCTCATCGTGGTGCTTAACGACAACGAGATGTCCATCTCCAGGAATGTGGGGGCCCTCTCGGCATATCTCAACAGGCTTCTTACCGGGGAGTTCTACCAGCGTCTGAGGGGCATGGCCAGGGAGGCCCTGAGGAGCATTCCCCGCCTGGGCCCCTCTTTCAGCCGGCTGGCCGAGCGCCTGGAGGAGGCCCTCAAGGGAGTGGTGCTTCCCGGCCTCCTGTTTGAGGAGCTGGGCTTCCGCTACATAGGGCCCATTGACGGGCACAACCTGGAGCTCCTCATAGAGACCTTCCAGAGGCTCAAGAAGGCCCAGGAGCCCGTCCTGGTGCATGTGGTCACCCGCAAGGGTAAGGGCTATGCACCTGCAGAGGCCGACCCCTCCTGCTTTCACGGCACCGGGCCCTTTGATGTGGCCTCAGGCAGGTCCCTTAAGAGTGCCCCCAGCATGAGCGATGCCTTCGGCCAGGCCCTTACGGAGCTTGCCCTCGGGGAGCCCCGACTGGTGGCCATCACCGCTGCCATGAAAGAGGGCACCGGGCTCAGGGCCTTTGAGGAGGCCCACCCCGGGCGCCTCTACGATGTGGGCATAGCCGAGCCCCATGCAGTGGTCTTTGCCGCCGCCTTGGCCAAGGCGGGCCTCAGGCCCGTGGTGGCCATCTACAGCACCTTCCTCCAGAGGGCCTACGACATGCTCATCCACGATGTGGCCCTTCAGGCCCTGCCGGTGGTCTTCGCCCTAGACAGGGCCGGACTGGTGGGCGAGGACGGCCCTACGCATCACGGGATGTTTGACCTCTGCTACCTGAGGCACATCCCCGGCTTCACCGTCATGGCCCCCAAGGATGCCCCTGAGCTGAAGGAGATGCTTCGGCTGGCCCTTACCCTGCAGGGGCCCGTGGCGGTGCGCTACGGCCGGGGAAAGGCCCTGGAGCTCTCCTGCCAGGGCAGCCCCCTTCAGCTTGGCCGGGCCGAGCTCCTTCAGGAAGGTGGGGACCTCTTCATCCTGGCCCTGGGCGCCCCGGTGGCCGAGGCCCTCAAGGCGGTAGAGCTGCTCAAGGACAGGGGCATAAGCGCCGGGCTTTACAACATGCGGTTCCTCAAGCCCCTGGATGCCGAGGCCGTAAGGCATGCCTCCGAAACAGGGCGCATTCTTACCCTGGAGGACGGCTCGGTAGTAGGGGGCTTCGGCTCGGCCGTGGCCGAGGCCCTGGCCGAGGAGGGCCTGGGGGCGGTGAGGCTCAGGCGCCTGGGCTGGCCCGATGCCTTCATAGAGCACGGGGCCCAGGAGGAGCTAAGAAGGGCCTATGGCCTGGATGCAGAGGGGCTGGCCCGCAAGGCGGAAGAGCTACTGGGGAAGAGTTGAGCCCTCCCTGCCCGGNGTGGTATCCTTTGAAAGGGTTTTTCTCTTAGAGTGTGCGGGGCCCTCCGTGGCAGCCCTCCCTGGGGAGAACCTTTTAAGACAACTAAGGAGGCATCAGATGTTCAAGACTTTGGCAACGGTGGCCCTGGCCCTGGCGGTGCTGACGCTGCCTGCCTGGGCCGGCGGAAAGACCGTAGGAAAGGACAGCGTGGTAAAGGTGCATTACACCCTCAGGGTGGACGGCCAGGTGGTGGACAGCTCCGAGGGCAGGAAGCCCTTCCAGTTCCAGATGGGCAGGAACCAGGTAATCAAGGGCTTTGAGCGGGCCCTCCTGGGCATGAAGGAGGGCCAGAGGAAGTCCTTCCGGGTCTCCCCCGAGGAGGGCTACGGCCCCCGCGACCCCGGAAAGGTGCAGGAGATACCCTTGAAGGACCTTCCCGAGGGGGTAAAGGCGGGCGACACCCTCTATGCCCAAATGCAGAGCGGCCGCACCCTGGCGGTGAAGGTCCTGGAGGTCAAGAAGGATGTGGCCCTCATAGACTTCAACCACCCCATGGCCGGAAAGACCCTGGAGTTCGAGGTCCAGGTGCTGGAGGTCAAGTAGGATTTTTATGAATTAAGCGTGGGGGGGCGGGGGCCCAGGCCCCCGCCCCCCACGCTTTTTGCCTGCCCTCCCTTGCTTGACCCCCGCCTCTTGGGTGTGAAATACTATCTTCAGCCCCTTACAGGAGGCCGAGACTGAACAAAGAGCTTGCAGAAGCCATAAAACTTTATAGCCAGAGTAAAATCAAATTCAGCGAGTATTTGCTTGGAAAATCGCAGCCTACCCTCATTTCCCTCTTGACGGACTTAATTACCATGTATATAAATGACAAGAACTCCTCCCGCCTGAGGGAATTCCTTACCGTGTCTATGGCTGGCTACAACCACACCGAGGAAAAGATAGGCTACAACGGCTACAAGCATATTGCTCCCGACAAACCCTTGTGGTGCGAAGCAAAGCCGAAAAATTTCTCCACCCGAGAAATAGAACGCTTTAAACAGGGCCAAAGAAGCACATTTCCACAAAAACTCAACGGCGGAGGTAATTTTTCCGATTATACCTGGAACAGACTAAAGAAGGACCTAGGGGAAAATCTTCAAATGCTTGTTAGTGGCTTTGTGGACGGCAAACTGATATACATATTGGAGTTCCCTTTTAGATGCAAGGGCTTTGTTGAGAACTTAGAGAGGCAGCTGAAAAGCCAATTTCCCCGAGGTGATGAGCCAAGCCGTTTTCTCCGAAGCGCGAATTTTAACTTCAAAGATTATGTTGACTGTGAAGGATTGAGGGTGGTCTTTGTGCTAAAGAAGGCCGAGTTGTCAAGGTTTAGGGAATGCATTGCCAAGGATTTCTACAAGTATCTTCAGGCAAACGCGCCGGAATGAAGGGGCTTGGAAGGTTCCTGGATAAGGTAATCTGTGCCGATGCCTTGGAGGCCTTGAAGGAGCTACCTGATGACTCTGTGGATGTAGGGGTGACCTCTCCTCCCTACAATAAGCAAGAGAAGCAAAAGGGCTGGCTGGTGGATAGGGTGGTTTACGCAGGGGCCACGGACAATCTGCCAGAGCAGCAGTATCAACAGATGCAGGTTCGGGTGCTAAATGAGCTTTACAGAGTTGTAAAGCCCGGTGGTTCCTTCTTTTACAACCATAAACTCAGGTGGCAGAGGGGTCGGCTACTCCATCCCATGGACTGGCTGAGAAGGACCAGGTGGACCATTCGACAGGAAATCATATGGGACAGGATGATTGCTGCCAACATCCGAGGCTGGCGCTTCTGGCAGGTGGACGAGCGCATCTACTGGCTGTACAAACCCGTAGGTGGCCACCTAATTGGCCAGGAGCTTAAGCCCAGACATGCTCTTTTGACTTCCATATGGAGGTTTGCCCCTGAAAATGATATATCCCATCCTGCGCCTTTCCCCTTGGCCTTGCCAGTGAGGGCTATTTACTCGGTGCTGGATGAGGCCAAGGACAAGGNGGTAATAGACCCCTACTGCGGAAGCGGTACCACTCTGGTGGCGGCTAAACTGCTGGGACACCGTTGGATTGGAATAGACATCTCGGAGGAATATGTCCGCTATGCCCAGGGAAGGCTTGCCCGTTGCGAGGCCGAGCGCCCCCGGCTGCAGGAGGAGCTTTCAAGGCACAGGGTGGCAAAGACCTTCAAGGAGCGCAAGGAGCGGAGAGAGTTCGTAGGGCGGTATCGTAAGGGCTCGGAGGCGCAGGGCGGCAGCCTTTTTAACGAATGAAGAAGCGCCTGGATGTGCTCCTTGCCGAAAGGGGCCTGGCGGAGAGCCGGCAGAAGGCCCAGGCCCTCGTGCTGGCAGGGCTGGTCTTCGTGGATGGAAGGAGGGCCGAAAAGCCCGGCTCCCTGGTGGCCCCCGATGCCCAGGTGCAACTTAAGAGACCCCCGCAGTATGTGGGCCGGGGCGCCCTGAAGCTCAAGGCAGCGGCAGAGCGCTTCGGGGNGAGCTTTCAGGGCAAGGTGGCCATGGATGTGGGGGCCTCCACCGGGGGCTTTACCGACTTCATGCTCAAGAGGGGGGCCAAGAGGGTCTACGCCGTGGATGTGGGCTGGGGGCAGCTTCATCAGCGCCTCCGCCGGGACCCCAGGGNGGTGGTGCTTGAGCGGCGAAACATCCGCCACCTGCGGCGCTCCGAGGTGCCCGAGGCCGTGGAGATGGCCACCGTGGATGTGTCCTTCATAAGCCTCAGGAAGGTGCTCCCCCCGGTGGTGCAGTTCCTTGCCCCGGGGGCCGAGGTGCTGGCCCTGGTAAAGCCCCAGTTTGAGCTGAGCCCCAGGGAGGTGCAAAAGGGCGGGGTGGTGAAGGATGAGCACAAGAGGCTCCAGGCGGTGGAGCTGGNGAAGGAGGCCGCCCAGGGGCTGGGCTTAAGGGTGCTGGGGACAATGCCCTGCCCTGTGGCAGGGCAGAAGAAGGGCAACGTGGAGTATTTTGTATACTTAAGGAAGGAGGAATGATGCAGGAGCCCATAAGGTATCTGGCGGTGGACTATGCGGTGGCCTCCCTGGAGGCCCTCCGCCTCCTCATGGACGAGACCGACCAGCCCAGGACCTTCCAGGAGATATTCGCCGCCTGCCAGGGCAGGGTAGAGGTCCTCAGGCTCCTTTACGAGCATCCCTTCTGTCCCGCCGAGGTGAAGGAGCAGGCCGCCCAGGCCCTCAAGCTCCCCGTAAAGAGCGCCACAGAGCTGGAGGCCGTAAAACAGCGCGAGCTGGCCAGGAGGGCCGAGGTCAAGGCCGAGGCCCGGGCCCTGAGCCTCCAGCAGCGCATTCAGCGCCTGGGGGTGGCCGAGCGCATCAGGCTGGCCCTCAGGGGAGGCAAGGAGGTGCGCACCGTGCTCCTTAAGGACCCCAACAAGCAGGTCATCCTGGCGGTGCTGGAAAACCCCAAGATTACCGAATCGGAGGTGGAGGCCGTGGCCCGCTCCAGGCATGTGCCCGAGGAGGCCCTCAGGACCGTGGCCAAGAACCGGGAGTGGATGAGAAGCTACTCCATCCTCCTGGCCCTGGTGACCAACCCCAAGACCCCCGCAGGGGTCTCCATGGGATTCATAAGCAGGCTGAAGCAGAAGGACCTGCAGCTCCTGGAGAAGAACAAGAATGTGGCCGAGGCCCTCAGGGCAGCGGCCAAGAAGCTCCTCAGCGCCAAGAAGGCAGGCCGATAGGCAAGGAACCCGCGGAGCAGGAACTTCAGCACAGCGTTGCCATGGCCGCGAGGCTGGCCCTCGAGGAGTCTGGCGGGGACTTCGACGCCCCCACCAAGGGGCAGATAATGATGGTGCTCAAAGCCCTACCCTGACCACCACGCACAGGACCTTAACAGGTTCCAGAGAGTTCAATGCCCTTCAGAAGACTACNCCCCTTGACATCCTCCCTGAAGCTGCTAATCTTTAATCAGAATTATCAGATAACCTAATAATCGTTTTATGGAGGGGAAGTGGAGGAACTCAGGAGGAGGGCCGTCTCGGTAGGCGGAAGGATTGGGGCGGTGCTGGGCTTCGTGGTTTTCCTCTTTGCAGGTCTGGTGCCGGGCTTTTACTTCGGCAGCTATGCCGCCCTGATGCTCCTGAGCAAGCTCTACGGCGGCCCGGTGGAGCCCGGCCTGGCCTCCCGCATTGTGGTGGTAGTGGGAATGGCCTTGGGTGTGTTCTGCGCCCTTTCGGTGTGCATCATTGGGGGGGCGCTCCTGGGCAGCGCCCTAGGCTACCTGGTGGCCCCCAGGGGGGCCGCCTCGGAAAGGGGGAAGCAGCAATGACGGGCTTAAGAAGGGCCGTCCTGGTGGGTGCCCTGGCCTTTGTGCTCCTGGTGCTGGGTGTTTATGCCTACTTCAAGGTCCACGTGTTTGCCTCGCCAGAGAATTGCAAGGTCTGCCACTTCATCGTGCCTTTCTACGAGAGGTGGGCCGCCTCGGCCCACGGCGAGGTGCCCTGCCTTGAGTGCCATGACTACAGGCCCCTGAACGCCGTCTCGGGGCAGCTGAGGTTCCTGGTGGGCACCTACAATCCCAGGCCCTTCACCAGGGTGCCGGACGATAAGTGCCTCCAGCAGGGCTGCCACGAGCAGAGGCTCCTGGAGGCCCGGGAGGTCTTCACCCGCTGGAGGGTGCAGTTTGACCACAGGGGGCACTTCCAGGAGCTAAGGAGGGGCCTGAGGCTTCACTGCCGAAGCTGCCACTCCGACATTGCCCAGGGCGAGCATGTAAAGGTCAGCAAGGACCCCTGCTTCCTCTGCCACTTCAAGGGCATGCCCGACGGACAGGCCTACACTGGCTGCCCCTCCTGCCACACAGCCCCCAGGGACGACATAATGTTCAGGGGCAGGCCCTTTTCCCACCGGAAGGCCCTCAGGGCGGGCCTGAAGTGCCAGCGCTGCCACCTCCAGGTCACCGAGGGCTCAGGGGTGGTGCCCAGACACATGTGCTACTTCTGCCATGTCCAGAGGGCGGAGATGTACGACGATGTGGTCTTCGTGCACCAGCGCCACGTGGAGCAGGGCCAGCTGGACTGCCTGCGTTGCCATCCCAGGATAAGGCACGGCCACATAAAGATGGCCGAAAGACTGCCCCTCTGAGGCCGACGGTTCCTGAGGCCCCACCCCTCTTAAGGACAGAGCGCAGCGGAGCCCCAAGCTCAACGGCGCCGTGGAGAGGGCCCCGAGGCCGGAAACCCCTCGGTGTCTCATGTGTGTGGACTTGTACACTCCCTTGACAAGCCCCTGGGGCAGGGCTATGTTTTATGTATGAAGGTGGCGGTCGTCCTTGTGCTTCTGCTCCTTGGGGTCTGGCCTGCCCGGGCCGAGGTGCTTAAGGCCCAGGAGGTGGTGCTCAAGAGGGTAGTGGTGAGCCTCGCCCCTGGCGCCCGTGCCCCCGAGGGGTTCAAGGAGCCCCAGCTGGTCTTTACCGATGTAGGAAGGGGAAGGCTCCGGGACCTCCAGGGGCTGGACCTGGTGGTGGACTCCCGGGGAAGGCTCACCGCTCTGGTGCTCCGCTACTCCCTCCAGGGGCTCAAGAGGGTACTGCTTGTTAGGGACTTTTCCGCCCTCCTTCTGGAGCGCCCCCGCAGGCCCCTTAAGCGCAGGCCCGTGCTCCTTAGGGTGATAACTTCCCAGGAGGTATTCTGAAGATGCGCCTTTTAGCCCTGCTGGCAGCTTCGGCCCTGTTGTTTTCCTGCGCCACCGTGCCGGTGGCCCAGGTGGAGACTTCCCCCACGGAGCCCACCATCCAGGAGGCCCTCACCTACGAGGGGCCCAAGGCCAGGGTGGCGGTGGGGCCCATAAAGTGCAAGGCAGCCAAGTGCAGCGGGCGGATAGGCGAGGGCCTCAGGGACATGCTCATAAGCGCCCTGTTTACCTCGGGCAGGTTCGTGGTGCTGGGCTCCAAGGAGGAGCTTCAGGAGATAAGGCAGGAGCTGGAGCTTGCCGAGAGCGGCTATGTGAGGCCCGAGGGGGCCCCCCAGGTGGGCACCTGGGAGGCCGCCGATGTGGTCATCGTGGGCTCCATTACGGCGTTTGAGCCCCAGGCGGGCGGCCTGGGGGGGCTGGGGGGCGCCCTGCTGCCGGGCTTTCTGGGAGGAATCAGATTTGAAAAGGACGATGCCTACATTGCCATGGACCTCAAGCTGGTGGATGTCCGCACCCGGCGCATCATAAAGACCGCCAGGGTGCAGGGCAAGGCCTCCAGCTTCCGCGTAGGGGGTCTGGGGGTGGGCTTCGGCTCGGTGCTGCTGGGCGCAGGACTGGAGGTTTACCAGAACACCCCTATGGAGCGGGCCGTGAGGGTAATGCTGGATGAGGCCGTCAGGTACATCTCCACCCAGATGCCCCAGGAGTACTTCCGATACGGTGAGGACAGGGGAGAGGCCCCTGAGCTGCAGCGGCCCCAGCAGGAGGCGGCCCTCCACAGGCCCGCCGCCTCCTTTAGCCCCGGGCCCGTGCTCCTTTGGGCCGAGGACTTCTCCGGTTGTGCCGTGGCCCCCCGGGCCGAGGTGCGCATCCTGCAGGGCGTGCCCGAGTGCGTGCAACTGGGCGGAAAGAAGTGGCTTGCCGGACTGAAGGGCAGGCTCCGTTTCGAGAGGCACATCCCCAGGTGGAAGCCCACGGGGGACTGGGCCCTGGAGCTTTCCTTCTATCTTTCGGACAAGGAGGGCGGTAGCTCCAGTGGCTCGGCCCTGGAGGTAGCCCTGGGAAACCCCTCCTCTCCCTACAGGCTCAGAATTTACTCCGACACCATTGCCTGGCACCTCAGCTGGGCCGGCAGGGAGCTTCCCCAGCCGCCCGCCCTGCAGGGGCAGGAGCATCACTTGGCCATCCAGAAGCAGGGCCAGGTGGTGAGGATATTCCTGGACGGCAGGCTCTGGGCCACGGTGCAGGCCGAGCCCCTGAGCCTGGGCAGGCTCAAGAAGCGCCTGGTGATAACCACCGGCACCCCCGAGGCGGACATTCAGCGGGGCTCCTACAGCCTGGTCACCGGCCTCAGGCTCAGTGCCTACTGAGCTCCATCCCGTCCTTCTGGCCCTCTTGGCAGGGCTCTTCACCTGGGCCCTTACGGCCCTGGGGGCCTCGGCGGTGCTCTGGGGCCGGCGGCTGCCCCGGCACAGCCTGGAGGCCTCCCTGGGCTTCGCCGCAGGGGTGATGATAGCCGCCAGCTATTTCAGCCTCCTGGCCCCGGCCATTCAGATGCACAAGGCCCAAGGGGGCTCGGGCTGGGGGGCGGCCCTGGGTGGCTTCCTCCTGGGAGGGGCCTTCCTGTGGGTGCTGGACAAGGTGCTTCCGCATCTTCACCTAGGCCTTCCCCCCGAGAGGGCCGAGGGGCCCAGGACTGCCTGGCAGCGCACCACCCTGCTGGTGCTGGCCATGACCCTGCATAATGTGCCCGAGGGGCTGGCCGTGGGGGTGGCCTTCGGCGCCCTGCCCTATGGGCTTGAAGGGGCCAGCCTGGCCGCTGCGGTGGCCCTCACCCTGGGCATCGGGCTTCAGAACTTCCCCGAGGGCATGGCCGTGGCCCTGCCCCTGAGGGCGGCGGGGGTCTCCAGGGCGAAGAGCTTCCTGGTGGGCCACCTGAGCGCCGCCGTGGAACCCCTGGCCGCCACCGCAGGGGCAGCAGCGGTGCTGCTGGCCAGGCCCCTGCTTCCTTACGCCCTGGCCTTTGCCGCAGGGGCCATGATATTCGTGGTCCTGGAGGACGTCCTTCCAGAGGCCCAGAGGGGAGGACGCCTAGACCTCACAACTACCAGCTGTATGCTGGGCTTCGCCCTCATGATGTTCCTGGACACCGCCCTGTCATAAAGACATAAGTTTACAATTTAGGCAATTTATCAAATCTATTAAAAGTTCTAATTTGACAGCTTCCCCAGGTGTGTGTATTCAGTTAAGGGTGTGGCGATGGGCTGCTTGTGGGAATGAAACTGCCGGTTGTATTTGGCTTTTCTTGTTCTTCGGGGGTGTCATTTATGGCCCTTTTGGGCCAGGGGGGGGAGGGGTTCCTGGCCCTCTTGGGCCAGGGGCTGGGCTGATGCTGCCTTCTGGTCCGTGGTATGGAGATTGCAGGGCGAGGGGGGGAAATCTACAGGGAAAGGAGGTAGAAAGGGCGATGCAGGAGAAGAAGGAGCAAGGTGCCGAGGCCGGCCGTCTTACAGGCATGGCCCTGGAGGCCGAGGATGTGCTGGCCGGGGCGGAGGAGTGGGCGCCCGTGGAGACCAAGCTGGTGGTCTGGTCGTTGGTGGCGGCGGTGGTGTTCCTGGTCCTGGGGCTCCTGGTGGTACCCACCAGCATTCTTCACTGATGCTTTCCGGAACACTGTGGCATGACGGGGCTTGCTGGGTGCTGAGGGCGGAGGGGTTTGAGCTGAGGGCCCCCACCCTGCGGGGTCTGGATGAGGCCCTCAGGCGGGAGCTTCGCCTCAGGGGGCTGCTGAGGCCCGGCGGGGGTGTCAGCTTCTACATGGCCTATGACAACGGCACCATTCCTGCCTGGGTCAGGCCCTATGCCCAGCACTACTTTGACCGGGTGGTAAAACTGAAAGGATAAAGGGGGGATTGTATGGCAACGCCACAGAGAAGATGGTACTGGGGAATGCTTTCCACCGAAGACTGGTGGGCCCTGTGGATGGGCCTGTTGTTCATGTTCCTGGGGCTTCTGAGCCTAGCAGGCCTGGACCTGGTGGGCTGGATTGCCTATCCCAAGAAGTGGGTCCTGAGCCTTCCGGAGGGCGCGGTGCCCAAGAAGATAAAGGAGGTGGGCTCGGCCTTCGCCCCCTTGGGCAAGGGCTACAAGGGCCTGGGCGTGTGGGGCAGCATCATCGTGAGCTACCTGGTAGTGGCCACGGTGACCACCATAGGGGCGGCCTTCATGCGCTGGAATGTGAAGAAGTTCCTGGCGGGCTTCACCATAATCTTTGGCCTCACCTATCTGTGCTGGTTCCTGGCCCACCATGCCTTCTTTGCCGCCACGGCGGTGGACCTGAAGAAGAGCAAGTTCCCCGACATGTTCACCCTCTCCCTGGGCGGTGGGGCCAGCTATATTCTGGCCCTCATAGTGGGTCTGCTGATAGGGAACTTCTTCAAGGGCTTTGCTTCCTTCCTCTCCGAGGCGGCCAAGCCGGAGTGGTACATCAAGACGGCCATCGTGTTCCTGGGGGTCAAGATCGGCTACCTGCCCATAAAGATGGCCAGCTTCTCCCAGAAGCTGGGCCAGGAGATGGCCGGCCTTACCGGCGAGCTGTTCTTTGCGGGGGCTGCGGCCACCATAGTGGCCTACCTGATATTCTGGCCCGGGGTCTACCTCATCTCCCGCAGGATATTCAAGCTGCCTCGGAAGACGGCGGCGGTGCTGGGCTCGGGCATCTCCATCTGCGGGGTCTCGGCCGCGGTGGCCACGGGCGCGGCAGTGAGGGCCAAGCCGGTGGTGTCCATCATGGTCAGCGCCCTGGTGGTCATCTGGGCGGTGATTGAGCTGATAATCCTGCCCGGGTTCTTCACCCATGTGTGGCCCCGGACGGATGACCCCCTGGTGGCCGGGGCGGCCATGGGCATGAGCGTGAAGACCGACGGGGCCGACGCCGCCGCAGGGGAGCTCATGGACGAGTTCATGAGGGCCAAGATAGAGAAGGACACCGACGGCCGGGTGGTCTGGCCTGCCGGGGTCATAACCGTCAGCGCGGTGATGACCAAGATATGGATAGACATGTTCATTGGTCTGTGGGCCTTCATTCTGGCCATGGTGTGGGTCTACCGGATAGAGCGACGAGAAGGCGAGAGGGTGCCCTTCATAGAGGTGTGGTTCCGCTTCCCCAAGTTCATCCTGGGCTACTTTGCCGCCTGGATCATCTACCTCGTCATCTTCTTCGGCCCTGGCCAGGGCGGTGCGGCCGAGGGCATGGGGGTGCTGAAGGCGGCCAAGGCGGGCGCCGTGCCCGTGGAGAAGGGCCTCAGAAAGCTGTTCTTCATGCTCACCTTCCTTTCCCTGGGCATCATCACCGACTTCAAGAAGCTTCGGGAGGCCCAGTTCGGCAAGATGGTGTGGGTGTACTTCGTGGCCCTGTTTCTGTTCATCATTCCCGTGGCCATTCTGATAGCCTACATCTTCCACCACGGCATGCAGATACCCAACATAGCCGGCATGGAGGCAGGAGGCTAGCAAGGGGGTAAAGGCCTTTGGGGCGGGGGCCTCCTTGCGGAGGCCCCCGCCCCATCCTATAATTGGATTACTACCGCAAGGAGGTGCTCCATGGCCGAGGAAAGGCAGGAGAAGCCCGAGATAACCGAGTCCACCGCCACGGCCTTCGTGCTGCTCAAGGACGCCTCGGGCAAGCAGTATGTTTGCCGTATAAGCGACCTTAGGGACCCCTCCCAGCTCACCGAGGAGGAGAAGAAGCGTTGCTACGAAAATGTGGAGGAGGCCCTGAGGAGGCAGGAGGGCCTGTAGGCGGCCTTGGAGGCCCTTGTATTTCTGCTGGCAGGAGGGGTGATAACGGGCTTGGGGCTAGGGCGCAGGCAGAGCCTCAGGCACCTGAGCCCCGAGGCCCTGCCCCAGGCCGACAAGGCCCTGGTGCTGAAGCTCAGAAGCCTTCTGGGCACTGCCTTTGAACGCACCCTGTACCTGGGCCTGGTGTTCCTGGCCCTGGGAGCCGCCTGGGCCGCAGGCGCCTCGGCAGAGCTGAGGCTCCTCCTGCTTCTGGCCGCAGGGCTGCTGTTTGTCCTTAACATTCCTCCTCGGCATCGGGCCATGAGGCTCCTTCAGGAAATGGGCCTTGAGCCCCAGGACCTACGCCGCCTGGGGGTAAGGCTTTAGGGTCTCCGCCCCTCGGAGGGAGCAGTCCGATCTACAGCCGTTTTCTCCCCNCCCCTGGATGTGATATTATTGCCCCGATGCGGAGGGTACTGCTTGCCCTGGGGCTTCTGTTCCTGGCGCTGTTGCTTCTTGCCGTGGTACAGACGGTCTGCTTCAAGTGGAGGATGCAGGGCTCGGGCCCGGCAGATCGGCAGGAGGCCAATGCGCCCTTCAGGCCTTAGGACCTTTCCGGGCCGCCTCCTCACAGCAACAATCGCCACTAAAATGCCAAGCCTTGTCATAGACAGCCTTCCCCTTTGGTGATAGCCTGAAATCAGGGACAAGGGGCGCAAGCTTCTGTGGACGGAAAGCTGCTGCGGCGGGGGCAGTGGGGAAGGGAGATGAAGATGAAGGAAGAGGTGTTTCATAGAGCGGGGAGTCTGGGAAGGGTAGTTTTTCTACCTCTCCTGCTCCTGGCGGTGCTTCTGCTTGCCGCATGCGGCGATGGCGACGGAGTTGCCGTTCAGGAGGAGGCTCCAGAGGCCGCACCCACCCTCCAGTGGGAGCCCCAGGCCGTCAAGACCTTCCACTTCAGCTGGACAGATGTAGATGACGCCACCTACTACAACCTCTTGGAGGACCCTGACGGGGCGTCAGGCTTTACTGCGGTGATTACCAATATCCCCCAGGGCACTCAGCAGGCAGACCACCAGGTGCCCCTCTACTTTCGCCTCAACGCCCTCTACATCCTGCAGGCCTGCAATGACGCCGGCTGCGTGAACTCCCCTGAGCTTGCCGTAAGCGGCAACCTGGCCAATGCCGTGGGCTACTTCAAGGCAAGCAACACCGATGGCGATGATTTCGGCTATGCCCTTTCCATCTCTGGTGACGGAAGCACCCTGGCCGTGGGGGCATACGGGGAGGACAGCAGTGCCACCGGCATAAACGGCGACCAGAGCAATGACGATGCTTCAAACGCCGGTGCGGTCTATGTGTTCATCCGTGATGAGGACGGTGCCTGGGCGCAGCAGGCATACATCAAGGCAAGCAATACCGATGCTTACGACTACTTCGGCTATGCCCTTTCCATCTCTGGTGACGGAAGCACCCTGGCCGTGGGGGCATACGGGGAGGACAGCAATGCCACCGGCGTGGATGGCGACCAGGGCAATAACGATACACCGTATTCCGGTGCAGTCTATGTGTTCGTCCGTGATGAGGACGGTGCCTGGGTGCAGGAGGCATACATCAAGGCAAGCAACACCGGTGGAGGCGACATGTTCGGCTATGCCCTTTCCATCTCTGGTGACGGAAGCACCCTGGCCGTGGGGGCATATCTGGAGGACAGCAGTGCCACCGGCATAGACGGCGACCAGAGCAATGACGATGCCACGGATTCCGGTGCAGTCTATGTGTTCGTCCGTGATGAGGACGGTGCCTGGGCGCAGGAGGCATACATCAAGGCAAGCAACACCGGTGGAGAAGACTTATTTGGCTGGGCCCTTTCCGTCTCTATGGATGGCAGCATCATAGCCGTGGGGGCATTGTGGGAGGACAGCAGTGCCACCGGCATAGACGGCGACCAGAGCAATGACGATGCTGAAAACTCCGGTGCAGTCTATGTGTTCGTCCGTGATGGCGGCGCCTGGGCACAGGAGGCGTACATCAAGGCAAGCAACACCGATGCTCACGACTACTTCGGCCATGCCCTTTCCATCTCTGGTGACGGAAGCACCCTGGCCGTGGGGGCACATAAGGAGGACAGCAATGCCACCGGCATAGACGGCGACCAGAACAATGACGATGCTTCACACGCCGGTGCGGTCTATGTGTTTGCCCGTGATGGCGGTGCCTGGGCGCAGCAGGCATACGTCAAGGCAAGCAACACCGATGGAGGCGATGAGTTCGGCTATGCCCTTTCCATCTCTGGTGACGGAAGCACCCTGGCCGTGGGGGCATACGGGGAGAACAGCAATGCCACCGGCGTGGATGGCGACCAGGGCAATAACGATACACCGGATTCCGGGGCAGTCTATGTGTTCGTCCGTGATGAGGGCGGTGCCTGGGCACAGCAGGCATACGTCAAGGCAAGCAATACCGAGACTGACGACTACTTCGGCTATGCCCTTTCCATCTCTGGTGACGGAAGCACCCTGGCCGTGGGGGCATACGGGGAGGACAGCAGCGCCACCGGCATAGACGGCGACCAGAGCAATAACGATGCTTCGGGCTCAGGGGCAGCCTATCTTTACTGAGGGCATTGGAAGGGCTGGCGCCCCTGCGGGGCGCCAGCCCTTTTGTTTTGATGGTTTTACTGCCACCACTCCGAGGCCCTCACCAGGGCCATCCCCTTGCCCCGCCTGATGGCTTCCACGAAGAACCTCTTACCGCCGAACAGGGGGTTGTCTATCTGTAGGGTATCGCCCACCTGGAGGTCCAGGTGCTCCCACAGGACGGAGAACTCCACCCTCAGACGGGCCCTGCTGCGCTCCTGAAGCAGGTGGGCGAGCACCTCCCTGGCCATGGCCTCGTCCCTTATGGCCCAGAAGGTAAGCTCCTCAGGGAGCCTGCCGTACTTGCTTATGGAGAGGCTGTCTTCCGCCTTCACCGTGCCGTCCCACTCCGAGGCGCCCTGAAGGGGCGCATAGTTCTGCCTGAAGCGGGCGGTAAGGGAGTTCTTTACCTCCGTCCAGGGGCTTCGGTGAAACACGAACTGGGCGCCCTGGCCGGCCAGCTCCTCGTGGGAGATGGTTTTTACCGGCTCGGGGGCCTGCGACGGCAGCACCCTGAGCACCCACCTGCCCCGCTCATACCTCAGGCTGGAGCGGCACTGAAGGGCCAGGCCCCGAAGTATCTCCAGGAGCCCCTTGCCCTCTGCCAGGGCGAAGCCGAAGCTATAGCCCTCCTGGGCGTAGAAGGCCCCTGCCTCCGAGAAGCTTTCCTGGTCAATCTCGGCCTCCGAAAACCCTGCCCAGTTAAGAAGGAAGTGCCTGACGACCTCGTCGGGCCTGGCAAGCACCTGTCCCTGCTCGTCCTTTGCGCCCGAGACCAGGGCATAGAGCCTTTCCACCGGCCTTGAGGTGGCCACCACCTGGCCCAGCTTCTTGGCCTGGCCGGTCTTTTCCGCAGCGCCCTTGCCCTGGAAGGTGGCCTCCCGGTGGACACTACGGCTGGCCGAGGTGATTTCTACGTCCACGAACCACAGGTTGTAGGCCTCGTAGACGAGGAACTCCACCTGGTTGGAGTTGTACCGTTGGGTGAACTTGGGGTCGTAAGCCTGGATTCCGTTTCCGTCTGCCCTGAAGACCATCTCGGCATCGGCCAGGGGGGCGCCCTTGGCCCTGGCCCTTATCTCCACGTAGCTGTCCGAGAGGCTGCCGCTGCCCCAGAGGATATAGGTATTGAACTTTATGCTGTATTCGGCCCGCTGGAAGCCCTCCACGGGGTTGAAGGAGGCCACCACCGCCTTGAAGCCGTTGTCGTTTTCCAGCCGGACGTCGTAGGTCTCCTTGGCCATCTGGTAGACGGTCTCGGTGCCTTTCACCAGGCCGTCGTCGGTGTGCCTGACCCCTATGGTGTCCTCCACCTCCACCTGGTCCTCCACCTCCTGGAGCCTCAGGTGGCGGCTGCTGCGAAGGTACTGCCTGCCGTCCGGGCCCACGTAGGGCTCCACGCCCTCCTGGACTCTAACCAGCCTGCCCTGGTAGAGCCCGTATATCTGCTTTACCTCCAGGGGGTGGGCGGCCAGGAGGCTGATGCGCTCCTCCTGGTGCTCCAGCACCTCGGCGCCCGCCTTGTGGGGTGCTGCCCGGGTGCCGTCCCGGCCCCTCTTGAGCCCCTTGAGCCGGCTGCCCTCCCTGGCGGAGTAGTAGAGCTTTTCCTCGTCTATCCACACGTGGCCCGAGGGGGGAAACCTCTCGGCATCCGTGAGTTCCAGCTCTGCCGCCCCCTCCGGGAGGTCGGCCGCCAGGGTGCTCCTTGCCCCCCAGTCCACCTTGAGGGCCGGCACCAGGAGGTCGCTGCCGTAAACGATGGGCACTACCCTGCCCGTGTCCTCGTGGGCATCGGGGTAGTCGTCGGAGCTCACCACGGGCATGCTCCAGCGCAGCGAGGCAGCAAACTCCGCCGAGCTTACGCGACAGGAAAACCTCAGCCGGTCTATGCCCGTGGGCTCCTCCAGGGTGCCCCTGAAGAGCAGCTCCGGCGGTGCAGGCCGGCCCCGGGCATCCAGGGCGGTCTCGTATATCTCCACCTGGGCGCCCTCAAAGGGGTACTGCTCCGAGAGCTCCACGAGGTGCTGGTGGCCCCTGTAGCGGTCGTTCCTGAAGCGCAGGGTGACCTCGGCGTTTCGGCTCTCCAGGGCGGCCCTCCTGAGCTCCTCGGCCACTCCCTCCAGGTCGTCCAGGTAGTCCTCGTAGAGCTCATCGCCCACCCTGATGTTGCGGTCCGAAAGGTAAAGCACGTGGGCGCCCCCCGAGAGGCTTATCTTCACCAGGTAGAGGGGCTCGTACCTGGGCAGGGCCCTGAGGCGCTGAAGGGGCTGGCCGTACCTGAAGGCCCGGCCCGTCTCCTGGAGGTTTAGCACCTCGGAGGCCGAGTCCGTAGCCGAAAGCCCGGCAGCCTCCTGGGCCCTGAGGGCCTGGCCGGCAAACAGGAGCTCCGCCCCCGTGTCGTCCTGCAGCCTGGTGCTGGCATCGGAGGCGTGGGTGGCATCGGAGGCCGGCACCTGGGCGCTCAGGCTGGCGGTCTCCGAAAGGACTGCACCGTCGGAGCCCTCTGCGGTGCTGCGGTAATAGACGGTGAGCTCCATCCAGAATAGATAGGCATCCTCTGCGCCGCTGTCGGTGAAGTTCTGCACCGATATGCCGAAGCCGAAGTCCGAGGCCCTGACGTCCTCGCCCTTTAGATTAAGCCCCCAGGGGTCCGTGGTACCGCCCCAGGTCTTCTCTCCGGGATTATTCCTGTCCGAGGGCCAGACGTCGTCGGTAGCCTTGTCCTGCCCCTGGGGGCTGCCTCCCACGAAGAGCTTTACCGAGTAGTCCTTGGCCCTGGCATTGTCGCAGGCCACCAAGGCCCTTGCTTCTATGCCCAGTATCTCGGCCCCTGGCGGCACGTTGAACCCGAACCCTGAGGCGTAAAGGTAATCGGTGTGCGTCTGTATCGGTAGATTTCTGACGATGTCTGCGCAATCGGCGGTTTTATTAAGCGGTTGCGAGGCCGAGGAGGTATCGCTGCTTTTCTCCAGCACCCTCTCGGTGTCGCACCAGCGGCAATCTGCCGTGGAGATGACGTAGTTGGTTGCCGTCCCCGGCAGGGCTGCCCCCGTGCTTGCCGGCAGCTCCCCCCGCTCGCTGCCCTGGGCCTCGTCCTGGGCCGAAAACTCCTTGTCCTGGAAGGTCGTGCCGTCGGTGCCCTGGGCACTGTCGGAGCCTCCCAGGAGCACCTGGGCCTGCTCTGCCCCTGCGGCCTCGTCCTGGCCGTAGAGGTGCTCGGGNATGGCGTAGTAGACCGTCAGCTCCACCGCATCCAGGTAGGCGGTGACCATGTCGGCCTGGCCGTGGGCAAAGACGGCCACGCCGAAGTCCGAGGCGTTTACCTCCGAGGGGCTGAGGCCCTGGTAGTGGCCCCAGAGGTCGTCTTCGCCCCCGGCCTGCATCCAGGTATCCACCGTCGGCCAGGTGTGGACATGGGCCTTGGTGTCGCCGCTCCTGGTGCCTCCCACGACGAGCCTCAGGCTGTCCTTGATGCCGTCCACCTGCGAGCCCCGGGCCAGGAGCCTTGCCTCCACGCCCAGCACGTGGGCCTCGGCAGGAATGTCAAAGCCGAAGCCGGTGCACTCCAGGGGGTAGGAGTCCGGGGCCAGCAGGGCATCGAGCTCTACCCAGGCGTAAAGGCCGTCGGGCTCCTGGGCCTGGGCAGGCTCCTGCCAGGGCTGGTCTCCCCAGCCGGAGCCGTTGACAAACACCGAGCCTCTTCGGGTCTGGGAAAGGGGCACGAGGGGAGCTTAGCTGATGGTCAGGGTCACGGTGAAGGTCCACACGCTGCCGGAGCTCTTGGTGCCCCAGCCGGCCCCCCCGTTGGTGGAGCGGTTAAGGCATATGCCGCTTGCCGCATGCCTTACCACGAACTCGCCCCACTCGTAGTTGGCCTCGTCGGAGCCGAAGGTGGCCCGGAACTCCACGCTGGCGCCCGAGACGGCCGGATAGCCGCTGTCCATCCCCTTGTAGGTCTTCTGCGAGCCCTGCAGGTCCGTCTGCGAGGCATCGGGCGAGGTGGTCTTGTCGTCCCCTATGCCTATCTGGGCGTTGGAGGCGTCGTAGTGGTTGGTGCTGGCGCCGATAAGCAGGTTCCACATCTCGGTCTTTCCGGCGTTGAGAAACAGGTTCTTGCCCTCCAGGACCTGGTAGGGGCGACCCCTCCGGTAGTCGGCCCGGGAGGCGAACTTCTCCAGCCTCCACCGGCCCGTAAGCCCCAGGGAGGCACCGCTTCCCCGGGGCCCCTGGTAAACCTTCTCGTCCTTCATGGCCTGCACCTCCTTTGGTTTTTACGCCCCTGAATGGGGCTCTAAAGTACCTCTATGAAGTCAAACTCCGCGGTCCAGCGTCCTGCCGCCACCTCCTGGAGCTCCAGGGCGCTGCGGAGCCTGCCCCAAAGCCAGGTGCCCGCATGCTCCTTCAGCCAGAAGGGCAGGCCCTGCTGCCACAGCAAAAGGAGCTCCTCCTTCTGGGCCTGCTCCATGAACTGGAGGCTGTAGCGCCTCTGCGCCCTGGCGGGCCCGTGAACGAGGAACCTCTCCCTGCCCGAAGCCGACTGGAGCACCTCCACGTTGAGGAGCTGCTCGAAGGGCCCCCCTGGCCTTGCGGGCAGCCTGGCCCAGGCATAGAGGGGGCCCAGGAAGAGCTCCGCCAGCTCGGGCACCACGGGGGGGGCATCCACCTTGAAGCGCCAGTACCTGGCGGTAATGGGCTCCGAGAGCTCCCTTGCCATGAGCCCCGAGGAGCCCGTCCACGTATCGGCCACCGTGTAGGTGGCGTCATCGCTGCTGTAGCTCAGGGAAAGGGCCTGGCCCTCCAGGTTGTGCCCCGAGGGAATGAACAGCGCCTGCACGGCCTCCACCTGGGAGCCCTGGTCTATCCTTACCTCCAGGGTCTCCGCCTGGGAGGCCCTGAAGAGGCGCTGCACGTCCCTGTCGTAAAGCCTCCACAGGGGATGGCTGGCATCCTCGGCCCCTGCGGTAAGGCCCACCGAGGAGTGCTCCAGGACGTTTACCCGGCAGTGCTTCATGAAGCCTCCTTGGGAAACTCAAAGGTTTTGATGAAGCCGGTTTCAAACTCCAGCTCGTAAAGGACCGCATCCTTTCCCAGATGCCTCAGGCTGGCCCTCAGGGGCCTGAGGCGCTCCATCCTAAGGCCCAGGGCTTGGTTGCTGAGGGCACTAAGGACATCCTCCAGCATCTGGTAGGCTCCTGGGCGGCCCCCGCTTCCCCTGGCGGCATGCTCCCGGCCCCGCAGGTCCCTGCTACAGAGCATTACGGAAAATCTGGCGGTCTCGTAGTGGTTGGAGCCGCCTGCCCACTCGTAGCGGGAGCCCCGCCAGATGACGAACGCGGCGGGAAACCTTACGGGCAGGCTCTGAAGCTCGCCCTCCAGCTCCCCCTGGTAGGGCCCCACGTGGCCCAGATAGGGGAGCTCCTCCCTGAGCCTGGCTATCACCGCATCCTCTATGTCCTGGAACTTAAGCATCTGCAAGTTTCCGCCGAGGCTTAGTCAATTACGTTTTCCCTGAGCACGAACCTCTGCCCCCCCGGAGGGGTGAGGGTGGTGCGGGCCCCCGCACCGTCGGTCATCACGATCTCGTAAAGGCCTGAAAAGGGCGCCTGGTCGGTCTCTGCCGCCGTGAGGGTGAAGGAGAACACCCCGTTGGCAGCGTCCTCCACCACGCCTGAGACAGGGCCTATCCTGTAGGTGGTGTCCTCCAGGCGCTCCTTCACCGCGAAGGAAAAGCTCATGCCCGTGATGTCCTGGGGCTCGCCGCTTTCGGCGCTTACCACCTGGTAGCGGAGCTTTACCGTGTCGGCACGGGCTATATGCAAAGGCTTGGTCATCTTTCGCCTCCTGTGTGGAAAAAGGGCCTCATATCTGTATCACCTCGTAGCCTGTCCTGAGCCTCAGTGCCTGTAGCGGAAGCTGATACACCGCACCCTCTGGGCTACTAAGCCCGCTGACGTCCACGTAAGTCCCCAGCCCTGCCAGCACCGCCTGCTGGGTGCCGTCGGAGTTGAACTGTGCCTTGAGCCTCAGGCTCTGGGCGTGGTCGGTGATGCTGGCCCCCTGAAGGGCCGACCGGAGCTCTGCCAGGGTGAGCCAGGTGCCGTTGTAGGCCCCGCCGTTCAGTGCGTACTGGTATTTCAGGGTGCCTGCCTGGCCCTCGGGGTTTTCCACCAGGACGACGTCGTCTACCTGGTCGTGAGCAATGGCAACCCACTGGCTTTCGGCCNCCGGGGCGGTGCTGAGGCAGCCACCGTTGTAGCCGTCGTCGGGCAGGCCGTAGGTGAACTCGTCGCCGTGCATGGTAGCAGCGTAGGCGTTTTTATAGGGCTCGTGGAAGTAGGCATACGTGTCGCCTGCTGGGGAGCGAACGTCCGACCAGGGCACCTTGGTGGTGGCGGTTATCAAGGCATCGTTGGCGTCGTAAAGCTCCAGCCAGAAGTTGGAGCCGTCCGAGGCCAGCACCACCCGATAGTAGGCTCCCAGGGTGCCGCTGAAGCTGGTGCTCGTGGTCGTCCAGACGTCGTTGGCAGGGTCCCAGTAGTAGCGGGTGCCGCCGGTATCCCAGTATTGCACTCTGAACTCTCCGGTATTAAACTGCTCCACGAAGAATATCTGGTTCTCTACGGTGCCACCTATAGGCTGGGGCGGGGCAGTATCCTGCCAGAGTCCTACTACGTGGTTCCTGCTGCTTCCGACGGCGCTGACCCTGAACCGCCACTTCAGTCGCCAGTCCTGGGAGCGGGAAAGAGTGCCCTTGTAATACAAGACGGCGGCGTCGGCCGACGCTGGCGTGGCTATCTTGATTTCGCCGTTTCGGGGAGCCCCCACTATTCCATCCCCACTATCTGTTGTGCCCCAGACGGAGGCGTCAAAACCACCGCTGAAGTCGTCCCTGAGGCCGAACCGCTTAAGCTGGATTCTGTCGCCCCGGGCCTCAAGCCCCGAGGCCAGCGACCAGGCCGATGGTGCGGGAAGGGCTGTCGTGGGCACTTAGGACCTCCCGAAATGTCCAAGCATCACAGGTTGTTTGCCGGAAGCACCGCCACCGATGCCTCCAGGCCCTGGATGTTTTTCTCCCACTCCCGGAGTATCACCTGGGCGTCCGCGACGGCCTGGGCGTCGCCCAGGTTGGCCAGGAAGAACTCGTTGACCTCCTGGTCCGAGAGGTTGCTCAGGGTCTTGGAGCTATCGCCGAAGTACTCCCTCAGCCTCTTGAGAAGCTCCTGGTAGTCCGGGCCGTACTGGTTGTAGATGCTGTTCATGGCCAGGGCTGCGTCGGCGAGCATCCTGGCGCTGTCTCCCGCCTGGACTATTTCCTTGAGACCCATGTCAGTATCCCTCCAAGGTGTCTTTGGTAAATGTCCTGTCTTGTTCCGAGGTGCTGACCTGGGGGCCATCCTCCCGGGACGGGTTGGGCTCCTGGGCACCCAGGCTGATGAGCCCCTGGGAGATGTCCTTGAGAGTCTTCAGGGCGTCCCGGTAGCGCTGCCTTCGGAGCTCGGGCATCTCCTCGGTGCGTCGGCTGTAGAGGTGGTAGATGGCCATGTCCACGGAGAGCTTCTTGATGAGCTCCGGTACCGGCTCGGCCAGGGGCACCTGGTAGCGGGCCCCTAAGTAGGCGTCTATCACGGCATCGGCCTGCTGGATGGCCTCCTGGGCCCTGCCGGTGTTTACTGCCTCCAGGGCCTCGTCGTCGGTAAGCTGGATGAGCACCTCCTCTGGAAGCAGTTTTCTCAGGTCCTCCACTGTGCTATAGGGCATCTTTCGGTGTTCCTTCTAAAGGGGTTTTTTTCGGGGGCCCTGGAAGGGCCCCCGCGCTTGTTTACGCCACGGCGTCCTGGATGAGGTAGCCCAGCTCGGGCGCGATGACCTTCTCGTCGGAGTTCCAGGCCACCTTCAGGTAGTGGGCGCCCTTGACGCCCCGCTTGGGGTCGAAGTCCCTGAAGACGGTCCTCAGGGTCTCCGAGAAGGTCACCCCGAAGGTGATGCTCCTGGCCCCTGGCGAGGGCTCCACATACAGGGCGGCCATGTGCTTGCCCCACAGTCGGGTGTACTGAGGGGGCTGGCCCTCGGGGGTGCTGATGTACCGGGCCCTGCCGATGAGCACCCGCTGGACCTCAAACAGGGCGGCCACCTCGGCGGCAGTGGCCAGGCCGGCCTGGCCGGTGGGCTTTACTGCCTCAATCACCTCGGGCAACTGCCTGAAGACGGCCCAGGCCTCGGCGCCGAACACCAGGGTGTTGGCCCTGAGGAAGCAGCCCTCCACCGCGGCCATGACATCGCCGATGGGGTCGTCGTCCGCCTGGCCCCACTGGCTGGTGCCGCTCAGCTGCAGCCTGTTTTCCGCAGGATAGGTGCTGGGGCCAAACACCAGCTGGGCCACCCTCTGCTCCTGGGCTATGTCCAGCAGCAGGTTCAGGAACTCCACGGTGTCGGCCTCGGGCCTGAGGGGATTGTCGGCGGCGTCGATGACCTCCTGGGGTAGCCAGTCGCCCAGGGCGTGGTCCTTCACCGAGTAGGAGTCCTCCAGCACCCCCCAGCTGAGCTCGTTGGGCATGGCCCTGGGGGCCACGGTGTCGTCGGTGAGCCGGTAGCTGTCCTCCTTGCGGTAGATGTAGAACTTGTCCGAGCGCTTGGAGACCTTCACCACGGGCAGCACCTGGGGCCATATCATGGCCTCGTTGCGGTAGCGTATGCTGAGCTCCGTAAGCACGGAGTCTACATGGACATCCTTGGTCTCTGGCAATTGGGTTCACCTCCTTGGGGCGCCCGAAAGGTCCGGGACCTCTCGGGCCGGTTTTCTTCTCCTCCCCTAAGCTGCACCTTGCACCAGGAGCACGGGGATTACATCACCTGCCACCCCGCTGGCCAGGGCCTTGCCTATAACCCTTACCGGGCTGGCCTCGGAGGTGGTGGTGTTCTGGGTGTAGGTATCCTCCTGGTTTTCCGTGTGGGTGTGCTGCACTGCGGCCACCCCCCGGCCTGAGGCATCGGCGGTTATAAGCTGGCCCCTTTGAACTGTACCGCCAAGCACCAGGCGGCTGATGCCGGTAAGCATCACCCTCACTATCTCGCCGGCCCCGGAGGTGGTGTGCTGAAACACCCCCACCAGCTCGTCCGAGGCCGAGGTGGCCACCTCCATGGTGTCGTCGTCGGTGCCGAACTTGGCGATGGTGTAGGCCTCTGAGATGGCCGAGGCGCACCTTACGGCCTTCTCTATTGCACTGGTCTGCCCTATCATGCTGAATCACCTCCTTGCTTGCGTTGCCAAAACTCCGGGCCCTGTCCTTGTGCTACGGGGCTTCAAAGAGTTCCGGGTGCCGGGCTGCCACCTGCACCAGGGCCTCCTTGTAGCTGGCCCCTGGATGGGCCCTGAGGTAGTCCCTCAGCAGGGCCTCCCTTCTGTCCGAAGGTTCCTCCTGGGTAAGCAGCTCCTGGAAGTAAAGCACCTGGGGCAGCGTCTTCAGGAACCGCTGGAAGAACTCCAGGGGGGTCTCCTTCCTCCCCTGGGCGAACTCCGCCACCTGGGAGCTTTCGGCCAGGTGCTCCATGAACTGCACCAGCCCGGCCTTGAGCTGTCCAGGGGTGAGCCTGCCCTCTCTGAGGAGGCCCTGGCAGAAGTCCTCCAGCTCCCTCCTTCTGAGGGCCAGCTCCCTGTCCCTCAGGGCCTGCTGGCTGAGCTCCGCCTCGGCCTCGGCCGAGGGCNCCAGGGCCTGAAGCACCTCGTCCCTGAGGAGGCTCCTGAGGGCCCGAAGGATGCCCCCGCGGCCGGAAAGCTCCCCCTCGGCAAGTTCAAGCTCCACCGAGGCCTCCGAAAAGGCCACATCGGGCAGGCCCTTTACTGCCGGGGGCTGAGCGCCCAGGAAGCCCACATGCCTGAGGGTGAGGTCCGGGTACAGGCTTATGGAGCGCTTCTTGAACATCTTCTTCTTGAGCATCTGCACGAACTCCGGCGCCAGGTCGCGGAGCTTGGCGTAAAGCACCCGGCCCTGCCTCTTCAGGGCCTCCACCCAGCCCCAGGCCGGGGCGTTGTCCTTGGGGTGGCCTATGACCACCGGGGCCTCGTGCTCGGCGGGGTTGTACCTGCGCACTATCTCATCCAGGTCCTGCTCTGTCCACACCCTGGTGCGACCCTGGGAGTCCGTCCAGGTGCCTGTCCTAAAGACCGGTATCCACATAGGAGCGCATGACCTCCTTTCCTTGGGGCGCCGGGGCGCCCTTTCTCTGTTATGACGATAAGGGGTTTTGGATGAAGGGGTCTATGGGACGGCCGACACTATGGGGATGTCAGCCCCCCAGCACCCCCTCGTCCTCCTGGGGTCTGGGCACCCCGTAGGTCTCGTAGAAGTATCTCCTGGGGATGGGAAGGCCCATCCTGAGGAGCCGCTCGTCCCTGTGGGCAAGCTCCAGGAGGTTGGGCTGCTCTGTCTTTATCCGCAGCTTGGGAAAGCGCTTGGCCTCGGGGAAGTTGAACTCCACCAGCCAGCGGATGAGCTGGCGGTTCAGCTGGTTGCACAGCAGCTCGGCATCGGCCTTTACATACTCCCTTCTTACCACATCGTGGGTCCTGGCGGCGGCGTAGGAGCCCCGCTCCGGCACCTCGGTGGTGAGGGTCTGGCCCAGGATGCACTTGGCTATCTCGGCGTTCATGAAGGCGCAGAGGGCCTGGTAGGTGTCGGTGGCCCCCCGGCGCTGGGCCTCCAGGAGCTCCACCTTCATGGTCTCGGGTATCTTTATGGCCGTCTCCTGCTGAATGGCCTGAAGGGCCTGTAGCAGGGCCTCCTGCTGCTCCCTGGGAGTGCCTGGCGGGTACTTGCCCAGCACCGTGGGGGAGCCGAACTTTTCGGCAAAGATGAGCCAGAACTTTATGGCGTTCTTCTTGAACCACACCGGCCAGTAGAGGCTGGTCCCCAGGCCCTCGCCGTAGGGGGAGCCGCTTTCGGCCCCGTAGCGGAAGATGACGAACTTGCGCTCGGGAAGGAGCTCGCCCCGGAGCATGTCCTTTGGGGTAAGGAGCCTGAGGCGCCGCCTCCTGTCAAAGGCGAACCGCCTGGAGGAGCGGCCTATCATCTCCCTTACCCAGACGGAGCCCTCGGAGTACTCCCACATCACCTCCGAGACCTTGAAGCCCAGCACGATGCCGCCCAGCAGCACATACCTGGCCTCGTCGAAGTCGAAGCTCCGCAGGGCCTGCCTCACGAACTCCGCCACCCGCACATCCTCGGCCCTGTCGGAGGCCGGAAGCACCTCCCACTGTCTGCCCACCACGGCCAGGCGGCGGCTCTGCAGGCAGGCCCTCACCTGGGGGTCCCTGAGGAGGTCCTCGTAGAGCTGCAGCCCCTTGCCCTGGGAGCGGAGGGTCTTGTCGGGGTTCCGAAGGGTGCTTCCCAGGTAGTCGCCGAAGATGTCTTTTTCTGCCCCGGCTATCTCGTCCGTTATGGGTTTTTCCCTGCCCATAGTGGTGTGCCTCCTTTACAGGAAGTTTTCCAGCTCCTGGAAGGCCCTGGGCCCCAGGGCCTGGTGCTCAAAGCTCACCTGGGCATGCCTCTTGGCGGCATGAAGGCCCAGGGCGGCGGCCCAGAAGTAGTCGCCGTGGGTCTCCCCCGGGGCCACGCCGTAATGGGCCAGGCCGGTGGGGCCCTGGCTGTGCCGGATGCCCAGGAAGTCCTCCTGGATGGCCCTGTCCCTGGGGATGGCCAGGAGGCCCTGCTGAAGCAGCCCCCTGAGGGTGAGGGCCAGGACCTCCTTCACGCTCAGGCTGAAGCGCACCTGAAGCACCCTCTGGGGGCCGAACCTCTGGGCGGCCTCCTCGGCCAGCTGGACCCCCAGGCCGGTGGCATCCAGGGCGGCAGTCTGAACGGGTATTCCTAGGGAACCTTCCAGGAGGGCATAGAGGAGCTCCCTCTGCTGCCAGAAGGGCCTGTTCCTGAGGCTCCAGACTCCCCTGGTGATGTAGCGCTGTCCTGCCTGCTGCCACAGCCAGAGCACCGTGAGGTCGTGGCTCCTTCCCACATCCATGCCCAGGTACAGGGGGCCTTGAAGGCCCAGGGGAGGCTCCCTGCTGGCCTCCTCGCTGAGGCACTGCCCCAGCATCTCCGGGCCGATGAAGGCCCAGGCATCCTCCAGGAAGGCGCACTCGTACTCCTGGGCCCAGGCCTCGGGCTCCAGGATGCCTTTCCTGAGTTTCTCTATGTTGACGGAGAGGCCCTCCCGCACAGCGTCGTGGATGGTGGTCCTGTGTCGGGAGAACCCCCCCGCCTGGCTCCAGAGAGTGTAGAAGAGGTTTGCCTTTCCGTTGGGGCTGGAACTGAGGCGGACCTTGTAGCCCCTGGTAGTGGAAGGGTACATGGCCCGCCAAATCTGGTGGGCGTCGCGGTGAAAGGCGAACTCGTCCAGGAAGATGTTTCCCGAAAAGCCCCTCACCGTGTCCGGGCTGGCAGGCAGGCAGATGATGCGGGAGCCGTTGGGAAGGCGCACCTCGTGGGTGCTCTCCCGGGCCTTCAGGAACCCCTGGGAGCGCACCCTGAGGTACCTCAGGTGGGTGCAGACCTTCTGCATACACTCTCTGGACTGCCTTTCCGAGGCTGCCAGCAGGAGGTTGTCCGAGGGGTGCCGGAGGGCCTCCAGCACCGCCTCCAGGGCCAGGGTGAAGCTCTTTCCCACCTGTCGGGCAGCCAGCCATATCTTCATGGGCGAGTGGTCCTTTAGCCACCGCCTCTGGTAGGGAAGCAGGATGGGCTCAGAGCGCTCCGTCAAGGCCGTACTCCGTTCTGAGAATTTCCGCCAGGAGCTTCTTGCCTTCCTGGGGGCTGAGCCTCTGGGGCTCGGCCTTCCTCAGCAGCTCCATGGTGGCCTTGATGATGCCCACATAGGCGTTCAGGGCCTGGTGGTCCAGGGCCTCGGAGGAGCTGAAGTAGAGCTCATAGCGGCTCTTCTGCCTCAGGAGGTCCCTGATGAGCCTGAGCTCCAGGTTCTTGGGCAGCCTGCTCATAGGGCCTGGTCCACCCCCTCCTCGGTGATGTGCCCGTCCAGGAGGTCCCAGCCCCTGGCGGTAAGGCTCACGAAGCTCAGGCTGAAGCCGTAGCCCCGGCGGTGCTGGACCTTCAGGAGGCCCTTTTCCTCCAGGTAGCGGAGGTGGGCCCTCAGGGCCTCTGCCGTGAGGGGCCAGCCCAGGCTGTCCAGGCTGAAGCGCAGGACCTTCACATCCAGGGCCCCGGGGTACTCCGTTCTCAGAAGCTCCAGTATGGCCACTCTGAGGCGCCGATTGGCCTCAGCCTGCAGGCTCCTTCTTCTCATCCGTGCCTCCTTCAGAAGTCTTGGCGCACAGGCCCTTCTGGGCTATGTACTTAAGCAAGACCAGCATCTCCCGATGCTCGGAGTTGTCCCTAAGGAGCATGCTCTGCACCGACTCCCTCAGGCCCTCCATGCTCTGGGCCTGGCGGGCCAGGGCCTCGGCCTGGGCCTGCTGGGCCCGAATGAACTCCACTCCCAGGCGATGGGCTATCCTGTAAAGGCCCACCAGCATCACCAGGGCCATCACCGCCCCTACGCCCGCATTGGCCAGGGCCTTAAGGAGCGCCGCCTCCACGGCTACCTCCCCGTGCCCAGCCGGCCCCCGAACCAGCTGGAGACCATGAACAGCAGGCTGGCCCTCACCGAGGGGGCAAGCTCCAGCCCTCCCAGGGCCCCCAGGCCCAGCAGCACCATGCAGAGGATGACCGTCAGGGGCCTGATGCAGGCCCTGAGGTCCGCCACCCAGGGGGAGACCTGCCCCACCACATCGCGGTTAAACCACAGGGTGCGGGCCTGAAGCAGCCTCTGTTGCGCCTCCACGAACTGCGGAAGTACCTCCGGCTTGGTGGTGGCCAGGGCGCTCAGGGTGGCCTCGGGGGTGTCGGCCCCGGGCTTTACGAAGACCTTCTTCAGCAGGTCAAACAGGGGGGGAAGCACCAGCCCCCCAATGGTGGTCACGGCCTCAAGGGGAAACATGCCAGAAACCTCCTTATGAAGTGGGTGATTGTCCGGGCCCTGGGCTCAGGCGCAGCTCCCTGGGGAGGCCCTTCGGCCGGGGAGGGCTCCCCAGGCCGCCTGCCCTGAAGGAGCTCCTGGAGGCTGAGCCCCCCGGTGTACTGGAAGTGGCAGTAGTCCGGGCTGCTGAAGCGCCCTCCCCACTGAAGCCCCGCCGCCTCGCCCAGCTCGCCCAGCTCCAGGTAGTCGGGCCGGCCGTTTCCGTTGGTATCCTTGGCGAGCTCCCAGTGGGGCCTCCCGCCTTCATCCAGCAGGGCCACATCGAAGGCCAGGCCGAACTGGTGCATGCTCACCTTGGTCCAGGTGACTATGCGGTTTTCGGCCTCGGTGATGGGCTCCAGGCCGGCCCTGGCCCTCAGGGCGTTGACCTCCTGCAGGGGCCTTCGGCCCTGGGCATAGAGGGCCTCCTGCTCGGGGGCAGTCCGCAGGGTTGAGGTGAGGATGAAGCTCAGGCCCCGCTGGGAGGCCAGGCGCCTCAGGGCCTGAAGCCTTGCCCTTACCGAAGGCTCAAGCCTTTGGGGGTCCCTGCTCAGGGGCATTCCGCTCCTCCTTCAGGGCCCTCCGGTAGCAGGCAGTGCAGAGCCCGTCGCCCTCCAGGGGCAGGCACCGCATGGAGGGCTCAAGGCTGCAGCGCAGCCCCCGCCTCAGCCTCCTTAGGGCCCATATGCTGAAGCTCTCCTGCTTCATGTAAGCAGGATAAAACGGGCCCCATGAAGGGGTCTACGGGACACGAGGCAGTGGATGCGTGTCCCTCAAAGGGGGGCAGGTTTTTCAGGACGGCTGTGATGTATTTGGATGTGAAGAGGTGCTAAACATCCGTGCTGTTTGAGAAGGACCCTGTGGGGCCTCGGCACTGTGGCCCCGTGGGCCATTCCTCCCTGTCAATCGAAGGAGACCTCAAATTCCGGCGGCTCCTGCAGGGCCCGCTTGACGGCGCAGCCCTCGATGGCCTTCTTGATGGCAGGGATGTACTTTTCAGGAAAGCCCCGGGGGAGCTTCACCCTGAGGCGCACCCTCTTGAGCCGGCCCTTTTCCCTGCCCTCGGTGCCGAAGTCCACCTCCTGGATGATGCCCAGGCCCTCGGGGCTTATCCCCCTCTTCTGGCAGAAGGCCAGGGCATATACCCCGGCACAGCTGCCTAGGGAGGCCAGAAAGAGGGCAAAGGGGCTGGGGGCCGAGTCCTCCCCTCCCTGAAGCCTGCTCTGGTCGGTGTGCACTACATGGCGGCCCAGACGGGCATCCACCTTCATGCCCCCTGGGAAGGTGATCTTGATTTCCACGAGGACGCCTCCTTAAAGGGATTCTCCCGGGTGAAATTATGCCCGGAGCCCTGCCAGGTTCCCTGCGGAGGGGTTATATCTCCTCCACCAGGTGCCTTACGGTCTCCTGTAGATGCATGAGGGGGTAGGGCTTTCGGAGGAAGGCCTTCACCCCCAGGCCGGCGAGGGTCCGCTCGGTCTCGGCATCCAGGTAGGCCGAGGAGATGATGACCTTGAGGTCCGGCCTCATGGCCCTTATCCCCCGTAGGGTCTCCTCCCCGTGCATTCGCCGCATCCTCAAATCCAGTATGACCAGCCTGATGTCCGGCTCCCGGGCCAGCACCTGGAGGGCCGCCTCGCCGTCGTCGGCCTCCAGCACCCGTAGCCCCAGCCTCTGGAGTACATCCCTGAGGAAGGNCCTTACCACATCGTCGTCATCTACCACCAAGACCTTCTTCACGAAAAAGCTCCCCCACAACCTAAAGTTGCCTCTTTAGAATTGACAAGCGCTTTGTTTTTGTTATTTTAGTATGTAAGCAGGAACAGGGCAATGCCCCAAATGGGAGAGGAAATACAGGACAGGGACATGCTTTAATAGTGGGCAAAAACGGGCAGGGGGAGTGCAACTATGGGTAGCATCAGTCGGGAGATTCTTGGCCGGGTCAGGGAGTCCCTGAGGGCTGTGGAGCGGATGCTTCACACCGAGCCCGTGGTGCTCATTGATGCCCGGGGCAGGCACTGGATGAATTCCGAGGCCAAGAAGCTCCTTCAGAGAAGGGGCATAAGGGAGGAGGAGTTCCTGGAGTGGGTGAGGCTGGGAGCGGTGCATCTTCAGAGGCTCAGCTATCAGGACCTGGCCCTGCACATGCTGAGGCTTCCCGGGCAGGAGGTGGTGGTGCTGCTGCGGGAAGGTTGCCCCCCCGAGGCCCCCGAGCGGCGCATAACCCACAGGGAGCGGCAGGTCCTGAGGCTGCTGCTGAGGGGGCTTTCCAACAAGGAGATAGCCGAGGAGATGGGCGTAAGTCCCGGGACCATCAACTCCCACCTGGACAGCATATATCGGAAGCTGGGCTGTTCCAACCGCCTGGAGGCCGCCTTCACCGCCCTGAGGTGCGGCTGGTGCTACCGTCGGAGAAGCCCGGAGGAAGCTCCTAAGGGCCCCGGAGCTTGAGGCGTTTCCCTGGCAAGAAAATACTTGACAAATTTGCTCAGGTATTTTAAATATATAACATGCTCAGGCTTTCCACCAGAGGGCAGTACGGGGTAAGGGCCATGTTCGAGATAGCCCGGGGCTGGCCCCACAGGCCGGTGAGCCTCAAGGAGGTCTCCAGGAGGCAGGATGTCTCGGTGGCCTACCTGGAGCAGCTGCTGGGCAAGCTCAGGAGGGCCGGCCTGGTGGTGAGCGTGAAGGGCCCGGGGGGAGGTTATCTCCTCAGCCGTCCCCCGGAGCGCATCAGCATAGGCAGCATCCTCAAGGAGCTGGAGGGCCCCGTGGCCCTTACTGCCTGTGTGCAGGACCCCAGAAAGGGTTGTGTGAGGGTGGAAGGGTGCGTGACCTCCCTGCTGTGGAGGGCCCTGGGCCAGAGGATAGAGCAGTTCCTGGACACCATAACCCTGGCGGACCTGCTCAACACCAATGCCCTGAGGCGCCAGGTGCGGAAGGAGGCCCAGAGCGCATGAGCCTCAAGTTCGTGGAGAATGTCAAGGCCGATGTGACGGCCGACATCGTGTACATGATGTGCCCCATGCATCTTCTGAAGCTCCAGGAGCTTATTGAGCGCATTGAGCCCGGGCAGGTCCTGGAAATCCTTACGGACTACGACGGCGCCCTGGAGGACATCCCCGCCTGGTGCCAGAGGCATGGGCACGAGTTCATTGGCGTGGAGGAGACCGAGGACTTCTACAAATTCTACATAAGGAAGGCAGGACGGTAAGGATGCACTACTTTGACCATATGGCCACCACCGCCCTGAGGCCTGAGGCCCTGGAGGCCATGCTTCCCTACCTCAGGGAGGAGTTCGGCAATCCCCAGAGCATCTATCCCCTGGGCTCCAGGGCCCGCCAGGCGGNGGAGCGGGCCAGGGAGCAGGTGGCGGCCTTCCTGGGGGCCAGGCCGGAGGAGATCATCTTCACCAGCAGCGGGGCCGAGGCCAACAACCTGGCCCTGAGGGGCCTGGCCCAGGCCGCCCAGAAGAAGGGCCAGCATGTGATAGTCTCCAGGATGGAGCACCACTCGGTGCTGAACTCCGCCAGGGTGCTGGAGCGCATGGGCTTCGCCGTCACCTTCCTGAGCCCGGACAGGCACGGCCTCATCAGCCCCCAGGCCGTGGAGGCGGCCATGACCCCTGAGACCGTGCTGGTGAGCATCATCCATGCCAGCCCCGAGGTGGGCACCATTGAACCCATCGCCGAGATTGCCCAGGTGGTGAAGGCCCGGGGGGCCCTCATGCACACCGACTGCGTGGCCAGCGCAGGGCAGCTACGCCTGGATGTGCAGGCCCTGGGGGNGGATGCCCTGAGCATTTCTGCCCACATATTCTACGGCCCCAAGGGGGCAGGGGCCCTGTACCTCAAGAGGGGCACCAGAATAGTGCCCCTCATCTACGGGGGCATCCAGGAGTCCGGCAGAAGGGCCGGCACCGAGAATGTCCCCGCCATCGTGGGCATGGGCGTGGCGGCAGAGCTGGCCCAGGCCGAGCTTGCCCAGAGGGCCCAGAGGCTCAGGGCCCTGAGGGACAGGCTGGTTCAGGGCCTGAGGGAGAGGATTGAGCNCCTTCACTACACGGGGCATCCCCAGCACCGCCTGCCCGGGCATGCCAGCTTCTGCGTGGAGTTCATCGAGGGCGAGGCCATGCTGCTCATGCTGGCGCAGAAGGGAATCTACGCGGCCACCGGCTCGGCCTGCTCCTCCAAGGCCCTTAAGGCCTCACCGGTGCTCCTGAGCATGGGCATTGCCGCCGAGCTGGCGCAGGGCTCGGTGGTCTTCTCCCTGGGGGACGACAACACCGAGGAGGACGTGGAGGNGCTCCTGAGGGAGTTTCCCCAGGTGGTGGCCCGACTGAGAGAAATATCCCCCTATGCCCAGGGCTGGGGGAAGAGGGAGGATGAGGGACCATGTATTCCGAGATCCTGATGGAACACTTCAGCAACCCGCGGAATGTGGGGGAAATCCCCGACGCCGACGGAGNGGGCGAGGAGGGCAACCCCGTCTGCGGTGATGTGATGCGCATCTACATCAAGGTGCGGGAGGGCAGGATAGTGGACGCCAAGTTCCGCACCTTCGGCTGCGGAGCGGCCATAGCCGTAAGCAGCATGATCACCGAGATGGTCAAGGGCAAGACCCTGCAGGAGGCCCTGGAGATCTCCAAGGAGCAGGTGGCCCAGGCCCTGGGGGGCCTGCCGCCGCAGAAGATGCACTGCTCCAACCTGGGTGCCGACGCCCTTAGAAAGGCCATTGAGGACTACCAGAGGAAGGCTGCTCAGGGGCAGTAGGGGCTACGGGGTGGTGGAGACCGCCCTGGTGGTAATCCTCATGGGGCTCTTGGCGGTGGTGGTCATGGAGCGCTACCAGAGGACCCTGTATGAGGCCCAGAAGACGGCCCTTAAGGCCGAGCTGGTGAACATCCGCCAGGCCCTGGCCCTGTACAAGGCCCTCAATGGCCGCTATCCCGCCTCCCTGAGGGAGCTCCTGGAGCGCCGGGCCCTGGCCCCCTACGAGGCGGGCATACTGCTCAGCCCCCGCTACCTGGAGCACCAGGCCGTGGACGAGCAGGGCAGACTGCTGGACCCCTTCGGGGCCCCCTACATCTACGACCCCGCCACGGGCACGGTGCGCTCCAGCAGGAGGGGATTTGAGGGGTGGTAGAAAACATGACAGGTGAAAAGGGGCACCCGCGGTCCGGCCCTCCTGGCCCTAACATCCCCATGCCTTGGGCTTGAACTGGCCCCTGAAAACCTTTAAAATTCCCCATGCCCAGGACTGCGGCGGTGGTGGTCATAGGCAACGAGATTCTGTCGGGCAAGGTGAGGGACGACAACTCCCCCTATCTGGCCGCCGAGCTCAGGGCCCTGGGGGTGGCCCTGAGGCTCATCCTGGTGGTGCCCGACGAGGAGGAGGAGATAGCCAGGGTGCTGAGGGAGTGCTCTCGGAGGTTTGACTATGTCTTCACCACCGGCGGGGTAGGCCCCACCCACGATGATGTGACCTTCAGGGCGGTGGCCAGGGCCTTCGGGGTGGGCCTCAGGGAAAGCCCCGAGATAAAGCGCAGCATCCTCAGGCGCTGTCCCCAGCCCTCGGAGGAGGTGCTCAGCATGGCCAGGGTGCCCCAGGGGGCCGAGGTGCTGGAGCTTCCGGGAGTCAGCTTTCCCCCGGTGAGGATGGGCAATGTGTACATCTTTCCGGGCATTCCCCAGTACCTGAGGGAGAAGTTTCAGGCCCTGAGGGAGCGCTTCAGGGAGAGGCCCTTCTTCACCCGCAGGGTGTATGTGGCCCAGGAGGAGTGCCACATTGCCACGGAGCTAAGGAGGCTGGACGAGGAGTTCCCCCAGGTGCAGGTGGGCTCCTACCCCCAGGTGGATGCCCCGGGGCACAAGGTGGTGGTGGTGCTGGAGGGCCAGGATGAACAGGTGCTTGAGGAGGCCCTCCAGAGGCTCCTGGAGCTTCTGCCCGGGGACATAGTGGTGAGGACGGAGTAGGGGCTCAGCTCCTTCTCAGGCCCTCCAGGTATTGCTGCCACTCCGTGGGCAGGAGGTACTTCTTCCTGCTGTTGCAGTCCTTGCAGGCCGGCACCAGGTTGGACTTGGTGGACCTGCCGCCCCTTACCAGTGGCACCAGGTGCTCCATGGTGAGCTCCTGGGGAGGGAACCTCCTTCCGCAGAAGTAGCACAGGCCTCGGGAGCACTTGCGCCTCCACCAGGAGGAGTTCCTGAGCTGTCTGGCCCGCTGCCTTTCCCGGCGAATCTCGGCCTCTGAGGCCAGGGGGATGAACTTCATGCAATTATTTTAGCACGAAGAGGCTTCGCTCGGTGGCCGCCAGGCTTGAGCGCAGCTGCTCCAGGAGCTCCACCTCGTTGAGCCCTGTGCGCTCTGCCCTGAGGGCCCATATGAGCTGCATGAGGCCTACCCGCATGGGGGCCCCCTGGTACTGGAAGCTCAGGAGCNCCCCTGCCCTGCGGTCCTGGGGGCTGTAGAAGCTCTTGGTCCTGCGGCCGAAGAGCTCTGCTGCGGAGCTCAGCAGCTGTCCTATGTGGCGGCTTTTGGCCAGGAGGAGGAAGTCGTGAGTCCCCATGGTGCCCACGAAGGAGCCCCTGTAGCGCTGGGCCTCGGTCTTCAGTATGGCGGCGGCCCACTCTATGAGCTCCACATGGCGCTCCGGGCCGTACTTGAACAGGTAGGGATAGATGTTGGCCACCCTCACATAGGCCACTGCCCAGGCGCCCAGCTTGGGCAAGGTCTCCCTGAGCATCTGCAGGGAGGCCTTTCTGCCCGGCAGCCCCGTAAGGTAGTCCGGCCAGCTCAAGGGGTCTGCCTGAAGGCGGTGGAGCTGGTTGATGTAGCGCTTGGCCTCCTTCAGCCCCATGGTAATAAAAAGAAAACCAGAAGGGAGGGGGATTGTCAATATGAAGTTGCGGTTATAAGGCCTTATGGAATTTCCGTTTATAGGGGGGCGGGGCCCCTTGGGGCCCCGCCCCCCCAGGAGGGTTCAGACGGTGGCCTTGGTGAGGTCCTTGGCCTTGGTGCGCTCCTTTATGGCGGCCTGGGCGGCAGCCAGCTTGGCCAGGGGGATGCGGTAGGGCGAGCAGCTTACATAGTCCAGCCCCACCTGGTGGCAGAACTCCACGCTCCGGGGCTCNCCCCCGTGCTCACCGCAGATGCCCATCTTCAGGGCCTTCTTGCTGGCCCGGCCGCCCTGCACTGCCAGGCGCATGAGCTGGCCCACGCCCTGGGTGTCCAGGGTGACGAAGGGGTCGTCCTCCAGTATTGCCTGTTCCACATACAGGGGGAGGAACTTTCCGGCATCGTCCCGGGAGAGGCCGAAGGCCGTCTGGGTGAGGTCGTTGGTGCCGAAGCTGAAGAAGTCGGCCTCCTGGGCAATCTCCTGGGCCGTGACGGCGGCCCGGGCCACCTCTATCATGGTGCCCACGGTGTAGGGCACCTTCACCCCGTAGTGCTTCTGCACCTCCTGGGCCACCCGCTGGGTCATCTGCCTCAGCACCTGGAGCTCCTTTACATGGGCCACCAGGGGAATCATGATTTCCGGCCTCACCTTTATGCGCTTCTTCTTGAGCTCGCAGGCGGCCTCCATGATGGCCCTCNCCTGCATCTCGTATATCTCCGGGTAGGTGATGCCCAGGCGGCAGCCCCTGTGGCCCAGCATGGGGTTGAACTCCTGCAGCTGTCGGTTCCTGGCCTGCAGGCGCTCCAGGGGCACCCCCATTTCCTGGGCCAGCTCCCTGAGCTCCTCCTCCGTATGGGGCAGGAACTCATGAAGCGGGGGGTCCAGAAGTCTTATGGTCACGGGCCGGCCCTTCATCACCCTGAATATCTCCATGAAGTCGCCCTTCTGCATGGGAAGGAGTTTCTCCAGGGCCCTGCGGCGGCCCTGGGTGTCCTCGGCCAGGATCATCTCCCTCACGGCCTTTATCCTTTCGGGCTCAAAGAACATGTGCTCGGTGCGGCACAGGCCGATGCCCTCGGCGCCGAAGTCCAGGGCCACCTGGGCGTCCTTGGGGGTGTCGGCGTTGGCCCACACGCCCAGGCGCTTGAACTCGTCGGCCCATTTCATGATGGTGGCGAAGTCCTTGGTCATCTGGGGCTGCACCAGGGGTACCTCGCCCAGTATCACCTCCCCGGTGGTGCCGTTTATGGCGATGGCCTCGCCCTCCCTGACCACGGTGCCGTTTACCCTGAAGAGCTTGGCCTCCTCGTCAATCTGCAGGGCCCCGCAGCCTGCCACACAGGGCTTGCCCATGCCCCTGGCCACCACGGCGGCGTGGCTGGTCATGCCGCCCCGGGCCGTGAGAATCCCCTGGGCGGCGTGCATGCCCCCGATGTCCTCGGGGGAGGTCTCGGGCCTTACCAGGATGACCTTCTCGCCCCTGGAGGCCCACTCCTCGGCCTCCTTGGCGGTAAAGACCGCTTTTCCCACGGCGGCCCCTGGGGAGGCCGGCAGGCCCTTGGCCAGCACCTGCACCTGGGCCTGGGGGTCTATCATGGGGTGAAGCAGCTGGTCAAGCTGCTGGGGGTCTATCCTCAGCAGGGCGGTCTTCTTGTCGATGAGCCCCTCCTTGACCATGTCTATGGCTATTCGGAGGGCTGCCCTGGCGGTGCGCTTGCCCACCCGGGTCTGCAGCATGTAGAGCTTTCCCTCCTGGACGGTAAACTCTATGTCCAGCATGTCCCGGTAGTGGCGCTCCAGCTTCTTGTATATCCTGTTGAGTTCCTTGTAGGCCTGGGGCAGGCGCCTCCTGAGTTCCTCTATGTGAAGCGGCGTCCTTATGCCTGCCACCACATCCTCGCCCTGGGCGTTGATGAGGCATTCGGCAAAGAACCTCTTCTGCCCTGTGGAGGGGTCGCGGGTGAAGCCCACCCCGGTGCCGGAGTTTTCCCCCATGTTGCCGAACACCATGGCCTGGACATTGCAGGCGGTGCCCAGGTCGTGGGGTATGTCGTGAAGCTCCCGGTACTTCACGGCCCGCTCGCCGAACCAGGAGCCGAAGACCGCCTCTATGGCCAGCTGTAGCTGCTTCAGGGGCTCCTGGGGGAAGTCCTGCCCCGTCTCGGCCCGGTAGATGCGCTTGTACTCCTGAACCAGCTCCTGGAGGTCCTGGGCAGAAAGCTCGGTATCCAGCTTGGCCCCCCGACGCTTCTTCACCTGCTCCAGGGTGTCCTCGAACTTCCTCCTGTCTATGCCCATCACTATGGAGCCGAACATGGTGATGAAGCGCCTGTAGGCGTCGTAGGCGAACCGCTCGTTGTTGGTCTTTCTGATGAGGCCCTGGAGGGTCTCCTCGTTGAGGCCCAGGTTCAGCACGGTGTCCATCATCCCTGGCATGGAGAACTTGGCCCCCGAGCGGACGGACACCAGCAGGGGGTTTTTGGGGTCGCCGAAGCGCATGCCCATGGCCCGCTCCACCTTCCTGAGGCCCTGAAGCACCTGCTCCCACAGCCCTGGGGGGAACTTCTTGCCCCTCCGGAAGTACTCGTTGCAGGCCTCGGTGGTTATGGTGAAGCCCGCGGGCACGGGCACGCCCAGCCTGCTCATCTCCGCCAGGCCTGCCCCCTTTCCGCCCAGCAGTTCCTTCATGGCGCCTGTGCCGTCGGCCTTGCCCTGACCGAAGAAGTAGACGTATTTCTTCGCCTTCTGAGCCTTCTTCCTTGTCTTTGCCATCGCAGCGCTCCCTCCGCAACCGAAGAATTTATGAGGTCAGATAGATTAACTCATCCGGGGAGGGGTTTTCAAGCGCAAGTGGGCGATTTGACAGGGTTTGCACTCCTCTGATACCATGTTTTACATGGTGGACAAGGCCGCAATCATAAGGGAGGCCCAGAAGTACCTGGCCAAGGGCCAGCTGGAGCGGGCCATAGCGGAGTGGGAAAAGCTCCTTCAGGCATCCCCCGAGGCCAACACCCATAATGTGGTGGGCGACCTGTACCTGAAGAAGGGCGAGAAGGCCAAGGCGGTGGAGCACTTCCACAAGGCGGCCAAGATGTTCAGGGACGAGGGCTTCACCCTGAAGGCCCTGGCAATTTACAAGAAGATTCTCAACGCCGCNCCCGCAGATGCCCCGGCCCTTTATGCCCTGGGGGAGCTTAACGAGGAGAAGAACATCTATACCGACGCCATAAAGTACTACCTGGCCGCTGCAGACCAGTTCGTGAAGGCCAACCAGAAGACCGAGGCGGTGAGGACCTACGAGCGCATCGTCTCCCTGGCGCCCAAGAACCTCTCCCTGAGGCTGAAGATAGCGGAGCTTTTCAGCCGGGAGGGATTCGTGGAGGAGACGGCCCGGGAGTATGTGGAGATAGCGGGCCTTTACGAGGCCGAGGGCAACCACCAGGAGGCCAGGAGCTACCTGGAGCGGGCTCTGGAGATAAAGCCCTCCAGCCGGGAGGCCCTCCTGAGCCTGAGCCGACTGTGCGAGGCCCAGGGGGACACGGAGGAGGCCATCAGGTGCCTCCAGACCGCCCTGGAGCGCCTGGGCAGGGACCGGCAGGTGCTGCTTCCCCTCATAGGGCTTCTCATGAGGACCGAGCGCTACCAGGAGGCCTTGGGCCTGGTGCAGGAGCTCCTGGAGGCCGAACCCGAGGACCTGGAGGCCAGGCGCCTGAAGGCGGAGGCTTACTACCGCCTGGGCCGGACCCAGGAGGCCTGGCAGGAGTACTCCGAGGTGCTGGAGGAGCTCATCTTCAAGGAGCGGTACGACGAGGCGGTGGCGGTGCTGGAGGCCTTCAAGGAGGCCGAGCCCGTGGAGGCCCGAAGGAAGCTGGTGGCCCTCTACAAGCAGAAGCAAGAGCCCCAGGAGGCCCTGAGGGAACTGCTGGAGCTGGCAGAGGTGCTCAGAGAGCAGGGCCTCATGCAGGAGGCCCTTAGCTGCTATACCGAGGCCAAGGGGCTGGCCCCTGAGGATGAGACCATCAAGGAGCACATCGCCCAGGTGGAGGAGGCCCTGGGGCTCAAGCGAGAGGAGGAAAAAAGCACCGAGGAGGCCCTCAACGAGGCGGAAATATTCCTGCGCTACGGCCTGTACGATGACGCCCGAGAGCTCCTGGAGACCCTGAAGGTCAGGGAGCCCGAAAACATCGATGTGCATCTTAAGCTCAAGGAACTTTACAGTGCCACCTCCGATGTGGAGCAGGCCGTAACGGAGTGCATAGTGCTGAGGGAGCTTTACCAGCGGGCGGGCAGGCAGGAGGAGGCCCAGGAGGTGCTTCGGGAGGCCTACGGGCTGAACCCCCGGGACGCCAGGCTGCTGGAGCGCTTCGGCCCACCGCCTGAGGGGCTGAAGGGGGAGGCCGCCGAGGAGGCCCCCGCCAGCCTGGCCGACTACGAGGAGGAGCTCTCGGAGGCCGACTTCTACCTCAAGCAGGGGCTCCTGCAGGAGGCGGAGGCCATCTACCGGCGCCTGGCAGGCCTCATGCCCCAGGAGGCGCTCCTTCAGGAACGCCTGAAGGAGGTGCAGGCCCAGAAGGCCGCCGAGGAGGAGGCCGCCCGAAAGGAGCCTGCCCCGGCCGAGGAGGAGCCCCTGGAGAGCATCTCCCTGCAGGAGGTGCTGAGCCCCGAGGAGGTGCCTGCCGGGGCCGAGCCCCCCCTGGAGAGCGATGTGATGGAAATCTTTGAGGAGTTCAAGAAGGGGCTGGAGAAGGAGCTGGAGGAGGAGGACACCGAGACCCGCTACAACCTGGGAATCGCCTACAAGGAGATGGGCCTGCTGGACGATGCCATAAGGGAGTTCCAGGCGGCCCAGCACGACCCCAAGCTGTTCGTGCAGTCGGCCACTATGCTGGGGGNGTGCTACAGCGCCAAGGGGCTGTACAGCCTGGCCATAGAGGCCCTGCAGAGCGCCCTCATGAAGATGAAGGAGCGGGACGAGGCCTACTGGGGAGTGAAGTACGNCCTGGCGGAGGCCTACGAGCGGGCAGGACAGCTGAGGGAGGCCTTTGACCTTTATACCGAGGTCTACGGCTACAACGCCAAGTTCAGGGCAGTGGCCGAGAAGATAAACGCCCTGAGGCCCCAGGTGCAGGCC
Organism: Nitrospirae bacterium JdFR-88; assembly: GCA_002011795.1. GTDB lineage: Bacteria > Nitrospirota > Thermodesulfovibrionia > Thermodesulfovibrionales > JdFR-88 > JdFR-88. Next base: position 121,159 of record MTOX01000001.1, read on the forward strand.
TCGGAGAGGGCCCGCAAGAGCAGGGNTTCTTATATCTGAAAGCGGCAGAAGGAGCCAGGTAGATGGATTATCTGGAGTTTTACGGCCTGAGGGAGCATCCCTTCTCCAATGTAGTGGACAATCGGTTCTACTACAACTCCAAGCAGCATGCCGACGCCCTGGTGAAGCTCAAGTACGCCATAGACACCCGCAAGGGGCTGGCGGTGGTTATCGGGGAGGTGGGCTCGGGCAAGACCACCCTGGCCCGAAGGCTCCTGGAGGAGCTGGACGAGGAGCGCTACGAGGCGGCCCTGCTGGTAATCATCCACTCCTCCGTGAGCTCCGAGTGGCTGCTGAAGAAGTTCGCCCTCCAGTTAGGGATAAACGATGTAAAGGACTCCAAGGTGGAGATGCTGGGGCAGCTTTACAGGAGGCTCCAGCAGATAGGGGAGGAGGGGCGCACCGCCGTGGTGCTCATGGACGAGGTGCAGATGCTGAAGTCCAGGGAAATCATGGAGGAGTTCCGAGGGCTCTTGAACATGGAGGCCCCGGAGGGCAAGATGATCAACCTGATATTCTTCGGGCTCCAGGAGCTGGAGGATGTCCTCAGCATGGATGTGCCCCTGAGGCAGAGGGTGGCCGTGAGGGTGAAGCTCAAGGCCCTGTCGGAGGAGGAGACCATGGACTATGTGCGCCACCGCCTGAGGGTGNCCCAGAGCCCCAGGGAGCTTTTCAGCCCCCAGGCCCTCAGGGCCATCTACCAGTACTCCAAGGGCCTGCCCAGGCTCATAAACACCATATGCGATAACGCCCTCCTGGAGGGCTTCCTCTTCAAGAAGGAAGAGATAGGCGAGGACATCATTCGCTCCGTGGCCGTGGACCTGGGTCTGGACGGAACCTCTTGAGCCGAAGCTCCACCAGGGCCCCCCTGTAGCTCAGGGTGATTTTCTCCGGATACGGCAGGGGCCCGGGCCTCAGGCCCTCGTAGCGCACCCTCAGGGGCCCTTCCCGCAGTCTTATCAGCCTGCCTACGGGCCTTTGTCCCTGAAGGCGCAGCACCCCCAGGGCGTCCCTTATGAGCCATAGTCCGGCCCTTTGGGTGGGGGGGCGGGGNTCCTTTACCGCCCACCATCGGAGGGCCCTGTCCAGGGCCTCCAGGAGCTCCCCGCAGGGGCTGAACAAGGGATGTGCCGAGGAGCAGTCCTGGGGGCTCAGGGAGGCCACCAGGAGCCCCGTGCGGTAGAGCCTGAGGCTCAGGCCCTGGGCCTCCGAGGCCCGGGCCGCCACGGNGAGCTCATAGAGCCTGCCTTGGGCGTCCCTGCCCCTGAGGGCGAAGCTGGCCCTGAGGCCCTGCCCCCTGAGGGCCTCAAGCAGTGCCAGGGGCTCCTCGGGCAGGGGCTTTAGTGCCGCCCTGGGGGCACAGGAGGCAGCCAGGAGCAGAAGCAGCAGCGGGGCGGCCCTCATGAGAGGGCCAGCACCTGGAGGGCCTCTCTGAGGCCCTTGACAGGATGAAGCTCTATTGCCTCTGGCGTCCTGCCCTTGAGCCTCTGGTGATTGCCCCAGGGAAGGAGGGCCCGCCGGAAGCCCACCTTGGCCGCCTCCCTGAGCCTGGCCTCCGCCTGGCCCACGGCCCTTACCTCGCCCGAAAGGCCCACCTCGCCGAAGACCACCCAGTCAGGCTCCACCGGCCTGTCCCTGAAGGAGGACACCACCGCGGCCAGCACTGCCAGGTCTATGGCAGGCTCCTGGAGCCTCAGCCCCCCTACCACATTCAGGAACACATCCATGCCCAGGAGGCGAAGCCCCTCGGCCTTCTCCAGCACGGCCAGAAGGAGGTTCACCCGCTGAAGCTCCAGCCCCAGGGCGCTGCGCCTGGGGGTGCTGAAGGGGCTCTGCGACACCAGGGCCTGAAGCTCCACCAGGAGCGGCCTGGTGCCCTCCAGGCTGGCGGCCACCACCGAGCCCGAGGCCCCCTGGGGACGCTCCGAGAGGAACAGCTCCGAGGGGTTCTGGACCTCCAGGAGGCCCTGCTCGGTCATCTCAAACACTCCTATCTCGTTGGTGGAGCCGAAGCGGTTCTTCACTGCCCTGAGGACCCTGTAGGGATGGGCCTTAGGCCCTTCAAAGTAAAGCACCACATCCACGATGTGCTCCAGTACCCTGGGGCCGGCCACCAGCCCCTCCTTGGTCACATGGCCCACCAGGAGGACCACCACTCCCGTGAGCTTGGCAAACTGCATGAGCCTGGCGGCGCATTCCCTTACCTGTCCTACTGCGCCGGGGGCGGAGCTCAGCTGGGCGGTGTAGATGCTTTGCACCGAGTCCACCACCAGGCACTGGGGGGCCCTCTTCTGGGCCTCCTGGAGGACGGCCTCCAGGAGGTTCTCGCCGTAAAGCAGGACCGAGGGGCCGTTGATGCCCAGCCTCTGGGCCCTTAGGCCCACCTGCTCGGGCGACTCCTCGGCACACACATAAAGCACCGGGCCCTGCAGGGCCCCTGAAAGCTGCATAAGGAGGGTGGACTTGCCGATGCCCGGCTCCCCGGCAATGAGCACCACCGAGCCCCTTACCAGGCCGCCCCCCAGCACCCGGTCAAGCTCTGCGGAGCCGGTGCCTGCCCTGGGGACGGCGCTACCGCAGACGGCTCCCAGGGCCACGGGCTCGGCCCTCCTGGGCCCCTGGGCCTGAGGGGCTGCGGGTGGGGCCTCCTCCACCAGGCTGGCCCAGGCCCCGCAGTCAGGGCAGCGGCCCAGCCACTTGGGGCTCTGGTAGCCGCAGCCCTGGCAGATGTATGTGCTTCGCTCCCTGGGCATTTCCTCAGAGGCCCAAGAGGCCCATTCCCCTGCCAGGATGGTGGGCCCTCCTGATGGCCTGGTGGGTGAAGTCCTTGGCCCTGCGGGCGGCCTCCAGGGGGCTGTGGCCCAGGGCCAGCAGGGCAGCCACGGCGGCGGAGAACACGCAGCCGGTGCCGTGAAGCCCTGCGGAGCTCTCCAGGAAGGGGCCCTGGAGGGCGAAGAAGGCCCCGTCGTAGTAGAGGTCCGTGATGCTTTCTGCCTCGTGAGAGCCCGTGATTATCACCACCTGGGGCCCCATCTGCCTGAGCCTTGCGGCCGCCTCCCTAAGCTCCTCCTGGGTCTCCATGCTGAGGCCCGTAAGGAGCCCGGCCTCGTAGATGTTGGGCGTCACTACCCTGGCCAGGGGCAGAAGCTCCTCCCTCAGGACATCCAGGGCCCCCTCTTCAATGAGGGGCACCCCGGTGGAGGAAAGGCTCACGGGGTCTACCACCAGGTTCTGTAGCCCGTGGCCCTTGAGCGCCTCGGCCACCACCTGGACGGCCTGGGTGCTGTAAAGCAGCCCTGTCTTCAGGGCATGGGGCCTGAGGTCCTGAAGCAGGGTCTGCAGCTGGCGCCTGAGGAAGGAGGGCTCCAGGGGCAGCACCTCCTTCACCCCCTGGGTGTTCTGCACCGTCAGGGCCGCCGGCACCCCCAGGGCGTGAACTCCCAGGGCCCTGAACACCGCCACATCGGCCAGGAGGCCTGCTCCCCCCGTGGGGTCGGTGCCGGCAATGCTCAGGGCGGTGCGCATGGTTGCAGGGCCCTCTGCATGCCCTATTTTACAGGCTCAGGGGCCTGGGGGGCAAGGAACTGTCCCTACTCGAGGAGCTCCTGGTAGTCGGCGTAGCTCCAGTCGGAGTAGCTCAGGGCCCTACCGCCCAGCTTGTCCGAGGCCGCAGAGGNGCCCACGAAGACCAGCCCGTAGCCGTTGGGGGTCTTCACGGAGGGGGCCTTCACCAGCAGGGCCTCCGAAAGGGGTATCTGCCTGCCCGTGAGATAGTCCACCGCCCAGGCCGCCTGGTCAAACTCCATCTGCTCCATGGCGCATAGCTCCTGGGCCCTGAACTTCAGCATGCAGCCGGGCTCGTCAAAGAACTTGCCCTGCCCCCAGACGGCCAGCCGGGGCTCCTGGATGGGCCTCTGGCACACCTGGCAGCGCTTGCCCTCAAAGGGCCACTGGGCCCAGCCTGTCGCCGCCAGAAGCAGAAGCACAAGGACTGCCAGCCTTCTCATTCCAGGAAAGTCCTCCATTGAAAAGTTCAGCAATTATAAACCCAATGGTTTGGAAATTTCAATCCCTCTGAAGCTGGTATAATAGCAAAATGCCCGGGGATAGAAGGATTTTAGCCCATGTGCTGGCCTTGGGGGTTTTCGGCTATCTGGCCCTCCTGAGTCTGGGCAGGCCCCTTTCGGACCCCGACCTCTTCTGGCACCTCAAGCAGGGGCAGTGGATGCTTCAGCATCGGGCCTTCATGACGGAGGACCCCTTTGCCTACCCCTCGCCCCGGCCCCTCAGCGAGGCCCAGCAGAGGGGGCTCAGGAGCCAGTGGCTGGGCCAGGTGCTCCTTTACGGCACCTATGCCGTAGGAGGGTATCCGGGGCTGGTCCTTCTGAGGACTCTGCTTCTTGTAGGCCCCTTCCTGCTGCTTTATGTGCTCTTTGCCGCCAGGCGGGCCCCCCCGGAGCTTGGGGAAGACCCCTGGTGGCCCTTGGCGGTGCTGGCGGTGCTGGCCCTGCCCCTTTTCCTTCTGGTAAGCAGCTCCTTTTATACCTTTGAGCGCCCCCAGGCCTTGTCCTTCCTTCTGGCCCTGGCCTTGGTGGCGCTCCTGGGCTCCCAGGGCGGTCCTTTGGGCAGGAGGGTCTTTCTCATCCCTCCCTTGATGGCCCTGTGGAGCAACCTCCATGGGGGGTACGTGTTCGGGGTGGTGTTGCTGGGGGCCTTTGCCCTGGGCTGGGCCCTTCAGTGCATACTTAGGGGGGCTTTCAGTGCCCTCTGGAGGCCCCTTCTGGGGGTAGCCCTGGGCCTTCTGGCCTCGGGGCTCAATCCCAACGGGTTTGCCCTGGCCTGGGGGGTGCTCTGGCAGTGGGGAGGGAGATTTCTTCCTCTAAGGGATGGCTCCGGGGCCCCTTATGACATCGGGGAGGTTTTGGAGTATCGTCCCCTCTTGTCCTTCATGGCTGAGTTTCGCTACTTCTGGGTGCCCTTCATGGTGGCCTTCATGGTGGTGGTGGCCCTCCTGGTGCTGGCCAAGTATGCCTACCGGGGGAGGCCTGAGCCCCCCGAGGCCTTCATGGTGGCGGCCTTCCTGGCCCTGGGGTTTTCCATGGCCCGGGGGGTGAGCTTTGCCCTCCTGGGCCTGCCTCTGTTTGCCCTCAGGGCGCTAAGGTGGCAGCACAGGCTCATGAGAGCTTTCTGGGCTGGGCTCCTGGTGGTGCTCCTGGTGTGGATAGGCGTCTTGTGGCAGCAGAGGGCACCCGGGGACCTCCGGATAAAGAGGCCCAGCATGGGAGTGAACACCCTTTATCCCGAAGCAGCGGTGCAGTTCATCCTTCAAGAGGGCATAGAAGGCCCCATGTTCAACGAGCTCAGATGGGGCGGCTACCTCATATGGCGTCTCTGGCCCCAGGAGAGGGTCTTCATAGACGGCAGGCTCATTGAGCCTGCCGTGGTGGACGCCTACCTGAGGGTGCTCAGGGCCAGGCCCGGCTGGCAGGAGCTGCTTAGGGCCCTGGGAGTAAACTTCCTGCTCATCCAAACCATTTCCAGGGAAAACGGCCTAGTGGCCCCATTGGTGGTGCGCCTTCTGGAGCAAGGCCTCAGGGACTGGAAGCTCCTTTATCTGAGGGGCAATGTAGCCCTGTTTGTAAGGGCCAAAGGACCCAACCAGCTCCTGGCCGATACTCGGTCTGTGCCCGGGCAGGTGCTGGCTGCTGCACTCCTTCAAGAGGTAGAGGACATGCTGAGGGTGTTTCCAGGGCATGCCAATGCACTCCTGAGCAGGGCGGTGGCCCTGTACTGGCTGGGCCGGCACCAGGAGGCCAAAGACTTGCTTCAGCGCCTGCCTCCTTCAGGGCTCAGGGACAGGTACCTAAGGCTCCTTCAGGGCGGGTGAGTTTGCCAGGCCCTGCTGGGCATACCACCTGTCCGTCATCAGTTGAAAGACCTGCACCCGGCGGTTGAGGGAGTCGGCCACATATATCCTGTCTGAGCCGTCTATGAATATTCCCTGGGGAACTCTGAACATCCCCGGTTCGCCCCCCGGGGTGCCCACGAACAGATAGACCCGGCCCCGCAGGTCGAGTATCTGGAAGTTGCCGAAGGCTGCATCGGTGACCAGTATGAGGCCCTCCCGGCTTACGGCCACATACTTGGGCCTGACGAAGGAGCCCGGCCTGACCCCCAGGGAGCCCAGTATGCTCAGCAGGGTGCCGTCGGGGTTGAATACCTGCACCCGCCAGTTGGCGCTATCCACTACATAGAGCCGGCCCTGCTGGTCGGTAGCCAGCCCGATGGGGAAGGACACCTGGGCAGGCTGGTTGCCCGGCCCTGCCACCCTTCTTAGGTGCCTGCCTTGGTAGTTGAAGGCCTCCACGGTATGGGCCTTGGAGTCGGCCACATAGATGAGCTTCCTCCTGGGGTCAAAGGCCACACCGCAGGGGTTCTTCAGTAGCCCTCTGGGGCTGGCGGCCCTGAGCCTCCTGTCCCCGAGGCCGAAAATGTAGAGCCTCCGGCCGTCCACCACCGCCAGCAGTCCGTTTTCGTCGTCCACAGCCACCCCCATGGGCAGGTGCCATCCATGGGGATTAAAGAGCAGGCTGACGGTGCCCTCCTGGAGATTCAGTATGGAGACATCCTGCCTCCAGGTGTCGGTCACATACACATTACCCTGCCTGTCCACGGCCACCCCGTGGGGTTTGCCCAGCACCCAGGTGAGCTCCTCCCCGAAGATGGCCTCCAGGTGGCTTCGGCCCCTTATGTCCAGGTCGGTCTGGATGATTCTCAGGAGCTTCACCCTGGGCCGCTCAGGCGCAGGGGGCCAGATGTATCGGCTGTAGTCCGGCCTCTTGTACTGGGGCACCGAGCAGCCTGCAAGCAGAAGCACGAGGAGCGCCAGGGCGGTCTTATGGCAGGAGGNCCCTGCCACGGGAAGGGCTATTTTTGGGCAGGAGGGGTTGCCTGCTCCTGGGTCTTCCTCTTGGCCTCCTGCTGGGCGTACCACCGGTCTGTCATGAGCTGGAAGATCTGCACTCGGCGGTTGACATAGTCAGTCACATAGATGCGGTCCTCGTCGTCTACGGATATCTGCTCGGGAATGTTGAACATTCCTGGGCCCCTACCGGGGCTTCCCACGAACAGGTAGAGCCTGCCCTGCAGGTCAAATATCTGGAAGTTGCCGAAGGCCGCATCGGTGACCAGTATCATGCCGTCCTGATTGACGGCCACAAACTTGGGCCTGGCAAAGGAACCCGGGGCAGTGCCGTGTCCTCCTATGGTGGTGACGAGGGTGCCGTCGGGGTTGAAGACCTGAAGCCTGAAGTTCAGGCTGTCCACCACATAGACCCTGCCTTGCCTGTCCACTGCCAACCCCGTGGGGGCAAACACCTTGCCGGGCTCAGCCCCACTGGTGGTTATGGTCCGCAGAAATTTGCCGTCGTAAGAGAAGGCCTTCACAGTGTGGCCTCTTACATCGGACACATAGAGGATTTTCCTCTGAGCATCCAGGGCTACCCCTCCGGCCCGCCTGAACTCTCCCCTCTGCCCCACGGTGGCATAGAGCTTTGTGCCCCGGAAAAGGTGCACCCTGCCGCCGTTGGTTATGGCCATTACATTGTTCTGGGTGTCCATGGCTATGGCGCCGGGGAGGGTCCATCCATAAGGGTTGAACAGCTCCTTTATGGACTTCTGCTGAAGGTTAATGATGAACACCCTTCGCAGGCCCACATCGGAGACAAATATGTTGCCCACCTTGTCGGCCGCTATCCCTTTAGGATGGTAAAAGGCAAAGCTTACCTCCTCGCCGAAGAGGGCCTCGGCGGCGGTGCGCCCCCTTACATCCAGGTCGGTGGCGATGATGTGGAGCAGTTGCNCCCGGGGCTTCTGCGGAGGCGAAGGCCAGACATAACGGCTGTAGTCCGGCGGCCTGTACTCCGGCACCGCACAGCCCAGAAGGGCAAGGACTGCTATGGCAGTAGTGACCAATCTCACGGCAAAACCCTTTAACTATAACCTTTCAGAGCTCCCGTAGTCAAATCCTACTACCTAAGTGCCCTGAGTATCTCCCGGGCCTGCCTGCTCTGGGGCTGTAGCCTCAGGGCCCTCCGGGCGTGTCTTCGGGCCAGAGCCCTTTGGCCCAGCTCCAGGTAAAGCACCGCGGCCGCATTGTGCTCAAAGGCGGTCTCAGGGGCAAGCTCCAGGGCCTTGAGGGTGGCCTCCAGGGCCAGGGCCTTCTGTCCCAGGTAGTAGGCGGCATAGGCCAGGGCCAGGTGGGCCTCCTGGTTCAGGGGCTCCAGGGCTACGTCGTGCCTCAAGTCCTGAAGGAGCTGGGGGCCCTCCCGGAGGNAATGCTCCAGGTAGCTGAAGTCGTAGAAGCTGGGCACGAGCCTCCGGTAGCCGAACCGCCTTATCAGGGCCTCGTTCTCGGGGCTCCTTATTGCCCATACCACGCCGGCAGGGCCGAAGTACACCAGGGCCCAGCGGGGGNTCGTGCTCAGGTGCAGGGGGAAGCGCCAGGGGCTGCGATGGTTGTACTCGCTGAGCACGAACTTAAAGCCCCATTGCTCCTGCAGGCGCCTGAAGGCCTCGGGCTCCCGGAGGGCCTGCTCGTAGGCCTGCTGAAGGCGGGGGGCCTGAAGCAGCCTGCCGTCTATGAACNCCTTCTTCTGGGGCCAGGCCCACAGGAGGTAGGAGCCAGCGGGTATGGTGTTGAACAGCCGGCCTTCTGCCTGCCGCTGCTTCAGGAACTGCACTGCCCGGGCTGGAAACACCCCCTCCTTAAGGCCCAGGCCGAAGGCATAAACGGGGCTCTTTAGCCCCCACTGCCAGAGCATCAGGGGCATGCTCAAAAGGAGCAGGCCGCAGAGCNCCGTCCTCAGCCTGACGGGCCTTACGAGCCCCTGCAGGGCCCACACCCCCAGGGGGGCCAGGAGCACCGCCGAGACGGCCACGAACCGCACATACCTGAGGGGAAACACCACGGCCCCCAGGAACAGGAGCAGTTCAAAGGGCTCAAGGCTTCTTCTGAAGGCGCTCCTCAGGATGTGAAGGCCTCCCAGGAGAACCAGCACCTGCCAGGCCCAGGTGTACCTGAGGCCGAAGCCCCAGAGGTGCTGGGGACTCATCCCCTGCCATTCGGCAATCTGCAGGCCCCCGCCCCCTCCGCCGTCGGGAAGCATCCCCAGGAGCCACCTGTAGGGTGAGAACCCGTCCGGGTTGAGCCCTGAAAGGGCAAAGAGGGTCAAGGCCAGAGCCCAGAGGCCTACGGGACTGCGTCCCCTCGGCCTCCTGGAAAGGAGCGCCTTGATGCTCTCGCCCAGGGCATAAAGGGCCGCCAGCAGGGGGCCCAGCACGAAGCCCCCGTGGCACTGGGCCCAGAGCACCTGGGCAGGGAGGAGCCCCCAGGGGGCTCCCTGCCGGGGCCGCTGAAGCATCCACGCAAACAGGGCCGCCCCTAGGTAGGTGGCCCACTGGGGCCTCAGATGAAGCCTCATCCTCAGGGCAAGCACCATCAGGAGCACCAGGGCCGAGGCCTCCAGGAGTCCCGCCTCCCTGAGGAACGTCCTCTTGAGCACCAGGGCCGAAAGCAGAAGAAGCAAAAGGAGCTTCAGCAGTCCCAGGGCCTTGAAGCCCCCCAGGGCGTGCACCCCGTAAAGGAGCACATCGGCCAGCCAGCCCCTGGCAGGATAGGGCTGGCCGAAGGGTAGCTGTGGGTGTCCTGAAGCAGGAAGCTCCCCTGCGCCAGGAAGTCCGCCCCCAGGCGGAGGTGAAAGAAGATGTCAAACTCCGCCACCTTCGTGGCCCCCAGCAGGAGGACCGCTACAAAGGCTGCAAGCAGGGTAGCCCTCTCAGTGTACATGGCTTTCTGCCGTGCAGGAAGTCAAGAGGGGCCCGGAAGCCCCCTCCTTTTTCCGCAAGGCCTGATGCCAGGCCCTACTTGTTCAGATGGCAGTCCTGGCAGATCTTGCTGTCGGTGATCACATCGGTGCTTCCACCCCTCATGAACTGCACCTGGGGGGAGCTGCCGTTGTGCACATCGTGGCAGGTGCTGCAGTGCATCTCGCCGCCGAAGAGGGGGTATTCCACCCCTGTGACGGCTCCGTCTATGTCGCCGTCGCCGCCTTCAAGCTGAATGTTGGGGTCGGTCCAGGGATAGGTGAAGTTCACGGGGTGGTCGTCCTCCAGGGTGTCTCCCAGGCTGGGCGCAAAGGCCTCGCTCCAGGTGGAAGGCCCAGTCCGGGGCAGCTTGGCTACCGAGCTGATGGTGCCGTCATGGCAGCTCATGCACAGATAGCTGTACAGGGCGTACGCATCGGTGGCGTTTACCACCTGGGGGTTGGTCTCGGGCTGCATGGTGCTGGAGGTATAGACATCGTAGTTGGCGCGGTCAAAATCGTTGATGTTCCACAGGAGATAAGTGGTCAGCTGTGCGCCGTCCTGGTTTACCGCCTGGCCCCGATGAGGATGATGGCAGAACTCACAGACCTGCGCACTGGAGACATTCACGCCGTCCTGCCAGGTCATGTCGTGCAGGGAATTGACTACCGTGGCCCCCGCCCCGGCGGCTAAAAGCAGAAGGACTACAAGGACAATTGCACCCTTGGGCTTCATATCTGGGACAGGCAAACCTGCAAAACTTATGCCATAGATTAATGGGAGGATATTTGCGTAAAACCAGCGTTATTGACTTGACATGGAACTCCCGAGGCCCTGCCGCTGGTGCAAATCCCCCAGGGGCTGCGCCTAATCCCCCAGGCGGAGGGAAACAAAAAAGGGGGCCGAAATGGCCCCCTTTTTTGCCGTTGGCACCCTGGTTTACTTGTTCAGGTGGCAGTCGCGGCAGATTGCGCTGTCGGTGATCACATCGTTGGTGCCGCCCCTCATGAACTGCACCTTGGGAGACTGGCCGTTGTGCACATCGTGGCAAGTAGCGCACTGCATTTCACCGCCGTAGAGAGGATACTCCACAGCGGTAACGACGCCGTCAATGTCGCCGTCGCCGCCCTCAAGCTGAATGTTGGGGTCGGTGCTGGGATAGGTGAAGTTCACGGGATGGTCGTCCTCCAGGGTGGTGCCCAGGTTGGCGTAGTCCTGCATGGTGTACGCCGTCCAGGACGCAGGCCCGGTCCTGGGCAGCTTGGCCACCGAGCTGATGGAGCCGTCGTGGCAGCTCAGGCACAGGTAGCTGGTGCCGGCATTGGCATCGGTGGCGTTGACCTGAGCGGCTCCGGTGCCCTGCATGGTGCCGGAAGTGTAGACATCGTAATTGGCCACGTCGAAGTCATTGATGTTCCACAGGAGATAGGTGGTTAGGGTGGAGCCGTCCACATTCAGTGCTGGGCCACGGTGAGGGTGGTGACAGAACTCACAGACCTGGTCGCTGGTGACACCAACACCGTCTGCCGAAGTCATGTCATGGAGGGAGTTGATCACCGTGGCGCCGGCCACGACAGCCATGGCGGCTACCAGAGCCAGAGCCAAAAGCAATACCTTCCTCATAGCCTCCGTTCACCTCCTTTCCTTATCGGGATTTCAAACCTGTTCGTGGCTGTCTCCTGCAAACCCTATGCCACCTTGTCTTGCTGGAAAACAAGGGCCGATTTTTGAAGAAAAATTGAATGGGATAAGTTTTTCTTATAAGTCTATGGCTGGAGGAAATTGAGTGAAAGCTCACAGGGGGTGGTGGTAATCCCCCAGTCATGGTGAAGTTGCTGATTTTTTTAATTTTATTTCCTGAAGGAGCCTGAGGCCCAGGGGGTGGGAGGGTGCCAGGGCGAGGGTCTTTCGGAGGGCCTCCAGGGCCAGGGAGGGCTTTCCCATGTGGATGTAAAGCTCTGCCAGGGCGGCCCACCGGTGGGGGCTGCGGGGCTCCCCGAGGGCGTTCTGCCTGAGGGAGCTTTCCAGGAGCATCCAGCCGGTGCCCTTTTTCAGGGCCTTCTTGGCCAGGGGGGCCCTGATGAACACCAGGCTGCGGAGGTCCCAGTGCACCAGGGCCCAGTCCTCATCCTTGAGAAGGGCATACACCAAGGGTGGCACCCGGCCCTTATAGGGCAGCAGGCTCCAGGAGGCCACGGTGTTGATGTCGTATTTGTCCAGGAGGAGGGTGTAGCCCGGCCTGGCCTGCAGGATGTGCTGGTAGTCTCCTGTAGGGCCCAATGCCCTGCCGGATATGAACACCTTGTAGCGGGGCCAGAGGCGCCAGATGAAGTACCCGCCCCACTCGTAGGGGTGAAAGATGTTGGGAGGTGCCTGGGCCCTGAGGATGAACTCTGCCGCCTTGGCAGGGACTATCTCGGGCACCAGGGGGGCCCTGAGCAGGCTCTGCCTGAGCACCGGCCAGGCAGAGAGGGCCAGCACCAGGGCCAGGGCCGCCCAGGCCGGCCTGGGGACCCTCAGGCGGGCAAGGTTCTTGGCAAGAAGCACCGGTGCCAGGAGGGCCAGGAAGGCCCCTGCCCGAAAGCTCTCAAGGGAGGCCCACAGAAGGCCCAGGGTGAGTACTGCCAGCAAGGGCCCCTTCCGTCCCAGAAGAAAGCTTCCCAGGGCCAGGCCCCCCAGGGCCAGGACGAGCCAGAGGGGCTGCCACTGCCCGGTGAAGGCGGCAAACTCCCGCAGGCCCAGGTGCTCGTGAATACCGGCCCGGCCTGCCACCGAAGCAGCAAAGAGCCCCCAGGTGGCCCTGAAGGCCTCCCACCCCAGGGGGTTTGCCCCGCTAAGGAGTGCTGCCAGGGGGCCCAGAAGAAGGAGCCCCTTGTGCCTGGCCTGCCCACCCCCCAGCAGAAGCCTGGCTCCCCCGGGCAGGGCCTCCCTGAGTACATAGGCCAGCAGGAAGGCCACCCCCAGCACATACCCGCCGTGCATGTTGGCCCATACGAGCAGGAGGGGCGGAAGCAGCCAGGGCCTCCTGAGCTGCAGGGCATGAAGGAGCAGCACGAAGCCCAGGAAGGAAAAGGCCTGGGGCCTGGCCTCGTCGTAGAAGTGAAGCACCAGGAGGCTGGGCAGAAGCGCCAGGAGGCTCAGGGGCCGCTGAAGACCCTGGGCCCTCAGGAGGCGCTCAAGAAGCAGGAACATCCCCGTAAAGACCAGGGCCTTGAAAAACACTACCGCCCGGAGTCCCCCGAGCTTGTAGGAAAGATAAAGGAGCACCTGGGCGGCCCAGTTGGCCTTAAGCACGAACTGCCCATCCCGGCTGGAAAGCCCGAAGGGGTCCTCCTGGGGCAGGGCCCGGTGCTGAAGTATCCACTCCCCCGCCCTGAGATGCCAGAACACATCGCCCAGCTTCAGGGGATTGAGAAACCACAAAAACACCCCCGCCCAGAACAGCCAGGCCAGGAGCCTCTCTGCCCTCTTTTTCCCCTTCATGCCCCTTAGTTTAACACCGGGCATGGTTCTTGTATCCCCTTAGGGCAGGTCTCACGGCCCCCCTGCGGCATCCTACCGGGTTCATATGAGCCGACGGACTTTGCTTTTAAGACGCCTCTGTCCTTGCAGGCTTTACCCCTCCCATGCCCCGATGGGCAAATTCTGGTTGTAGGAAAGCCAATTTTCTTGGCACGACTCTTGTATGCCACCAGGGCAGGATTTTTATGCCCAGGAGTGTGCCCTCTTGAGGATGGGCTCAAATGAGCCGTTTTCAGGGCGCACCGGGGCGTTGGGACATGGAGGGTTTTGAGGGGATATACCCCCATGGTGTGTGAAATAACCCAAAAGGGAGGTGCTTAGAGATGAGTGGAAGGCTTACCTACTGGGTAGCGGAAGGTGGCGGAAGGCTCCGCAGCCTGAGGCTCACGGTGTGTGCCGAGGAGGACCGGGGGGGCGTGCCGGCGGTGCGGCGCCGCAGGCTCCTGAGGCTCCTCAGGGAGGCGGCGCACCAGGGAGGGAGGCTCAGCTACAGGGACCTCAGTGTGATCATGCTCACCTCCAAGGCCACGCTCAAGAGGGACATGAGCTACCTCAGGCGCATGGGCCACGAGCTACCGCTGAGGAGGCAGTAGCTTCTTGGAATTTGGCAGGGTGGAATATGTGCTCAGGCCCAACGGGGCCGAGCCGGTGAAGCTCCGCCTCACCCTGGTGGGCCAGAGCGACGACGAGGTGCTGAGGCGCCACGGCCTGAGGGAGCTGAGGCTCAGGCGCATCCTGAGGCTTACCCAGGAGGCCCGCTCCCAGGGGGTGCTCCTGGGCTATGAGGACCTCTGCGGGCTGCTGCTGTGCTCCCTGGCCACGCTGAAGAGGGACATAGCGGAGCTCAGGGCCCGGGGGCAGGATGTGCCCCTGAGGCTCCGAAACGGGGGCCGAAGGTGAGGCTTGCTCTGAGGGCATTGGCGCTCCTTCTGGCCCTGCTGATGGCGGCCCTGTGCGTGCTGCCCGAGGAGGCCCAGGCCCAGAGGCGGCGGATAAGGGACTGGAGGCTCCTTAAGCGCTATTCCTTCACCCTGGGTGTGGCACTCACTTATGCCAGGCGGTGGGGGGATGCGGGGGAGCGCTCCGCCTTCACCCATGCATACACCCTGGGGCACAGGGGCTACATCTTTGACCCCAGGCTGGCCCACTACAGGCTGGATTTGGGATTTTCCCAGACCTTTCGCAGAGGGGACACGAGATACCTGGGCAGCCTGAGGGGCCAGCTCAGGTTGTTTGAATATGTGGACCCTCGCAGGGGGCTCAAGCTGTGGAAGTATGTGCCCAGGCCCGCGGTGATAAGGTTCAGCTACCACAAGGGCAGTACTTACAGCTCCTTTGGCTACGGCCTCAGCCTGGTGTATCTGAGGCCTGGGTTCCTGTGGTTCTTCCCTCCGGAGGGAGGGGNGGTCTCCTATGTGGATGAGCTTCAGTGGCGCCGGAGGCTTTACAACTACAATCAGAACCTGAACCGCTACAGGCTCAAGTACAACAACTACAACAACCTCAACTACANCCGCCCTGGAAACGGAAACGGCAACGGCAACGGCAACAGCAACGGCAATGGAAACGGAAACAGGAACGGCAATGGCAACGGCAACTGGAACCTGAACAAGAACCTCAACCTCAGGAACCTAAACCTCAACAATGTCAACTGGAACCTCTATGTGCGGAAGGGCTGGAGGTTCAACTATCCCATCCTCTCCTTTGATTTTGACCAGTACTTCTACAGGGCCGAGATAGGGACGAAGTACAACTCCACCTCTGCGGTCTTCAGGGCCTACATGAGCAACGCCCGGGAGCGCAGCGCCAGGAGATTCTATTCTGCCATATACAGGTTCTACTACAGGTTCATGCGGACTGACTCCAACGGCACGGTGCGCACCAGGCACGAGGCCGACCTGCGGAGCCGCCACATGTGGCGCCGCCTCCGGCTGGACACCCGGATGTACTACAAGACCTTTGACTCCATCACGGACATGCTGGCATTGGCAGTGCTGGGCTACAGTAGCACCTACAAGAACTGGTTTGACTACCACCTAGCGCTGGATGCCTTGGTACAAAAGAGCCAGGGCATAACCAGGTGGCAGGTGGGTGGCAGGGGGTTCCTCAAACGGGAGCGCACGGTAAGGCTCAGTCGCACAGAGCGTCTTCGGTACTACCTGATGAGCAATTACAGGGAGCTTCAGAGCGGGCAGTTCGGAGGGCAGCGGGTGCCGGGCCGCAGGAGCTATTCCGTGAGGGGCAGGGTCGTGGTCACTTCCACTCGCTTCAGGTGGGTGTTCCTGCAGGGCTCCGTCACCTCGGGGTATTCGGAGTCGGGCATTCCTTTCTCGTTCAAGGCCTTGGCTCGAAGCCGGGGGCTGCGAAAGCTCACCCTTACGGCTCATTACACCTTTACCACTACCTTCCCCCTGGAGCACAGGGGCCTCAGCATGAGCCACAGCTTCTTCCTGAGGGTCAACTACAGGCTTAGGCCCAACCTTAGGCTTCAAGGCTCGGCCAGGCACACCATCACCGATGTGCGCAACGGGCTGGGCAGACGCTCCGAGAGCACCTCCTTTGAGGCCATTGTGTTCTGGCGCCCGGCCGTCAGGACTTCCCTCAGCCTAAGGGGCAGGACGGACATAAACGACCTCGGCACCACTTACTATGTAAGCGGAGTGCTCAGGAAGGGCATCAACAGGCGGAGCAGGCTGGTCGTCCGGGCCTTGAGGCGTTGGGGTGACACCATTGCCCCCTATTCCGAGGCCCAAGTCCTGTATGTGTGGAGCATGCGTAGGGTGAGCCTGAGCCTGGGCTACACCTTGAGGGTTCATGAAGAGGTGGGCACAACCGAACATTCTATCGTGGTGAGGGCCACCAGGCGCTGGGCCAGGAGCTTCAGGAGGCTGTGGTAGAATTAATGGAAAATAAAGGAGGCTCAATGTCCTTGAGAGTATCCATAGCGGTGCTTTTGCTTGTTCTGGCTGCCCCTGCATGGGCCGGCCCCAAGGTGCTGGCCAGGGTCAACGGGGTGGAGCTTACCCAGGTGGACTTTGACCAGGTGAGGAACGAGGTGGTTCCCGTGGCCGCCTTCCACAGCCTCAGCCCCGAGAGGATGGCCTACTACAGGCCCAAGATCATCCAGAGGATGATAGAGTGGGAGCTCTTGTACCAGGAGGCCAAGAGACGGGGCCTGGAGGTCCCCAAGAAGTGGCTCAAGAAGCAGAGGCAGAAGACCATAGAAAGGCTGGGCGGGGTGGGCATTTTCAAGCGGGCCCTCAAGCAGTGGGGCCTCACGGAGAGGGCCTACCGAAGGTACCTGGAGAAGAAGTACCTGGTCAAGGAGCTTCTGCGCCTGGAGGTAAAGGAGAAGGCTACAGTAAGCGACCAGGAGGCCCTGCAGCACTACGAGGCCAACAGGGGGAGCTACTTCAGGCCCGAGGCCAGGAGGCTCAGGCACATCCTCATCTCCGTGTCCCCCAATGCTACCGCGGAGGAGCGGGCCCAGAGGCGGGCCCTGGCCGAGGAGGTGCTCAAGAAGGCCCGGGAGGGGGCCGATTTTGCAGAGCTTGCCTGGAACTACTCCGACGACCCCTACAGGGTCAAGGGGGGGGACCTGGGCCTGGTGCACAAGGGAAGGCTGGAGCCAGAGCTGGAGGAGGCCGCCTTTCGGCTGGAGGTGGGCCAGATAAGCGGCGTCATCCAGAGCATCTACGGCTACCACATCGTGAAAGTGGAGGGCAGGACCCCTCCGGAGCAGCTTCCCTTCGAGGCGGTCAAGGAGGCCATAAAACGAAGGCTCAGGCAGAAGAAGGAGAAGGCCCTGAGGGAGGCCCTCCTCAGCAGGCTCAAGGAGGGGGCCCAGATAGAGGTCTATGAGGAGTAAGGCCCTGGCAATGACGATGCTCCTTTTGCTTTCGGGCTGTGGTGCCCAGATGGCCCTCCTGGACACCACCATGAGGGACAGCATCATCTGGCCCGGGCCGCCTGAGAAGCCCCGGATAAAGTACCTCTGGGCCCTTCACAAGGTGGCCTCAGGCTCGGGCGGGCTTTTGGGGCTCCAGGAGCCCCAGCCCCTGGAGCCCCGGGAGGCCGAGACCTTTCTCAGCCCCCACGGCCTGTGCGTGGATGCCCGGGGCCGCCTCTATGTGGCCGACCCGGGGGCCAGGAGGGTCAATGTGGTGGAGCTGCAGACGGGAAAGTCCTCCTACTTCTATGAGCTCGGGGAGGGCAGCCTTCGCTACCCCCTGGATGTGGCGGCAAGCCCAGAGGGGCTGGTGTATGTCTCGGACCCGGAGCTCAAGGGTGTCTTCGCCTTCAACGAAAAGGGCCGGTACCTGTTTTCCTTCCAGGGGCCCTTCAAGAGGCCCACGGGGCTGGCCCTGGATGAGAACAAGAGGCTGGTGTATGTAGTGGACACCTGGGCGCATAAGCTCTATGTCCACGACTACCAGGGCAGGAGGCTCAGGAGCATAGGCCAGAGGGGGGAAGGACCCGGGCAGTTCAACTATCCCACCCATGTGGCCGTGGGCCCTGACGGGTTCATCTATGTCTCGGACACGGCCAACTTCAGGGTGCAGGTCTTCCGCCCCGATGGGCTCTACCACCATGCCTTCGGCCTTCCGGGGGATGAGTTTATGTACTTTGACAAGGTCAAGGGCATAGCGGTGGACACCCAGGGGCACATCTATGTGGTGGACACCGCCCAGGACATGGTGAAGATCTTTGACCGGCAGGGCAGGCTCCTTTTGTTTTTCGGTGAAAGGGGGCATTTCTACGGGCAGTTCTACGGCCCCACGGGAATTTTCATAGACGGCAATGATAACATATACGTAGCGGATACCTTGAACATGAGGGTTCAGGCCTTCAAGTTCCTGGGGGGTGATTGAGCATGAGGCATGAAAGGGGCATGGTAGCGACCGGGGCGGTGCTGGGCCTCCTGGTGCTTTTGGGAGCCCTTCTGGCAGGGGGGTTGCTGCTCAGGGCCGAGGCCGGCCCTGGCTGGATAGGCCGGGGAGGTGAGCCGGGCAGCTTCAGCGCCCTGCTGGGCACGGCCCTGCTGGCCAACCATCCCCACAACCTTTCGGCCAGCGGCACCGGCCACCCCATCCACGCAGTAAGCGAGACCCAGATATGCATCTTCTGCCACACGCCCCATCATGCCTATGTACAGACCCTGGTAAACGGGGCCAACATCAACGCGCCCCTGTGGAATCACCATCTCTCCGAGGCCCTGTACACCGTGAAGACGGCCGGCACCGTCACCACCGGCACGGCCAACAAGATATACAACTCCCCCGAGCTTGCCGGCACCTACAAGCTCCTGAGCCAGCCCCTTAATCCCCCTGACGGTGCCTCCAAGCTCTGCCTCAGCTGCCACGACGGCACCGTGGCCGTGGGTGCCCTCTTCAGCCGCACCGCCGTGGTGGAGATGACCGGGGTCACGGCCGAGGGCTACATCCCCTCGGGCTCCCATGCCTACATTGGCACCGACCTTACCACTCACCACGTGGTCTCGGTGCCCTACACCACGCAGCTGGTGAGCAACTCCTCCGCCGAGTGCGAGCCGCCCGAGGGTAGCGGCACCTCCACCCTGAAGCTGGAGGCCAAGGCCACGGTGCTGCAGGACCCCGTGGTGGCCCTCAGGCCCACGGGGGCCCAGTACGGCTCGGGCTACGAGGAGGGCAACTACAACTGGGGCGTACAGTGCTCCACCTGCCACGACCCCCATACCTGGGTGGACCCCTCGGGATATGCCTTCTGCAACACCTGCAACTTCCTGGTGGAGGGCTGCGCCGACATAAAGGGCAGCGGTACGGACTGCAATTACATAGACACCCTATGCGCCAAGTGCCACATACCGTGCAACTGATGGCCCTGAGAATAAGCGTCTTTGCCCTGGTGCTGGGGCTGCTGGCCTGGGCCCAGGCCGCCCCCCCTTCCCACATGGACAGGCGCACTAACCCCCGGGGNTGCGGGGCCTGCCACGCAGGCACCGGGGCACCGGGCACCCCCATGCTCATAAGGAGCGGCTATGAGCTGTGCTTCCTCTGCCACGGCTCCCTCAAGAGGGGTGTCCCAGGGGAGGCCAGCACCGACATAGAGGCGGTCTTTGCCAAGGCCTCGGTGCATCCTGTGCTTACCACGGCCCATTACCACAGGAGGGGCGAGGTGCTTCCCGAGAAGGACTCCTCTGCGCCCAGGCATGTGAGCTGCCAGGACTGCCATGTGGTGCATACCAGCAGGCCCGACTGGCCCTGGAAGGGGGCCAGGGGCTACTCCCCAGCCCGAAGGCTGAAGAGGGCTACACAGGAGTACGAGCTCTGCTACCTCTGCCACTCCGACAGCGAGAACCGTCCCGCCGAGAGCGAAAACCTCCTGGAGCTCTTCGACCCCCTGAACCCCTCCTACCATCCCATAGAGCGGCCCGGAAGGAACAAGAATGTGCCCAGCCTTACCAGGGACTGGACCGTGAATGACCGCATCCGCTGCACCCACTGCCACGGGAACGACGACCCCTACGGCCCCAGGGGACCCCATGGCTCGGACTACCCCCCCATACTGCTTAGACGCTACATCCAGGAGGACGGCCCCGAAAGCCCCTCCGCCTATGAGCTCTGCTACGGCTGCCACGACCGCCGCAGCATCCTGGGCGACGAGAGCTTCAAGAAGCACAAGCTGCATGTGGTGTACCAGAACACCTCCTGCGCCACCTGCCATACTGCCCACGGAAGCAGGGAATATCCCTATCTCATAAGGTTCAACCCCTCGGTGGTGGAGCCCGGTCCGGACGGTGGGCCAGAGTTCCAGGAGGCCGCCCCTGGCAAGCCCCGTTGCTACCTCAGTTGCCATGGGGCCGAGCACACCCTCTCGGGGGTGGAGGGCAGGAGCTGGGAGGAGGTATATGAATAAAGCAGGCACAATAGTTGCAACGATTTGTCCTCAGGAAGAGGCTAAGTGGTTATGCTGAAAGGGAAAACCTGGATAGGGTGGATGGTACTGGTGTGTGTTTTGGCCCTGGGCTGGGGGATTTCACTCGCCAGTGTCTATAACTCTCCCCATGACATGGCCGAGCGCTCCAGCTCCGGCACCAAAAGCAGGTTCTATTTTGACACTGCCCAGGTCTGCGTGTTCTGTCATACCCCCCACAGTGCCAACGAGACGGTTACGTCCACCATCTTTTTCAATACTACCACCAGTGCCTACGAGGACCCTGGAGGGGGCACCGAGGCCTTCCTCCTGTGGAACAGGGCCCTCTCCAACGCCACGGACTTCGACCTTTACAGCTCCGCCACCATGAATGCCACTACGAGCCGCGTAGGGGNGTACTCCCTTCTTTGTCTGAGCTGCCACGACGGCCTCATGGCCCTGAATGTATTGAGCAATCCGCCCGAGGACAGGGAGTTCCCCCTGGAGCCCGACGGAGGGCTGGCCCCAGGGCTGTTCAGCGCCGGCACCAAGCTGGCAGATGTCTTCTACGAGGGCTCCTCCCTGGGCTGGGGGCCCAACATAACCGAAAGGGACGAGGCCACAGACCCCCTGAACCTCTCCAACGACCACCCCATAAGCATAGAGTACCCCACAGCAGACCCGGGCTTTGATACCCTGGCCAATGCCCAGGCAAAGGGGATAAGGTTCTTCCCCGGCCCTAACAGCAATAACTACATAGAATGCTCCTCCTGCCACGACCCCCACAACTGGGGCTCCAACGCCGATGGCACCAGCCCCTTCCTCCGGGTCAGCGTAAAGGACAGCGAGCTCTGCCTGGCCTGCCACCTGAAATAAGATAAAGCGTAGTCTTAGCACGACGGTAGAGTCCTCCCCTGAAATTGTGAATTTCCCTTCATAAAAATCTGGCACAGCTATTGCATTTCCCTTGATAGGAATTTTGAAATATGCCCAAATATGAAGGAGTTATGAAGAGAAGGAGACTACCTGGCTGGGTGAAATGGCGCAGCCGTAGGCCAGGGGTGTGGGGAATACCCATACTGCTTTCCCTGTTGGCCGTTTTTGTCTTCTGTACAGTGGGCTTTGGGGCCTCCTGTCCTGAAGTGGACATTCTCAAGGGGATACACGAGAAGGGGCTTCAGGGGCTTTCGGTGGCCGTGGATGGGGCCGGCAGGGTTTATGTAAGCGACTACACCAACGACATAGTGAAGGTGTTTGACCGCCATGGCCGGTTCCTTCGGGCCAGGCCCATGAAGTCGCCCCTGGGGGTGGGGGTGGGCCCGGAGGGCAAAGTCTATATAGGCCGGGTGGAGGGCTTCGGCCTGGAGGCGAAGGCCGAGGTAGGCATCTATGACTCCTCCTTGCGCCAGGTGGGCGTGCTGGGCCAGGGGCTGGGGGAGTTCCGCTGGCCCGTGGCCGTGGAGGTCCATGGCGAAAGGGTGTATGTAGTTGACAGGGATGAAGACCTGGTAAAGGTCTACGACCGGGCCAGTGGGCAGTGGCTCTTCAGCTTTGGCCAGGGGGGGCAGCTGGCAGCCCCCAGTGGCATAGCCATAGAGCCCCTGAGCGGCGATATATATGTGGCGGACCATGCTCTCAGGTATGACCCCGAGGTCAAGAGGAAGGTCTACGGGGCCGGGGTGCACAAGTTCAACTCCCAGGGAGAGCTTCTCAAGAGCTTTGGCACCTGGGGCACCGAGCACGAGCCCGGAGTTATGCTCAGCCCCTCGGGGGCGGTCTGGGCCGGGGGGCGGCTCCTGGTGGCAGACCATGCCAAGAGTGTGCTACATGTGTTTGACCCCGAGGGCAATCCCCTGTGCCTTCTGGAGGCAGGGCTGGCCCTGCCCAGGGGGCTGGAGTATGTGCCCGACGGCAGGCTCCTGGTGGCAAGCCCCGGGGGGGTGAGGGTGCTGGGCCTGGATGCGTATACCTTCTTGGTGGTAAGCCCCACCTCCATGAGCTACGAGGGGCAGCTCTGTGGCCAAGACCCCACGGAGGGCCTCACCCTTACCAACACTGGCAAGGGCACCCTTCAGTGGAGCCTTGAGAGCGCCACCTCGTGGCTGAGCCCCGAGCTCAGCAGTGGCCAGCTGGGCGGAGGGGAGTCCACCACGGTGAACATCACTGCCCTGCTGGAGGGTCTCTCCGAGGGCAGCTATGAGGGCTCCCTGAGGGTCTCCTACGAGGGAGGGGCCGAGACCGTGGGGGCCTCCCTGCAGGTGGGCCCGGCCCCCCAGCTGGAGGTCAGCCCCACCTCCATGGAGTTTTCCGCCAAGGGGGCGGAGGACCCCGAGCCCCAGGAGCTGAGTCTAAAGGTGGAGGGGCTCCTTTCCGGCTCCCTTTCCTGGAGTGTTCAGGACGATGCCGAATGGCTGGAGGCCTCTCCTTCTCGGGGCGATGCCACCTTGGCCCTGGTGGAGGTGGCCGCCCATGTGGAGGGCCTGGAAAGCGGGCACTACGAGGCCTCCCTTACCGTTTCGGCCGACTGTACCCATACCGAGCCCAAGTCCGTGGCCGTGGCCCTGGATTACATAAAGGGTGGCACCATAAGGGTGAGGACCAACCTGCAGGAGGCCACCTTCAGCATCCAGGGCCCTGAGAGCCTCGGCGGCTCGGGCACCGAGGCGGTCTTTGAAGGGGTGCCCGAGGGCACCTACACCATCCAGTACGGCCGGGTGCAGGGCTTCAAGAGCCCGGCCTCCGAGAGCTTCTATGTGGGCCTGGGCGAGACGGTGGAGCTTTACGGCCTGTACGAGGACCTGAGGGAGCTCAACGACATAGCCGCAGCCCCTTGGGGTCCTCTGGCCAAGGCGGAGATAAGGCTCTACGACTCCCAGGGGGAGGAGTTTGAGCATCTGAGGCTTCTTGGCAGGGGCTACAGCCCCAGGCACCTGGCCTCTGGCGAGCTGGACGGCCAGGGGCCCGAGGAGCTCGTCCTGGCCCTGAAGAAGGGCAGGGAGGAAGGATACCTGGTGGTGGGCTTCAGGACCGACGGGACGGCCCTGGAGGGGCTGAGCTTCAGGGCCTCCGGCAGGGTATCCTCCCTGGCCCTGGGCGAGCTGGACGGCCAGGGGCCCGAGGAGCTCATCCTGGCCAGCAGGCAGGGGGAGGGGGCGGTAATAAGCATTTATGCCTATGACGGGGCCTCTGTGGCGAGGCTTCACAGCCTCTCCGTGAAGACCGGCCCCCGGGGGGCCCAGGTGGCCGCAGGGCAGCTGGACGGTGAGGGCCCCGAGGAGCTGGTAGTGGTTGCCCAGAGGGGGAAGGCCCTTGAGGTCTCCATTTGGCAGCTCACCGAGGGGGGGCTTCAGAGGGCCGGAGGGTTTGAGCTGCCCCTGGCCCGAGGGGCCTCTGCCTACCTGGCCCTGGCCCTGGCGGTGGCCGATGCGGACGCCGATGGGCTGGCCGAGATACTCCTGGCCTACCGGCCTCAGCGGAGGTCTGCCCCCGTGGTGGAGCTCTACGGCCCCGAGGGCCGCAAGGTAGGGGGCTTTGCCTTCTCGGCCCAGGGCAGGGTGAGCCTGGCGGCAGCAGATGTGGACTACGACGGGCAGGCCGAGGTGCTGCTGGGCGACGGGCCTTCGCCCCGCAATACGGGAAGCTTCAGGCTCTACGAGGCCGACGGCACCTTCCTGGGGAAGGTGCGGGCCTTTGGCAGATACGGCACAATGATTACCCTGGGGCGGTTTAAATGAAGGGGGGATTAGCTGGCATGAGTAAGACCAAAGTGCTTGCGCTGGCACTGCTTCTTGTGCTTTCGGGGGCAGCCTATGCCCTGGATGCTCCCCACACACCCATAAACAATGTGAGCTGTTCCAGTTGCCACACCCCCATAAGCTCGCTGGCCCTAAACGACCAGATAGGCACCCATATAGACAATACCGTTACGAACATCGTCTGCCGGGAATGCCACAGGGCCTCCGGCACCGCCACGGAGGCGGCGGTGCATTCCTCCAGGACCACGGGCAGCGAAAGCGAGTTCGGAGCCTGGACGGTGGAGTGCCGTACCTGCCATGAGCCCCACTATCAGCGTCAGCCCAGGCGCTGGGGCTCCGAGGCCGTGCTTTTCTCTGGACAGGTAGCCAGTGTGGGCCCCTACGACCAGGCCACCGGCACCAGGGTAATTACCCTTAACGGCGACCCCGGCTGGAGCGCGGGGCAGTGGACCGGCTACATCATAAAACCCTTCAGCCGCTACCAGTTCTACCTGGACATCCAGGACAACGGCTCCAACACCCTTACGGTGAAGCTCTGCCAGGACAACGAGCCCCGAAACGACTACGCCAACTACCCCGACTGCTACAAGATCAACTACTATTTTGACCGCTACCTGGTGGGCCAGAATGTAAAGCTGTTTTACGGCATGTTCGTAAGGGACGAAATAAACTCCGGCAAGGTGGTGGAGGGTGATACCTACAACACCGACAGCGACGGTAATCCCACCAGCTGGAGGCTGGTAAAGCTCTACAACGCCTCGGGGGACTACAACCTCTCCAGCGCTACGGAGAAATACAGGGCGGTCTGCGTGGTCTGCCACACCGAGCCCGGAGTAACGGTTAACAACTATGTAAAGGTACTAAACGGCACCGACCAGGCCCACAACGAGGGCTCCTACTGCTTTGCCGACACCTCCAACTGCCACAAGCCCCACAAGCAGGGGTTTGACCAGGCCGGGGCTGCCTGCGGCGACTGCCATGGCGCCCCGCCTTCAACCACGGACCCCTGGAACCTGGTCAAGGCCATCAAGGAGAGCGGGAGCCTGGAGACGGTCTACACGGGCGTTACGGGCAACGCCGTGGGCGCCCATGTGGTGCACTACAACAAGTATCAAAGCTGCGATGTGTGCCACTACGGCGGTATGGTGCCGGCGGAGACGGACACCGACATTGGCGACTACTACATAGAGATGTCCTTCTGGCTGAACTCCCCCACGGACAACCTCTACACCGCTGGCTACTACAAGGGCCACACCACCCTTCAGAACGGGTTTGTGTACAACGGCACCGCCGTGGGTACAGGACCCAACGCCCCTGACGACTCCTACACCTGCACCAACCTCTACTGCCACGGCTCCACCATGGTGGGCACGGCCAACGAGGGGGCAAAGACGGTGCCCGTCTGGAGCGGCGGGGCCTCGGAGGCCAGCTGTGGCAACTGCCACAGGGCTACCTCCTCCAACCCCCCAGGGCTGGGAAGCCACCTGGTGCATGTGGGTGATGCCGATGCCACCCTCATGGCCCCCCTAAGCTGCGACCTCTGCCACGGCCACAGCGGCTCGGGCTCCAAGCATGTGGACGGAGATGCCTCCTGGGCCTTCTCCACCGCGGACAGCCGGACCAGCGGGGCCCTTTACAACGGTCTTTCCAGCGGTGGCAGGGGACCTGTGCCCTCAAGCACATACTCGGATTGCACTAATCTGTACTGCCACTCCAACGCCAACCCCTACGGGGGTACCAACCAGTACCAGACGGTCACCTGGGGCGGGGCGGCCATGGACTGCGCAAGCTGCCACGATGCCCAGGGCTCAAGCCCCACCCACACGGTGCATGTCTCCGACACAGGGTATGACTACCGTTGCTCTGCCTGCCACAACACGGTGATTGACGATGCCACGGCCGACACGGCCATCTCCAACCGGGCCCTCCATGTGGACGGCACCAAGCAGGTGGTCTTCAACGGCGTCAACCCCTCTGGAGGCTTCGACCTGGGCACGCACAGTTGCTCCAGCCTCTACTGCCACAGCAATGCCAGCCCTGTGGGAGGCACCAACGCCTATGCCACCCCCTCGTGGAGCGGCACGGTAAGCTGTGCCGACTGCCACGAGTACTCCGACACCAGGGCCAACATGGAGGCGGCAGGCTCCACGGGCCTCAGCAACGTGCACATCATCCATGTGGCCGACGACGAGTACGGCACCACGGCCAGGGGCTCCCAGGAGATAGGCTGCCAGAGCTGCCACAACACTACTACTACGGACGGAAGCACGATAGCGGACTACTCGCTCCATGTGGACGGGGCCAAGGATGTGAGCTTCGACTCCCTCTGGGGCGGCTCCTACAGCGCCGGCACCTATACCTGCAGCAATGTCTACTGCCACAGCACCGGCACGGGCACCTACGACACCCCTACCTGGGACAACGCTGCCAGTGGGGCCTGCGGCACCTGCCACGGCTCCACGGCCAGCAATCCTCCTGCCTCGGCGGCCCACGACAAGCATGTGGGCTCAAGCTATCCGTATCTTTACGAGTGCTACAAGTGCCACAAGGATGTGGTAAGCTCCGTGGCCAACTCCACCATAGAGCCTGCCGTGACCAACAAGGTGCTCCATGTGGACAAGATTGCCAATGTGATTCTCAACACCGCCGACTCCCTGGTGGGCTCGGGGGCGACGCACGGTGCCGGTGAGTGCGACAACATCTACTGCCACAGTACAGGGAAGCTGGCAGTACCCGTGGCCAACCTGCCGGCGGCATACAACGGCTCGCACTACGCCATAGCCAACTGGGCCACCGATACCACTGTCTGCAACTCCTGCCACGGCCGCTCCAGGGCCGACGGCAGGCCTGATTACACCGACAGCGGCGTGGGCGGCAGCGCCGATGCCAACAGCCATGTGAAGGCCGCCGACGGGAGCGACTTCCCCACCCATGCGGCCGAGGCCTGCAACACCTGCCACGCCAGCACGGTGGACATAAACAACACTCCCCTGAGCCTTCATGTGGACGGGGCCATAGATGTGGTGTTCAACACCGGCGGATGGAGCTACGACCCCTCGGACAAGTCCTGCGGCCTTACCTGCCACGACTATACCCACAACCTGGGGCAGACCAAGTGGGGCGGCCTGGCCTGCGGCGGCTGCCACGGCATACCGCCGGACACCGAGGCCGAGCTCATAAGCACCTATCCCACGGGGCGCGACGCGGACTTCGCCAACGGTGCGGGGGCCCACGGTCTCCATGCCGTGACCAAGGGCTATGCCTGCTCCGTCTGCCACACCGGGGGGCAGCCCACCAACAGTGCTCAGCACAACGAGGCCAGCCCCGATGCCAAGCTCCACATAGGGTTTGTGGTCTTCGGCGTGGAGGGAGGGCTGTATCAGGCCCCGGCCCTGTCGGAGCCCGGCAACGACTACACCGACCCTGGAATCTTCAACGGCAATGCCACCGTCGTGAATGTGCCCAGCGGTGCGGAGCGGGTGTGCTCCAACATCTACTGCCACTCCGACGGCGGCGACTACTCGGGCACCATCACCTACAGGTATGCCAACTGGGACGACACCTTCAGCTACCCTGCCGACTGCAACCGCTGCCACGGCCAGGCCGGCGGCGAGTGGGTAAGCACCAATGTGCATCCCATCCATGCCGACAGCACCAAGTACGACTACGACTGCGTGGAGTGCCATGCCGACACGGTGGATGCCTCCGACAATCTCATCGGCAACCATGTAAACAACGCCAAGGATGTGCGCTTTGGCGGAAGCATTGCCGACAGCGGCNCCTACAGCAGGCCCAACTGCTCCAGCCTCTACTGCCACAGCCAGGGGCAGTCCGACACCGACTTCGGCGGCGGAAACGCCTCTCTTAGCACCGCCGCCTGGAACGGCACCCTGCCTGCTGACTGCACCGGCTGCCACGCCGGCGCAGCGGGAGCGACGGCCGAGATGGGCACCTATGCGCACGGCACTCATATAAACAACGCCTCGGTGGTGGGCTACAAGATCGGCTGCCAGGAGTGCCACTCCGCCACCACAAGTGACAACACCACCATTTCCACCTACGCCGAGCATGTGAACAGGCTGGTGAATGTGAAGTTCTCGGGGGTCTCCAACGACTCCGACAGCCCTACCTATGCGGGCTCCTCCACTACGGGTGCCTCTGGTGCCACCAAGGCCCCTGGAAGCGCCGTGGGCGACTGCGCCAATGTGTACTGCCACTCTGACGGCAATGTCAACACAGGAGGGGCCACGGAGAGCATCACCTTCAAGGCCATAGCGTGGGATGCCGCTGGCATAGGCTGCGACGGCTGCCACGGCGATGCTGCGGGCAAGGCCCATCCTGTGTACGCCACGGGCGGCGGGGGCACCGACACGGCCAACAGCCATGTGGAGCATGTGGAGTCAAGCGCCTATGGCTGCGACTACTGCCACCTGGACACCACGCACGATGCGGCCATACCGCCTACATTCCTTAACACCACCAGCGGGCTGCATCTGAACAGGGCCGAGGATGTGAGTTTCAAGGTGGTGGGCGGGGCCACGGGCACCTACGACGGTGGCACGAAGGTGTGCTCCAGCACCTACTGCCATGGTGGCTCAAGCCCTGCGTGGGGTGCCACGGGGGTGCTGAACTGCGAGAGCTGCCATCAGAGCCAGGGGCCTGACTCGGGGACCTTCACGGGGGTGCACGCTGGGCACACCAACGCTACAGGGGGCAAGCCCTATGCCCTGGCCTGCGAGAACTGCCACAGGCTTCAGGGGGCCACGGCCACGGAGCACTCGGGCGGCCCCTATGCCGACCCTCAGACCACGGAGGTGCTGTTTGCCAACTCTGCGGGCAGCCGCACCTATGGCGACGGCACAGAGAGCTACAGGTATGTGGACCTCTATACCAACCCGTTCCTGGGCACGGGGGTAAGCCCTGGCTACACTGCCGACAGCGTGGCGGCGGGCACCGACAGTGTGAACTCGGCCATCACCTGGACGGCGGGCACATGCTCCAGCGTGTGGTGCCACTCCAACGCCGACCCCTATGGTGGGAGCAATGCCTACCAGAGCCCCACCTGGTCCGGCACGCTGGACTGCGGTGGCTGCCACAGCCAGGCGGGAGAGGGCTCGCCCACCTGGAGTCCTCCTCACACCAAGCATGTGGACGACTACTCGGCCAATGCCGAGTTTGACTGCAACGCCTGCCATGCCGACACCGCCTCGGACAACACCACCATCAGCGGGCTGGCCGCGGTGGCCAACCATGTGGACGGTGAAAAGGATGTGGTGTTCAACACCTGGGTAAGCCCCGACGGCGGGGCCAACCCCTATGACCTGGGCAACCACCAGTGCTCCAATACCTACTGCCATAGCGCGGGCACCTCGGCCACGGCTCCCACGCATGCGGCGGTGAGCTGGTCGGGCACCATGCCTGCCGACTGCACCGGCTGCCACGGCGGTGATGCCGCCTCCGTAAGCCAGATGGGCACCATGGCCCACCCGGGCCACATAGACGATGCCGACAACGAGATAGGCCGAAATATCGCCTGCATAGAGTGCCATGCGGCCACCGTCTCTGACAACCCCACCATCGCCAGCAAGGCGCTTCATGTGAACCAGCTCATAAATGTGAAGTTCACCAATTCCCTGGACTCCAGTCCCACCTACAACGGCGTGGACGCCACCACGGCGAACGGGGCCGAGAAGGTGCCCGGGGATGCGGGCTACACCTGTGCGGGCATCTACTGCCACTCCAGCGGAAATACTGCCCGCAGCGCCACCCCTACCTACAACAACGTGGACTGGAATGCCGGCACCCTTACCTGCGATGCCTGCCACGGCGACGGCGCAGGCAAGGCCCATCCCGTTTACGCCACTGGTGGCGAGGCCACCGCCACGGCCAACAGCCATGTGGCCCATGTGGAGTGGCAGGGCTACAGCTGCGACCTCTGCCATGTACAGACCACCCACGATACGGCCATACCACCCACATTCGTGAACGCCACCAGCGGGCTTCATCTCAACAGTGCCGAGAATGTGGACTTTATCGGCAATGTAGGGGGCAGCTGGAGCGAGGCCTCGGCCACATGCTCCAGCACCCGCTGCCACGGCAGCGTTTCCGACGGCTGGGGGCTTGACCTGTCTTCCTACAACAACTGCACCATCTGCCACGGGCAGCTCACCACGGGGGCCGACGGCTTTACCAACGCCGCCGCCCCTGGGGCTGGAGGCAGCGGTGTGGACACCGCTGGCGATACTGCTGACACCGACCCCCAGGTGGGGGCCCACAGGGTGCACATGGAGGCCCTCTCGGCAATCTCCAATGCCACAGACTGCACGGAGTGCCATGCGGTGCCGGCCAGCATGAATGCCTCAGGGCACATAGACACGGCCCTTCCTGCCGAGATAACCTTCGGCAGCCTGGCCAAGACGGGCGGGGCCAACCCCACCTACGACCCCGGCACGGGCACCTGTAGCAATGTCTACTGCCATGACTCGCAGTACTTCAAGAACGCCTGGTCGGGCGGGGACGACCGGGCCCCTGTGTGGAGCAACGCTACTTATCTTGACCCCGATGGCGACGGGCTGCTTGATGCGGAGGACTGCGACCAGTGCCACGGGTATCCGCCCTCGCCGGCCGATGGGCATCCGGACAACCCCTCCTGCAGCTCCTGCCACACCAATGTGGCTGCCGACAACGTGAGCTTCTCCGACCCGGCCAGCCACGTAGACGGCAATGTGACCGCCGAGGCCGGGGAGTCCTCGGGCGGCACTGCCTGCGCCGGCTGCCACGGCGACCTGTACAACCGGATGCACAACAATGTGGCCAACATGGTGTACAAGCACTACCTGAACAACGACTCGGCCACCTACCTGCAGAACACCTCCACGCCCCATGTACTGGGCGGCCAGAGCGACACCGACCGCAACTGCCTCATGTGCCACGCCGACCACGACATGTTCAATCCCAGCGTCAACGCCGAGGGCGAAAGGGCGGCCAACCTGAGGACCACGGTGGCCGAGATACCCGACAATGCGGCAGATACCGGCTTTACCAACTCCGACTATATAGGCTCTGGCGACGGTGGCGTGTGCCTGAGCTGCCACAGGGCCAAGCAGCAGAAGGCGGTAAGCACCAACAATGCGGTGAACGAGGTGCCGCCCATACCGTATCCTGACAACTCCACCCCCAACTATGCGCCCAGCGATGCGGTGCAGAGGGTGAAGAACTCCACCCACAACTATGCGGTCCAGTCCGGCGTCTTCGGCGACGGCAGCAGCTTCCAGGCCGTCTGCACCAAGTGCCACAACGACACCATCGGCGGCGACGGTGGCAACAAGAGCAGTGTGGGTGGGCAGGGCTCTGACCCCAAGTTCGGGCTTCACCAGAGCTCCAAGAACAGCTTCTTTGCGGTGATGGGCACGGGCAACTTCAAGGACTTTGTCTACGGCACCCTTACGGCGGTAAGCGGCACCACCGTGACGGTGGACCAGGACCTCACCAAGGACTACACCGGCTATGCCATAGTGGTGACCAACGCCACCGGCTACGAGCCCAGCCAGAGGGCCATCGTCACCGCCACCGACATAGCCAACGACACGGTGTCGGTGGAGTCCTGGCCGCTTTACACCCCCAATGTGAACGACATCTTTGAGATAGTGAAGAACATCACCCCCATTGAGGAGGTGTGCTTCAACTGCCACAGCCAGCCTGCCAACGGGTTCAAGCCCTACGACGGCGTGGACTTCTACAACGCCGTGGCCATGAGCGACAAGCTGGAGGGCATGTACGACCTGTTCATCGGCGACAACGGAAAGGTGGAAAGCAGCCAGGCGGCTGCAACGCAGACTGTGGACATCTGCACCGCCAAGACCTTGGCAGGCGACGAGTTTGTGGGCTATGTATTCAAGAGCGGGGTGCAGAAGAAGACCATCACTGCCAATACTACCACTACCGACGGGGCTGCGGAGTGCTCCAGCTTCAGCGGCTATCCCAACCTGGCCACCCTGACGCTGGAGAGCAAGCTGGCCACCCAGCTCAGCAACGGGGACAACTACCAGATACTGAAGCCTGCGGTGCATCCCCTGGATACCCTGGGCAGGCACAAGCCTGACGAGGTGCTCACGGCGCCTTCCTCGGCCCCGGCAAGCCTCTCGGAGGCCTGGAATGCGGGCGACATGGGCACCTGCGATGCCGCTGCCGACCAGACCACCTGCCAGGATTCCACCAAGGCCTGGCCCAACACCGACCAGTTCGTGGGCCTGAGCATC